>CALRWM010000098.1:0-19830 GCA_943371875.1 Prosthecobacter debontii | reverse complement strand
CACGCGCATGATGATCTGCGGCGAAGGCTACGACCCCATCGTGATGCACACGCAGGGCGGGCCGTTTTTTGACAAGACGTACTTCCTCAAACGCGGCAGCACGGACATGAAGGATGGCGAGGCGCAGCAGGGCTTTTTGCAGGCGCTCTCGGCGCCTGGCGATGCGAAGCGCTGGCAGTGGCAGCCGCCGGCGGGGGCGAAGTTTTCGGGGCGCAGGCGCACGCTTTCCAACTGGATCACAGATGTGAATCATGGCGCGGGGGCGCTGCTGGCGCGCGTGATTGTGAATCGACTGTGGCAGCACCACTTTGGCACCGGCATCGTGGCGACGCCGAATGATTTTGGCAAGACGGGCACGCCACCCACGCAGCCGGAGCTGCTCGACTGGCTGGCGGGAAGGCTCATCGCGAATGGCTGGCAATTGAAGCCGCTGCATCGTCTAATTGTGAACTCGCAGGCGTACCGGCAAAGCACGCAGCGCAGCGCGGAAAAGGAGGCGGCAGATCCGGCCAATGCGCTGTGCATGCGGCGCGTGCCGCAGCGCCTGGAGGCCGAGGCGATCCGTGACTCCATGCTGGCGGTGAGCGGCACGCTGGATGAGACGATGTTTGGCCCAGGGACGCGCGATGAGAACAGCAAGCGGCGCAGCATTTACTTCACCATCAAGCGCAGCCTGCTGATGGGCAGCATGGTGGCCTTTGATCTGCCGGAGCCGCTGGTGAGCCAGGGCAGCCGGCCGACGACCACGGTGGCACCGCAGGCACTGATCCTCATGAACAGCCCGCAGGCGCGCTCGTGGGCGGAGGGGCTGGCCAAACGCATCGCAACTGCGGGCGATGTAAAGCAGCAGATCCTGCGTGCTTATACCATCTGCTTTCATCGTGCGCCCAAAGCGAATGAGCTGGCCCAAGGGCTTGCCTTCATGCAGAGCGGCGCCACTGCAGCAGACTACTGCCAGGTGCTGCTGAGCCTGAATGAAATGGTGTATGTGAACTGAACCCTGGATGACTGACAAGATGAACACGACCACTCCCCTTTCCCGCCGTCACCTCCTGCAGCGCGCTGGCGGCGGATTTGGCATGCTGGCAGCGGCGGCGCTGCTGGATCGCGAGAGCCGCGCGGCGGGTGCGCTGAATCCCTTTGCGCCGAAGCAGCCGATGCACCTTGGCAAAGCGAAGTCGATCATCTGGATTTTCACCAATGGCGGGCCTTCGCAGGTGGATACGTGGGACTACAAGCCGGAGCTGAAGAAGCGCGATGGCAAGGCACTGGATGGCTTTGACCCGAAGACGGGCTTTTTCCCCGGCTCGGTGGGACCGCTGATGGCATCGCCGTTTGAGTGGGAGCAGCATGGGCAAAGCGGCACCTGGGCGAGCGAAATTTTCCCGAAGACGGCGATGCACGTGGACAAGATGTGCTTCATCCACTCGTGCTGGACGGGCTCAAATAATCACTCGCCCGCGCTCTTCATGATGAACACGGGTGCCACGCGCATGGGCTACCCATGCGTGGGCTCGTGGGTGAACTACGGCCTGGGCAGCGAGAGCGATTCACTGCCCTCGTTTGTGGTGATGAGTGATCCGCTGAATCGTGGCCTGCCCAAAGGGAGCGCGGCGAATTGGGGTGCGGGATTTCTACCGAGCATCTACCAGGGCACCTGGCTGAAGCCGAAGGGCGCACCGATTGAGAACTTGGCGGTGCCGGCTTCGCTGACGACGAAGCGGCAGCGTGCGCAGCTGGATCTGCTGGCGCAGTTGAATCGGAACGCGCTGGCGGAGTCGCCCATCGAGAGCGAGCTGAATGCACGCATCGAGAGCTTCGAACTGGCCTACCGCATGCAGACCGCCGCACCGGAGGCCTTTGATGTGAAGAACGAGCCGGAGCACATCCAGAAGCTCTACGGTTTGAACGAGAAGCACTGCGGCCACTTCGCCGCGCAGTGCCTCACGGCGCGGCGCATGGTGGAGCGCGGCGTGCGCTTCATCCAGATCTACTCGGGCGGCATGGAGAACCAGCAGAGCTGGGACGGGCACAATGACATCGCGGGGAATCATCGCGGCTTTGCGCTTGAGAGCGATCAACCGGTGGCGGCGCTTATCGCCGATCTCGAGCAGCGTGGGCTGCTGGACCAAACGCTCATCATCTGGGGCGGTGAATTCGGTCGCCTGCCCATTTCACAAAAGGCCGCGAAGCCGGGGCGTGATCACAATCCGCATGCGTTCACCGTGTGGATGTGCGGCGGCGGCGTCAAAGGCGGCTACCACCACGGCGAGAGCGACGAGATCGGCTTCAAGGCCGCTGTGGATAAAGTCAGCGTGCATGACCTGCATGCGACGATCCTGGCTGCAGCGGGATTGGATCATGAGCGGCTGACCTTCAAGTTTCAAGGCCTGGACCAGCGGCTGACGGGTGTGGAGAATCCGAAGGTGGTGACGAAGGTGTTTGGGTGAGGTGTTTGCAGAATATCAGGCGCGGAAAAGAGACCAGGCGATGGCGGCGCACCATAAGGAAAGACACCGAAGAACTATTGGCTCGGCGCTGCTTTTACAAACGAACCAATGTGTTGTGTGCAAATCGCCCGGATCGCAGTATCTCCAAACACAATGAATCGACTTTGCTCCACCGCCATTTTCTTCGTTCTCGCCGTTTTCTATTTACCGAGGGAAAGCAGTGCAGCAGATCCCATCCGCGTGGCGTGTGTGGGTGACAGCATCATCGAAGGCGTTGGCACTCAAAATCCAAAGCAAGAGAGCTACCCAGCGAAGTTGCAGGAGGTTCTCGGCGCGGGTTGGAACGTCCAAAACTTCGGTGTGGGCGGACGCACGATGCTGAGAAAAGCGGACCCATTCGATCATCACCCTGCACTCGACTCCAATCCAAACATCGTCATCATTGCTCTAGGCACCAACGACTCCAAGACAGCCATCTGGGCCGGCCATAAAAACGAGTTTGTCGGCGACTACGTGGCCATGATCAAAGAGTTTCAGGCGCTGCCTAACCACCCCAAGGTCTACGCCTGCCTGCCGGCACCCGCTTTTCCTGGCAACTGGGGCATCACAGAAGATGTGATCCGTGACGAGGTCATCCCGGCAATCAAGCAAGCTGCGCAAATGGCCGGCATCGGGTTGATCGATCTGCACACGCCGCTGCTGGAAAACAAGCCTTGGTTTCCTGACACCGTACACCCGAACGGAGAAGGAGCCAAACGCATCGCTGAGCTCGTGGGGGCGGCCATCCAGGCAAAGTAAAGCGGTCGCTCGAAGATAGGGATCAACTTGATCCCTCCACGAGGCGCTTTCAAACTGGGGGATCAAGATGATCCCCATCCTTGAGCTGGCTTACGACACAAGTGGCAACAGCTTGCCGAGGAGATCGCTGATCTTCACGCGTTCCTGTTCGCCGCTGTCACGGTGGCGCAGGGTCACAGTATCCAGCAATTCGGGGCCTTTTTCGCCGAGGGAGTCGAAGTCGATGGTCACGCCGAAGGGCGTGCCGACTTCGTCCTGACGGGCGTAGCGGCGGCCGATTGAGGCGGTCTCGTCATAGAAGCAGTTCATGTGCTTCTTGAGCAGCGCATAGACTTCGCGCGCCTTGGCGACGAGCTCGGGCTTGTTCTTGAGCAGCGGGAAGACGCCGACCTTGATCGGGGCGACACGAGGATGCAAGTGCAGGACGGTGATGATCTCCTTCTTGCCCTTCTCATCCACCTTTTCGGTTTCGGAGAAAGCCTTGGCGAGCACGGCAAGCGCCATGCGATCAAGACCAGCGGAAGGTTCGATAACGTGAGGCACGTAGCTGCCTTTGAAGAGGCGCTCGAACCATGCACGCACAGCCGCTTCGGTCATCGGCGCGCCCTTGGTCTTGGCGGCTTCTGCGGCGAGACGCTTCTGGATGAGTCCTTCCTTCTGCTCGTCAGTGAGCTTCGAAGCGGCGGTCTTGAGTTCTTCGTCGAAGATTTCCTGGGACTTCGTGCTGGCGTTTTGATGTGCAGACAAATCGAAGTCACCACGGGCGGCGATGCCTTCGAGTTCTTCCGTGCCGAAGGGGAATTCGCAGAGGATGTCCACGCAAGCGCGGGCGTAATGGGCGAGGTCGTCGGAGGTCTGCCAGTAGTATTCCAGCACGTCGCCGAGGCCGATGCCTTCGTAGAATTTGGTGCGCTGATCGACCCAGTAACGGTGCCACATCTGCCAGCCCCAGTTGGGCTTCGGCTCAGTGAGGTCTGCGCCTTCGACCCACGGGGCGACTTCGCCGCTGATGATCTCGACGGCTTCGTCAGGCTTGATGAAGAACTCGAGTTCCATCTGCTCAAACTCGCGGCTGCGGAAAGTGAAGTTTTTCGGTGTGACCTCGTTGCGGAAGGCCTTGCCGATCTGGCCGATGCCGAAGGGCACCTTGACGCGGCTGGAGTCGAAGACGTTCTTGAACTGCGCGAAGATAGCCTGTGCGGTTTCCGGGCGCAGGTAGGTCACGTCAGCCTCGGTCGCTGTTGGGCCGAGGTAGGTCTTGAGCATGAGATTGAAGGGACGCGCCTCGCCAAGAGCACCGCCGGTTTCCGGGTGGAAATCGACACTGCCATTCACGGCGTCGATCTTCTCTTCATTGAGCAGTTCGATTTCCTCGGGCTTGCCTGCGGATTCACCGGCGTTCTGAGCAATCAAAGCGCGGATGCGTTTGCGGAAGCTTTCGATGTGCTCGCCATTCTTCATCAAGGCGGACACCACGCGGTCCCAGCGCCAGCCGGTAGGAGAAGTGGCACCGCTGTATTTCATGACCACGCCGTCCTGCGGCTCCACATGGTCCGCACGCACGCGCTTGTTCGTCAGCGAGCACTCACGCATGAGGTCGGCAAAGGTGTCCACGTGGCCGCTGGCCTTCCAGATGGCCGGGTTCATGAGAATGCTGGCGTCGAGGCCCAAGACGTCTTCGCGCTCGCGGGTCATGGTGTTCCACCAGGCGCTGCGCAGATTGCGCTTCAGTTCGGCACCCAGCGGGCCGTAGTCCCACACGCCGCCGCAGCCGCCGTAGATTTCGCTGCTTTGATAGATGAAGCCGCGGCGCTTGCAGAGGGAAACGATCTTCTCCATTTGCGCGATAGAGTTCTTGGCGTCGGTGGACATGGTAGGTGGGACGATTGAGGGGTATGAGGTGTGCCGAATGACTGGATTGCCACCGGCGAGGGGGGCGCGAAAGGAGCACCAGCAGGCCTGTGGTGCAACGCTTTTCAGGGGGCTCTCAGGCCCGCCAATCCTACTCGTCCTCCTACTCCTACTCGTCCTCGATCATTGTACGCCGCTTCAAATGAAGCCACCGAGGCACCTGCATGTGGCTTTTTCTCGATCCTGCAGGGTCAAGTCTTGCAAGCGATTGCATTGATCACCTTACGCCCTTGATTCGCGAAGACACGCGGTGATCGAGGACGAGTTCGAGTAGGAGGACGAGGACGAGGACGAGTAGGAGGACGAGGACGATTTCAGTCCCCTACCCCCACAGTTCCCCTGCTTTTAACCATTCTTTCACCAGATCCCGAAAGGCCAGCACCGCCGGATCATCCCCTTCCTTGGCCCACACCATCACCAGCGGGATGGTCTGCTGCGGCTTGAGCGGGATGAGAACGAGGCTCTTGTTCGCCGTGCTTTCGGGCACGACACCGATGCCGGCACCCGCCTCGACGTATTGCAAGACCGTGCCGATCAGACTTGGCGTGTGCTTCACGCGCGGGGCGAAACCCGCTTCCTCAAAGGAGGCATGGATGGCGTCATGGGAACCTGCCCCCTCCCGCCGCGCCAGAAGGATAAGCGGCTCTCCCGCGAGCTTCTTCCAATTCAGCGAGTTCAGCTTCGCCCAGGGATGATCGAGAGGCACGGCGGCGCAGAATTTTTCCTCCCGGAGCAACAGCGTCTGCAAACCGAGAGCATCATGCGCAAACACGGGGCGGGTCAAACCGACCGACAAGCGGCCCTTTGATACCATTTCCCACACGCGCTCCGGGGTGCGCTCTTCAAGGATCACCGTCACACGCGGGAAGCGTTTGCCATATTCTTTGAGCAGCCGCGCCATAAACGGACGTGTGGGCGGGCCGATGTAGCCGAGCCGCAGCTCACCTTCCTCCCCCTTGGCAGTTCGGCGCACGCGGCGCAGGGCATCGTCCAGGCGTTCGAGAATCAAGCCCGTCTCATGCAGCAGCACGGCCCCGGCCGGAGTCAGCCGTGGCGAACGCCGCTCACGCTCGATCAGCTGTGCGCCCAGTTCGCGCTCCATTTCCTGCACCGCACGGCTGAGTGCAGGCTGGGCGATGCGGAGCCGACGCGCTGCGCGCGAGAAGCTCAACTCCTCGGCCACGGCTTGAAAATATCGCAGATGACGCAGTTCCATGATCGGCAGCCATTATACCGAACCGGCATCAAAGCCATAGCAAAAGTCTATTTTCGTTACTGAAGCGGCTGGCGCATGAGTCCGCCCACATGAACCCTGCCAAAATCGAAGAAACTCTCAAGCTGGTCCTGGTCAGCTGGATCATCATCATCGCCGCCGCGTGGCTGGTGGGCCGACTGTGCCGCCGCGTCGGCCAGCCGCCCGCCGTGGGCGAAATCGCCGCCGGCCTGCTGCTGGGGCCTTCGTTCATCGGTCTGTTTGCACCCGATTTTGTCACCTTCATTTTTCCCGATGAAATCAAGGGCCCACTCGCCTTGCTGGCAAAAATCGGCCTGCTGCTGATGCTGTTTCAGGTGGGCATGGAGTTCGATTTTTCTCACCTTCGCCACAAGTCCAGGGTGGTCTTCTCCTCCTCCCTCATGGGCATCCTGGCACCGCTGGCTGGCGGGCTGCTCATCGGGCCATGGCTGCACCGCACCTTCGCGCCGGATCTTCCTTTTTTCGGCTTTCAGCTTTTTGTCTGCATTGCCTTGGCCATTTCCGCGCTGCCGATCATGGGCCGGATACTGCTGGAGATGAAACTGGAGCGCACCGCCCTGGGGGCCACGGCCATCAGCGCCGCCGCCATCGATGATGCCGTGGGCTGGATTTTTCTGGGCGTCTCCACGGCCATCATCAAACAGGGGGATCATTTTTCATGGCTGCCTTTCCTGGGCCAGACAGCGCTTATCGTTCTCTATTTTGTCGTGCTGATGAAGGTCGTCGGTCCGTTTATCATCCGGCTCTGGCGCAGACAATGCGCGGTGCATCAGACGGAGACCTTCACCCCGGGCTTTCTGGTGCTGCTCTTCTGCACACTCTTCATTTCCGCACTGATCACCAGCAAGCTCGGCATCTTCGCCATCTTTGGCGCCTTCGCGCTCGGCGTGGCGCTGCATTCGGAGCCCACGCTGGTGAAGGCATGGCGCGAGCGTTTCGCCGATTTCGTCATCGTAACCTTGGTTCCCATTTTCTTTACCAATACCGGCCTCAACACCAAGATCGGTTCCTTTGACAACGCCACCGCGTGGATCGGCTGTTTCTTCGTTTCCGCCATCGCCATCATTGGCAAGCTGGGGGGCTGCACACTCGGGGCACGCTGGGCCGGAGCGAGCTGGCGCGAGGGGCTGTCAATTGGGGCATTGATGAACACACGCGCCCTCATGGGCCTCATCGCAATCAGCGTCGGCAAGGATCTTGGCCTGCTGAATGACAAGCTCTTCACCATGTTCATCATCATGTGCCTGGTCACCACGGCCACCACGGGGCCGATGCTTCGCGCCTGGCTGCCTGACGACCTGAAGAAGCTCGTTCCCCCACGCTGAAGTGCAGCGCAGGCTCTATAGGAGCCGCAGTTCCATGATCGGCAGCCATCATACCGAACCGGCATCAAAGCTATAGCGAAAATCTATTTCCGTTACGGATCAGCCCGACGTATGAGGCCGCACATGTCCATCCAAGCTCCCCGCAAACAACATCTATGGATCTGGTTTCTCTGGCTCTTCGGCTTTTACGCCGTGTGGTCCTGGCTGGTGTTTGGCCATGACCGCTGGGAAGCCGTCACCGAGCACTGGCCCATCGCTTTGTCGATGGCGATGGGAAGCTATGTGGCAGGCTCCACCCCCATGGGGGGTGGCACGGTGGGCTTCCCCATCCTCGTGCTGCTCTTCGGTCTTTCCCCTGCCCTTGGGCGCGACTTCAGCTTTGCCGTGCAGTCCATCGGCATGACGAGCGCGAGCATCTTCATCCTCTGCCGCCGCCAGCCGCTGGCGTGGTCCATGCTGAAAGGCGCGATGGTCGGCACCGTGATCGGACTGCCCGCCGGGATCTTCTGGATCGCTCCGTACATTCCGGGGCTGTGGATCAAGCTCGTTTTCGCCGTCGTCTGGGCCAGCTTTGGTGTGCTGCATCTCTACCGCATTGGCGAGATCGCCTCGCACGATGGCATGACGGAGTTCGACGAGCGCTGGGATTTTCGTGTGGGACTGGCCATGGGCGTGTTCTCCGCCGCCACCGTCGCGGCTGTCACCGGCGTGGGCATCGACATGGTGCTCTACGCGCTGCTGGTGCTGCTCTGCCGTGCCGATTTGAAGATCGCCATCCCCACCTCAGTGCTCATCATGGCCTTCACGTCCGTGCTTGGCATCATCATCAAGAACGCCACCACCGGCATGCAGCCCGGCGTCTATGAGAACTGGCTCGCAGCAGCCCCCGTCGTGGCGCTCGGCGCACCGCTCGGCGCCTTCATGGTCGATCTCATCGGCCGCAAGCCCACGCTCCTCTTCGTCGCTGTCCTCTGCGTCGGTCAGTTCTTCTGGACCTGCTACACAGAGCGCACCGCACTCGGCCTCGGTGGCCTTGCTGCATCCATCGCCGCCGTGGGTGTCTTCCTCCTGGGCTTTGAAAAACTACGCGCCTGGGGGGGCGTGCTGGTGGGCGAGCGCCAGGCTTTCCTGGCGGCTGAAAAAGGAAAGAAGTGATGAATGACTCGACCGAGATGCTGAATTCGGCATGCTGCCTTTCGCACTCGTCATTTCTTCATGCTTCCCATCTTCGAACTCCGCCAGACCTTCACCGCCGCTCTGCTGGATCCGGCGCTGCCGAATCTGCTGATCAAAGCGCCCACGGGTTCGGGCAAATCCACGCAGATCCCGCAATTCGTTCTCGACTCCGGCCTACTGGCCGAGGGCAAACGCTGCATCGTGCTGCAGCCACGCC
The DNA here is from genome assembly GCA_943371875.1 of Prosthecobacter debontii. Lineage (GTDB taxonomy): Bacteria > Verrucomicrobiota > Verrucomicrobiia > Verrucomicrobiales > Verrucomicrobiaceae > Prosthecobacter > Prosthecobacter debontii_C. Next base: position 10,698 of record CALRWM010000098.1, on the reverse strand, counting down.
GTATCGCCGCGCGCATGCTGGCACAACGCGTCGCGCGTGAGCGCAATGCCCGCCTTGGTGACGAGGTGGGCTATCAGGTGCGGTTTGAAAACATCACCAGCAAGGAAACGCGGCTGAGCTATGTGACGGAGGGCGTGATGCTGCGGCAGATGCTCGAAGATCCGCAGCTCGAACGCGTGGGCTGCATCTGCATCGATGAATTCCATGAGCGGCATCTGGATGGCGATCTCGTGCTCGCCTTTGCACGGCAGCTGCAGCGCACGCGGCGGCCGGATTTGAAGATCATCGTCATGTCCGCCACGCTGGTGCCGGGGCCGCTGGTGGATTTCATGCAGCCGTGCAAGCTGCTCGAATCCGAAGGCCGCACCTTCCCCGTGGAGGTACGCTATCAGGCCCCGCTGCAGCTCAAGACCGGCTACCCGGAACCGATCTGGGATCAGGCCGCACGCGCCTGCGAAGATCTCGCGCTTTCTCCTGGTTTTAGCGGCGACATGCTCGTCTTCATGCCCGGCGGTCATGAAATCCGCAAGACCATCGCCGCCATTCAGGGCCGCAGCTTTGCGCGTGGCCGCCGCGTGGTGCCGCTGCATGGCGAGCTAACGCCGCAGGATCAGGACGCCGCCGTCACGCCCGGCGAGCAGCCGAAGATCATCGTCAGCACGAACGTGGCGGAAACATCCCTCACCATCGAAGGGGTGCGCGCCGTGGTGGATGGCGGTCAGGCGCGCACGGCTTCGTATGATCCGCGCCGTGGCATCAACACCCTCACCGTGCAGAAAATCAGCCGTGCCTCCGCTGAGCAGCGTGCCGGACGTGCGGGCCGCCTTGGCCCCGGCATCGCCGTGCGCCTGTGGACGCAACGCGATCATCTGCTGCGCCCGGAAAGCGAACTTCCCGAAGTGCAGCGTCTTGATTTGAGCGAAGCCATGCTGGCACTGCGCGTCCTTTCACGCGAGCCGTTTGATTGGTTTGAAGCGCCGACGCCCGCCTCGATGTCACGTGCAGAGAATCTGCTGCACGATCTCGGCGCGCTCGATCACGAAGGCCGCATCACCACGCTTGGCCGGCAAATGAGCCGCTTCCCTTTGCACCCGCGTTTTGCGCGCATGCTGCTCGCCGCCGCGCAGTATGGGTGCTTGCGCGAGGCCACGCTGTGCGCTGCTGCGGCACAGGGGCGCGACATTTTGCTCGTCGGCAAAAACAACGCAACGCACAAAAACGAAGACCTGTGGGAGCACGATGATGTGACCGAATTCCAGGCCATCCTACGCGCCTTTGCCCGAGCCGAGGCCACGAACTTCAACCCCGATGACTGCGCCCGCTATGGCATTCACGCCAATGCCTCACGCGAGGCCGCCCGCAGCGCCGATCAATTCCTCCAGCTCGCAAAACGCTCCATCCTGCCGATCAACGACGAAGTCGCCGATCCCACCGCGCTGGCGAAAATGCTGCTCGCTGCGTTCAGCGATCACCTCGGCGTGGAGACCAGCACCGGCAGCCGCATCTACCGGCTGGCCGGTGGTTACAGCGGCCACCTTGGCAAAGACGCACACATCCGTCCGCCGCGCCTCATCGTCGCCGCCGAGATCGTCGAGGTGCAGGGCAAGGCCCTCACCGTGCAGCTCAACAACTGTACCCGCATTGAAGAGGAGTGGCTGCGCGAACTCTTCCCCGCAGACTTCACCACCGCCTCCCGCGCCGCCTATGACGCTGTGAACCGCCGCGTGATGAATCTGGAGGAAGTGCGCTTCCGCAGCCTTGTGCTCAGCAGCCGCGAGCGCGGCGAACCCGATGAATCCACCGCCGCCAGCCTGCTCGCCGCCGAAGTCATCGCCGGACGTCTGCAACTCACCAACTGGAACGACAAGGTCGAGCAATGGATCACCCGTGTGAACTGCCTTTCCAAATGGATGCCCGATCTCGAAATTCCCGCCATCGGTGAAGAGGATCGCCACCTGATCATCGAGCAAGTCTGCACCGGCTGCATCGCCTACCGCCAGCTCAAGGACAAAGACATCTTCCCTGCCCTGCACCAATGGCTCAGCCACTCGCAGCGCGACATGCTCGACAAATACGCCCCCGAACGCTACCCCCTCAAAAACGGCAAGACCGCCCGCATCGTCTATGACGAGAAGCAGCCCCCCAGCGTCAGCGCCGTGCTCCAGCACATGTATGATGTGAACGAAAACCCAAAAGTCGCAGCGGGGCGCATCAGCGTGACAGTGCATCTCCTCTCACCCGCACAGCGCCCGATTCAAACGACGGGAGACATCGGTCGATTCTGGCGCGAGGGGTATCCGGCAGTGAAGGCTCAGTTGCGCGGAAGGTATCCGAAGCATGAGTGGCGGTAGATCGATCACGGCAGGATCAAAACTCGCGTCCCTTTTTTCACCCAATCGTGAATCTGGAGCAGGTCGGCCTTTCGCAGGCTCAAGCACCCCCATGTGAGATGGTGTTTACCGTCGGGCCAGTCGCTGATCCAGCCATGAATGCCGATACCGCCGCCGAGCGAAGTATCGGTCGGAGCTAACAAGCCATGCTGCACCGCCGCCGTAATACGATCGTGCTCTTTCTTGGTGATGCGCTTTTCGATCAATGCTGTCCGGGCATCGTTGGCGTTCGGATAATTCAACCTCAACCATGCAGCGCCGAGATAAGCGCCGTAGTCGCCCTCGAATGGTCCCCTGGCCTTCTGCGTGATCCGGTATTCGCCCACAGGTGTGCGGTTGTCGCCGTCGGTCATCTTGCGCTGCCTGCCGTCCTGCCCTAGAGCGATGGGCAGTGTGTGCTTGATTTGTCCTTTCTCGCAGATGTGCAGTTGGTAAGCATGCTTCACCGCGATGAGAATGCGCTCCTCCTTCGCAGGCACGAGCAGACGCGTATGGCCACGAATGAAAGTGGAAACGCCCTGCGGCCAAGTGGCTGCCTCGGCGTAAAGCAGATGTCGCAACGTGACGGTGAGTTGTGCGTGATTGCCATTCAAACTAGGAGCGATCTGAGCGATGCGTTGCCGCCGCTTCACTGTGTCACCACGTTTGAGATTGCAGGCGTGGATACCTGCATAGCCAATGAGGACGTGCTGGGGTTGTCCATTTTCGAGGAAGCGGTGCTCCATCCAAATCTCGCCGTCTTTTACATCGGTCACCGTACCAGCAGCCAATGTGTAAACAGGTTGGTTTGCATCCGTGTCACCACCGCCGCTGCCATTCCATGTTTCGTAAGCCTCAAGCCCAAGCGCGTCGATGACGGTCTCACTCACGCTCCATTTTTTATGCCAGCGTTTGGTGGCCAGATCTTTGTAGCCCGCCGATGCGTCCGCTCCACCGACGGGAAAATCGAAGCCGTCGGCAAGGTCTGGTGTGAGGACTGAAGTGAGATCTTGGGCCGACAGTGTACAGGCCATTAAGAGCCATGGCAGAAAACGCAGGCTCATGCGTAAGGCGGAGCGCAGTTTGAGTTCAATGTCGGCGGAACCATGCCCCGTTTTAACGAAAACAGCATTCCTCAGCAAGACCGAACACTCGACAGCCAATCGCAAAATTCATCTCGCTGATCCTCCTCAGCATTCACTCCCCGATGCAATACAACACCTTCGCCGACCGCAGGAACAACTGCCCATTGCTGATAGCGGGAGTGGCGCTGTGGTCGGAGGTGTCGCCTTCGATTTTGTTGCGGGAGATGACTTCGAACTTGGGGCCGAGTTTGATGACGAGGACTTCACCGCGACGGCTGACGTGGTAGAGGTGGCCGTTGGCAGCGACGGGTGAGGCGTAGTCGCCACCTCCCATGCCACCACCACCGCGACGTCCGCCGCCGCCACCAAAGCCCTGATTGCCGCCTTGAGGTGGGGCGGCTGCGGTGGCGCTGCCGGTGGATTCGATGCGTTCGCTGTAGACTTCGGCTCCGGTTTTGGCATCGCGACAGGTGGCGATGGAACCGCTGATCCAGTAAAGGCGGTTTTCCCAGAGGATGGGGGTGGCGATGCGTGAGCCGTTGGAGCCGGTCCAGAGAGTGTGGGTGGCGCTGACATCGCCTTTGCCGCCGGCCTTGATGGCGACGGAGCCGCCGCCGCGCTCGCTCATGGCGAAGACAGCGCTGCCGTCGGTGACGACGCTGTTGCAGACGGAGTCGCTCTGCAGTCCGGTGGCATACCAGCGCAGTTTGCCGGTGTCGGGATTGAAGCCCCAAACCTCGCTCGGCACGGCGATGGCGAGATCGGCGCGGCCTTCGACTTCGACAACGATGGGTGTACCCCAAGTGCTGGCGAAGCCTTCGGAAGGGGCTTTCCACAATTGTTTGCCGGTGGTTTTATCGAATCCAAACAGCGCCTGGCTTTCCACCAGTGCGGGGACGATCAACACATCGCCATGCAGGATCGGACTGGAGGCTGTGCCCCAGCCACGGCGGTCGTCCCAGTCGCCCACGTCGGCCTGCCAGAGGGGCTTGCCTTCGAGATCAAAGGCGTGGACACCGGACTTGCCGAAGAATGCGAAGACGCTCTTCCCATCCGAGACGGGCGTGTGGCTGGCGTAGCCGTTTTGCGCAAACATGCCGCCGTATCGTTCCTCGGGCTGCTTGGCGGGCACGGAGCGGTCCCATAGGATTTTGCCGGTGGTGCGATCCACGCAGATGAGATGGCGCATCAGCGCGGTGATTTCGCCCGTGCCCTGCTGGCCATCGGTGGCGTAGCCGCTCCAGCAGGTGACGAAGACACGGTCACCCACGACGATGGGGCTGGAAGAACCCGGGCCGGGCAAAGAGGTCTGCCACTTGAGGTTTTTCGTGGCGCTCCATTCCACCGGCACCGGCTTGTCGTCCGGCGCGATGCCACTGCCATTGGGACCGCGAAAACGTGCCCAGTCGGCGGCGCTGGCGGTGAGAGAGGAAGACAGCAGTACAAGCAAAGAAAGGCGCGTGATCATGAGCGCATCCAACCCAGCGATGCGGCGGCGGTTGCGAAGTGACTGCGTGTCACCTGCGGATTCAGAGCTGACTCAGACGGTGACCGGCGTGGTCACCAGCTTCCTGGCCTGCTCCACCCAGCGTTCACGGTAAATGCGGTCTTTGAAGGCTAGGCGGGCGGAGAACTCTTTGACGCGATCTTCATCCCAGGCGGCAATCTGCGCATGGGTGTAGATGCCGATATCGTGGAGACGCTGCGCGAGCACCAAGGAGATGCCTTCAATCTCGGTGAGGTTGTCCACGTTTTCAGGCTGGGTCTTGTAAACGAGGCCGAGCTTGGGATCGAGTTCGGAATTGGGCTGGGGTTCGAGCTTAAGTTCGAGCTGGGGCGGCACATCCAGTTCAGGCAGGGCAGGTAGCAGGAGTTCGGTCAATGATGGCAGGGTGTCGGCAAGCACCAGGCCTCCATTTGCGGCAGGCGCATCCACGCCGGTCTCCGATTCTTCTTTGGCGTGCGGCGCGGAAATGATGGCAGCGAGCGGTGATGCGTGCGGCGCAGGCGGCTGTAGTTCGGAAGCGGAAGGTGTGATGCTGTCTGTGGCGGGTTCGGCAGACGGCTCTGATGTTGATGCGGGTGGTGACACCTTCGTCAGGACACTCTCCGGGACAATGGGTTCCACTGGCGACACGTCCGGCTGAGACGCCGTGGCAGGCAGATGAATGTCGCTCTTGGCAATGGCATCTTCCTTGACTGCAGGCACAGTCTCGGCGGAAGGCGTGCTCTCTTTTTTGGGCATGTGAATGGTCTCAGTGGCCATTGCGACAGCAGGACCGGACAAGATGGAGTGATCGCCCACTTTGCGTTTCAAACTGGCAATCTCATCCTTCAAGGAGGATGCCTCGCCGAGCAGCTGACGCGTCTGGCGCTTGTAGCGTCCCCAGGTCGCATAGCCAAAAAGCATGCCAACGACGAAGAAGATGAATCCCAGCACACAGACAAAGGCACCGCTGTGCATGAGCATGTAAAACAGCGGCTCAGAAGAAAGGGATTCAAAGTCGAATTTCATAGGCGGCTATTTGATAAGGAGTTCGACACAACGCGGGCTGGCAGGAGCCGCAGGCGAACCAGCGGGCACGGGATCAAACACCACGGCTTGAATATCCGTTGTGGGCGCGCCCTGCTCAACGAGGAAGGACAGCACGGCTTCAGCGCGGGCTTTGCTGATGTCTTTTTCGGCCTTCTCGGGTCCGGCTGGATCCGGGTGGGAGCCGATGACCAGCCCCAGACTGGGACCTGCGGCGAGCAAGGTGGACGCGAGGGTGGCGAGCTTGGTCTGCTCCTGCGGCGGAATTTGAGCGGAGCCGGGATCGAACACGATCACACAGTCGCTCAGAACCTCGCGCAGTGAGTCAGTGGTGTCGGGGGGCAGCTTGGATTGAATCTGATACCCGGGAAAATGATACAGGGAGGGCACCAGCGTGAATTTCGCATCCACTTTGGCAGCGCCGGTGACGGGCCGTAACAATGCCAGCCAAACACTTTCCAACTGCCGCGTCGCCATCCCTGTGAGGTGCGGGATGCCATCGCTCTGAATGTCGAAGGTGCGAGGCGGAGAAAGGGAGAAAAAACTGTTCACAAAGGCCGAGAGCAGTTGTGGTTTGGCAAAGGCGGCAGGCAGCACATGCGGGCTGGCCTGGAGTGCAGTGGGGTCCACCACCCGCGCGCCTGCCACTTCCGCGAGCGCGGCCACCAGCTCCGCCTTCAATGCAGTGTCTGGCAGCAGTCCGCTGAGCACGATGGCATCGCCTTTGGCCCTGATGTGCAGCTCCGCAGGCACGCGCAGGGTGTCGATAATCGGCTTGAGCAACGGGCTGCTGGCCGTGAAAGGCGGTTTGATTCCCTCCGGCCAGCGGACTTCGGGGGAGAAGTGCAGGTCCTCGGTGTTGATGACGAGATCGGGGCGCAGTTCACCGAGCAGGCGGCGCACGTTGCCAGTTTCGTCACCATTTGGAAACCAGCCGCTGAGGCGGAGGGTGCCCTGGTCCAATTTGGCACTGAGACTGGCTCTTACGTGAATGCGCTCTGCGCCGCGCTGCAGACGCAAAGGACCCAGTGTGCGGATGGACGCCAGCGCCTGCTGGCGTGCGGGCGGATCCGGCGCCTCGCCGCTGACAGCGAGGTCGAAAAAGCGCACGTCCACGATGGGATCGCGCACCCCGGCGGCCTTCAGACGCGCTACGGCCTCCTGGGTGAGCGGGGGAAGATTTTCACGGCAAAACAGCCATGCATGCACCCCCGTCGCCACGGGAAGGAGGATCAGCATGAAAAAGCAAAGACTGAGACGCATGAAAGAGTGGCGGAGTGGCAATTGACACAGCGGAGGTGGAACCGATAATCCGCGTCCCCGCTGGCAGCTGTACCGTTAAAGTCCACCGCCTGCGAGGCAAGGACTAACTATTACACCTTATCTAACCAAATACACGCCCATGTCAGTCGTCATCGCCGGAACCGTCGCCCTCGACAATGTCAAAACCCCGCAGGATTCGCAGGAAAACCTGCTCGGAGGTTCCGCCAGCTATGCGGCACTGGCCGCCAGCATCTTCTGCCAGCCGATCCATCTAGTGGGCGTGATTGGGCATGATTTCCCAAAACCGCATCTCGACATGCTGGCCTCCCACGGCATCACGCTGGAAGGTCTGGAGCGCAGCGACGGTGAATCCTTCACCTGGACCGGCGAATACCATGAAGACATGAACAGCCGCACCACCCACAAGGTGGGCCTCAACGTGCTGGAGGCGTGGCAGCCCAAGCTCCCCACTGCTGCAAAGCAGGCCAAGGTGGCCGTGGCCGCGAACATGAGCCCTGACAACCAGATGCAGATGCTGGACCAGATTCAGGCCGACTTCGTCACCGCTGACACGATGGACCTGTGGATCAACATCGCCAATGAGCGCCTGCATGAAGTGCTCAAGCGCATCGACCTCCTCGTCATCAATGACGGCGAGGCCAAGGAATTCGCTGGCACCACCAACCTCGTGGAAGCCGGACGCAAGCTGCAGGCCAAGGGCCCGCGCTTCGTCATCGTGAAGCGTGGCGAGCACGGCAGCTTCCTCTTTGGAGAGAAGCCGGAGGAATTCTTCGCCTGCTCCGCCTACCCCCTCCACAGCGTGTTTGACCCGACCGGTGCCGGAGATTCCTTCCTCGGAGGCTTGTCCGGCTGGCTCGCCGCCAACGGCAAGACCAAGCCCACCTTCGAAGATCTGAAGACCGCCGTCGTCCACGGCAGCGTCACCGCCAGCTACACCTGCGAAGCCTTCAGCACGCACAAGCTGCAGACGGTCACGCAGGCGGACATCGCCGCACGCATTGCCGAACTGCGCACCTTCACGAGCTTCTGAGTTTGCTGTTGTTTGCGGTGGTTGGCACTTGTTTCCAAACCACCGCAAACGCACCTCTGGGATGGCTCGGCCAACCACTGCAAACCATCGCCAACCACCGCCAACTTCCCCTCCCCCCATGTGGACTTCGATCAAAACTTTCAAGGACATCAAGCTGGAGAAAACCAGCGATGGCATCGCCAAAATCACCATCAACCGGCCCAAGGTGCGCAATGCCTTCCGGCCGCTGACGGTGAAGGAGATGCTGGAAGCGTTTGAAATCGTGCATGAGGACCGGAGCGTCGGCGTGATCATCCTCTGCGGCGAAGGCCCCCTGGCCTTCTGCTCCGGGGGCGACCAGAAAGTGCGCGGAGATGCCGGCTACATCGGCGATGACGGCGTGCCACGGCTGAACATCCTTGATGTACAGCGGAAAATCCGCACGATCCCGAAACCCGTGGTCGCCATGGTGGCCGGTTTCGCCATCGGCGGCGGGCATGTGCTGCACATCGTGTGTGACCTGACCATCGCCGCAGACAATGCACGTTTTGGCCAGACCGGCCCGAAAGTCGGCAGCTTCGACGGCGGCCTCGGCTCCAGCTACCTCGCCCGCATCGTTGGCCAGAAGAAAGCGCGGGAAATCTGGTACCTTTGCCGCCAATACGACGCGAAACAGGCCCTGGAAATGGGACTGGTGAACACGGTCGTCCCGTTGGACCAGCTCGAAGAGGAGACGCTCAAATGGTGCCGCGAGATGCTCCAGCACTCCCCGCTGGCCCTGCGCTGCCTCAAATCCGCCCTGAATGCCGACTGCGACGGCCAGATGGGCCTGCTGGACCTCGCCGGAAACGCCACTCTGCTCTACTATATGAGCGAAGAGGCGAAAGAGGGCAAAAATGCCTATGTGGAGAAGCGGAAACCTGATTTTTCCAAATTTCCCCGCCTGCCCTGATCGCGGCTGCCAGATTGGAACCTGAAAGTCAAGAATGCCTTTATGGTTGCCTCCTCGGGCGGAGTTTGTATGATCGTCCTCCGTCCGTTGACACACTTCTCCCGACATGGCCAAACGTACCACTACCAAACCAGCAGCCCCCGCCGCCCCTTCGTCCTCAGCCTACGACCTCAAACAGATCCGCGAAATCGTCGGACTCATGGCTGAGAACAATCTGACCTATTTCCACAGCGAGCAAAAAGGCGCCAAACTCGAACTCCGGCGTGGTTCTGATCTGGAGGCTGTCAAAGAACTGCTCCAGAGCATGCCCGTGTCCTCTGGTTCCCACGTCTCCTATGCCTCCGCCCCGGCTCCTGCCGCTGCAGCAGCCCCCGTGCCAGCCGCTGCCGCCAGCGCACCAGCTGCCGCCGGTTCCGAAGCCATGGGACCGACCATCAATTCTCCGATGGTGGGCACCTTCTACCGCAGCACCGCTCCTGGGGAAAAGGCCCTCGCCAACATCGGCGACAGCGTCGGCGAAAACAGCATCGTCTGCATCATCGAGGCCATGAAGGTCATGAACGAAATCAAGCCAGAAGGAGTGCGTGGCACGATTGCCCGCGTTCTGGTCGAAGATGGCAAGCCCGTCCAGTATGGCCAGCCACTGTTCGAGTTGAAAGCCTGATTGCCATCCCTGCCCCTGTCTTGACGTCCAGGTCCCGCCGAGTGGGGCCTGCCAACGGTCAAGCCAAGCAGATTTCTTCTACATTCCGATCCCTCATGTTCAAAAAAGTCCTCGTTGCCAATCGTGGTGAAATCGCTCTCCGCGTCATTCGTGCCTGCAAAGAACTCGATGTCAAAACCGTCGCCGTTTATTCCGAAGCCGATGTCGATTCGATGCACGTTCACCTGGCCGATGAAGCCATCTGTATCGGCCCCGGCCCAAGCTCCGAGAGCTACCTGAAAATGAGCCGCATCATCAGCGCGGCGGAAATTGCCAACGTTGACGCCATCCACCCTGGCTACGGCTTCCTCTCCGAGAAGGCCGAATTCGCCGAGGTGTGCGACCAGTGCAAAATCAAGTTCATCGGCCCTTCCGCCCGCGTCATTAGCATGATGGGCGACAAGAACGTGGCGCGTGAAACGGCCCTGAAGGCAGGCATGCCGATCACCCCAGGTTCTGACGGCATCATTCAGACTGAAGAGGAGGCCCTCGAGTGGGCCCGCAAGATCGGCTACCCCGTCATGGTCAAGGCCAGCGCCGGTGGTGGCGGCCGCGGCATGCGCCCGGTGCTCAATGAAGCCACTTTGAGGTCCAGCTTCCAGGCTGCATCTCTGGAAGCCATGAAATGCTTTGGGGACGGCTCCATGTACATGGAAAAGCTCGTCGAAAAGCCCCATCACATCGAGTTCCAGGTCGTGGCCGACTCCCATGGCAACGTCGTTCACCTTGGTGAGCGCGACTGCTCCATGCAGCGCCGCAATCA
>CALRWM010000097.1:0-19888 GCA_943371875.1 Prosthecobacter debontii | reverse complement strand
CTCGCTGGTCTCCTGCGCATCGGGTCCTACCGCTCAGACGGGCTCTGTCATTGGTGCACTCGGCGGTGCCGCCGTCGGTGGCATCATCGGCAATCAAAGTGGCCGTGGCCTGGAAGGTGCCGCTATTGGTGCCGGCCTCGGCGCCCTGGGTGGCAACGCCATTGGCAATGCCCGTGACCGTCGTCGCGGTTACTACTATTAATCAATCCTCTGCAAATACATTCAATCCATTGATCAAAATATGAAAAAAACACTCCTCACAGCTCTCACCGCCCTCTCGCTGGTCTCCTGCGCATCGGGTCCTAACGCTCAGACTGGCTCTGTCATTGGTGCACTCGGCGGTGCCGCCGTCGGTGGCATCATCGGCAATCAAAGTGGCCGTGGCCTGGAAGGTGCCGCTATTGGTGCCGGCCTCGGCGCCCTGGGTGGCAACGCCATTGGCAACTCCCGCGACCAGCGCAACCAGCAGCAATACTACCAAGGCCAGCAGGGCTACCGTGGACGCCAGCAGCAACAGGGTTACTACGACCGCAACGGCAACTACCACTACTACTAAACGCATCGCATCTTTGCTTGCAGAGCAACGATCCCCGGAGAGCCTCACCTGATGATGTCAAAAATCGGTGAGGCTTTTCTATTTTTTCGTGAGAACGACTGGCGTGCGATTTTGGTGCGTCTGAACACGCGTGACACGCATCCGCTGATCCAGTTCATCAAATATGGCATCTGCGGTGTGGGATCGCTGACCCTAACCACGGCGATCTTTTATGCGCTGTCCAGATGGGGAACGTATCCTGCTCTCGTCAGCAGCGGTGTGTCCGATGAGGTGCGTGCGCTCCACAGCATCTACAACAACATCATCGCCTTTTTCTTTGGCAATATCTTTGCCTATGTGACCAATTCCCTGTGGGTATTCACCCCCGGACGGCATCACCGGGTGCTGGAGTTTGTTTATTTTTCGGTGGTCAGTTCGACGGGGTTTGCCATCGGCCTGCTTTCCGGGCCGTATCTCATCAAGTGGTATGGCATCAGCACATTGACCGCGCAGTTACTGCTGATCGTTTCTTCCACCCTGGTGAATTTCATCTGCCGGAAGCTCTTTGTGTTCAAAGGTTGAGGCCGCATGCTGAACGTCGTCCTCTTTCAGCCGGAGATTCCGCACAACACGGGTGCCATCGGACGGCTGTGCCTGGCCACGAATGCACGGCTGCATCTGATCAAACCGCTCGGCTTCAGTCTTGATGACAAGCAGCTCAAGCGCGCCGGACTGGACTACTGGGCGGAGGTGGATGTGCGCGTCTCGGAAAGCTGGGAGGCGCTGGCTGCGGAGATTCCTGCCGGGGCCGCGTGCTGGTTCATCGAATGCCAGGGCGAACACACCTACTGGGAGGCCGACCTCACAGCGGATGAGATTTTCCTCGTTTTTGGCCCGGAAACACGCGGCATCCCAGCCTCGGTGATCCAGCCGGAGAGCTGCCTGCGCATCCCGATGCAGGGCACGCGAAGTCTGAACCTGGCCACGGCAGCGGGCATCGTGATGTATGAGACGCTCAGACAACGCACGCTGGCGGGCATCATGTCTTGACGCCGCGTGGCATCTGCGGAGCGTACACCCCCAACTATACATGAGCCAGGAAGCAGCCCCACTCGCCGCACACGATGTGCATCGTACCTACCACCTTGCGGGGCATGATCTGCCCGTGCTACGCGGCGTCAATGTCGAAGTCGCCGCTGGTGAAAAGGTGTTTCTCTGCGGCCAGTCCGGCGCAGGCAAAACAACTCTGCTCTATGTCCTCGGCGGGCTGGAGCAGCCCACATCGGGTGATGTGATGGTGCATGGCCGCTCGCTGTATCAGGCGGCAGCAGCTGAGCGTGCGCGCACACGCAATGAGGTCATGGGATTTGTCTTCCAGCATTACTTCCTGCTGCCGGAACTCACGGCTTTGGAGAATGTGATGCTGCCAGCCATGATCGGCGGCAAAAAAGCCGAGACACGCGCCCGTGAACTGCTGGACAAGGTGGGCCTCACTGCACGCCTCCAACACCTGCCCACCGAACTTTCCGGCGGCGAGCAGCAGCGAGTGGCCATCGCCCGTGCGCTCATCAACAACCCCGGGATCATCTACGCTGATGAGCCCACCGGCAATCTCGATGCAAGCACCGGCAGCGGCGTCATCGACATGCTGATGCAGGTGGTCGACGAGGCCAAAAAAACACTCATTGTCGTCACGCATGATCAAACCCTGGCCAAGCGCGGTGACCGCCGCCTGCTTCTCAAAGAAGGCCGTCTCGAAGAAGGATGATGCACTCGCCTTGGTGCTGAAAAGAGATTAAACTTCTGCACGCGTATGTCTTCGGAATCTCCCATGCCCGCCACGGACACCCCTCCCCCGTATCCACCACAGCGCCGGAAGCGCGGATGCTTCGGCTCGTTTATCCGCCTGCTGTTTCTCGCCACCCTGGTCATTGGGCTCACCCTGCCGTTCACTCCCTTTGCCGGGAAGATAACAAAAAGCATCCAGGACATCGTCGCCTCCGCACGGAGCACGAAGGAGCGCATCGTCACGCGAGACGTGATGCGTGATGTGATCAAAGAAGTTCCCGTCGTCAAAGAAGTGACCAAGGAGGTCATCCGCGAAGTCCAGCCGCCGCTGCCGGAGAAATACATCCCTCGCAAGGAGATTGATGTGGCCACGCTGTTCAACGGCATCACGGTCAAAACAAACCTGATCACTGAAGAGGGAGGCTTTGCCAGCCTGGAACGGCTGGATCCCGAATCCTACAAGGCGGAGTTCCAGCTGAGCATCCGCATGCCGAAGGCGAACCAGACTCTGGACGAACTCTCACGCATCAACAAAAGCCTGCCAGCCATCCTGCCCGGACTCGGCACCATGCTGCCAGCGGCGAAAGTGAGCGGCTTCTACCACAAGCTCTACGAGAACAAAACCAACCGCGTGCAGAACGACCTCACGCGCCTGAACAAAATCCTCGACCGTCACAACTTCTACGACACCGAGACCATCCTGGAACTGACACATCCGACCACGCAGCGCCGCGCGCTGCTCGTGCAGTCGGAAATGGATGTCGTGGCCGATGGCTCTGACGGCGACCGCATGCCGACGCTGGACGAATACATCTACCTTTCCGACTACTACCAGCCCTTCACGAGCTATGCGTGGGCGAAGACCACGAAGACGCCGAACCCGCTCCTCGCCAAATGGGAGGACCGCCTGCAAAAAGCGCAGGATGAGTTCGCGAAGAAGGGCCTGAGTTCTTCACGTAATCGAGACCTCAAGGTCATGATCGATCAGCTCAAGCTTGAGGTCTCCGACTTCAAGGTGCGCAGCAGTCTCATCGCGGACAAAGACCCCTTCATCGTCATCTCGCTGCTGTTCCGTGGCTACGCGGATCAAAACAAGTTCACACCCCAGATCGGTGACTACGCCGCCGTCATTCACGAAGGAAAAATCTACCCTGCCATCTGCGGCGACTACGGCCCCAGCTTCAAGATGGGCGAAGCTTCTCTGCGCATGGCCAAAACCATCAATCCCAAGGCCACGCCCTACATCCGGCCCGAGAGCGATCTCAAGGTGACCTACCTCATCTTTCCCGGCACGGCCGAGAAGGAGCGCAGCGCGCCGGATCTTGCGAAATGGCGTGAGAAATGCCTGGCTCTGCTGGGAGAAGTGGGCGGCGTGGGCGCAGGATTTGAGCTACACACCTGGGAAGACCCGTTCAAGAAACCGGAGCCGCCACCCGTCACGCCGCCACCGACCGATGGCACGGTCACCCCTGGCACTCCAGGAACGATAACGGCCCCTCCAGCAGTGCCATCTGCCACGATGCCTCCCCTTCCCGGCCCCGCCACGGCCCCAATCATTCCCACTCCAATCGAACCATCGCCGACAGCGACGAAGTCAGGTGAAGTCAAAGCTGCGCCTGCCAAATCTAGCGGAACGAAAGCGAAGAAAAAGTAGGCGTATCGCAGCTTGGCAGCCCGCTATCAGTCAAAAACCACTGTCTTGTTTTTGACGACCAGCACACGGTCACGCGAGTGCCACCAGAGGGCTTTGGCCAGGACGGTTTTTTCAAGGTCGCGACCGAGGCGGACGAGGTCCTGGACGCTGTCTTCGTGACTGACGCGCATGACGTCCTGATGAATGATCGGACCTTCATCGAGGTCTGCGGTGACGTAATGGCTTGTGGCGCCGATGATCTTCACGCCGCGCTGGAAGGCCTGATGGTAGGGCTTCGCACCGACGAAAGCGGGCAGGAAGCTGTGATGAATGTTCAGGATGCGGTGAGGAAACTCCGCGATCATCGCCGGACTGATGATCTGCATGTAGCGGGCCAGCACGACGGTGTCGATGCGGTTCTGGCGCAGCAGTTCGATCTGAGCGGCCTCCTGTGCGAGCTTGTTGTCCTTCGTGATTGGAAAGTGATGGAACGGAATGCCGAAGCGCTCCGCCGCAGGCCGCAGGGTCTCGTGATTGGCAACGATGAGCGGGATGTCCACGGGCAGATCGCCGGATTCATGCCGGGCGAGGAGATCGTAGAGGCAGTGGTTCTCCTTGGTGACAAATAGTGCGATGCGCTTGCGCTGGCTGGCAAAGCTCAGGCGCATCTGCATTTCATGCCGACGTGCCATGGGCTGCAGGCGTGATTCGATCTCTTCATTGTCGAGCGTGAATTTCTCCAGGCTCCATTCCAGGCGCATGAAAAAGGCGTTCTGCTCCGGGTCAATGTGCTGCTGCAGATCGATGATGTTCCCCTGATGGGAGAAAATAAAACCAGTCACATCATGCACGAGTCCGGGACGGTCCGGGCAATGGATGAGGAGTGTTGCGATGTCAGCAGAAGCCATGGTGAATCAGGATTACGAACGTGAGGCGGGGAAACGCGTACAAATGCCGTGGCCTTCGATCAGCCCCGGAATCTGCTCGGCATGACGGCCTGAGGCGATAATGCACTCCACACCGCCGTGCACCGCGTCCTGCACGGCGCGCAGTTTGGAAATCATGCCGCCGGTACCCAGGGTGGATTTTTCCTCTTCGGCGTGGTGGATCACGTCATCGACGTTATCGACGACAGGGATCGGGCCCTCTTCGGGTTTCTTGGTGTCGCGCAGCAGTCCGGGAGCGCTGGTGAGGAGGATGAGGACGTCTGCACCCCAGAAGCGGGCGACGCGGGAGGAGAGCTTGTCGTTGTCGCCGTAGCGAAGTTCTTCGATGGCGACAGAGTCGTTTTCGTTGATGACGGGAACCACCTGAGAGAACTCCATGAGGCGATCGAGCACGGCTTTGACGCGTGGCGCACGATCTGCGTTTTCGAAATCTTCATGCGTGACGAGCAGCTGCGCGACGTGCAGGCCGTGATCCCTCAGGAGCGATTCATAGGCATGCATGAGGTGCGTCTGGCCCACGGCGGCGAGCGCCTGCAGGGTGGTCACATCTGTAGGGCGTTGCTTAAAATCAAGCGGCTTCAGGCCGGAGGCCACGGCACCGCTGCT
Source organism: Prosthecobacter debontii (assembly GCA_943371875.1). GTDB lineage: Bacteria > Verrucomicrobiota > Verrucomicrobiia > Verrucomicrobiales > Verrucomicrobiaceae > Prosthecobacter > Prosthecobacter debontii_C. The sequence continues at coordinate 14,379 of CALRWM010000097.1, read as the reverse complement.
GACGACGACGACGGAGTGACCGGCACGTTTTAGCAGTGCGACGGCCTCGACGAGTTTGCGCAGTTGCACGGGATCGGGTTCAGGCGCGTCTTTGCGCGTGAGGATACCGGAGCCGAATTTGAGAACGATGCGCTTGGAGGCCATGAGTCAGGGGGAACGAGGGGCGGCGAATATGGCGGGGTGCTGGGGACTGGAAAGTGAAAGTAGTCGTGAGCTTTAGCTCACTTCTGGAAAGCGCCCTGCCCACCCAAGGCTAGCTAAAAGTTTTAAACCTCCGAACCTCACCTTGCGTGTGCGGTGTTCTTGAAGGGGTACAGTGCATGCAGCGCCTCAGCTTGCCTTGGGTGATTTGGAGGCTTTTCCTGAGCGAGCTAAAGCTCGCGAGTACTTTACCAACGCACCACGGAACTGGCCCAGGTGAAGCCGCCGCCGAAGGCAACGAGGAGGACGACATCGCCCTTTTTGAGGCGGCCGGCCTTGTTGGCTTCGTCGAGGGCGACGGGGATGGTGGCGGCGCTGGTGTTGCCGTATTTGTCCAGATTCATGAACACACGGTCCAGCGGCAGGTTCAGGCGTTCAGCGATGGCGCTGATGATGCGTGCATTGGCCTGATGAGGAATGACGAGGGAGACATCCGCTGCGGTCAGGCCGGCGATCTCCAGCGCCTGCTGGGAGGCCTCCAGCATGCGGGTGACGGCGTGCTTGAAGGTTTCGCGCCCTTCCATGTGGATGGTGTTGGGATGCGACTCGACGTTTTCGGAGGTGATCGGGCAGGCTGAGCCGCCGCCTGGAACCTTGAGGACGTCAGCGAGGGTACCGTCCGTGCCCATGACCGTGGACAGAACGCGCCCGGGAGCGTCGGTTTCCGATTCATCGGCCCGGCGAATGACCACGGCGCCGGCGCCATCGCCAAAGAGCACGCAGGTGTTGCGGTCTTTCCAGTTGATGAGGCTGCTGAGCTTTTCTGCACCAATGACGAGGGCGGTGGTGCGGTTGCCTGTGTTGATGAAATGACGCGCGACCTGCAAGGCGTACAAAAAGCCGGAACAGGCGGCCGAGATGTCAAAACAGACGGCATTAACGGCTCCGATCTTCTTCTGCACAAAGCAGGCGGTGGATGGGAAGAACATGTCCGCCGTGACGGTGGCGACGATGATGAGCTGAATGTCCTCTGGCGAGACTCCGGCGCTGGCCATGGCACGGCGGGCCGCTTCGGAAGCGAGATCACTGGTGGCCTGCTCGGGTGCGGCGACCCGGCGCTCTTTGATGCCGGTACGGGAGGTGATCCACTCGTCTGAGGTATCGACGATTTTGGACAGATCTTCGTTGGTCAGCACTTTTTCAGGCATGTAACTGCCTGTGCCAATGATGCTGGAGGCGCAAAAGGGCTGGGAACTAGGAGCGGGCATGGAGGGAAATGGAATGGGCGGTGGCGGCGGCTTCGATGTGAGGCCCCACCTGATGTTGGATGGATTCGCAAGCCTGACGGATTGCGTTCTTCATGGCAAGCGGAGATGCACTGCCATGGGAGATGATGGTGATGCCCCGGAGACCCAGCAGCGGCATGCCGCCGACCTCGTCGGGATTGGTGCGGTAGTGGACGCGCTTGAAGGCGGGCTTGGCCAGCAGGCCGCCGATCTTGGTCCAAAAGCCGCTCTTAATTTCGCTCTTCACCATGCTGAAAATGGTATGGGCCAGCGCTTCGGCGTTTTTCAAAATGACATTGCCGGTGAAACCGTCGCACACGACGACATCCGGCGGCGTTTCCCAAACGTCATGACCTTCGACGTTGCCGATGAAATTGATGCCTGCGGTCTGGCGCAGCAGCTTGCCGGTCTCTTTGCACAGAGCATTGCCCTTTTCCGCCTCGGTGCCGTTGGACATGAGGCCCACTCTTGGATTTTCACGGCCCAGCACATGGCGGGCAAAAACGCTGCCCATGATGGCATTCTGCACCAGATGGGAGGGCTCGCTGTCCGGATTGGCCCCGGCATCGATCAGCACCCAGTGCTTGGTCAAGGACGGCATGATCGAGGCGATGGCCGGCCGCTCGATGTGCGTGAGAGTGCGCAGTTTGATCAGGGAGGCGGTGACGGCGGCACCGGTATGCCCGGCGCTGACCACGGCATCTGCCTTGCCATCTTTGACCAAATCAACCGCGACGCTGATGGAGCTGTCCTTCTTTTTGCGCACGGCGTCGAGGCCGCTGTCAGACATTTCGACAATCTGGCTGGCGGGAACGATCTCCAGTTTCGGGCTGGAGATTCCCTGCTTCTGCAGTTCCTGCTCAATGGCAGCCGGAACACCCACCAAAAACAATTTGGTGATGGCGGGCAGCGAATCGAGGGCGAGCTTGACGCCAGCGATGGGGTTTTGCGGGGCGAAATCGCCCCCCATGACATCCAGTGCGATCTTCATTCCTGCGGTTGCGTGAGAGTCTTCAAAAGTATCGGGAGAAGAGTCTTAAAGCGTGCGGAGGCGGGAATGCAAATGAGAGTTTTTGGCCATCCCGGACAAAAACAAACCGGGAGAGCAGTGGCTGCACTCCCGGCTGAAAAAACACAGGCTTGAAGTCGGCGTTTAGTAAACGCCTTCCACGATGGTCTTCTCCATCGCGCCGAAGGGGCGGACGTCGGCGACGCCGTCCCAGGCATAGGGGGCGCGGGGCTTCCGGCGCATGGCCTCGTCGCGCTCCAGAAAGCGGGGCATGAAGAATTCCTTGGTAAGGGTGGTGAGTTCCACACGGCCCCAAGCGTCGTATTCGACGGTCTGGTCGGTGTTCTTGGGATCTACCACACGCAGCACAGCACGGGGCTGAGGGGCATAGTAGGAGATGGAGAAGTTGTCTTCCGGGGTCAGCGGCACGCTGGCGGCCAGGCCCATGAGGGTGTTGCCGTAGGTGGGGTAGAAGCCGATGCGGTTTTCCAGCACCTCTTCGACGATGAAGCGCACGTACTGTGGCGTCATGGTGGTGCCACCGACGAAGCAGCCGCGGATGCCGACGGAATATAGATCCACCTTTTCAGCGAGGGCTTCGAGGAGCTTGGGGGTGGTGAAGATGGCGGAGATCTTGCGGTTCTTCAGGATGAGGACGGCCTGATCGATCACGTGGTCCATGTACTGGCGGGCCACGTCGAACTGCTTGTTGGAGATGGCCTTCTTCACGAAGCGGGGGTCGAGATCGACGAAGTAGCAGGAGCTGCCGCGATAGTTGGCCAGATGCTCCACGGCGAGGCGGAGGCGGCGGGGGCCGGTGGGGCCGACCATGATCCATGATTCACCCGGTGGGAAATGCTTGTCGTCGAGCTTGTGGCTGAACTCTTCGTAATCGACGCGGAAGTCATTCCAGCCGATGCGCTGCTTGGGCATGCCGGTGGTGCCGCCGGTTTCGAAAATGTTGAAGGGCTTGCCTTTGAAGGCGGCGGGGACCCAGACTTCCGGCTGCTGATCGCGGAGCCATTCGTCCTGGAAATGTGGGAAGTTTGCCAAGATGTCCTCGTAGCTGTTCACCTTGCCACGGGGGTCAAAATTGTTTTTGGCCCAGTCGAGCCAGAAGGGGCAGCCGGTTTCTGGCGAGAAATGCCAGTTGATGATTTCGCGGACTTGGGTGTCGAGTTGGGTTTTGGCTTCGGCTGGAGTCATGGACGGGACGGGGGATGGGAGCAGGGAATGTGAAACGGGAGGCAGTAAACGAAAGTGGAAATCACAGCCTTTCGATCAAGAAGCGTGAAATAAATTTCAGCAACTTCGTCGAACAGGGGTCAGTTTAAACTCCGCAACCTAATCCACACTATCAAACTCAAGCATCTGCTCTGCTCCGCCCTTGTTCTGTTCTCGCTGGCCTCGTGCGTTGTCGGCCCCGGCTATGGTCGGCCGATCGTCAGACCTGTGGGCCGACCTGTCGTCAGGCCCGTTGGCCGCCCCGTCGTGCTGCCCTACGGTGCACGCCCCTACAATCATGGCGGGGTTCGATACTACAATCATCACGGCGTTTGGTACCGCCCACATGGCGGCGGGCACATCATCGTTCCGCGTCCTTATTAAAGACTCGCTGGCATGCCGGTGGTGCCGCAGTTGAAAACCAGTATCGACGTGAGAAAGGTGCACAACGGCATCGCCGCTGTGATCGCTCTCGATTACAGCGGTCCCCTTTCCCGCAAAACATGAGCCTTTCCCTCACTCAAGACGACAACACCGCCCTTTTTCGCAAAGCCTGGACGCTCTACGACGCGATCTCTGAGAAGAACTACATGTTCCATCGTGAGATCTATGACCACGTCTCCGGAGTGCTGCAGGAGCGCCACGCACAGGGGCCTTATCACCTCCTCGATCTCGGCTGTGGCAACGCGCGCTTCCTGGCGCCCTGCCTGAAAACGGCACCGCCGGCCAGCTATGACGGCGTGGATTTATCCGCCTCCGCTCTGGATGAAGCGCGCACGTATTTGCAGGGCATTGCCAACACGGGTCTGCACCACAAGGACATGCTCAAGGCAGTGGAGGACACGGATTCGGCCTTTGACGTCATATTTACCGGCTTTGCAGTCCATCACCTGGATGCCGCCGACAAGCAGCGCCTTTTCACCGCCTGCGCCGAGCGCCTTGCTCCGGGCGGTCAGTTCATCCTGATCGATGTCGTGCGCGAGGACGGCCAGACGCGTGAGCAGTACCTCGACGGCTACTTGAACATCATGCGCACGCAGTGGACAGAGGTGCTGCCGGAGCATCTTGACGAAGCCTGCGCCCACGTCTCCGCCTACGACTTTCCTGAGACCCTGGCCGATCTGACGCAGATGGCGAAGCAGGCGGCGCTGTCAGAGCCGCAGATCATCGGCCGGTATCAGCAGCATTACATCTTGCGGTTCACGGCCTGAAAGACGCTCCTGACGGGTCTCGTTTGCCTTCGCACCCCTGATGATCCGACGCGCCCTCTTTCTCGCTTCTCTTTCCGCCGCCGCCAGTGCTGCGGACATGACGCATTTTGAGCAGCGCATCCGCCCGCTGCTCATCGCGAACTGCATCGACTGCCACGGCCCCGACAAGCAGAAGGGCGGCCTGCGACTGGACTCCCGCGCCGGATGGCAGACCGGAGGCGACTCCGGCCCGGCGCTGGTGCCAGGGAAGATCGCCGAGAGCAAGCTCTGGCAGGCCGTGAGCTATGCGGACCGAGATTTACGAATGCCGCCCAAGCGCAAGCTCAAGGACAGCGAACTCGCCGACCTCAAGCTCTGGATCGAATCCGGCGCACCTGATCCGCGCGATGAAGTGGCCAGCACCGGGGGCAAATCGAAGTCCGCCCGTGCCGATGCCAGTTTCTGGTCCTTTCAGCCGCCCAAGGCTGCGCCAGTGCCGGCGGTGAAAAACACCGCATGGCCTGCGAATGACATCGACCGCTTCATCCTTGCCAAACTGGAGGCCAACCAGCTCGCGCCAGCGCCAGATGCGAGCACTTCCATTTTGCAGCGCAGGCTGGCCTTTGACCTCACGGGACTGCCGCCGGACCTGTCCCTGCCAGCACCGCTGACGCCGCAGGCGTATGAGAAGCGAGTGGACGAACTGCTCGCCTCCAGTGCTTTTGCGGAGCGATTTGCCTCACACTGGCTGGACATCACCCGCTTTGCGGAGTCCTCCGGCGGCGGTCGTTCCCTGCCCTTCAAAGATGCGTGGCGTTTCCGTGATTACGTCATCGAAGCCATCCGCGACAACGTGCCGGTGGACCGCATGATCACCGAGCATCTGGCGGGTGATCTCCTGCCAGCCACAGACTCCGCCGCTCGCCGCAGGCAGGTCACGGCCACGGGATTTCTCGCGCTCGGTCCCACAAACTACGAGGAGCAGGACAAAGGCATGCTGCGCATGGACATCGTGGATGAACAGCTCGACACGCTGGGGCGCGCCTTCCTTGGCCTCACGATTGGCTGCGCACGCTGCCATGATCACAAGTTTGATCCCATCTCCGCGCGGGACTACTACGCGCTCGCGGGCATCCTGCGCAGCACCAAGACGCTCAAGAATTACACCGACAACGTCGCGCATTGGATCGACACGCCTCTACCGCTGGAGGGTGATGCCGAGACCACCATGCAAAAACACGAGCAGCAGGTGAATGAGCTCAAGCGCCAGATAGCAGTGCTTAAAGACAGCCTGCGGGATGCCGGCAGTGCGGATTTGCGGGGACGCAAAACCATCGCAGTGAGTGACCTCCCGGGCATCGTGGTGGATGACAGCGAGGCGCAAAAAGTCGGTTTCTGGAAGCAGTCCACTTCCTATGCGCCTTTCATTGGACGCGGCTACCTCAGTGACAACAACGAAGGCAAAGGCGAGAAGACGGTCACCTTCACACCGAAGATTCCGAAGACCGGGCGCTACGAGGTGCGTCTGGCTTTTAACGGCGGCCCTGACCGTGCGGAGAGCGCCACCGTCACCATCCTGCATGCCGATGGCGAGGAGCTGAAGGAGGTCAAAATGCTCACGGAGGGATTGAAAGGATTGCAGTTTGCTTCACTGGGCACCTACCGGTTTGAGGCCAACGGCCAGGGTTTTGTCCTCATCTCCAATGCCAGTTCGCAGGGCTATGTGACGGTGGATGCCGTGCAGTTTCTGCCTGCCGATGAACCGGTCGCCAATGCTCCGGTGGTCGCGAAGGATTTGCCCGCCACCATCAAGATCCAGCGGCAGAAGCTTGATGAACTGAAAGGACAGATAAGCGCCACCCAAAAGCTCCAGAAGCAGCTCGCCGGGCTGGAGAAAGAACTCAAGGCTCTTCAAAAGGACATTCCAGACCGCCCCGAGGCCATGTCCGTGGCGGAAGACAGCGCGCCCGAAGACGCCAAGATCCACATTCGCGGCAGCGTTCGCAATCTGGGCGCCAGCGTGCCGCGTGGGTTCATTCAGGCGGCGCTCCACGGCAATGCCCCAGGCATTCCCGCCGAAGCAAGCGGTCGTCTGCAACTGGCGCAATGGATCACCTCGCGTGAGAATCCACTGACGGCGCGAATCATGGTCAATCGCGTCTGGCACTGGCTCTTTGGCGCGGGCATCGTCCGCACCACTGACAACTTCGGCTCCACTGGAGAAGCGCCGAGCCATCCTGAACTGCTCGACCATCTCGCCCTCAAGTTCATCGAAGACGGCTGGAGCCTGAAGCATCTCGTGAAGCAGATGGTGATGAGCCGTACCTACCGCATGGCTTCCACGAGCGCGGCCTCCGCTGCTCAGCATGCAATGGATCCGGACAACCGTCTGCTCAGCCACATGAACCGCAAACGCCTCGATGCCGAGTGCCTGCGTGATGGGATGCTCGCTGCCGCAGGCACCTTGGATCGCGCCTTCGGCGGCCCGGGTGTCAGCGAGGTCAAAGCGGTCGATGCCAACGATCAGAAGATTCAGAACATCGAGTACGGCTATCAGTTTCTCGACACGCGCCGCAGCCTGTACACCGCAGCTTTTCGCAATGTGCGCCACCCGCTGTTTGAAGTCTTCGACTTCGCCGACATCAACCAGCCCATCGCCCAGCGCACCACCAGCACCGTCGCCACGCAGGCGCTCTTTCTGATGAACTCGCCCAAGGTCATCGAGCAGGCGCGCCATGCGGCAGAGGTGGTGCTCAAGTCATCGCCTGAAACTGACAAACGAATCGAGACGGCGTTCAAGAACTCCTTGCAGCGGTCCCCCACGGAGAAGGAGCAGACTCAGGTCCGCGAATTTCTCGAATCCAGCCAGTCTGGCAATGCCAGTGCGGATGACGTGCGCGACCTCTGGGCACGCTTCATCCAGACGCTGTGGTCCACGCCGGAGTTTCGGTTTTTGGATTAACCGAGAGGGAGCTCAAATCCTCAGCGCCACGCAGCAGACCACTGCTTGGCGAAGTAGGTCAGAATCATGTCTGCGCCGGCACGGCGGATGCCGATGAGGGATTCGTTGACGATCTTGGTTTCGTCGATCCAGCCACCGGCGGCACCGGCTTTGATCATCAGATACTCGCCGCTGACCTGATAGGCAGCGATGGGCAGCGTGGTGGCGGCGCGGAGCTTGGCGATGATGTCGAGATACGGGCCTGCAGGCTTGACCATGAGGATGTCGGCGCCTTCGGCTTCATCGAGCGCGGCTTCGCGCAGGGCCTCACGCGCATTGGCGGGGTCCATCTGGTACGTTTTCTTGTCTCCGGCCTTCGGCGCGGAGTCCAGCGCGCCACGAAACGGCCCATAGTAGGCGCTGGCATACTTGGCGGTGTAGCTCATGATGGACACGGCCTGAAATCCTGCGCCATCCAGCGCAGCGCGCAGCGCGGCCACGCGTCCGTCCATCATATCGCTCGGTGAGACGACGTCCGCACCCGCACGCGCATGGCAGAGCGCCTGCTGGCAGAGCACGGCGACCGTTTCATCATTTAAAATGCGGCCGTCATCGGTCACGAGGCCGTCGTGGCCGTCGCTGTTGTAGGGATCGAGCGCGACATCGGTGATCACCGTCAGCGTGGGGTGCGCGCTTTTCAGCGCACGGATCGCACGGGGGACGAGGCCGTCATCGGCATGGCAGGCTTCGGCACCCCGGGTCTTGAGTTCATCGGGAATGCGCGGGAACAGAACGACGGCTGGAACGCCGAGTGCATGTGCTTCTCCGGCTTCTTTGACCAGGCCATCAAGGCTCCAGCGGGTGCAGCCGGGCATTGAGGCGATGGGCGTGTTGGCATCCGCTTCCTGCAGGAAGAGCGGATAGATCAAATGGCCCGGGGTCAGTTCCGTCTCGCGTACGAGATCGCGGATGGCGGGAGACTGGCGGTTGCGACGGGGGCGGATCGGAAGGTTCATCTGCCGTGATTATACGAGGGGAGACAAGCCAAGGGCAAACGCCGAATCAGGCCATCACAGGCAAAACGTTCAGACCTTCTAACGCGGCGATGTCACGCTGCAAAGCGTCAAAACTCAGGAATACTGTGGCCTGCCATTGCAGCGCTGTGGCAATGTGGAGCAGATCAAAGGAACGCGCCCCGCGTTTCATGGTGTAGCGTTCGCTCAAACGCTCAACCTCTTTAGTCACAGCTGCATAGTTCACACCCGCTTCGATGACCATGCCTGAATCCAAATCGATCTCAAATTGCGCCAGCATTGACATGGCTTCTGTCTCCAAACACCCCTTTCTGGGATCACTTGAGCGCAGGAAAACTTGGAATCTGACGGCCTGCCGGAATTCATAAGACAGCAAAGGAGATATCACTATCGGAGCGCCAATGTCTTCAAGAGTGACAATGGCCATTTCCGAATGGCTTTGCTGCCGGTACAGCGAGCACAGAAAGGAGGTGTCTGCGCAGTGCATCAGCTGTGACAGTTTTCAATCTCGGCCTCGCGCATCGCTTTCACTTCATCATCGCTGAAAACGCGACTGCCCCACGTCTGACGGAGACGGGCGCGAAAGTCAGGCAAAGGCACTCCGTGCGCTTTCTCCACAGCCGGAATGATGACCCCCAGCTTTTTTCCAGCCTTCGATAAAAACACCAACTCACCGGCGGCCAGCAGGCTTTCGATGCGCGAGGTTTGATCGAGTGTCAGGGTGGACATGACTGGCAAGAATAATCGTTTTGCCGGTTTATGGCAAGTGCTGCCGGAAATGAAAATGGAAAGGGCTGAGCCACGTTTTCCATTCGCAACGTTTGATGACGCCAACCACGTGTGGGGGTTATCGTGGTGGCAGAGGGGAGATTTGAACTCCCGAGTCAAAAATCACAATCCACACACGTCCGTTAAAGTGTTAATTCGTTATTAATGAACATCTTATATTATGTCGGACAGTGCTGGACAAAGCTGGATGTTCTTAGCTATGTTCACAGGTGGCCAGCCTCTGGAAACATCCTGAAAGCAAATTCTTCTTCGCGTGCTTTACCGACCGTGCAGGTCGTCGGCTGAAGCGCTCGACGAAGGAGACCAATCGTGCAAACGCACAGAAGATTGCCGACAGCTATGAGTTGGCCGCACGGCAAAAGCAGACGGTCCGGCAGATCAGGACTGTTATTGGTGAACTGCACAAGACAATTACAGGCCAGGATGTTGCCACCCTCACCTTTCAAGAGCATTGCGACAACTGGTTGGCTGAAAAGAAAGGCACCGCGCCTGCAACGCTCGTTTTCTATCGGGGATCAGTGAAGAAGTTCCTCACTTTTCTTGGAGCACGTGCGAATTCGGACATCAGCGAAATTGATGCAAAAACCATTCTCACCTATCGAAACGAACTCATCACTTTGGTCAGCCCCAAGACAGTCAATCATGACATAAAGACAGTAAAAGCGTTGTTCAAAGCAGCGCGACGAGATCATCTATTGGTAGATGATCCAACGGAATTCATCGAAACCGTAAAGGGGCGCACAGATGCTAATCGCCGTCCATTTACCATGGAGGAGGTAAAACGCGTATTGGCTGTCGCCAATGATGAATGGAGGAGCATGATCCTGTTCGGGCTGTACACTGGCCTGCGCATTTCAGATGTGGCAATGCTTCGATGGTGCAACGTGGACTTGGAGAAGAAGGAAATCGCAATCGTCGTGCAAAAGACTGGCAAGTCGCTGATTCTTCCCATCGCAGGTCCGCTGGCATCTCATTTGGAATCCATGGCTTCCTCAGACGATCCACGCTCCCCATTACACCCCAAAGCCAATGGCACATGGGAACGGGAAGGCAGAACAGGCAGACTTGGAAACCAGTTCTCCGAACTACTGATAGATGCGGGTTTGCGCAAGCCATCGCCAAAAGCGAGCCCGAAGAAGGGGCAAAAAGCCCGTCGCGAGGCTCAGGAGCTTTCGTTCCACTGCCTGCGTCATACAGCCATCTCACTGATGAAAGAGGCGGGCATCCCAGAATCCGTGGTGATGGCGATTGTTGGCCATTCTAGCAAAGAAGTTTCAGCCCGCTACACCCACGTGGGAAGTGAGGCTATGCAGAAGGCAGCAGACGCATTGCCAGATATTGTGCTTTCGCGCAGGACATAAGGGAGCTTGCAAACCAGAGACGAAATGAATATTACCGCATCGAGATGAATATTCCTGATTCACCTGCCCCCTGGGCACTGGCCCTCACAAATGATCTTAGCACGGAGCATTGGAGCCTGCTCGAGAAGCCAGGAAAAATCGCATCTGAAGAAAGAAAAACTGTAGCACGAATAATTCAGGCCATCGTCGAGAAAGGAGCAAAGGAAGTCAAAGGCAGCAGATACGCGAGACCTGGCCCAAAGCCACGTGGAAAATCCAATCAAACAGATGACGATATCGTAAGTCTTTGGTCATGCATTCGCATGATTCTAGAGCTTCCGAGTACGACAAGTCTTCCATCTCTATCTTCAAAAGCAGGTTTAGCACTTCGCCATGCACGTGAATTTACGGAAAAACACCTTATACTCACGGCTGAAGAATCCAACATTGTTAGCTTTCACCTGTCGAGCTTGAGCCACTTGCCCAATTGTTCAGATATTCTTGAAGAGTGCGAATCACTACCTAAATCAATTAGGGATCTGAATCCGCAAGCCAATCTGAAACACTGGGCCAATCTTAATTCAGATCAAGAAGAGTCGACATGCCTTCCCTCTCAGCATTCAAGGCCGCCCCACCAATTAGATGCGATTTTCACAAATCTTGTGAGGTTAATGGAACTGCACAAAGCCCCGCTGTTTCGTGACGAACGCGTAACGATTCATGAGGATGCACGCAACGAAGAGTGGCGTCACCTAGAGTTTCATGAATTCAAATCACTTAAGGAACTGCGATTCCAGAGAAAAGAAATTCTGTGGACTGCCATCGGAAGACTATCGCATCTAAAAACAATCCTCCATCAAGCCAATTTTGCCTGGCTTCCTATAAGTGCAGAGCATCTAATAAATGAGATTGAAATGGCAAATAGTTCATTCGGACGACCACGAGCAAAGCCTGAAAACAGCCCGCTTCGTGCCAGCCTTAACGCACTGAAAAGAATCATTACCCACGCATCCGATCGTCAGGGGGCCAGTCCTTTCACTTCATTTCTCCCATCTATTTTCTACAAATCGTTTCCAACACCAGCATCGCCAGGTCAAATTGTAACGGGATAAATAACTCCCGTCTTGTTGTGTCGGTCTGATCGAAAAACAAAGACTAGAATGCGAGGCCAAATTCGATGCAATCCCCTGCCCTTTCGCGTTATAAATAATTGAGCGACCGGGGCTTACCCTTGGCTGTCTCACTCACCCACATGCCCCGGCGAACCCATTATTCGCCCTGCATCGACCGGGTCATCGTCTGCGCGTTATATCATGAAGGCCGGCGGCTACGCCGTCCCATGACGCGACTGGTCAACGATCTGCTCACTACATCCCTGCAACACACGCGGGGATGGAGCATCGCTGCCACGCAGATGAGCGTCCCGGCTCAGGGCCGCATTCAGGAGGCTGGCACCACCTGCTAGCCGCACCACGTCGTCACTGCATCCCACTTCACCCCACCCGGTTCTCTCGCAAGAGGGGCCGGGTGTTTTGTTGTCGGGCCATGTGGCGGCTTCTTCATCCACCCAAGCACACCCACCCCACATCAGGAGACACACCACCATGGCCATCAAACTCAGCGCCAACTACAGCAAAAAACTCGGCCTGCCCCAATACAGCAGCCACAGCTTCAGCGCCTCTGTTGAAGTCGAACTCAGTGACATCACCCAGGTCGAAGCCGAAGTGCAGAAGCTCTACCAGCTCTTGCAGCAGTCCGTCGATCAGGAAATCCAGCATCCCGGTTACGTCCCGACGGCCAATACGAACGGCAACGGGCATGCAACTCCACAGACCAATGGACGAACCTACCCGGTTAATGGCAACAATCGTTCTGCTCCACCGCCCATCACGGATCGTTGGAACTGCACCGACGGCCAGCGCGGTTTCATTCTGCGCATCGTCAACGAGAACGCCAGCATCACCAAACAGGTGGCGGAGGATCTGTCCCAGCAGCTCTTCGGCATCGGCGTCAAGCAGCTCAACAAGATGCAGGCTTCTCAATTGATTGAGGACCTGCTCGTCAAAGCCGGCAAACCCGCACCACGCCAGACCCGCTGGCAGCAACAACCCACCGCCCAAGCCGCATGAACACGCCCGCTGCCTCACCACCAGAGCGCAGCGAGCAGGACGTCATCACCGCATTGCAGGCAACCGTGTCAGCTTCCCGGCTGTCGCTGTTCCTGCAATGCCGGTTGAAGTTCTACTTCCGCTACGTGCTCAAGCACAAGAAACCCAAGACACCCTCGCTCCATCTCGGCAATGCGGTTCACGCCGTGTTGAAGGCTTGGAATAAGGCTCGCTGGGTCCAGCAACCGCTCTCGCTCAAGGTGGTTCATGAGACCTACCAAACAGTCTGGGAGGACAATACCGAAGGATCGGTGGAATGGGAGGCCGGGGAGGAAGAGGCTGACAAAACCACCGGCTGGCGTCTGCTCGACACCTACCTGCGCGAAAGCCATGTACCTGCTGAGATCAAACCCGACGCCGTGGAAGTCCCGGTGGAGGCCGATCTGCAACAACACGGGCTACCCCGTCTCATCGGCATCCTCGATCTGGTGCAACAACGCCAGATCATCGACTACAAGACCAGCGCCACCACGCCCAACGCGGACAAGGTCGCACACTCCACTGAGATCCAGACCAGCAGCTACGCTATCCTGTACCGGCACAACACCGGTGCTAAGGAAGCAGGCATGCAGCTTCACCATCTGGTCAAACTCAAGAACCCCAAGGTAGTCATCACCACACTGCCACCCATGAGCCCACCGCAGCAGACGCGGCTCTACCGGCAAATGGAGGCCTACCTCGAAGGATTGCAGCGGCGCGACTTCATCCCTTCGCCTGGGATGCACTGCTCAAGTTGCGAGTACTTCAACGAATGCCGCCAGTGGCATTAAACCTTGCTGCAGGTAGGCGCTCATCACGAGTGCCTACCTGCGGCCCATCCCCACACCCACAATGAAACATCTCATCCTCATCGCGGGCCTGCTGTTGCTGTTCACGCCGAACACGCACGCAGGCTGGTTCTTCGATGATCCACCGCCCCCTCCGCCGGACCTCGGTCCGGAATACCGCTCCAAGATTTCCAAACTCGAAGAGCAAATGTCGGAACAGCATGTCATCGCCGACCGCTGGAAGATTGCCACGGGCAGTCTCGCTTTCGGCGCCCTGCTGTTGTTTGTCATCGAAACCGCCCTCGGGGCCAAAACACGTCAACATTATGATGGAACAACAAGAATGGGACGAACAGTCCCCACCACCCCGCCAACTCCCAACGGTGCCCGCCACCACATGGGCGAAGCAGGTCAGCCAGATCGTCATCCGAAGATGGCAGCCTGAACCGCTGATCGAACCGGTCGTGGACCACGACCTGCCAAACCTGAG
>CALRWM010000096.1:0-19984 GCA_943371875.1 Prosthecobacter debontii | reverse complement strand
CAAAGCGAAGCTACAGGCACCGTGGGGATTCGATTTGAATGGCGACATCGCGCTGCCAGTGCTCGCGAGTTTGAACCCGCTGCTGGCGGCGGTGAAAGCGCCCGCGATGGAATCGGGCAGCCTCTCGGTGAAGCTCAATGTCAGCGGCGATGCGAGCCCGTGGCGCGGTGAAGGCCGTGTGGAAATGCAGGTGGTGAAGGCGAAGGTGGCAGGCATGCCGGAAGCGGCGGATGTGAACTTGAAGACGACGTTCGCCGGCACCACGGCGCAGATCGAGACGATGCAGGCGGTGCTGGGCCCGTGGAAGCTGGTCACCAAGGGCATGGTGACGGACAAGGAGGCGCGCATGAGCGAGCTGAGCTTCTGGCAAAAGGAGCGGCAGCTGATGAGCGGGCATGCGTATGCGCCGTTTGATGTGATGAAGACAGGCGTGGCAAATGGCGTGCCGCTGGATGTGGTGCTGAATGCACATGAGCTGCCGATTCATGAAATCGCATCAGCCGCGGGTGTGAAGAGTGTGCCGCCGGGATTGTTGAGTGTGGATGTGAAGATCGGTGGCCGGCTGGACACGACGGATGCGTCGGTAAAGGTGGGACTCAAAGACCTGAAGGCACCCGGGCTGACGAAGTCATTCCAACCGGCCACCGTTGATGTGCTGACGACACTGAAGGCGAATCAACTGCTGCTCGATGTGAAGGTGGTGCAGGCACCGCTGCAACCTTTGACACTGAAGGCGACCATGCCGGTGGTGCTGACGAAACTGATCAAGGAGCCTGCACTGGCGATGGATCTGCCGTTGAAGGCCACGCTGGATCTGCCTGAAAGCGATTTGAGTTTTGCGCGTGAATTTGCCCCTGAGGTGGTGAGATCAATTCCTGCGAAATTGAAACTGCATGCGAGCGTGGGTGGTACGGTGAAGGCACCGCTGATTGATTCGGTGCTTGATCTGAATGCGTCGGAGATCGATTTCGTGAGCGCGGACATGCCGAGCATGCGTGATCTGCGCGTGAAGATACACTCCCATGATCGCAAGGTGACGCTGGAAAACATTTCGGTGACGCTGGCCGGCGGGAAGGTGCGAATTGGAGGGACATTGGATGCCGCCAACACTCAAGACCCGCGATTTGACCTGAAGGTGGAGGCACGTGAGGCCCTGGTGATGCGAAACCCGACTTCAAGCGTGCGCGCGAACGCCGACATCGCCTGTGTGGGCAGTTTGAAAGCGGCACGTGTGAGCGGCACGGTGGAAGTCGTGCGTGGACGTATTTTTCAGGAGGTGAACCTTCTGCCCAATGTGACGGGCATGATTCAGCAGGGCGAAAAACTACCGCCACCACCGCCTTCGACGTCAAAGATCGAGCAAAAACTGACACTGCCGCCGATACTGAAGGACTGGACGTTTGACCTGAAGGTGAAGACGCGTGACCCGGTGGTGATCGCGGGCAATCTCATGAACGGGGCCATCTCGGCAGACATCGCGGTAGGCGGCACCGGTGCGGCACCACGAGTGACGGGCTTTGCGAATGTGGACCGCATGGTGTTGAAGCTGCCGTTCAGCCTGCTGAAGATCACGAAGGGGGTGGTGACGATGAATCCGGATAACCCATTCACGCCCAAACTCGATGTGCGCGGGGAATCGCGTGTTGGGAGCAATGACATCACGCTGTACGTCTATGGGGATGCGTCGAATCCGAAGACACGCTTTACCAGCACGCCGCCGCTGTCCGAAGCAGACATTGTGACACTGCTGGGCACGGGGATGACTCTGGGAGGCGACAATGCGCAGATGGCGAGCGAAGCGATGACGCGCGCGGCGTTTCTGGTGATCGCCGAGACCTATCGTAAAATCTTCCACAAGAAAAAGACGGTGAGTCCCGATCCGCCGCGACTGCACACGACATTCAACCCTTCAGGCGCAGACCGTACGAATGACAGCATGCAGGCGATGTATGAGATCACCCCCAAAGTCAGGTTCATCGGCCGCTTTTCCCAGTCGGGTCGCATGAAGGCGCTGCTGGGCTATGTGCTGCGCTTTGGCAAGGCTGCAAGAGCCATGGATGAGGACCCGCAATGATGAATGACGAAAACAGAATGACGAACGCCGGCCTGATGGTTTTGCTGGCGCTGTTTTGCGTACTTGGAAACGCATGGGGATATGAGGTGCATTTTGGCCAGACAACGGTTCACGTGGATGGCGTGGAAGAGGCCCAGTGGGAGGACCTGCGCAACATGCTGATGGACCAGCTGACGCTGAATGGCAGCGGCACGGCCGGTGAACCATTGGCGGATGACCTGGCGTTTTTTGTGCGCCAGCATTTCATCCGCGAAGGATGGCCGGACGCTGAAACGGCATGGAAGATGGAGCCGGGCGGGATTCACCTGACCGTCAAGCCTGGCAAGGCAGTAAGAGTAGGAGCGGTGACCCTGAAAGGCGACACACCGCTGCCGGAAGAGGAGCTGAAGAAGTACCTGATGAAGCCCACTCTGGAGCGTGAGGATGTGGATAAAAAACTGCCGCAATGGGTGGAGGCTGACATGCAACAGGGCGCAGGGCTGGTGCAGCGGCGCCTGCGTGCCGAAGGCTATTTGAATGCAGAGACACTGCTGCTGCCCGCGCCGACCGCCGGTCCGGACATGCGGCGTGATCTGACACTGGAGATCAAAACAGGACCCAAGTTTACCTTTGGCCAGGCATCCATCACGGGATCGCCGCCAGAGCTGGAAAAACTGACGCAGGCGGAAATGACGGAGGCAAGCGGGACGCCCTTCAATGAAGCGCGGGTGCAACAGATCCAGAAGCGTTTGGATTCGATTTGTGCCGACCATGGCTGGCTGCACTCAACGACCACGGCGGACTACACACTGGGGAAATCCGGCGGCACGGTGGATGTGGTGTTTCGAGTGCAGGCCGGTGAGCGGGTGCGCATCACCCGAATCACGACGCATGACGCTTTCAGCCGCGGAGCCAAGCGGGTGCTGCTGGCGAAGTTCAAGCCGCTGACGGGCAAGATTTACGAAGCCGAAGAGGCGGACTTCCTTTTCAAGCGCGCCTTGGATACGGGAATGTTTGCGCTGCTGGACACCAAGGTGCTGCCTGAAAATGGCAATATGGCTGCGGGCAATCTGCGGATCACGGGCGAGGAGACCCAACCGGTTACCGTGGGTTTTGAGCCAGGTTTTGACACCTTCCTCGGGCCGCAGTTTGGCGTGACTTACAAGAACACGAACTGGCGTGACACGGGCAACACCCTGGCGGCGGAACTAAGCTACAGCATGGCGGGGCCGGTGGGCTTTGTGAGCCTGACCAATCCGGCTGTGTTTAATTCACAGCATTCGGCCACAACCCGGCTCGCGCTGGAGCAGTTCAACCGCTTTGAATATGACCGCATCGGCACGGCCCTGAGCCTGGATGTGGCGCGGCGGGTGGATCAGGCACTGAGCTATTCGTTGTTCATCGGCACGACAGCCAACTCGGTCAGCTCCAAAGTGCTGACTCTGCCGCAGACAGGACCCACGAACTACTCACTGATGAATGTGGGTGGCAATGTGATGTATGATCGGCGGGACAGCCCGGTGCTGCCCAAGAAGGGCTGGTATATATCCGGGCGAATCGAGAGCTCTACTGATGCCCTGGGTTCAGGCGTGAGCTTTGTGCGATCAGATCTGCAAGGCTCCTGGTACATCCCGATCACCAAGAAGTTCCGCTTTGCCACCGGCGCTGAATTGTCCACGATCCAAGGAGCAACGGCGGACAAAATCCCGATCGACAGCCGTGTGTTCAACGGCGGACCGTACAGCGTGCGCTCCTTCGGCCAGCGCAAACTCGGCCCCGTGACGCCGGGCGGAACGCCCTTGGGCGGGACATCGGCGCTGTTTGCCAGCGCCGAGTTTTCCTATGAGATCATGACCAATTTGGAGTTCGCGATCTTTGGCGACATCGGCAGCCTGGGTCAAGGAAACAACTCGTCTCCACTGTCGTACTCCTCAGACTTCCGCGAGGCCATCGGCGCAGGTTTGCGCTACAAGCTGCCGTTTGGGCCGATCCGCATCGACTACGGGCACAATCCCAACCGCCGCACGGGGGAGCAGAGCGGGTTCCTGCATGTGACGGTTGGGTTTGCGTTCTGAGTCATGCTCTGGCGGTTTTCCTGCTGAAGCCGCCCACGACCGTGTGGTAGCTGCCCCAGAGCACGAGCACACCGCCCATCGCCTGCGCGAGCGTGAAGGGTTCGGCAAACAGGGTGATGCTGGAGAGCGAGATGACGACGGGAACTGTCATCTGAAAGGCACCGCCTGCAGCAACCGAGAGGAAACGGAAGCCCTCCGTCATGGCCAACTGACCGACGCTGGCGCACAGCGCCGCAGCTGTGAGCAGCACCACGTCCATGGTATTGAGCGACGTGAAATGTGCCGCGGCCAGCGGCAATGAAAGCAGCAACGCGTAAATGCACTGCGATGAAAAGATGGTGGCGCTGGTTTCCGTGCGCGTGAGCTGGCGAATCACGACGACGACGGCAGCAGCAAGCAGCGCCCCTGTAAGGGCGATCATTTCGTGATGCCCAAAGCGAGCCATCGTGCCGGGTGCCAGTCCGGTGAGCAGGCTCAGACCGGTCAGCGCCAGCAGAATGCCAAAAAGCTTCACGAGCCCGAGACGCTCATGCAGAACGAAAGCGGCCATGATGGCGGCAAAGATCGTCCAAGTGTTGCCAATGAGCGTGGCCTTGCCGGCGCCCAACGGCCCGATGGTGGTATAGTAGGCCGCCGTACCAAGTGCCCCGAGGACTCCACGTGAGGCGAGCAGCCAGCTTTGAAACGAACGGCGGAGTTTCAGCGTGCCTGCAGGAGCGAAGAGAATGATCGTCAAGAGCAACCCGACGGCCGCACGGAAGGTCATCGACATCCAGGGATCAATGTTGCGATGTGAGGAAAGATCCTTCAGCAGGAGGGCATTGCCGGAAAAGCAGATGAGTGAGAGCAGCATCGCCTGCGCGCCGCGCCGGGGATGATGCTGGAGTTGGGTATCAGGAGGGCTCATGGAGGTGCCGGTCTGAGGGCTACCTTCTGGCATCATATCTGATTGTTTTGTCTCGTGATGATGAGCGCTTTTCGCGCAGGGTCCTCAAACCGTGGTGTCAGGCATGCCAAAGGGCGCGTACCGTTTTTACAACGGCACGAATCGCAATTCGGCTGGCAGGTTTGAGGTTCATCAGACGCGGGGATTATGGATGTGAAATACGGAAGTGCAAACCTGATCTTCTTGCACCCAGGCCGGAAATAAAACGGGCGTAGCGACACCACTCGCCACGCCCGCTTGAATGACTCAACACCCACTTTTGTGCTGACTCAAAATGTCCTAGAAGATCACTGACAAGGCCACGCGGCCATTGATGCCGGGCTGGGTGTAACGGTCGAGTTGAGGATTTGAACCATCGACACCGCGCACGTTCTGATACAGCCAGTACTTCTGGTTGGTCAGGTTGTACAGACCGGCGGTAAGAGTGACGTTTTTGGAGAGCTGCCAGCGGGCCACGAGGTCGAGGGTGAGGGCGCTTGGAGTTTTGAATTGATTGATCCCGCCAGGGGTTGAGTTGGTGGAACCCTTGTGTGCATAGTAAGTCGAGATCAGCTCCACCTGCCATGTCTCACGACGATAGCGCAGACCAGTGACGAGCTTGAAGGGATCCACGCTTGCCAGGGGCTGCTTGTTCTGGCCATCCCAGCCCTGACTGTATGCCGCATTGGTAAAGATACCGAAGTTGCCCAGGGACTCATGGATGAAACCAAACGTTGTGTCCCCTTTGAATTCGAGCCCGTAAATCTCTGCTGAAGTGAGATTGGTGCTCTGATAGATGATCGGATTGCCCGGAGCGCCGGTGCCGCCAACCTGCATAAAGGTGTTGATGAAGTTTTCGTAGTGATTGTAATAACCTGCGAAGTTCCATGAAGACTCTTTCCCTTTGCGACGCACACCGATTTCGAAGCTGTTGCTCGTTTCTTTTTTCAGGTCCGGATTCGGAATGGTCTGATAACCGAATGCTGTGTTCGTGATGGTGGCGTTCAGTTCTTCGCTGCTCGGGTTGCGGAAGCCGTTTGAATACTGGAAGTAGGCACTGTGCTCTTCGTCGATCCTGAAGAGGTAGGCGAGCTTTGGCGCGATGGCGAACTGGTTGAAATCCTGTGGTGCTCGACCAGCGCTGGCGCTCAGATAGAGCGGATCTGAATGCGTGGCGACGTCATAGTACTCGGCGCGCACGCCGGGGGTGAGGCGGTGACGCAGATCCCTGCCCCAGGCAATCTCATCCTGAATGTAAACACCCATACGGGAAGTGCGCGTGTCGGGCATGTCTTTCAGCGGGTAGGTGTCTGGGCTGATGCCCTTGGTCACAGTATTTGTGGTGAAATTGTACTCCGTGGCATCACGCACGCGGCGGGAAAAGGAGGTGACCATTTCGGTGCCGTATGACAGCGTGTGTTCCAAAACGCCCGTTGTGAAGGCTTTGCTGAAGTTGAAGTTCGCCCCGATGTGATCCTGACGGTACATGTAATCACGAATGCGCAGGCGATCCTGCGGGGTTGGGGTGATGCGGTCGCGATCCTCAACCTGATGCTCTGGAGTTTCGGACACCTGATAGTACATGTTCCAGGTCAGCTTGTCGAAAATCAGTCCAAGACCGGCAGCGTCATACTTGTGCTCCAAACTGAAGCGCATGCGGCGCAGGTCGTCACTCAGCAGCAGGGAATTCACGTTGTAATTAATCCCGGGAGCGGCCACCACGACACGGCGCGCACTGAGGAGGTCATTGTCACTGGAGCGTTCGAGGTACTCACCCGTTAGCTCGAAGCGATGACGGTCCGAGGGGAGCCAGACCATTTTGCCAAGCCAGTTGTTGACATTGTAGGTGCTGGTATCTGGATGGACCGCGCCGCGATTGTCAACTTCGTGGCCATCGCGCCGGGTGTAGTGGAGCAGGAACTCCACATTGCCCGCGCGCTGTGCCATGCTGATGGTATGACCCCAGCTATCATCCGTGCTGTCATAGCGAGTGGTCAGACGCGCCACGGAGTTTCTACCACCAGAGGACATCGCCAGGAGGTCCTCGGGATCGATGGTGGTGAAGGAAACGACCCCCGCGAGAGCGTCACTGCCATAGAGGGAAGATGCGGCATTTTTGAGAATTTCGACCTGCTTGAGAGCGTCCACGTCAACGAAGTCACGACCGACGTTGTAGGCGCCACCAAAGGTGAACTGATCCGCCTGACGGATGCCGTCAACGGTCATGAGGACACGATTGCCATCCAGACCACGAATGTTGATGCTGGAGTTTCCGGCACGTGAGTTGGCCGCCGGGCCCGTGCCACCCACGCCAAATGGAACGCTCACGCCAGGTTCGTAACGCGCATAGTCGCGCATGCTGGTGGCGAGAGTGAACACGTTGGCATCCTTGTCCAGCACCGTGACAGATGCAGGAATGTTTGCGGCTGACTGTGCATGACGGGAAGCGACGATGACGATTTCTGGAAGCACCGCGCCACCGGCTGAATTCTGCGTTTTGGCTTCCTTTTTCGCCAATGCTTTGATGGCTTGTTCGGTCTGCGATTGTTCCTGGGCTGCCAGCGGGAGACTGCAAACGAGCATGAACAAAGAGAGTTTATATAATAACGCGGGAGGTGGTTTCATGGACCGCCGCTCTAGCTCAGCGGAGGCATGTGACGCTTTCGTTGGAATGACCAAGTGTGGCGCTCATTTGCGGTGATCCGCGCCCCTGATCATTTGATCGTCACAATTTCGCAAATGAGCGCAACCCCTGTGAAATCATATGACAGCAGGGCTGCGGAGCAGTAGCACATCAGCAGCCTCCGCCGCCACGAGGCGCAACGGACAGGCGGCGGGCACGCGCAGGCGCTCGCCGCAACGCAGGTGGACTTCAGCACCATCAAGATACGCGGCCGCCTCACCAAAGGTGATGACCACCGTGGTTTCATTCGCCGCACAGGCTTCGAAACATGGGCAGCGGCGGTCAAGACCCAGCAGGTGGGCCTGCACACAGTCATTTTGAAACAGACAGCGCTGTGAAGCCTCGGTACACAGACGGCTCATGAGTGTGCCCTCGCTTGATGTTCGATCCGCTCCGTCATGGTGATTTTTTCCACATGAGTACGTGCTTTGCGGCTGCGACGGCGGCAATCTGCGATGCGGCGAAGAAGCGCTGGATTGAGATCAGGACGAAAGTTCAGGCGGGTGTGAAGATTGGTGTATTGCATGGCAGCACGCCCATAGTCATGCGCCATGCACCTGCGCTTTGGGTGGGTTGACGAAGACTGCCGCTGGTTTGCGCATGCGATGTGCCCAGCACATTTGACCGCCAGATTTCGGCAAAGCAACGAAAGCGCAGCCATCCGGTGAATGCTTATCAATTGATATACCCACCTTATGGACCCCACTCATTCTCCACGCGTCGCTTTTAGTTTTGCCCTCGGAATTTTCGACATCGAGCGCATGAATCCGTTTCTGTGGAGCTGCGATGATGAATGCGGCTCTGCGTTTGTTCAACTCGATGGCTGCTGGTCGCGGCTGCTGCCAGCCTTGGGCAAAATAGGATTGCTCATGGCCTGTGCACCTTACAGCCCCGTCACGGCGGCAGTGGCACTCAATGGGGCGCGGTTTGAGTTCGTGCCGGATTCAACCGACTGGGTATGCCTGGAAACGGGGGTTGAGATTTGCTCGGCGAAGCTTGGAGGTGTGCTCGCCACGCTGGAGCCTCTGGAGGGCGCGCAACAGACCGCCGCGCTGCAGTTCTTTGACCTCAATGGCGAAGACTGCCTGAAGCTGCTCGTCACGAACCGCAGCGACATCACAGCGTTCGAACATTTGGTGAGCTGTCATGCCATGCCGCAGTACATCACACCCTTTGGTCCGACTGGTTCTGCTGCTTCGTTGGCATTGGGAACAGAACCAGACGCCCAGGCCGTGCTCAGTCTCTGGGGGGGACTGCGCCGCACGCTGCCGACGAGCGCCTTCCCTGGTCTGGAAGGTGTCTCGCGGCGGCGTGCGTTAGGCGTGGTCGGACCGCAGCATGCCTGGCAGATCCGGGAGACTGCGGTGATGCCCCTCATCCGTGCCATGACGCTGGCGGATGCGCCACTGGGAATTGGCGTGCGCAATGAGGCCGTGTTTCTACCTGCCAGCATGTTTCCGACCCACTGGGCGGACTGCTGCTGTGGCACCACGTTTTTCGCGGGTACTTCGCAGCTCACACTGCGACATGAATTGAGCCATTCTCAAGCCTGGGTCACACGCTTTGAAGTGCGCGGCAGGGAAACGCTCTGCTTGGAAATTTATGACCAAGCCGGGAACTTCCGAGCCGGACTGGGGCTGCGCCCGGAAGCCGCGCCCACGCATCACATCCAGTGGAACCACTGGCTGCGGGAGGCGGCGTGCTGAAATTTTATTTCATTGCTCGATGTACCTGCTCAAGCGCCAGGACGGTGTAGGCGGTGACGAGCACGGGATCGCTTTCCATCCAGCGGCCGGAGGCGGTGTTGGCCCAGGAGCCGTCGCTGTTTTGCAGGCTGATGAGTTTGCGGGAAAGGTCGGCGGTCCAGTTGGCAGAACCGGACTTGGTTTTCAATTGGGTGACACCTGCGGTGGCCAGCGCCTTGGCCATCGTGTGGTAGTAGTAGAACAGGCCCTCCGCGCCCATGCCGGGGTTTTCGTCCACGGTGTAGTTGTTGCCCAGCCATTCGAGCGCCGCCACCATGCGTGGATCAGAGGGTGTGAGGCCTGCGTAAATAAAGCTGAGCATGCCCGCATAGCTGATGCTGCCGTAATAACGCATCGGCACGGGGCCTCCGTCTTTTTTGCCACCCTGCGGAGCCTGCGGCACGGGTGTGTAGCCAAAAGCACCGGTGTTGTCCTTATCAAGACCCGCCCAAGGCTGGTCGTTCGATGCTTTCAGATTTTGGCAGCGTGAGACGAACTGAATGGCTGCGTCCCAATTGAGATCGTCTTTTTTCTCCACCGGCTTGCCAGTGTCTTCGAAGAGCTTCTTGGAGTAATACAATGCCTCCAGAGCAAATGTCGTATTGGAAAGGTCTGCATGTGCGCCCTGCTGCGCACCGCCGTAACCAATGCCGCCGTCGAAAGGATTGTCCGTTTTACCGGGTATATCGGCATCGTTTTGCTGATGCGCCACGAAGTTCCGTGCGCGGCGAATGATCTCTTCATCCTCGGGCCGTGCACGCAGCACCAGGGCCATGAGACAGATGGCGGTGTTGTAGTTTGACCGCGCCTTCGTGTAGATGCCGCCGTCCGGTTGGACATTCTTGAGAAGAAAATCGTAGCCGCGCTTCAAGGCGTCTGATGTATCAGCCCTCGCCGGATTTTGAATCAGAGCGGACAATACCAGCGCGCTGAGCGCGGGATCTTCAGCCGTCACCCAATGACCGTTCTCCTTGTTCTGCTGTGATTTGAGATAGTCCAGCCCCCGTGTGATGGCCTGCTGCACGTCTTGTTTAGTCTGGGCCGTGAGAGCACCTGCGAGCAGAAAAAAGACAAAGGAAATCGTTTTCATGATGGTTGGGTGGAATTGCATCACTGTATTTGTCATGCACAACCTGGATATGGGGGAAAAGCAGTGATGGAACAGCTTTTGACCATTACCCCCATTTTGGATCATTCGGCAGACATGTCATTTCTCCGCCAGTTTTTCACAACCCGACGCAAGCAGCAGCGCGTAGCTGCTGTATCGCAGGTGTCCGCATGAAAGCTCTTCCACTGATTTCCCTATTTCTAGTCGCCTTCGCTTCTGCCCTGAGGGCGAATGACACTCCGCCAGAGATGCCCTTGTCTGTTGCGAGCTTTGGTGCCGCAGGCATGCCGGATGGCTCCTTGTATTTCTATGGCGGACATAGTGGCAAACGTCACAAATACAATCGTGATGAAGTGCACGGTGATTTGTTTCGCTGGAAACAGGGTGCGGACAAATGGGAGGCACTGGCGAAGGATGAACCAGCGCAGGGTGCATCCCTCGTCGCTGCAAAAGACGGCGTGATCCGCATAGGCGGCATGGCCGCACGCAACGCGAAGGGCGAGAAACAGGACCTGTGGTCCAGCGAGACTGCGGCACGCTATGACATCACGAGCGGCAAATGGATGCACCTGCCAAAGCTGCCCCAGCGCCGTTCCAGCCATGACAGCATTGTCTGTGGCGACACCGTCTACGTCATCGGTGGTTGGAGAATGGAGGGCGAAGAGGACTCTGTGTGGCATGACACTTATCTCACCCTCGATTTGACCAAGGCTGATGCGACTTGGATGAGTCATCCGCAGCCGTTCAAACGCCGCGCCATCGCGGTACAAACCATTGGCACAAAGGTGTACGCCATTGGTGGCATGACCGATGAGGACAAGACCACGAGTGCTGTCTCGGTGCTTGATACGACAACCAGTAAATGGAGTGACGGACCGGCGCTGCCCGCAGAGAAGATCGGCGGATTTGGTTTTGCCGCCGTGGCACATGAAGGACGCCTGTTTTCCAGCGGTGCGACCGGCCAGTTGCTCGAGCTGCGCGGCAAGACCTGGGTGGCAGTCGCGAAGCTCGCTCATCCACGATATTTCCACCGGTTGTTGAGCGGAGGAACTGGAAAGCTTATCGCCATCGGCGGCGAGAGCCGTGAAGGTGTCAAAGCACCACCAGAAGTCATCGCCCTGCCAGCTGTGGATTCGGCGCCATTGCCAGTCGCCCCTGCCCCGTGAGGGCCGCAGGAAAGCCTCCTTGAGCTTAAACAGTCGAAATAACTGGAACCAAGCCTAGCAAAGACGTGACGCGATGAGAAATTGAGACTGAGTATCAATCCCAATTACCAATGCCTGCTGCTGACCCAGAACCTCCCTTTCGCTCATGGACCACCATGCCTGAGCGAATTGAGGCAGACTGGGCTGATGCCACGGCTCCAAATGCTCTCGTGGCTCATCTCAATTTTCGTGGTGACGCTGAACTGCGCTGGACGGATGGCAGCAGCACCACGATTTCGGCACGAACGACTTGCTGGCTCCGCGCCAGTCAGGCAGAGATGCTGACGGCCCGCCGGCTTGCCAGTCGTGACCGTCATGAGTGCCTCACACTGGTGTTTCCAGATGCCTGGCTGCGTTTGACCTTGAAAGGCATCACATCGCAGGTGAGCGAAGCATTTCAGCCGCTGATCAGCGGCACCTCCCGCAGCGTGCTGCGGCTGCCTTTGACTGAAGAGGATGAAGGCTGGGCACGTGGAGCCATGCCGCCACATTTGTGTTCTCAGGCCAGACAACTGCTGGACTCGGCACGTCTGACCGAATTCTTCATTCACAAGATCTTCCGCCATGATGCCGCACCCGAAGCAAGTGCGATCAGCCGCACGCTGCGAGTGTCCCAGGAGCGCGTGCAGCGCGTCAAGAATCTGATGCTCGAACAGATCGATGCGCCGCCTTCTCTGGATGAACTGGCCGCCACGGTCGGCTGCAATCCGAGCTACCTGAGCCGCACCTTCACGCAGATCGAAGGCAGCACGCTCTCGCAATGGCTGCGCCGAGTGCGCATAGAACACGCGGCATCCCTCATCGCGACTGGAAAGTGCAATGTCTCCGAAGCGGCACTCGAAGTGGGCTACCAAAGCTTCTCGCACTTCAGCCGCGCTTTTGCGGAGGAGAAAGGCGTGCCGCCTTCGCAGTGGGTGCGCCGTTTGAGCAGCGGCAAATAATCGGCCTTATTTCTTCGCTTCTTTGACCGTCCAATACAGCGAGGCGCTGTGGCTGGTGATGCCAAAGGGGACTCCATTGAAGAAACCAGGCAGCTCTTCAGAATAACGGGCGACGGCAAGCAAATACTGGCCGGGCTTGGAGATGTCTGGAGCGTGCACATAGCCCTCAGCATCAGCCTTGAGTTTCTGATCGCTGACCTTGGGGGAGAAGAACAGCAGCTCAACACCGCCGAGGGGCTTGCCACGGAAATAAACCCGCGCTTCGCCGGGCTTGCCGGTGGGAACGATGTCCATCGTCATCGCAGGCGCACCAGCACCCGCGCCTTCTGGCTGCCAGCGGCAGTAAAAGATGGGCGCACGGGCGGGCTTGTCCTCATGCAGCTTGCGTACGGTGAACTGCGCCTGGGCAAAGGCAGGCCCGCTACCATCGACCTTGCCAAGGAAAAAATGATCCTTCTTTTTGGCCACTTCAAAGAGTTGTGGCAGGCCTTTGTCATCAAGCGTCCATCCGGAGACCTGGACGAAGGCATCGAGGTTGCCGGGAGTGACTTCGTATTCATCCCCCCATTGGGCAAATCGCACACCGAGACCAGCATTGTCCGGCAGTTCTTCAATCCAGAGGGAATGAGCGGAAGCTGTTAGAGGCAGCAGGCTGAAAACGGCGAGAGTAAGGAATGAGCGGAGCATGGTGAGGTTGGGGAAGTTGGCTGACCCCATACATGCGATGAACGCGAGGTTCTTGCGGGCATTTGTCAGGAACTGTCGTTGTCTTGTGCTGACAGGTCACACAATCA
The DNA here is from genome assembly GCA_943371875.1 of Prosthecobacter debontii. Taxonomy (GTDB): domain Bacteria; phylum Verrucomicrobiota; class Verrucomicrobiia; order Verrucomicrobiales; family Verrucomicrobiaceae; genus Prosthecobacter; species Prosthecobacter debontii_C. The sequence continues at coordinate 6,455 of CALRWM010000096.1, read as the reverse complement.
TGACCACATCTTCCGGTCCAGCGTGCGGTAGCCGATGGCTTCCAGCACATTGTCCGCGCTGATCTTGTCTTGTCCGCCCAGATCAGCCAGAGTGCGCGCCACTTTGAGGATGCGATCATGGGCCCGGGCGCTGAAATTCATCTCGCTCATGGCGTGTTCCAGACAGCCTGCGGCCTCAGCATCGAGTTCGCAGTGTTTTTTGATGAGGCGTGGTGTCATGCTGCTGTTGGCATGAACACCTGCATGTTTGGCAAAGCGCTCCTGCTGCAGGCCGCGTGCGGTTTCGACACGTTTGCGAATGGGGTCGGAGGCTTCACCGCCCTCACTCGAAGCCAGCGCCTTGTAATCAACAAGCGGGACCTCGACATGAAGGTCGATACGATCCAGCAACGGCCCGCTGATGCGCTGGCGGTAACGCTGAATCACCACTGATCCGCAGCGGCATTCGCGTTTGAGGTCTCCGTAGTAGCCGCATGGGCAGGGATTCATGGCCGCTACGAGCATGAACTTTGCCGGGAAAGTGACGGAACCTGCTGCACGCGAGATGGTGACCTTGCCGTCTTCGAGTGGCTGGCGCAGAACTTCCAGCGTGCTGCGCCTGAATTCAGGCAGTTCATCGAGGAAGAGAACCCCGTTGTGAGCCAGAGAGACTTCACCCGGACCTGGATTGGAGCCGCCGCCGAGCAGACCAGCATCACTGATGGTATGATGCGGGGAACGAAACGGACGTGTGGCCACAAAGGCGCTGGCCTCCCCGAGCAATCCTGCAGCACTGTGGATTTTAGTGGTTTCGATGGCCTCCTCTTCGCTCATGCCAGGCATGATGGTGGGGATGCGTTTGGCGATCATCGATTTGCCGGTGCCCGGAGGCCCGATCATCAGCAGCCCGTGGCCGCCACTGACGGCTATCTCGATGGCCCGAATCGCATCGGCCTGTCCTTTAACATCATTAAAATCAATGTCGTAATGGGAGACGGCGGCGAACAATTCCGCCGCACGGCAGGGCTCGGGCGCGATTTCCACATCGCCCTTGAGGTAATCCACGACCTCACGGAGATTTTGCAGGCCCACGATGTCAATCCCGGCCACGACACTGGCTTCAATGGCCGCGCGCTTCGGCACCAGCAACCGTTTGCGCCCTTTGCGCCTCGCTTCGAGCGCCACTGCGAGCAGACCACGCACCGGCCGCAGTTCGCCATTGAGGGCCAGTTCCCCGATCATGGCCGTCTCAGCCAGGATGGCCATGGGGATTCTTGCCCGGTGCGCAATGAGCGAAATAGCGATGGGCAGGTCAAAGCCGGGCCCCTCCTTTTTCAAATCAGCGGGAGCCAGGTTCACGGTGGTCACCCCGTCGTTCATGATGAAACCAGACGAGGAAATCGCCGCTGTGACGCGCTCGCGGCTTTCCTTCACCGACGCATCGGGCAGACCCACGATAAACATCTTAGGATTGCCGCCGCCGTCATGCGATTCAATCTCCACCTCCACGGCATCGACGCCGACGAGGGTGGCTGAGTAGGTTCTGGCGATCATTCGGTGCGACTATTGACGGGGACAGGATGAGAGCAAGTCTGCGAGAAGCATTACACCGGCAGGATTTACCCACATGTTGTCACATGTTGTCACATGTTCTGACGCACCAGGGATTCAGTCAACCCCAACCTCTAAAAATATATATTAAGCAATGTCTTTTCGTGCAATCAATACCCGGTTGGTCTGGCTGCTTGAATGAAAGGTTGGCAACGCATTACACCCTACCTAGGACCTTCTTACTGGCAGATGAGTTTCGCCATCATCTTCCATGTCTTGGGCACGTGTGTTTCTCATCCATCTTCTGTCCCGCCGGGTTCATGATTCGGATGCAATCAGTTGAGCATCAAAGCGGAGCAATTCCGAAGCCTGCCATCATGGGAGTTTAGAAATCGCAGGCAATGTTGGACTATCGCATGTTTGCGATTCTACTCTAAAATGCGGCGGTTTGGCCTCAAATCAGACCGGTTACTTGGTGCTTTTTAATCTGTTGAGATTACAGAAACGCAGAAGTGGAAGCTTGCCATTCGATGAATTCAGGTGCAGCAGAGCGAGTCCATGAGTAGCATTCTACCGCTTACCCCTAGCATCCATTCAGAAGCACCTGCTGTTGAATTAAGTTTCGTTTTCCCATGCCTCAACGAGGAGGCAACTTTGGGTACATGTATCCAGCAGGTGAACGAGAGCTTGGCGCCAAGCGGGATCGGTTATGAAATCATCGTGGCTGACAATGGAAGCACCGACCGTTCTAGGGAAATTGCACTTTCCATGGGATGCCGTGTTGTGCCGGTGGCAGTGCGTGGTTATGGAGCTGCATTGCGGGCCGGGATCGAGGCGAGTCAGGCCGAGTACGTGATGTTCGCAGACTCAGACAGCACCTACCTCTACGCGGATGCAGCGCCATTGTACCAAGCTGCCAAGAAAGGGAATGCTGACATGGCGATTGCGTCCCGAATGATTGGTCGCATCGAACCTGGAGCAATGCCACCCCTGCACCGGTGGGTTGGCACTCCTGTGCTGACTACGCTGATCAACTTGCTCTTTCATGGCAAACTGTCCGACTGCAATTCCGGCTTCCGCTGCATTCGTAAGTCGGCATTTGTAAATTGGCAGATTCGCTCCAATGGAATGGAGTTTGCTTCCGAACTGCTGATCAAAGCGCTGAAGGCAGGCGCACACTCCGTAGAAATTTCCTCCGGACTTCGCAAAGGACCGGAGGGGCGCGTCGCACACCTGAGAACTTGGCGTGACGGCATGCGCCATCTGCTGTTCATTTTCTCGGAAAAACCGCGGCTGTTTGAGTTGTTCGGCTTTGTGACAGTACTGCTCACCACGCTGCTGCAGGTGACAGCTTTCTGCACGGGCCCGGTAAGCATCGCAGGGGTGTTTCACGTTTTTGACCTGCATAGCGAGGCCCTGTTGCTGCTGGCAGGCATTATCGGTGCGCAGTTCTACCTGTTTAGCTGCATGCTCTATTTACAGAGTTCGGACCGACCGCTGAGCATTACCCGGAAGCTCATTCATCTTGATGAGGGTGTGCTGTTTTTCTCACTTCTTGCAACATTGTGCGCCTGCGCTGCGCTGACAGCTTACACCGGCATTAGATGGTCGATCTCCGGATTCGGCAACCTCAATCTGGCCCGGGATCTGCTATTCTGGTTCCACCCAATTGCCATCTCTATTTCATTTTGCGTGGGCCTACTAGGATTGCATGTACTGAAAAAAGCACAAAAGTGACATCCCCACCCCAACCATCACTTAATTATTTTTTCGAAATACTCACAGGACAAGGTTTGCAAGCAAGTGTTTTTGTGTCTCATTAACCGACTGTATGGCAGTTATTCAATAAAGTAGATTTTCAAAACGACAGTCACTCATGCATAACTCAACCACAGGTCACTGGACCAAGATAGGCACTCGCGCCCTGAGAGATGTCTTTGTATTCATTGGCGCGTACCTGCTTGCGAACTACCTGCGCTTTACCACACTGTGGCACATTGAGGATTATTTGGCTCCAATCCTTGCCGGAGCGATAGCCCTGAGTTCGTCGGTTTATATTCTTGGGCTCTACTCCGTCGAATCGCAGCGCAGATCCACTTTCTTCATTCATGCCATCCTGCTGAGCTTTGCGTTCATCATTTCATTCATGATCATCACTCTGGTGGGTTATCTGAGTTTTGACCTGCGCATCGGTCGTGGTTTCATGGCTCTGGGCTGTCTGTTTGCTTATCCACTGCTGCTGGGTGGACACTGGCTGATGTATCACAAGCATCGGATCGCCCCGCTGCGAATTGCGTTCGTGGCGGAAACTGCCGAAGAGTTGGAAGAATATCAACTGCTGCGCACCCTGTGTCCGGCCGGTGTGCAGGTAGTCGGGCGCATCAGCATAGATGAAGAGAAGGACTCCGAGGACGGCTTTCTAGGCCGACTGCGCAATGTGCGAAAACTGATACGGAGGCACAAACTGGACCAAATCGTGTTCACTGAGAAACGGGTCGAAGACGAGAAGGCCCGAAACGAATTCAGACGACTTCGGTATCTGGGCTTTCCATGCAGCAGCTTAATATCAATATGTGAACGGCACCTGAACTATGTGCCTCTGCATCTGGTCACGATGAACTGGCTGCTTCAGTCGGAATCGATCTCGCGCAGCTTCTATTTCAGCAAACTGAAGCGGTTCTTTGACATCACGAACTCCCTGATCCTGCTGGTTGTGCTGGCTCCGTTTTTGCTGCTGGGCATGGCGATCGTGCGCATTTTCTCCCCCGAAGGGCCGGTGTTCTTCAGCCAGGAGCGCGTGGGACGCTTTGGCAAACGCTTCCAGATCTATAAACTGCGCAGCATGCGTACTGACGCCGAAAAGGGCGGGGCGGTCTGGTCCACTGTTTCGGCAGATCCTCGTGTATTCCCTGGTGGGGCATTCCTGCGTCGATACCGGATTGATGAAATACCCCAGTTGCTGAATGTGCTGCGTGGAGAGATGTCTTTTGTCGGACCGAGACCGGAGCGTCCAGAATTTGTCACCAGGCTTTCGCATGTCCTGCCCTATTATCAGGAGCGCCACATGCTCCAGCCAGGACTGACGGGTTGGGCACAGGTCTGTTATCCTTACGGGGCCTCCATCAATGATGCACAGTGCAAGCTGGAGTACGACCTTTATTACTTGAAACACGCGGGAGTTCTCTTCGACAGCCTCATCCTTCTGGACACTGTTCGTGTGGTTCTCGGCGGTGGTTTGAAAGCCAGTTCACATCAGCGCTATACGAAAGGGATCAATTTCGACCTTGCGTGGGCTAACGCCGAGCAGGAAAATGCCGGAAGCGTTGAAGTCGGCTCTCCCAATGCGGTAAAAATTCAAGGCCTAGCTGAAGCCTAACTCCGGCCTCATGCGCCTTGGAGCAAGCCGAGGTATTTTTGTGCACAGTTCTCCCAGGAGTGAGCTCTGGCAGCATAATGCAGCGCATTTTCCTCTGGAGGGTGCTGGATGGCGTCCAAAAGTGCTGCGGCGTAGGTAGCTGCAGCACGCGGCTTGACCAGATATCTTTTGCCAAGAACAGGCTCCACCACTTCGGCAATACCGCCTACGTCTATACAAACCGGAACGCGCCCGCTGGAGAGTGATTCCAGTACGACATTGGGCACACCTTCATTGTGACTGGTCAGGCAGACCGCATCTGCAGCCTGCATCCACTGCGCGACTTGAGGAGCGGCGTGGCGCCCAAGGAACTGGACCTTCCCTGCGATACCAAGACCAGCCGCTTGGGCGCGCAAGGCGGCTTCAAGGGGTCCACCACCGATCAATGCGAGCCGCACCGGCTGCACCGCCATGACCTGAGCGCAGGCATCGAGCAGAAGATCGAGACCTTTGACCGGCAGAAAATTTCCCACAAAAAGCAGCAGCCGCTCATCCTGCGGCTGGTTAAGGACATCCCGGGCAGCCGGGCGGGAGGCGGGCTTGAAGGTGTGGACGTCAACCCCATTGTAGATCGTGCAGACTTTACCGCCCGACACACCGCGCCGGACCAGGCGGTTTTCCAAGTCCTTACTGCGCGTGACAATGGCTTTAACTCTGCGTGACATGGCAAGGATGGCACGGCGCCGAAAGGGCATGTCCAGATACTGATGAACATCAGAACCTTGGGCAACTGAGACGACAGGCACGCCCCATGCGGCAGCGTGCAGCGCCACCCCACAGGCATCAGGAAAAAGCCATGGCACCAAAACAGCCTGCGGAACAAAATCAGTGGGGAGAGATTTTTGTGCTCTGGCAAAGGCATGTGCAAACAGCCGGTGGTTCATTCCACCCCAGCGGGGCAGATACGGCGTCCAAAAATAGTCAACATTCAGCCTCACGTCTTCGGCCCGTGGTTGCAGTTGATTTTCAGCAGCGCCGAAATGTCTAAAGGACGGACGGAAAGCCTGCACCCGAATGTTGAGACCGGGATCCTGCTGCTGCAGGGCGTGCACAAGAGTGGCGTTGTCCAGTCCGCGCCAGGGCTCGTTCTGGTCTGGAAATAGATTGGTGGCGACAAGCAAATTCATGCGTCAGTTTTTTGAAGGCAAAGCGGTGGCGTATAGAGATAATCCCGCCAAGCTCCAGCATCCCCCCCACCCTTCCCGTCTTCCGCAGCGTGGAGAATGTTCACCATCTCTCTTGCGCTTACATAGTGAAGTCGGAACCCAGAGCGGGCTGCCAGAGCCGTCAAATCCTGGTGAAACCTGCGGCGCACGTCACCAATCAGCGCAGCATGATTCCGTTCCGGGCCGCCATGGGTGTGAAGCTTCACGAAACGCCAGCCTTCAGCCCCTGCCACGCTGATTCCCGCATTGGTCCATCCAGCCATTCGTTGTACGGTTGGAGGATTGGCGGAGGTAAGATCTGAATTTTCAACTCTTGGCAAGAGGCCCCATTTGCGTCGCTGCCA
>CALRWM010000095.1:0-21055 GCA_943371875.1 Prosthecobacter debontii | reverse complement strand
ACACGAGCATCTGCTCAATCGCCTCAGTCCTCATTCGACGGTCAGAGTCTACTATCACCCCAAAGACCCGTCTCAATCTTACCTCGCCAGCCAGTTCGTCAGCGTTAGTGTCCTGCCTCTGGTTGCAAGTCTGATGTTTGTGGGTGCTGGTCTCGCGGTTGGGACAATAATGCTGCTCATCAACTACGGGAACCATGACTATGCTTCCCTCATTTCTACGCCATGAAGATGGTCACTGGGAAAAAAAGGGGCAATGAAGAATGGGTGCCAACAACCAGCTCTGATAATTCACTCATGCTTTCCGTTGCTCCAAGCTCGCCCACCGAACTGGCGGTCGACGCAGCTTAGACGTTCGGCCTCGCGTAGACCGTTCGCCGCATCACTGCTGAAAAAACCGACGCACGGAACTGACGGCGCGATCCACCTTCTGCTCAAACACGCTCTTCGGCGGTGTGGCTGGCGTGCGACGGCGGGTGGTGGATGCAACGGGAGTGGAGCGTTTCTTGGCCGTTGAAGTTTTGGGTTTAGCGGAGGTCGAGGACTTGGCGGACGCGTCGGCCTTGGTCTCTGCGACGGTGATTTTCTTGGTCGAGGACTCGGGTGGTGTTTCGGTGGTGACGGCCTCGGCTTTGCGCACTTCCTCCTTAACTGCGGACGATTCTTTGACGTCGGGCTTCGTGGGTGCGGGCGCCTCTTTTTCTTTGGCCACAGATGCCACCAGCTTCGGTGCGGGCGTTTCTTTGACCGCCGACGGTTCCTTCGTTGAGACTGTTTCTTTGGACTTCGCCACCACCTTCGGTGCAGGTGATTCTTTGACCACAGCCGTTTCCTTCGGTGTCGTTGCTTCCTTGGATACAACCGACTCCTTCGGCGCAGCCGGTGTCACCGCCGCAATCACCGGCCGCTCAGGCTCAACAGGCAGCAATCCCGGCGTCGGCCCGTAGCCATAAAAGTGCTTGGTGCTATCTGCCTTGGGCAGGCTGAAGTCGAAGACGCTGACGCCGCTGCGGCGCTCGCCCATGTAGCTGCGGCCGTCGCTGGAGCCGAAGACGACGCGTTTGCCGCTCTTCTTGAGCTTGCCGAGGTAGATCATGACGTGGGTCACGGGCAGCTTGCGCGTGGTCTCGAGGGAGTTGGTCCAGAAGAGCAGGTCACCGGGCTTGAGGTTGGCGAATTCCTCGCTGTCAAAGCTGGTGGCGGTGGGGGTGAGAGAGAGGTGGCTTTTCTTGTCCACCCAGTTGCACATCTCGTCGGATTGACGCGGCACGTCCTTCAGGCCCTGAAAGTGCAGCACATGGTAAATGGTGCCGGAGCAGTCCATGCCTCCCTTGCTGGGTTCACTGGAGCCATACATGTAGCCGAGTTCCAGATGCGTGAGCGCCAGGCAGCTCTGCACGAGGCTTTGAATCTGCTTCGGGTATTGGTCGAAATCGCGGATGTCCTCGATGCTGAGCGTGGAAACCGCCGCCGGAGTCGGGACGACGGTGGGTGGATCTTCATTCACAGGCTCGGGAGACGGGGTCTTTTTGGCCGTGGTTTTAGACTTAGACGGTGTGGTCTTTTTGACGGTCGTTTCCGACTTGGAAGACTTTTTCCCCTGCGTGGAAGTCGTGGCTGCAAGCAGCGGAGCGCCTGTGCCTGCTGCCACAAGTATGACCAGCAGGAGTCGCATTAAAGTGTGCATGAGATTCGGGGGCGGAGAGTGGATGACGCCGTGTTAGACGCCGTGAGAGCCCAAAGTGATCAAATCAATTCCAAGGGGCTCCGTGTGTAAAGGATACGGGTGGGCCCGCAAAGCGGCCTTGTCGCTTTGAAACAAAGACTCTCCCTCCTCACGAAAAGGGCTGCTTTCTCACTTCTGCATGCGCGAGATCACCGCGCAGACCACGCCCGCCATGAGCAGCAGCGCAGCGAAAATACGGATGCCGTAGGCCTTGCCGGATTCATGGCGTTCGCGGTTGCCCAGCATCGGGCCCAGCAGCGCGACGACGGCGAGGCTCCACATGCCGCGCGTGGCATACACAACGTTCACGCCGACAGCGTCATTGAAGTATGCCAGCGAAAGACCCAAGGTCATCGATTGCGCGGCAATCAAGGCGCTGCCGCCGAGGGACCACTGCGTGGCGCGGTTCCATGGAATCGGCGGGCGATTGGGCAGCAGTGTCATCGAAAGGAGTGACAGCACGCCGGTGGTGCCGGAAAGGATCGCCAGAAAGGTCTTCGGGCCGAATGAGGGCGCCCACTTTTGCAGGAACACATCGGCGAACGCGTATAGCGCCGCGCTGATAAGCGCCATGACCACCGGGCCCGCGAGCCGTGCACCCTTTGGGGTTTTGAAATCGGTGGCGCTCATCAGGAAGATGCCGCCCGTCGTGATGATGGCGGCCACCCACATCAGCGGCTTCATGCTGTCAGTGATGAACAGGCTGGCCCCGAGGGCGACAAACACGACCTTGGACCCCAGCACCGGTGTGACGAGCGAGACATCCCCGCGCTGCATGGCGATGAAGGTGAACCAGCCCCCGACGAAAAACAGCGTGCCCAAGCCGACCGGCACATACCATTCCTGCCAGTTGACGGGCTGCGTTTCAAAGAAAGCGAGCGGCAGAAACGCGAGCGTGCTGGTCCAGTTGTTGATGTGAAAGCACGCCATTGGATGCGCCCCTTCCGTGAGCGCTTTTTTCAGCAGCAAGGACGCGATCGCGTAGCCGACGGCGGCAACGAGCGGGAAGAGCAGGTACAAAGGAAGATTCATGAGCCGACCAATTTCAGCCCCCAGGCAATGACAAGAGGCGTGGTGACACAGCTCACGATTGTGGTGGCCATCACGACCTGTACGGCGGTGGATGCTTGCCCCCCGTAGAGGCGTGCGATCATGATGTTAAACACGGCGGAGGGCATGGCACCCTGCACGACAATGACGCGCTTCAAATCCAGGCTGATTGGCAGATGGTACGCCGCCAGCAGAAAGGCGACGGGGATGATGCCAAGGCGCAAAATGGGACTGACGATGGCCACCTTCCACTGCATGGCACCCTGCCCCCAGAGATCCGCGATGGAGGCGCCGATGAGCAGCACGGCCAGCGGCACCGCGCAGGCACCCAGCATGGCAAAGGTGTTGTGCGCCACCTGCGGCACATGGGCATGCAGGCCGGTGAAATTCAGCAGCAGCGAGATCAAAATGGTGAGCACCGGCGCATTCAGCGCCAGCCGCCACGGGGCTTTGTCCAGGCCCGTCAGCAACCCGACCCCGGCGGTCCAGCAGGCCAGCTCAACACCGAGCGTGAAGGTGAAGAGCACCCCCAGCGTGCCCTTGTCAGGAAACAACGCGGTGACGATGGGGATGGCCACGAAGCCGTAATTTTGCAGCCCGCAGGCCACGCTGAAGGTGCGGCGGCCCTCGCCTTTCTTGAGGCCTATCAGAGGTGCCACAAAATACGTGAACGCGATGCCCAGCGCGACGAGCGCATAACCCAGCCCTGCGGCAATGAGCACGGGCGGCAGACGCATCACGGCCGGATTTCCCACCACGCGCTCAATGATCAGCGCCGGCGTGAGCATCATCACAGAGAGCTTCATCAGGCTCACATCCGCCTCCGGCTTCAGCAGCCCCGTCTTGCGGGCCAGCGCCCCGGCACCCATCGTGAAATAGACCGGCACGGCCACGGAGAGAATGCTGAGGTAGTCGAGGTTGGCCATGCGCGCGGCCTCCAGCTAGGCGGAGATGCGGGTTTCCGCAAGTACCTCAGGGGAAGGGATTGCCGAGGGCACACAAACGTATCTGTATTTTTATCCGCGCTTCCACACCACCCACAGCTCCGGCGGGGAAGCCGCACGGTTGATGGGCCGCAGGTGCTGCACCTCATAGCGCCGGGATTCGAGCGCCGCCGCCCAGACCGCAATGCTCCGCCCCTCCTCGGCACCGCCTTCGTGCCCGGGATACACCGCGATGGTGAGCAGCCCTCCAGGCCTCAGCAGCTCCAGCGCCGCCTGCACGGCGATCATCGTCGTTTCCGTGTGGGTGATGAGCCTTTTGTCCGTGCCCGGCAGGTAGCCGAGATTGAACATGATCGCGCTGATCTTCCCATGCTTCTCCACCGGCACCTGCTCGCGCATCGTTTCATGCCCGGAGTGAATCAAGGTTGTCATTTCCGCCGGCACCCGCTTCGCTGTTTCCACCAAGGCCGTCGCCTGCACATCAAAGGCATATACATGCCCGCCGGGGCTCACGCACTGCGTCAGAAACAAGGTGTCATGCCCGTTCCCCATCGTCGCATCCACCGCGATATCGCCCGGCCGCAGCCGGTCCTTCAGCATGAGCTGCGCCCACAGCACAGACGAGGGCAGGCCCCCATTGGGGCTGGCGAGATGGGGTTTGGGGGGAAGCATGCGCGGAGAATAGAGACTTCACCGGCGGAATAAAGCGCCGGATGGCACGATCCCTGAGATGGTCTGCGCAGTAGACTTGCCGCCCGAGTTGGCGCATGAAGACGTATCCTCTTCATGCCTGCATCTGCGCCCACCACTCCCAACTCATCCGGCTGGAATTTCGACCACTCCTATGCCCGCCTGCCCGCGATGCTCCACGAGCATCTGGAACCCACGCCGGTACGGGAGCCGCGCATGGTCGTATTCAATCACGCGCTGGCGCAGTCACTGGGATTGAATCCCTCAACCTTGGCGGAGCAGGCAGCGATCTTTGCCGGCAACGAACTTCCCGAGGGCGCTGAGCCGCTGGCCCAAGCCTACGCAGGCCACCAGTACGGCCATTTCACCGGCCTCGGCGATGGCCGCGCCATCCTGCTGGGAGAACAAATCACTCCCAAAGGAGAGCGCTACGATGTGCAGCTCAAAGGCTCGGGCCCCACGCCCTTTTCGCGGCGCGGGGACGGCCGTGCGGCGCTCGGGCCCATGCTGCGCGAATACATCATCAGCGAGGCCATGCACGCGCTCGGCATTCCCACCACCCGCAGCCTCGCGGTCGTCACCACCGGCGAGAAAGTCTTCCGCCAGGAGTCGTTGCCGGGCGCCGTGCTCACCCGCATCGCCGCCAGCCACATCCGCGTGGGCACCTTTGAATGGGCGGCAGCGCACGGAGATAAACTAGCCCTGCAAGCCCTCGCCGATCACACCCTGCAACGCCACTATCCCGCTCTCGTCTCCGCAGAGTCACCCTACCTCGCGCTGCTCGAAGGCGTGATGGAACGCCAGGCGCGGCTCATCGCCCAATGGCAGTGCGTCGGCTTCATCCACGGCGTCATGAACACCGACAACGTGGCGCTCAGCGGCGAGACCATCGACTATGGCCCCTGTGCCTTCATGGATGCCTTTGACCCCGCCACCGTGTTCAGCTCCATCGATCGCAATGGCCGCTACGCCTACGGCAACCAGCCGCAGATCGCCCAGTGGAACCTCGCCCGTCTGGCGGAAGCCCTGCTGCCGCTGCTGCACGCCGATGAAAAGCAGGCCGTGGAACTGGCCAATGCGGCCATCGAGGGATTTAAGACGACCTTTGAAGGCCACTGGCTCACCGGCATGCGGGCCAAGCTGGGCCTGTTCACCGAGGAGGCAGGGGATCGCGCATTGATCGAAAGCCTGCTGACATGGATGAAGGAGCAAAAGGCCGATTTCACCAACACCTTCCGGAGTCTAAGTGGCACCGGTAAAACAATGTTAAACGGCGGCCACGCCTTCGCTGCCTGGCATAGCCAATGGCAGCAGCGCCTTAGCCAGCAGCCGCAGTCCGCAGACGAAGTGCAGCAGCGCATGCATGCGCACAATCCGGTGGTGATTCCGCGCAATCACAAGGTGGAGGAGGCGCTGGCTGCGGCATCGGAGCGGGATGACTTAAGTGTGATGGAAAGCCTGCTGAAGGTGCTGACGAAGCCCTATGAGGACCTCACGGGACAGTCTGAATACCGTGCGCCGTCGGGTCTGGCACCAGGTGCGTATCAGACGTTCTGCGGGACGTGAGGGCCGGAACCTCAAGGTGCTGGGGTCTCCCGACCCCGGGTGGGTCCAGAAGGGGTCAGGAGACCCCTCCACCTTGGCCGTCCTACCGCTCAAATCTGATTCCGCTGCAGATCCAGCTCCGGATCCAGCGCTGTGCCGTCCAGCAAATGCTCGATGAGGTGCCTTGCCAGCCAAGGGCTACGTAGGGAGCCTTTGGAGCCGAGGCCATTGAGGAAGGCGACGCGGGGGTGCGCGGGGTGCGTGCCCATAAGGGCCTGCTGGTTCTTGATGATGGGCCGCACCGCTGTCTGGGTTACAGTGATCGTGGCAGGCACCTTGAGCAGGCTGCTCAGGTTGGCTTCCAGCTGCTGCATCTGCTCGGGCGCGGGCGTGTGCGGATCGTCAAACTTCCATTCGTAGGTCGATCCAGCACGCAGGGTGCCGTCCGGGCGCGGGAGAATCCAGCAGCTGCGGTTGAAAATGCGCTGCTCGCCTTGGAGATCGGCCTGCACCGTGAGGATGGTGCCACGGGCAGACTGAAACGGCACCCAGTTGAAAAGGGGGTGCTTTTCCGCGCTCCAGCCCTGCGCCCAGATGACGTGGGAGAAGCGCTGGCCCTGCCATTCCACGCCTGTCTCGTCATCGTGCACCTCGCTGGGCTCTACGTCCGCCTGCATCCAGGCTCCGAGTTCTGCGAAGAAGCTGCGGCTGGCGCGTAGGTAGGCGGGAGTATCCAGCCAGGCGGCATGGCGTTGCTGGAAGCCGTTGGCTGGGTCGTGAATGACCTCCGCGTCCAGCTTCGGCGGCTGCGGGTGCAGGAAGGGCTGCATGTCGGGATCCTGCCGGCGCTTTTGCCATTTGGCGATTTCCGCCTCGTTTTTGAGCAGGCGTACGTAGCCGCGCGGGAAGAAGAAGCGCTGCCTGAGACGCTGGCCGCAGCGGCGGTAGAAGACCAGGGCCTCACGGTAAAACATTGTATAACGCCAGCTGACCGTCAATCGCATGCCCGTGATCGGCGTGATCAAACCCGCCGCCACCTTGGAGCAGGTGAGTGCTTCGTCCCGATCCACAATCACAAAGGGCACGCCGCGCTCCCACAGACGCCAGGCCAGCGCCGTGCCTGCGAGGCCTTGGCCGATGATGAGGATGCTTTGCACAATGACGAATGAGTAAATCCGAATGACTAAGGAATAACGAAATGAACGGCTCGCGGCGGCGAGGCTGCTTGTGCCCGAGGAGGGTGTGAACTTGTGTCAGCCTTCGAGTTTAGTCATTCGGATTTACTCATTCGTCATTTTCCAAGCGGCTCCTTCGAAACGAGCGCCTGACAATGAAGGAACACGACTTTTCATCCCAGCAAGTGGGCCAATCTACGGCTGCTTTTCAAGCATCACCTGCATGATCTCCTTGAGCTTCTCATGGGTCTTGGTGACCTGCTCCGCCGTGGGGGCGGTGGGGGTGGCGCTGCGCCAGAGGACACTGATTTCTTCAATGGCGACGCCGATGTGCTTGATCATGGGCTCTTCATGCTTGGGCATGCCGAGTCGGTTGTAGTCATCACGGATTTCCTGAAGAATCACCGGTGAGCCGATGCACAAAGGCCGCACTTCCACGGTGTCATTTTCCACGACCACGCTGGAGACGATTTCCAGCAGTCGCAGCCAGAGGCCCAGATCGATCAAGACCGCCAGGTCGTCGTCCCTCTGCTCGCGCAGCATGCGGATCAGCACTTGGTGGCTGTCTACGATCTCGCTGCGAAGCTCCTTCCACTCGTTGCTTTCCGCCATTTTGCCCTGGGCCATGAGGCGGGGCAGGAGTTTTTCACCCAGACCCAGCATGCGGCAGTAGCTGAGCACTTCCTGGTTGTTGTTACGGAATTGCTGGGCATCCCCCGCCTGCCAGATGAGGAAACTGTCCGCCATCAGGCCGCCGAGAAGCAGGGCGGCACGCCCCCGATCCGTGGGCGGCGTGGGCGGTGGCGGGCGAAACAGCAGGCGCCAGCGCGCTTTCGTGCGCTGGCCGATCAGGTCGAGGAAATCCGCCGGGGTCTGATCTCCCAGGATGATGGAGGGGGCTCCGTCGTCCAAGGCTGGCTCATCGGCCCCCGCAGGCATCCCACCGAGGCACAGACCCAGCGCTACGAGGCAAATCGTACGGAGGGAACGGGACGGGGGAGCGGACATGAGCGGGAGCTGACGACATTACTTTACTCCACTGTAACACTTTTGGCGAGATTTCTTGGTTTATCGACATCGCACCCGCGAGCGACGGCAATGTAGTAGGACAAAAGCTGCAGGGGAACCACGTTCAAAATCGGCGTCAGGTAGGACGGGCAGTCCGGCACATAGATCACGTCATCGGTGATGCGCTCCAGCTCCGTGCGGCCTTCAGTGGTCACGGCGATGACGGGGCCTTTACGGGCGCGCACTTCCTCGATGTTGCTGACGTTTTTGTCAAAAACGGCATCCCCAGGGGCGATGAACACGGAAGGCATGTCTGGCTTCACCAGGGCGATGACGCCGTGCTTCAGCTCCGCGCTCGGGTGGCCGCTGGCGTAGATGTAGCTGATTTCCTTCATCTTCAGGGCACCTTCCAGCGCCACCGGGTAGTTCATCTGGCGGCCCATGAAGAGCATGCCCTCGGCATTGCAATGCTTCTCGGCGATGGCCTTGATCTTGTCCGCCTGCTTCAGGATCTGCGCGATCTTGTCCGGCATCGCTTCGAGCTGGTCGATCATTTCCAGGCCATCCACGCTGGAAAGATGGTGGATGCGGCCCAGCAGCATGCTCAGCAGGGTGAGGATGGTGACCTGGGAGGTGAAGGTCTTGGTGGCCGCCACGCCGATCTCCGGCCCGGCGTGGATGTACACACCGCCGTCGCTCTCGCGGGCGATGGTGCTGCCCACGGTGTTCACGATGCCCAGGCAGCGGATGCCTTTGCGCTGGCCTTCCCGCATGGCCGCGAGCGTGTCGATCGTCTCGCCGCTCTGGCTCATGACGAACTGCAGCGTGTTCTTGTTCGTGGGCACGTTGCGGTAGCGGAACTCACTGGCGATCTCCACCTCCGTTGGCACACGGGCGAGGGATTCGATGAGGTATTCACCCACCATGGCGGCGTGGTAGGCCGTGCCGCAGCCGGCGAGGATGATGCGGTCGATCTGCACCAGCTCCTTCGGGCTCATGTTCAAACCGCCCATGATGGCGGTGCACTCGTCGCGGGAAAGGCGGCCGCGCATTGCATTGCGCAGGGAATTCGGCTGCTCGTAGATCTCCTTGAGCATGAAGTGCGGAAACTCGCCCTTCTCGGCGTCATCCGCGCTGAACTCCACGCGGCTCACCTTCACCTCGGCGGGCACGCCCTGGTGGGACTGCACGTCGTAGCTGTCTTTGGTGATGGTGACGATGTCGTAGTCGTTCAGATAGACCACGTCCCGCGTGTGGGCCACCACGGCGGACACGTCGCTGGCCAGGAAATGCTCGTGCTTGCCGAGCCCGACAATCAGCGGGCTGCCCAGGCGCGCTCCGACGATGACTCCGGGGAGATCCCCATGCATCACGGCGATGCCGTAGGTGCCCTTCACCCGGGCCAGCGCGGCTTTGAGAGCGTTCACCAGACGCAGCGTGCCGTCTGGTTCCTTCGATTCATCAAAATAGGTGCCCACCAGGTGGGAGAGCACCTCGGTATCCGTCTGCGACTGGAAGGTATGGCCTTTGGCGATCAGCTGATCCCTCAGCGTCTGGTAGTTCTCGATCACACCATTGTGCACCAGCACCAGCTTGCCGGACTGGTCCGGGTGCGGGTGGGCGTTCACGTCCGTGGCCGGGCCGTGGGTGGCCCAGCGGGTGTGGGAGATGCCCATGGTGCCGAGCGGATTCGCCTCCGTCACGGCCACACGCAGGTTGTCGATCCGACCCGCGCGCTTCACGATCCGGAGGTTCTCGCCGCCGCCATTGAGGGCCATGCCGGCCGAGTCATAGCCGCGATATTCCAGACGACGCAGCCCATCCAAAAGGATGGAGCTGGCCTGACGATTGCCGATGTATCCAACGATTCCGCACATGAGAAGGTAAAAGGGGGTAAAAAGACCCTGCCGAAAATGGCAGGACAGTACGATACCCCCTCGCAGAACCCACGCCAGCAGTTCGTGGTGAAGCTTATTTTTCTTTACTAAAACAAAGTCCGGCCTCGGTTCAGGCCGGGTGGGGCGTTTGCCATCAAAGCCAGTCAATGAACGCGGGCAGCGGTGGTGGTGTCAGCATCTGCATGACAAACAAACCCAACTCGACCCCGAAAGACAAGGACAGCCTGACCCCGAAAGAGAAGGAAATTCAGAGCCTCTTCGCCCGGGGAAAATCACCTGAAACCATCGCCATCCGCATGGGCATGAAGATCTCCAAGGTGCTGATGGTGCTGGCGCTGGTGCCCAAGCCGCTGATTTGACGGGGGATTTTCTCATGGAGCTGACCCGCCGCTGTTGCTGCTAATCCCGGCCGCCATGGCTCCCTCTATGTCTCCCACGGTGTTATTCTGCCTTCTTTTCTGGCATCAAGAGCTCGAACCCAACAGCGGTCGCTGCCTCGGCATCATTCGCGGAGAGCAGAACGCCAATGACAGTCCCGGTTACTGCGCTAATAACCGGCGATCCGCTATTACCACTGGCTGGATAGGGCTTGGCCATCTTCACGGAGTAGTTCCGCTTGTCGGGATCAATCGCGACAATTGTACCTTCAAAGCTCTCATCAAAATTGTAGCAGTAGATCTTGTCATTGATTGCGGGTGTCACCCTGGGGTCGAAGGTTAAGGGGTCTCGCTTGTCGAGTTCAGCGGAAACGTAGGTGAGCACCTGTATGTCCTTTCCAGTGTAAGCCCGTCCTGTGACCTTGATGGGGGCATCAAAATCCATCGATCCCATGACAACCGGAGCCTTTCCTTCAAATTGGTGAAGAGAGCAGGCAAGGTAGCGCTTCTCGCCGATCACAAAATGGAAGCCCGAGCCTGAGAGATCCTGCCCCAATAGTGTGGTGTATTTCGGGGCCGCATGATTTTTCCCCGCGTCTTGGGCGATCATAATCGAAATTCCCAAAAGTAGAAAGAGTGGGAGGAGTGTTTTCATATTTCTCGGCCAAGCAGTGAAGAGGGTGAACAGATCGTGAAGTTTGCAGGCAGCTTTACTGCCATGTGTTTGGTAGGCATACCCTGCACATTGAGTTCGCTCATCGTCGTGTCGGTGAGTTTCATTCGGAATGATCTGGAAGAAAGGAGTCCCCTCACCCCAAAATCCCCGGCACCAGCTCCCCATGCACATCCGTCAGCCGGAAGTCGCGGCCCTGATACCGGAAGGTGAGGCGTTCATGGTCGAGACCGAGGAGATTTAGGACGGTGGCGTTGAGGTCGTGGGTATGGACGGGGTTTTCGGCGATGTTAAAGCCAAAATCATCCGTCTTGCCATACACCGTTCCCGGCTTGGTGCCTCCGCCGGCCATCCACATGGTATAAGCATCCTTATGATGATCGCGGCCAGGAGAGGTTTTGACGCCGTCACCATTCGCGCCCTGACGCAGCGGGGTGCGGCCAAATTCGCCACCCCAGATCACGAGGGTTTCATCCAGCAGCCCGCGTTGCTTGAGGTCCCGCACCAGCGCGGCCATGGGCTGGTCCACGTCCTTCGCTTTGGCGGTGAGGGCGCGCTTGAGCCCACCATGATGGTCCCAGTCGGAATCAAACAGCTGCACCATGCGCACGCCGCGCTCGATCAGGCGGCGTGCCAGCAGGCAATTGTTGGCAAAGGAGGCCTTGCCGGGAAGCGCGCCGTACATGTCCAGCGTGGCCTTGTTCTCGCGCGTGATGTCCATGAGCTCCGGCACGCTGGTCTGCATGCGGTAGGCCATTTCGTACTGGCTGATGCGCGTGGCAATCTCGGGATCACCCACGACATCGAGCTGCTGCTCATTGAGCGACTTCACGGCATCCAGCACATGACGGCGGTCTTTCGTGCTTTGTCCCGGCGGATTGCCCAGGAAGAGCACAGGCTCGCCGCTGCCACGAAACGGGATGCCCTGATACACACTGGGCAGGAAGCCGGTGCTCCAGAGCGTGGAGCCCGCGCCGCCGGGAGGCCCGGACTGGAGCACCACATAGGCGGGCAGGTCACGGTTCTCAGTGCCGAGACCGTAGGTGACCCAGGCACCCAGACTGGGCCGCCCACCCTGGCCAAAGCCCGTGTGCAGAAACATCTGCGCCGGGGCGTGATTGATCTCATTCGTATGCAGGGATTTCACCACGCAGATGTCGTCCGCCACGGTACCGAGATGCGGCAGCAGCTCGCTTAGTTCCAGGCCGCTCTGGCCATGCCGCTGAAATTTGAACTCCGTGCCCGCCAGCTTCATCTCCCCACCGATGAAGGCAAAGCGTTTGCCCTTGGTGAGTTCCGCCGGGCAGGTCTGGCCGTCCATCTTCTGCAGCAGCGGCTTGTAGTCGTAGAGATCGAGCTGCGAGGGCGCGCCGATCATGTGCAGGTAGATGATGTGCTTGGCCTTCGGCGCGAAGTGCGGACGCGGACCCGCCAGCGCGGCGGCCGCCGGGAGATCCCGTGCCAGCATCGTCCCCAGCGCCATAGAGCCCAGTCCCAGCCCGGACTGCCGGAAAAACTGGCGGCGGGAGACGTCGAGGAAGGCAGGGGTGGTCATGCGTGGAATGAAACGTCCGGACGGGCGCTGAGATTGCGCCAAGTAGCCCTGTTCCCGCAGAACAGGGGAGTCCTTGTTGCACAGCACCAAGGCTCCTTTATGAATACCCATGGCACTGGGAACCAAAAATCGACTCCATGAGACGGGCGTGGCCTGCAAAACCTACCTGCGTGAGCAGCACAGCGACCAGCTGGATCTGGTCACGGAATTCATCGCCGAGATCGAAGGCACCGGGTCCAAGCAGGATCTGACCGCGTGGAATCAGTTCAGCGACCTGCGCCGCAATCAGGCCGAGATGCTTCAGCGTGCGGAAGCCGCGTTTCAGACCTGGCTGGCCGGCGGCTGATCCGCTGTTGACTCACGCTTCAAGGTGAAACAGCGCACAATCCACGTCAGCGTCAGCGTGGTGAGCGCACCCGTCGCATCCGCGATCAGATCCCGCATGGTTTCGCGCACGCTATGCTGGATGTGCGAGCCAAACACCATATCGGAAAAAAGTTCCGCGAACTCCCAGAACAATCCCACCGTGCAGGCGAGCGCAAAGGTGAAGAGGTAGCGGGCAAACGGGGTGAGCCGGCCAAACCAATGCGCAAAGCAGTCCAGCGCGTGCCAGAGAAAGAACGTGATGGCGACTCCACCGCTGTAATGCATGACGAAATCAAGCTGCTGCCGCCAGGGGGTGCGCATGATCTTCTGATGAAAAATCAGAACCGCCAGCGGTGCCCAGCCGGCGCGCAGGAGCAGGCGGAGCAGTGGTGTCATAGCTTCTTCCAGTCCACCTTGGCGATCTGCTCGCGGCCATTGCGGTCATGGTATTTCACGTGGCCGTGCTCCACGCCGTACTCATGCACGCACTTGGTCACCTTCACGTCATAGCAGCAGTATTCGGCGATCTTGGCCACTTCGCCCTGCTGCCACCATTTCAGCGCGTCCAGACCGTCGGCGGTCTTGCCCATGCCCAGCGTGGCTGCGGCCACAGCGTCGAGCTTGATGCGGTGTCCGAGCACCTTTTCCAGGTCGATCAGCAGATCCAGACTGTGCGGCAGATCGGCAGAATCAAAGAGCAGGTCGTGCCCTTTGAGCACTTCGTAATCGAAGCCGATGTGATTGAATCCGACGACGAGATCGGCGTTTTTGAGCTGGCGGATGAGATCAGGGGTCTCTTCCTGCGTGTAGATGCTGTACTCGTTCCGTCCGGTGCTGAAGGTGCAGGCCACGGAGATGCCCATCATGTGCTTGTTGCCCCAGCCGCCGACATCGTTTGCCGTGCGACGTGTTTCGAGGTCGAAATAAACAATGTCTCCAGCCATGAGATCGCGAGGGCCTGCGTCAGCTTAGCCGATGCGATAAACGATGCGTGCCTTGTCCATGTCGTAGGGTGACATTTCGATCTTCACCGCATCGCCGATGACGAGACGGATGAATTTCTTGCGCATCTTGCCGGAGATATGAGCGAGCACTTCGTGGCCATTGCGCAGCTTCACACGGAACATGGTGCCGGCGAGCACGGCGGCGATGGTGCCTTCGAGCTCGATGGCTTCTTCCTTCTGCTTGCCAGCGTCCACAGGCTCTGGCGGACGTGGTGGTGGAATGAAGCGAGGTGGACCGTTGCGACGAGGTGGGCCGCTGCGGCGGGCGGGACCGCCGCGTGATGGACCGCGATTGGGGGGACGTGACATGCGTAAAAAAGTAGGGTTTGAGGATGCTCCCACACGCGGGGATTACAAGGGTAATTTTGTGCCGTGACTGGCGGGGAAGCCCGATCTGTCAATTCGGACAGACAAAAATCTCGCCGCCATGCGTCCTGTCCGTGAAACTCCCCCCCGCATGCCCGCCGCCCCGACACTGCCCGAACTCTACGATGCCCACGCGGCGGGCCTGTTCCACTATTTCACCAGTTTCACCGGCAACGAGGCGGACGCCAAGGACCTGCTGCAGGACTTTTTCATCAAACTGGCGCGTCAGACCATCCCGGCGGGCATCGCCAACCTGCGCGCCTGGCTGCTCCGGCTGGCGCACCACCACGCCATCGACTGGCTGCGGCGGCACCGCGTGAGGCGGGATGCCGAGGAGGCCGCGCCGGTGGAGGTCTTTGCCACGCACGAGGACCCTGACCAGGCGGAGCTCGCCCAGCGCCTCACCCGCGCCCTGGCCCTGCTGCCGCTGGAGCAGCGCAGCGTGGCGCAGCTCAAGCTGTGGGACGGCCTGACCTTTGAAGAAATCGCGGAGGTGCAGGGCATCCCGCTGAACACCGCCGCCAGCCGCTACCGCTACGCCGTGGAGAAGCTGCGCAGCGAACTGCGCCCCCTTTACGATGAACTGAAGCCGTCATGAATGCGAAACCCGACTCCTTTGAAAACGATCTGCGCGCCCTGCAGCGCCGCCCGCTCCCGGCGGAGTGGCGCGCCGAAATGCTGCACGCCGCCGCGCAGGTGCCACGCGTGGCACGCACCCCGCGCTGGCTGCTGGCCGGCTGGAGCCTGGCCTGGGCCGCCACGCTGGTGATGTACTTCACCACCCCCGCCGAACCCTCCGCACCGCAGGCGGCAGGCACGAGCGAAATCCCGCCGCCGCTCCTCTGGCAGCAGCGCGCCGCCGTCATCGAAGCCCTGCTGGCCGCCAACTGATCCCACTGACATTCTACCACTTCATACCATGATCCGCCGCCTCCTTTCCAAACGTTTCGTCCGCATCCTCCTCTGTTTCTTCATCACCCTCGTCACCCTCGTCGTCCTGCTCTATGTCTGGACGAACTGGAGCGGCCGCCGTCGTTGGGCCGCAGTGAAGGCCATGATCGAACACGAAGGCGAAACCCTCGACCACCTCAAGCTGCTGCCCGAGACGCCCCCGGCGGCGCAAAACCTGCTGGCCATCGAGCCTCTGGACGGCATCACCGTAGCCGTGGATCAAGCTGATGCCAAGGGAGCGTCGGAAGCGAAGCGCCAGGCCCTGGCGGCCTTGAAGCTGGAGGCGAAAGCACCCGGTTCAAGCGGGGTGGACAAGGGCGAGATGACGGACATGCAGGCGTGGGCGAAGTTTCTGCGCGAGACGAAGTACCTTGACCTCCCGGCTGAATCCCCCACCCCCGGCAAGGAGATTCTGGCGGCGCTGGACGTGAAATTCCCGCTGCTCAAACAGCTCGCTGATCGAGCCCCCCAACGCAGCCAGGCCATGTTCACCCCCGGACTGCGGGAGCGAGAGCTGCCGGAGATGCTCTTCAGTCTTTCCATGCGGCATTACACTGCAGCGCAGCCTCTGGTGCGCGCTTTGTGCCTGCGTGCCCGTGCAGCCATCGATGCGGGACAGGGGGCGGAGGCGGCCCGCAGCCTGCTGGCAGCTGAGAAAATCGGACTGGCTTGCGAAAGCGAGCCCCTGCTGATCGGCCTTTTGGTGGGAAACGCTACCGAGGCTCAGGTCAATGAGGGCATCTGGCTGGGCCTGCGGAAGAGGGCCTTTGCCGATGCGGACCTGCGCCTGCTGCAGCAGGTATTGAGTGCGCATGATCTGGACAAGGCCCTGCTGCTGGCATGCCGGGGGGAGATGGCCTTTGGCCTGAACGTCATGGAGTACCTGCAAGACGTGACAGCAGGAAGAAAGAAGGTGGGACAGGATGTAGCCTCACTCTTGGGAAACGAACGGCAAAGCCTGTTCCAAGGTGCCTTTCTGGTGCCTAGCGGCCTGTTTGACCACTGGAAGAGCGTGATCGCCGAGCAGGAATGGAAGCACATGATCGACCCCCTCCGAAAAGGCGGAATCGCTGCCGCAGTCAAATCGGCCGAGGGAGTGAACACGGAAATGAAAGAGAAGCATAATTGGGTGCTGCATCCAGACTACATTATGGCCCGCCTGGTAGTCCCTGCCCTCGCCAGCGTCACTGAGATAGTTTTCGTCGTTCAAGCACGTGAACGTCAGGCGCTGGCAGCCATCGCACTGGAGCGCTTTTATTTGAAGCACGCCCGCTATCCGGCGGCGCTGCAGGAATTGGTACCCGAATTTGCCACCGCCGTTCCTCAGGATCCCTGCGATGGCAAGGAGGTGCGCTACCGCACCACGGCGGCTGGCCGCTACCTGCTGTGGTGCGTGGGCCAGGACGGCAAAGACGACGGCGGCGAGATCAAAAAGAACGGCGTCCCCATGAGAAGCCCGTCCTACCTTGGCGACTGGACCTGGCAGTATGAGATGGTGAAGTGATCCTCAACACAGGCTCCCGGAGGGAGCAGAGAACGTAGCCGGTGGTGAAGCGAGGCTTTGCGAGCGAGAACCACCGGATCACATGAACCACGCATTCCTGATCAAGGTCGCATGCCGGAGGTATGCGAGAACTGTTCGCAGACTCCCCGTTACCGCCGTAAATCGATCACTCAAAGCCTAGTGATAGAGGTCCAACCCCAGATCCAGCGCACGCGATGAATGCGTCAGCGCACCCACAGAAATCGCATTCACACCCGTGGCAGCAACATCCTTGATCGTCTCAATCGTGATGCCACCACTGGCCTCCAGCCAGAGCTTGCCGTTCACGAGTTTCACCGCCTCGCGCAGCTTTACGGGCCCCATGTTGTCCAGCAGCAGCATGTCCACACCTTCGAGCGTGAGGAAGCCGGCCACCTGATCCAACGTGTCAGCTTCCAGCTGCACGCGCACACCCGGGCGCTCCGCACGCAGTTTGCGAATGGCGGCCTGCAGGGAGGCCAGGTCGCTGTTGGCAGCCAGGTGGTTGTCCTTGACCATAGCATGGTCGTAGAGGCCCATGCGGTGATTGGTGCCGCCACCGTCTTTCACAGCGGCTTTTTCAATCAAACGCCAGCCGGGGGTCGTTTTCCGCGTGTCCCACACCTGCACCGGGTGCGGCTTCACCGCTTCCACGTAGCGCTGCGTCTGCGCGGCCACACCGCAGAGACGTTGAAGGAAATTCAGCGCCGTGCGCTCGGCAGTGAGCAGAGAGCGGGTGCCACCGGCGGCCTTCATGAGGATGCTGCCCCGCACAAAAGGGCTGCCATCAGGAATGCAGACTTCCACCTCCAGCGTCGGATCGATTTCCTTGAAGACAGTCACGGCGATTTCAGCCCCGGAAACGATCCCGGGCTCACGCGCAACGATCTCAGCCCGTGAGCGTGAATCGGCTGGAGTGAAGTAGAGGGAGGTGACGTCTCCCGTGCCGACATCTTCGGTAATGGCGGCGCGGATCAGGGCTAAAACAGAGGGTTCCATGGGTGTGCGGATGATAGGCTGGAGCGGAGAGGTTTCCAGTACGGGGAAAAACAGGTTGCCAAATTTTAAAAACTCTCCATCTTCCCCGCCCCTCGCCCCCGGCCTGACTGATTCATGGCCTTGCGTAGCGTGGCCATAGGAGCGTGTCATGAGCAACATCATCGAAAAGATCAATCAAGAGCAGCTGAAAAAGGAAGTCACCGCTTTCACCGTGGGTGACAGCGTCAAGGTCCACACCCGAGTCGTGGAAGGCGACAAAGAGCGTATCCAGATCTTCGCAGGCATCGTCATCGCCCGCAAAGGCTACGGCATCAACGAAGCCTTCACCGTCCGCAAAATTTCCTACGGCGAAGGCGTTGAGCGTGTGTTCCCAGTGCACAGCCCCAAGGTTGCCAAGGTCGAAGTGACCAAGAACGGCAAAGTGCGTCGCGCCCGCCTGCACTACCTGCGTCAGCGCCAGGGCAAGGAAGCCATGTCCGTCAAGGAACTGGCTCAGAGCGACAATTAATTTTTTCGCATTCGTTTTTCAAAAAAAGAGAGGGCCGCAAAGCCCTCTCTTTTTTTGTGATTGAGAGTGGTTCAAAACGCAAGGCCAGAAAGGCCTAAAACAGCAGGAGAAGGAGCAAGCCTTATTTCTTCCTCACCGCTCATGAATCCCCTCGCAGATCTCCTCGATCACCTTCGCATTAAAGGCGGGAATGTCGGCGGGCTTGCGGCTGGTGACGATGCCGTTGTCCACCACAACTTCCTCGTCCACCCAGATGCCCCGGCATTTTTGACGTCAGTCTGAATCGCGGGCCAGGAGGTCAGGCGGCGATTGTTCACCAGTCCGGCCTCAATGAGGAGCCAAGGGCCGTGGCAGATCGCGCCAATGGGTTTGCCAGCGCGGCCAAACTCACGCACCCATGCCACCGCTTCCGGAGTGGAGCGCAGCTCATCCGGATTCATGAGTCCGCCGGGCAGCACCAAGGCATCAAAATCCTCCTCATGCGCATGGCGCAGCGGGAGGTCCACGTCAAACAGGTCACCCTTCTCGGCATGACGCATGGCTTGGATCTGGCCTTTCTTGGGGGAAACAATGCTCACCGTCGCACCAGCCTCCCGCAGGGCTTTCAATGGTTCTTCGAGCTCCGACTGCTCGAAGCCGTCCGTGGCTAGAATGGCGATGTGTTTGTCCGTGAGGGGAGTGTCTGAGAGTATTTTCATGGTACTCTCAATTCGCACGTCACGTAGCATCGGAGGATAAGGACCTGTCCTCACTGTGCGGTGAGGGCAGGCAGATCCCGTTCTTACTTCGCCGTCAGCAAACCGCTGTCCGTCAGCCACTCCGTAAAGCGCATCGGCCATCTCGCCGCAGCACTCGGCTTCGCATCCGGCTTGTACCCGAAGCCGTGGCCTGCATTGGCAAAGAGATGCACCTCCGCTTTCACACCAGCGGCCTTGTATTTGAGATAGAGCGTCGCCATGCCTTCGGAGATGTCCGGGCGGTCACTGAAACCGGCTGCGATGAAAAGCGGGGGCATGCCCTTGGTGGCATTGAAGAGGCCCGAGGTGCCGGGGTAGATGAGGCCCTGGAAATCCGGGCGGCTGCTCTGCTGCTCGATAGGATCTGCGGCGTCTTTCTGGCCCGGATCGTTCGTCATGGCGGCAAAGGCGGCCAGCTCGCCCCCGGCGGAGAAGCCGAGGATGCCAATGCGGTCCGGCTGGATGTGCCACTCGGCGGCACGGCTGCGCACGGTGCGGATGGCCCGGCGGGCGTCAGCCATGGCATGGTCTTGAATGGTGTAGGTGCTGCCGGGCTCGCGGGCCAGGCGGTATTTCAGCACAAAAGCCGCGATGCCGTGATCACGGAACCACTCCGCCAAAGCGTAGCCCTCATGTCCGAGGCAGAGCTTGGAGTGACCCCCGCCGGGGCAGATGATCACGGCGGTGCCGGTGGACTTGTCCGCTGCAGGAATGTAAGGGGTGATCGTGGGCTTGTGCACGTTGCACACATTGCTGCCCTCGATTTTCTCCGGCTCGGCCGCCCGTGCTTCAGAACCGGGGGCTCCATTTGGCCACAGCGGGAGGGCGGCGGGAGTGTCGGCGGCGCAGAGGGAAAGGGGCAAAAACAGGCTGGCGAGGAGAGGTCGGATCATGGGTAAAATGTAACGCTGAGAAAACCGAAGTTTACTGGAAATCATCGCACGATTGACAAATCAAAGACTCCCGCTAGTTTCGCGCCCCCTTTTCGAGGGGAGGCCGTGATTTGTCCGGTCTGATCTCCCATTATCCCTTTCACCACCCCACACGCCCATGCCAAAGACATTCAGGACCTACCAGCCTTCCAAGCGCACGCGCAAGCAGCAGTTTGGTTTCCGCGCACGCACGAAGACCGCAAATGGTCGCGACATCCTGCGCCGCCGTCGTCGCGCCGGACGCAAACGTCTCCTGCCAAAGGGCGTGGAAATCCACTTCAAGCGTCACACGCAGCAGCACACCTAATTCTGCTGCGGCGCGCTCCTTATCATGCGCCTTCCCTCAAACCTGCGGATGAAACTCGCGTGCGATTTCGCACGGGTGAAATCGCAGGGCAGCAGTCAGGCCGGAAAATTTCTGGTCCTGGGTGCTTTGCGTGTGGAAGCGCTGAAGGAGTTCCAGTTTGGCCTCATCACCGGGGGCAAGCTGGGCAATGCCGTGGTACGAAACCGCATCCGTCGTCTGCTGCGCGAGATCGTGCGTGCACACCGTGCGGAGATCGCCCCGGGCTTGCAGTTGGTGATCATCGCCCGCTGGCGTGCCCCCAAGGCCACGCTGGCCGAACTGGAAAGTGACTGGCTGCGGCTGGCGCGGCGCATGAATCTGCTCACCCAGAAGCTCCCTGCCCCGCCCGCTCCATGAAATGGCTCATCCGAATTTTCATCCGCGGCTATCAAGTGTTCATCTCCCCCGTCATTCACGCCATTGGCGGTCCCGGTTCCGGATGCCGCTACACCCCTACCTGCTCGGCCTATTTTTTGCAGGCGGTGGAAACCCACGGCGTGCTGCGCGGCTGCTGGCTCGGCCTCTGCCGCATCGGCCGCTGCCACCCCTGGGGTGGACACGGGCATGATCCCGTGCCGGACAAGAAATGACGCAACCCGCATGACGAATTTTGCCAGACAATGTAGTCGCGCACACGGGTGTCACTCGCCATTTGTCCGTCTGCTTTCGTCATTGTTTGCAAGCCG
>CALRWM010000094.1:0-22000 GCA_943371875.1 Prosthecobacter debontii | reverse complement strand
CCGGGCTTTCGCCCCATGACCTCTGCCAGTTCCCAGCCGGTGATGCGGGTGAAGCCTTCGTTCGCCCACTCAATGCGGCCCTGGGCATCGGTGACGATGACGGCGTTGTCTGTGCGTGAGGCTACGAGGGCGAGCTTGCGCGAGTTTGCCTCCTGCTCCCGCAGCTTGGTTTGCTTCTCTTTAAGGCGGGTGTTGAGCTTGATCAAATCCGCCGAAGTCATGCGCTGCGCCTGCAGGACTTGCAGGAGATCGAGCGTCTGATCATGCAGGGCAAAATCACCCATGGTGAGGCCGAGTCTTTCCACTTGATCAGGCTCCGTGAGCCAGGGGGTGGCGAGCATGATGCCGAAGTGAGGCTCATTGATGATGATCACCTGGCCACGCAGGATGCATTGATTTTGGCGGCACCGCAGCAGGAGCAAATTGTCTGGCATGGACCTGGCCAGTGCATCGCTGAATTCACCGGCAGGACGGATGGCCAGGAAAAGATCCTGCAACCGCGCGCCCGGAATGGCCATCGGGCACACTTTGATCAATGACGGCCCAGCTTCGAGGATGCGGTCATTTTGATCCCAGGCGAAGTAGAATGGAAAAGCACGCAGGAATTCCTTGCTGGGAATACTGCTGATGATGCTGGTCCCGCTGATGGTCATGCCTCAGGAGAAGTCCAGTTCACTGCAAAGATGTCATGGTCAGCGCCCGCCGTTTTCATGGTGATAATCTCAATCGTTACGGGGGTTTTGTAAAGCTGGCCAAGACCCTGCACGATGCCCACGACAAAGTCCGTGAGCCCCGGGCGGTGGGTGAAGTAGTGCAGAGTCATGGAGGTGTCCGTGACGTCGTGGCACTCAAAGCGCGGCGGCTCCAGATTGGGGTAGATCATCTGCACGCGTGTGTGGAGGTTGGGCAGATTGATGAGGAACTCCTTAAACGTGGCGCCGCCTGAGCGCATCATGACGCCATAGCCGTGCATGGCCGTTTTCATCACCCAATGCTCACCGAAGGCGATCAGCACCTCGCGGACGGTGACGCCCAGCACTTCAGAAGCCGCGCCGACGAGCTGGTAGGTGATCTCGTCCGAATAGCCTTCGTTGCTGATAAAGACTTCAATATCAACGCCGGCCTTCTGCTTGATGAGCTGCCAGCGATCCTCCCCGTAATTGGAGATGACGAGGTCTTCGATGGCTTTGTTGACGAGTCCGTACATGAGTGGGCTGGTGGAAAAGGGGGAGGGATAATGAACTTCATTGAACCTTGGTGCAGCCCCTATTTTCCTACACCCTCCTCATTTGGGGGGGGGATGAGGGGGACTGTGGGGGGATGCGGGCGCAGATTTGAGGGGGCAGTTTTTTCGTGCAATGTTTTCCACCCAACCGGCAGGGGCTGTATGACATGAGCGGGAACGTGACCGAGTGGGTGCAGGACTGGTGGAATGCCGAGCAGAAGGACCGCACCTACCGCGGAGGCGGCTACGGCAACCGCGAGCCGAGGGACCTGCTGCCCTCCTCACGCGGGCACCATGCGCCTGCGGCCAGCTACAGCAATTGCAACCAAGGGTTTCGCTGCGTGGTGGAGGGGGAAAAGTGAGAGTGCTGATCGGTGGTTAGGCGCAGGATTTCAGCAGAGGGAGAAAGGGTCGGATGTTTGAGTAAACTCCGCTCAAGCGGTGCGGGCGTGTGCTTTGCGGGGTGATATGATAACTTCCGCTCACCGCCCGAAACGCCTGACCTCCAGGCTCGACAAACACGGAGACGCCCAGCCTGCATTGCAGCAGCGCTGGCTCATGCATGCAGGACTCCAGCACGGTGTCGATGATGGCCAAGCATTCATCCAAGGCCGTGGGCGCATCGGCAAGATCCATGGGCAGCGGCCCGATGTTGATGCTGAAGCAACGGCGGGGTGCCGGAACGCACGCCACCTCGACCGGCATCTCAGTCACCGTGAGCCCAGCTATGCCGGTGGCTGCACGAATCGAGTGTTCAATCTGGGTGTCATTCATGCTGGCAGGATCTCTGGTGCAATAGCACCGTGGCACAAGCCGAGCTCAGGCGCATCCCTCCTCGTTCGCCAATTTTCAGCGCACACGGCCAATGCCATGCATCGTGGGTTTCAAGACGGAGTGCACAAGGCCTCGCGGCAGCGTCGTGGACTGCGGTGGCAGAGATGCACGGCGCAAGCCTGCATCGGAGCCACCGCTTTCGCGGGGTGAAGAATGCTCTTCGGCCTCATCCCGCTGTCCGGCCTGCGAAAGCGGCGTCGCGCCCAGGCTTGCCGCACGCAGTCCAAGACGCTGTCGCGTTCGCGCGAATGCTGGGCCGGAGACTGCAGAAAAGAACGACACCCCATTTTAACGGAGTGCCATTCATGCCTGGTATTCTATCATTGCTGAGGGAACTGCCGCGTTGATTTGATTTAAACAAGGCCCCTCGCAGCGTGACTAGCGGATGTAGCCGCCCTGCATTGGGAGGGAGCTGCCGTAGGCGCGGTGGTCGCCGCCGTAGTAGTACTGACCGTTGTAATTGTAACGGTTGGTGTAGGGGCGGCCCTGGTAGGTGTAGTTTCCGTTTTGATACTGGCCGCCGGAGTAGTAGCGGCCGTTGTAGAGGTAGGCGTTGCCAGAGTAGTTCGTGGGCAGCGTGGTGTAGGTGCGGTAGCCGCTGTTCTGCTGGATGTAGGCGTTGTTTTGCACGGGAATGGTGCTGCCGTAGGCGCGGTGGTTGCCGCCGTAGTAGTACTGGCCGTTGTAATAGTAACGGTTGCTGTAGGGGCGGCCCTGGTAGTTGTAGTTTCCGGTTTGATACTGGCCGCCGGAGTAGTAGGTGCCGCCCAGCAGGTAGGCATTGCCAGAGTAGTTCTGCGGCAGGGAGGTGTAGGTGTGATAGCCGCTGCTGACATAGCCGGGGCCACCGGAGAACTGCGGCTCTGCGCAGGAGATCAACGAGAGGGTGAGCAGAACGGTGGGAAGAAGCAGTGCTTTCTTGAGGTGGGCGGGTTTCATGAACAAAGGGTGCGCCAGAAGCCACGAAGAAGAAATGAGGTGTGTACCCCATGGGTCTCATGCTTCCAGCCAGGCGCGCCGCGTTGCCTCTTCGTCCTTAATTAAGTGAGGCCAAAATCCGTGCAGGAGACGATAGAAGATGGGGTGAACAGCCCATTTCGCAGCACGAAGTACTGCAGTTAGCTAAAACCATGAACAAGCTCACCACCATCCTAGTCGCCGTGGATTTTTCCACGGGATCACGCACGGCCTATGAGCAGGCGGTACGCATCGCGGCGCTGCATGGCGCGAAGGTTCATGTGCTGCATGTGGTGGACTCCGCCGCAGTGGCGGCACTGGCGGAAAGCCGGGAGGAACCTTTTGAAAATCACGCCAGGGTGGCCACGGAAGGTGCGGGGGCCGCGCTGACTCGCTGGATGGAGCAATCTCCCGCAGCGGCTGATTATGAAGTCACCATCGCGCTTGGGACGCCGCTGCATGAGATTCTGGAGCATGCGCGCACGCTGAAGGCGGACCTGCTGGTGGCCGGCATCGCCGGGGCAGGGGACATGCCGGCAGGCGCGGGGTCCATCTCCAGCAAGCTGGCGCGCAAGGTGCAGACGCCGGTGCTGCTGGTGCGCACGAATCATCCGCAGGCGTTTCGCAAGATCGTGGCCTGCATTGATTTCTCGGAGAATTCGCGCGCCGTGGTGGAGCAGGCGCACAGCCTGGCGCGCATGGATGGCGCCTCAGTGGACTTCGTGCATGTGTGGCAGGAGCCGTGGGTGGCCATGGCCTACCCCACTCCCTTTGCAGATCCGGGCGGCCCGTCGATGGTCTACACGCCGGAGGATCGTGAGGCCTGCATCCAGCGGCTGCGCGCTGATCTGCACGAGTTTGTGGGCGTTGCGTCGCAGGGCATTGAATCCACCGAGGTGCTGCAGGAGTCATCGAGCCATGGCAATGGCATCGCCACGCATGCGCAGGAGGTGCTGGCGGACCTGATCATCATGGGGGGCAAGGGGCGCACGAATCTGCGCTACGTGCTGCTGGGTTCCACGGCGGAGCGGCTGCTCACGCGGCTGCCGTGCTCGCTTCTGGTGGTGAAACTTCCCGTCGAAAACAACTAAATTTTATGAAAACCATCGTAGCCTTGGTCGATCTCTCCGACCTGACCTTCAAAGTACTCAAGCATGCGCACGCGCTTGCCACCGCCTTTCACAGTGAGGTGATCATCCTGCACGTGATGGCAAAGGTGCCGGTGGTCGTGGATGTGGGCATTGCCTCGCCGGTGGTGATGCAGGATCCCTCGCCGGAGGTGGCGCATCAGCAGACCGAGCAGCTGTTTGAAATGCGGGATTCGCTGATCAAATTTGGCGTGAAGGCCAGTGTGGAGCAGCTGGGAGACCCCAGCGTGGCTGCGGTGCTGGCGGAGACGCGGCGGCGCAATGCGGACCTGATCATTCTCGGCTCCCACCACCACAGCACGTTCTACCACCTGCTGGTGGGCAATGTGGCTGCTGATGTCCTCAAAGGGGCGCACTGCCCGGTCCTGGTGGTGCCCAGCGATGAGGGTGTGGCGGATACGAAGTGATCGCGCCCTCCCAGCGGCGCGTGTACAAACGCCGGTCATGCGGCCTGACGGAGGATTCGGCTATTTTTTGCCCTGGGGCGGGACGTAGGTTTTGCCGTCGTAGGTGCCGCCGACCATGCTCTGGACGGACTTGAGCTGGTCGTTCATGGAGTTGTTGAGGGAATCGCCGCTGGTCTGGGAGGCATCCAGGGCGCGGCTGGGGAGGGAGGTGGCTTCTTCCTCCGGCGCTGCGGGGGCGGGCTTGGGGGCGGGATCGAGAGTCTCTTTGATGAGCCAGACGCCGCCGCCCAGGGCGATGAGGATGAGGAAAAACGAGGTGCTGGAGGAGGTGGAATCGCTCACAATGCTTGTCTGAACGGCTGGGCCTGCGTAAAGATTGCGGTTTCCAAGGCGAAAAATGGCGTAACTTCCTGTCTGGCCTAATTTCCTCCAGTGTCTGCTCGTTCCCTCCATGAACTCTCGCATGCCCGACCCACACGTACAGGATGAAGCCGCCGTGCTGGTCAGGCGGGCGTTGGACCAGCATGAAAGCACCCTTATCGCCTACACAGCCAGCATCCTCGGTGGAGACATCGAGCGTGCGCGTGATGTCGTGCAGGACGCCATGCTCCGGCTCTATCTTTCCGAGCCGGACCGCGTGCGTGACAATCTCAAGTCCTGGCTCTTCACCGTCTGCCGGAACCGTGCCTTCGACATCCTGCGCAAGGAGCAGCGGCTGGACCTTGGCAACGACGAGGTCATCGACGCCGCGACGGATCACGAGCCGGACCCTTCCCAAAGCGCGGGCATGCACGAGCTCTATGAGCACATCTGGACCTGTGTGGACCGCCTGCGGCCCAACCAGCGCGAGGTGGTGCGGCTCAAATTTCAACACGACTGCTCGTATCAGGAAATCGCCGGCATCACCGGACTCAGCGTCGGCAATGTCGGCTTCATCATGCATCACGCGATCAAGAAGCTCCGCGAACTGATGAGCACGGACATCAGCGAGGAATACACCCCCACCCTTTCATGAATCCCCAGGACAATCCCCACTTCACCGCCTACGCCCTCGGAGAACTTAGCGCCGAGGAGGCGCGTGAACTTCACGAAGTGCTGGCCACCACGCCCTCCGCCGCGCACGAGCTGGAGCAGATCGAGGCCGTGACCGATGCCTTGCGCCAGGGCGCACCGATCCCCCTTTCGCGCCTGACGCATGAGCAGCGCCACGCCGTGCTGCATCCGGCCAACATGCCACGGCGCATCCAGCCGATGCTGCCACGCCAGCCTGTGAAACGTTCGCGTCAGGTCTTCTGGCCGGTGATCGGCGCGCTGACGAAGGCGGCGGCTGTCGTCACGCTGAGCGGCGCGGCCTTCCTGGCTGGCTGGATGTATGGCCCGGAAGTCAAATCTGCCGCGCAGATGGCCGGCACGCCCAAGGGCGATGCGCCTGCTGAGAAAAACGTGAAGCCTCAGGCCGCACCTCAGAAAACCGCACCCGCACCGATGGTTGCGGCCAAGTCTGAACCCAAGGCAACGATGCCCGCTGTGCCCGCCCCAGTGGCGAAAAAGCTGGTGGCCGTGGTCAAACCCACCCCTGCGCCCGCTCCTGCGGTGAAGCAAGTGGTGGTGACCAATGTCACGCCGGTGAAGGAGCTGCCCGCTGCGCCTGGGGTGACTCCCAATCTGGGGTTCACCCTCCCTGCCGGACACGGCACGTTTGTGAGCACGACGAAGCAGGCGGTCGATCAGTTCAGCCTGCATCCCGGGCAGATCAAGCCGCTGCCGCCCAAGGCCAAGGGGCAGGCTTTTGCATCCCCGCAGCTCAAGCCGAACAAACCCGAGCCCAAGCTGGAGCGGGCGTCGGATCTGTTCATTCACTCCTGGAAGGCTGAAGTGGCCTCGTGCCCGTGGAATCCGGCGAACCGGCTCCTGCGCCTCGTGATCCTGCTGCCGGCAGATCAGGCGGCGGTGCTGGGTGCAGACGCCAGTTTCCCCCTGCAGGTGACCTTTGACAAGGCCAACGTGAAGCAGTTCCGCATGCTGTGTGAGCGGCATCTCGCGGCCACCGAACTGCGCAGCGCCGGCACGCATGTGCTGTGGTATGAGTTTCAGCCGAATGGCAGCGGTGAAATCCCCCGCGACAGCAGCCGTCAGGTGGCCACTGTGACGCTGCCAAACGCACGCTTCACCTCCCAGGCCGTGGGCCCCTTTGACAGCAGCAAGCTCCAGGTCATGGACCGTGGGTACTCACTGCAGAATGCGCGTGAGGATTTTGTGTTTGAAACGTCGGTGGTGGGCTTCGGCCTGCTGCTGCGTGGTGCGGAGCAGTTGGGCGCGCTGAATCATGAGCTGGTGCTCAATCTCGCCAATCAGTCCAAAGGCGCGGACAGCAACGGCGAGCGCGGGCGGTTTATCCGCTTGGTGCAGGATGCGCGGCAGGCGGCGGGGCTGTAGGGGGGATGGACTCGGAGTGATGCTTTCGTGCGTCTTGTGATTCACATGAACTGACCGGCCTGCGGAAAGCGGTAGCTGCGTTCGTGCCTCACTGCGCGACCGCAGTCCAAATGGGAGGGTGTTTGCGGTGACTTCCGTCTGCTCGATGCGGAAATCTAAACGCGGTTCACCACCGGCACTTCCTTCTGCAGCGCCGCCACGATGATCTCCTCCGCATGGGTGATGGGCAGGGAGTAGTGGCCGTCGATTTCCGACCAGTGGGTCTCGGCCTGCGGGATGAGCTGGGCGATTTGCTGGGTGTAGGTCCAGGCGATGTTGCGGTCCTGCTTGCCGTGCCAGAAGCGGATGGGGAAATTGATCTGGCTGACTTCGAATCCCCACTCGCTGAGGTAGATGTCGGCATCGGCAATCACGCTGCGTGGGCCGCAATTCAAGGCACCGAGTGTGGCATCCCGCACCACGTCATAGATGCCGGGCAGCAGCAGCACGCGGCGGTCTTCCTGACCCAGCAGTTTCATGAGCCAGCGCAGCGGTGCCTTGTGCGGATTCCCCTTCGCAGCCATGCCGCCCACGCGCAGTACGAGCCCGAGGATGGTCGGAAAATAATGCCGCAGCTTGATCATGAAGCGGTAGAGCCAGAACATCTGCCTATCGCCCAAAAACTTCAGCGGTGGCGCACCGCAGATGATGGAGGCGGAGAGCAGGCGGCGCTTCAGCTTCAGCGCGGTGACGAGGACATACGGGCCACCGCCCGACCAGCCGAGGACGTGATAATTGTCCGCACCCACATGCTTGGCCAGTTGTTCCAGCGTGTCCGGCCAGTCCAGCAAGGCGCGGCACTGCTGGAAATCGGAGAGGCCGATGCCGGGGCGGTCCGGGCAGATGAGGCGCATGCGGTGCTTTTTGGCATGCTCATGGAAGAGGGAGCCCTGCACGCGTGAGGAGGGCCAGCCGTGGAAGTAGAAGGCCACCTCGCCGCGTGGATCACCGTACTCGCAATAGCCCAGCTTGCGGCCGTTGGAGAGGGTGAAGGTATGGTCTGACATGCGAGGGGGGGGCGGAGTGTGCTGTGTCAATGCGCGCCTTCAAGCGCCTTTTCACCCAGCAGGGCGCTGCTGCGCGGCACGCGGTAGCGGCGCAGGCCGAACTGGGTCACGGCCTTGTCCTGCAGATGGGCCACGGCTTCCTCCACGGAGTCGGTCCATTTGATGAGATCAAGATCTTCCGCGCTGATGGTGGCGCCTTTGAGCATGTGCTCCATGAACTGGCGCATCTCCGGCCAGAAATCGCTGCCCATGATGACGATGGGGAAGCTCTTGAGCTTGCGCGTCTGGATGAGCGTGAGCGCCTCAAACATCTCGTCCATGGTGCCAAAGCCGCCGGGCATGATGATGAAGCCGTAGCTGTACTTGATGAGCAGCGTCTTGCGCACGAAGAAATGCTCCATGGTCACCCAGCGGTCGAGATAAGGATTGTGGCTTTGTTCAAATGGCAGGCGGATGTTGCAGCCGACGCTGCGTCCTCCAGCATCTTTTGCGCCACGATTGGCCGCTTCCATGATGCCGGGGCCGCCGCCGGTCAGAACGGTGAAGCCCATCTTCGCGATGGCCGCGCCCATGTCCCGCGCCAGCTGGTAGTAGCGGTGCTTTTCAGCAAAGCGCGCGGAGCCGAAGACGGTGATGCAAGGACCCACGAAATGCAGGGAGCGAAAGCCGAGAATGAAGTCCTTCGCCACGCTGTAGAGCAGCTGCAGATCCCGCAGACGGCGGTTCGGGCCGCTGAGGAGCGCGCGGTCTTCCAGCTGGCTGCAGAACTGCTCATCGGCGTGGATTTCTGCGGGTGTGACTTGCGTGACGGGAGCTGGCGCTGCGGCGCTGGTCGCCACCGTTCCGGGCTCGGGTTCCCGGTCGAGGAGAGTGGGTGCTGGCATGGTTGGTTTGATATGCTTGGAGGGCAAATGCGGTGCTTTTGTTCACCACGATTGTTGATTATTTGATGAATTCCTAAACGGATTTCCAGCAAGGGCGCGAAGTGCCGCTCTGCATCATGTGGTTTGAAAGCCATGGGCGCCTTCGATTCTGCCCCTCTGCGGCAAATCGAACATCCCCAGGGTGTCCAAACGGGAACTGAGTTTCGGCGAACTCCCTCTCAGAGGGGCTGCCAAGAAAAAGCCCGCAGGCTCCGTGTGAGAACCTGCGGGCGCAATGGAAACGAGGGAGTTGCGGCCTATCAGGCGGCGTGCGCTTCTTCGTGGGAAGGAGCGTCGGAGTCTTCGCCGCGGTTGTTCGGCTTGGCGCCGCTGAGCTGCAGCGGACGGCCCATGAAGTCCTTGCTGCTGAGTTCCTGCACGGCGCGGCGTGCTTCTTCCACGCTGCCCATGGTCACAAAGGCAAAGCCCTTGGAGCGCTGGGTGCGGCTGTTCACCACGACTTCGGCGTTCTTCACAGCGCCGACGCCGTTGAAGAGTTCAAAGAGATCGCTCTCGGTGGCGTCATAGGACAGATTGCCCACGTAGAGGCGGTCTGTGGTGATGTCAGACGGGTTCACGGCAGGAGGGGCCTCACGGCGCACGCGGGGCTCGCGCTGCGGGCGGGGATTGTCATTGGTGGAGCGCGGGCCGGAGCTGGGGCCGCGATCCGCCTGCGGGCGGCTCTTGGGCTTGGACTTGCCGAGCAGGCCGAAGCTGATGATGCTCAGAAACTTCTGAAAGCCAGAAGGGGCGGCATTGCGGGTTTCGCGGCCACCTTCACGGGTGGGGCGTGGGCCTTCAGGACGGGGTCCACGTGGGCGGTTGCGATTGCGATTGCGACGGTTGCCGTTGCCGGAGGAACTGCCTCCGCCATTGCGGTTTGGATAGTCGGACATGAGTTGAGTTTACGTAGGGGTGGGTTGCGTGTACTGGCAGGGCCGGGGTGCTGGAGGGGGCGGCGGGCGGGAACGGGCGGCTTGCCTCTTCCACGGGTCCGCGGCACGCGGCGGACCGCACACGCGGCCTGCCACAGCACCACCACGGGCTGCTGCGGTTTTCAAAGCTGGGCCGCACTGGCCCTGCCTGCCCCAAAGTCATTTCCGCGCACCCTTGCAGCGCGCTGGAGATTCCTTTCGGGCTTTCCATCCGGTGGAACGTTTCCTGCTGCGCTTTTCTGGGTCGAAGATGGCGCATGGGGAGTTGACGTTCAAAGGGACGGGCTTCGGAGCACTCAATGAAAGCTCTGAAAACAGCGGGCGGACTGTAATCAGGCCACGGAGGTGGTCAACCGAGAATCACGTACGCATTGCTTGCCCCGGCCGGGCTTTCACCCCATCATGACCCCATGATCAAACCCATCGTTTATCTCAAAACGGGCTGCCCCTGGTGCGAAGAAGTCACGGAATACCTTGATGCCAAGCGCATTGACTACGAAGCCGTCGTCGTTTCCGGCAATCGCGAGGCCATGCAGGCCATGATCGACCTCAGCGGCCAGAGCAAAGCCCCCACCATGGACTGGGATGGCGAGGTGCTGGCGGACTTCGGCGTGGATGAGCTGGTGCCGTTTTTGAAGAAAAAGGGCGTAGTCTGACCCCGTCCCCGATCTTTGAGAGGAAGGTTAGACCGAACCTGTCAGCCAGCCCTGGCTGGTCTGTGCAGCCATATCTAAGTGCCGGAACACTGTAGAGATCTCATTTTAAAAAGCACATCCCTGGCGTCATGAAAAAATCCTCCAGAAAACGCCCTTCACAAGGGACTGTTGTCTGTATACCTTTGCCGAAAGGGGGGCATGCGTATGGTATTACGCATGGTGGCCGTGGATTATGGTTGTATGATTTTATAAGCGATTTGCCTTTGTTCGATAAGAGCTTGATGTCGTCTGCGCACTGGCTGCAATATGTTTCATGCCAGAACGATGAAGTCGGGGCGGAATCCTTCGATGTGGGCATTATGTCATTCAGCCAGGATGAAAAAAAGCATGTCGCACGATGGGAAAAAGTGTCGCATGCCGCAATCGAGGCTGGAGCACCCACTCCTTATCGAGCCTATGACCCAAACATCCAGGATGAGTCCAACCAGTTTTTTTTCATATCCGAAGCTGAGTTGCCTCATTATCAGGAATACATGATGGTGACGCCGAAAAAACTGGTGGATTACATGGAGGCAAACCGGTCGCGTTTAAGGCGTATCGAGGTGGACGAGACTCAGGTCTTCCGGAGATCTGCTGAATCGCTGGGAGAGAGCTTTGAGCCCGTGAGTGTTTTTGACATCTGGTTGTCCGGCTTGGAAAACATGAAGCTGACAGACTCCGAAGACATCGCCGGGGAAATCGATGCCGAACTGGAGAAGCAATCCGCTGGCGAAGTGATAGGCGCGGGACAGACGGTTGGTGAGGATCATCACAATATCGCCGTGAAGAACGAGCCCGGAAAGAACAAGCAGGCCCTGGCCTGCATCCGCCGGGTCCTCAAACGCCTCAAGGCTGACCCCACCACCACAGAGATCTGGGAGCAGAAGGCCGATGGGGAGGATCATGTCGGGCATGCGCTGGATTGAATCCAAAACCCGGCCATCTCGCCACACCCAGCGCATAAGCATTGACCGATGACGAGTAGGAGGACGATCTCACCTCTCCACGTCATTCGCCATTCAGGTTTGGTCCTTCATAATTCATAATTCCTCCTTTTCTTGCGCCCCAGAACCTGCATCTTGCCGCCATGTCTTCCCCTGATTCCCGCCCCGCCTCCCGTGCGTTTCTGCTGCCGCTTGCCCTGATCATTGCCGCCGCTGCGTTTCGCTGGGCCAAGCTGAAAGGCTACGTCACCCTTGAAGTGCTCGAAAACTTCACGCCGTGGATGGCGCTGGCCTTCACCGGCACGCTGGTCTTTTCCAAACGGGTGCCCTTCATCCTGATCCCGCTGCTCCTCGTGCTGATCGATGCCTCCGCCACCGGCCTGCACTCCGTGCTGCACTGGGAGGCCCTGGCGGTGTATCCCTGCTTTGCCGTCGCCGCGCTGCTGGCCAGCCGCTGGCGCGGGCAGATGGGCATGCTCGGCAGCCTGCTCGGCGTGGCTGGCTGCTCGCTGGTCTTCTACTTCTTCACCAACACCGTTTCCTGGCTCAGCAATCCAGTCTCCGCCTACTCACGCGATCTCGCGGGCTGGCTGCAGGCCGTCACCACCGGCGAGCCCGGACATCTGCCTTCCTGGTTCTTTCTGCGCAACTCCCTCGTAAGCGATCTCGGCTTCAGCCTCCTGCTCCTCGCCGCATTCAATACGGAAGCCGCCTTCCGCCAGCAGCAGCGCATCCCGCTGCGCCAGTCCTTGGCCGCCTGAGCCCCGCACTTCCCACGGCCATGAAGCGCATCGCATGGCTCTTCGCGCTGGTGTTTGCCTGCGCCACGCTCTCCGCGCAGGCGGAGACGCTGCACCTCTACACCTGGGCGGACTACATCAGCCCGGAGGTGGTGCAGAAATTTGAGAAGCAGCATGGCTGCAAGGTCGTCATCGACACCTTCGACTCCAACGAAAGCATGTTCGCAAAATTCAAGGCGGGCGCTGCTGGGTATGATCTGGTATTTCCCACCGCCTACATGATCCAGGTGATGCACGCGCAGGGCATGCTGGCGGACCTTGATCACAAGCTCATCCCCAACCTGCCGAACATCGATCCCGCCGTGCTGGCCAAGGTGAAGGATCAGGCCATGGCGCACAGCGTGCCCTACACCCTGGCCTATGCCTGCATCGCCGTGCGTGCGGACAAACTCAAAGGTGCGCCCGCCGAAGCCACCTGGGCACTGTTTGACCGCGCCGCCCTGGCCGGACGCATGACGCTGCTGGACGACATGCGCGAGAGCATCGGCGCCGCGCTGAAGTCCCTTGGCCACAGCATCAACACGCGTGACGAAGCCCAGCTCGCCGCCGCGCGGGATGTCCTCATCCGCTGGAAGAAGAACATCGCCCGCTTTGACAACGAAGGCTACAAGTCCGGCATCGACTCCGCCGAGTTCCTCCTCGTCCACGGCTACAGTGGCGACCTCTTCCAGGTGCAGATGGAAAACCCCAAGGTCCAGATCCTCATCCCGCGCGAAGGCGTCACCCTCGGCTGCGATGAAATGGTCATCCCCAAGACCGCGAAGCAGCCCGCCCTCGCCCACGCCTTCATCAACTTCGTCCTCGATCCCGCCATCGCCGCCGAGAACATGGAATGGATGGGCTACTACTGCCCCAACAAACCCGCGATGGAAAAAGTCAGCCCCGAGTTCCTCAAGAACCCCGCCGTCACCATCCCCGCCGAACTGCAGGCCAAATGCGAAGTCATCGAAGACCTCGGCCCCGACCTCGCGAAGTACACCAAAGTGTGGGACCAGGTGAAAGCGGCGCGGTGAGGGGCGCGGACTTCAGTCCGCAGCACTCCGCCAGCACCCTGCGCTCCGCATCTCCTCGTGGCTTCTCCAAGCCCAGCATCACCGTGCTTGCCACACGCCGCACAACCACCACCCGCCATGCACGGCTACCTGCTGCGGA
Organism: Prosthecobacter debontii; assembly: GCA_943371875.1. Classification (GTDB taxonomy): domain Bacteria; phylum Verrucomicrobiota; class Verrucomicrobiia; order Verrucomicrobiales; family Verrucomicrobiaceae; genus Prosthecobacter; species Prosthecobacter debontii_C. Next base: position 8,498 of record CALRWM010000094.1, on the reverse strand, counting down.
CTGACCTGCTGCGCTCCGAAGAATACTTCTCGCCAAAGCTTCGCGCTTTGCTTGGGCCTCGGTCAAGTATAAATGCTACTTATAGTCTGTCGCCTCATGGTCATCACACGGTCAAGAGTCGAGAATGCCAAAAGCCAATCTCCGCCAGATTCTTGCGGACAACGTCCGCCGGTATCGTTCCCGAGTCGGAATCTCCCAAGATAACTTTGCCATCGAGTGCGGTGTCCACCGGACTTACGTTGGGCAGGTTGAGCGATGTGAGCGCAATGTGACACTGGCCACGCTGGAGCTCTTCGCTATGGCGATGGGTGTCAGTGTCCCTCAACTTCTCACCAAGGAGGGTGTGGCATGAGTGCGAATGAAGGAAATATCGCAAAACATGTTGAGGCGATTCTTGCGAGCGGATTGAGCATCTTCGACCTGCTGGCAAAAGATTCGCTCCTCCACATTCCCACCAAGGAATTGGAGCGAATTTTGGATGCCGGCCTTCGTGGCTTTTCCACGGCTGGCATGCCGCTAAGGACCCGCTCGAAAGTCGTCAAGAGCGAGGTGTGCAGGATCCTGGGCTATCCCATTCCGAAATCTTTCCGCAAGTGCAAGCCATATGCACGCTTTCCGGGGCAGAACTTTGACACTTATGTTCAGGCTTCGAACAATCTCCAAGTTTGGAACGAGGAGTTGCAGCCACGCCGACGCTACGTGCTGGTTGCAGTGGGCCAGGACGGATGCGTGACCAGGGTGAAAGTCATAACCGGTGCCATGCTGGCAAAACTCGATACAACCGGCACCTTGACGCAGAAGTACCAGGCGAGATTCGTTCCCGGTGAAAAGTCTCAGGAACTCATTTCGAGCACGGACACAGAACATCTCATGCCGTTGATTGGTTCAGCTGACTGCACCCCACAGGGGAAGCCTACCGACGATCCCGCGCGTGGTTCGGTCATGCCGATTCAGTCAGTCTTTGATCATTTAAAAACTTTAGTAGGCTGTTCGTTTGCGAATGCTGGATTTCATCAAGAGCGCAATCGTGGTGCTGAACTTCATCGCCTGGTGTGCAGGGCACTTGGATATCAGAGCTATGCGGATGACGGCCAATTTCCCGATGTGTGCAACCAGCTGCTGGAGGTGAAGCTCCAGACTTCACCCACCATTGATCTCGGCCTGGTGGAGCCAGCCAGCAAGGAACCGCTGGATTTGAATGATTTTCCCGAAGGCACTGTTCGTCACTGCGATGTGCGTTATGCCGTGTTTGGCGCGGAGCATGTGGGCGACCAAGTCAAGCTGACTCGTTTGGTGCTTACGACCGGTGAAATGTTCTTCAGCCGGTTCCCTCGCTTCGAGGGAAGGGTGTTGAACAAAAAGCTGCAAATCCCTCTACCTCAGGGCTTTTTCGGCAAGGCCAAAGGCTGACTCGACCAAGTGGTCAATCGTCGCAGCGAGAGCGTCGGCTTCAGCGCCGGGCGTGAGTTCATGAATGCGACGGGTCAGTGACACGATCTCGCGCGAGACGGGCAGATCTGGAGAGGGCAGTGGAAACTTTTCCACATACTGGGTCATGAAGCGGCGCCGACCTGCGTAGAGCTTGTTATTGAAGGCGTGATCGTAAAAGCTTTCGATGAAGCGGGAGTTGCCCACCGCGAGGGCGAGCCAGAGCAGGTCGTTGTCGGTACGGTCCTCCGCAGCCAGCCAGTAGCAGTCACCATTGATCACTTCACCGTCCAGGCTCATCCAGAAAGTGGGGCTCTCAGTGATGTCTGGAAACACCAGTTTAGGCACTGGCCAGAGCGCCGGGTGTTGAGGCACCCAAATCTCATACCACTGACGCCCGGATTCGATCACATAGGTCCTGGCCTCAAGTGTGGTACGATGGCTTTCCAAATAGCAGCGGCTGCGTGGATAGGTGGCAAGGTCAATGACCGCCTTTTTACCAGCACGATCCTCATGTGTGTAGAGAATCTGGCGGTCGGCAGGCAGCGATTTGAACCTTCGTGCTGCATGATGCGTGATCAGAGGGCGGAGCAGTTCCGGGCGCATTTCTTCCGGCAGAACAGTCCAGTCTTTTCGCACAAAGACTTTGTCTGCCGTGGTCTTCACTCCAACGCGAATTTTGCCAATTTCGCCAAACGTGCAAAATGTATGCTGCAGCACCGTGTCGAGCCATGTGTCTCCACTCTCGGTGGCGATGCGCCAAGTTCCATTGAGGGCATCACCGTGATTAAGCATTCCGTGCTGCACGAGAAACGTCGTGCCGGAGACGGCGACGGCCCCGCTTCCGTTCGACAATGCCTCATAGACCGTGGTGGCATGATGAACCGGCGGCTCGGCGGTCGAGTAAATGGAAGTGAAGCGAGGATTGGGCTGATCCACTTGGTGACGTTTCCGCACCAGCAGCACCGCAGGAAGCACCGCCGCTTCAAACAGCTTGGTGTCGCCAAAGTCCCAGATGTGCAGGATCTCAAATCGGGAGAGGATGCGCTCCCTCACCTGCGAACCCGCCTTGGTTGTCATGAAACGATTGGAGACGATGATCCCAGCCACTCCTCCCTCACGGAGCACGTCAGCAATGCCCTGAATGAAAGCAAAGCTCAAATCCACCCGGCCGCCAAGATCGAACTGCTGTGCAAGAAGTTGCGAGCGTGCGGCACCCATGACTTGGGTGCGTACGTAAGGTGGGTTGGCGATCACCACATCGTAGCTGGCAGGGGTGGAAAACAAGGAGTCGTCGCGGTGCTCCAAGGCAAAGTCGAGAAAGTCCTGTCTCAGTACTTTGCCGGTGTGCTCCGGAAGCTCTGCAAGCAGCCGTGTGGCAGCATTCTCAACGGCCACTTCATCGAGATCGAATCCATTCAAGGTGCAATCTCGCTCAAAGGCTTTGCCGAAGGCCAGCAGCAACTCGCCATCACCTACTGCTGGATCAAGTACCTGAGGATGAGGCACATCACAGACGGCCGCCAGATGCCGGGCCACAAACTCCGCTAGCCCGGCAGGCGTGTAATGCGCGCCCTCCTGCTTTTGGGTTTTCTTGGTGGCTCTGGAATCGAGTTTCATCGTGAGGAGACTAACGCTTTGATCATAGCAATCAATGGGCAGGTGTCGTTTGATTTTTATGATTCCGCTTTTTCTGGTGGGGTGCTGGCGGCGGGATGTCAAGGCACCGCTAGGACGAAGAAGCAGGAGAGGGACCATCCTGATTCCTCACGCTCCCGTCTTCGCCCACGGCTCCCAAACCGTGGATCAAGATGATTCCAATCCCCAAGACCACTAAATACCAGCACCTGCCTCATCCTGCTCTCGGTCTCACGCCCACCATCCGCCATTCAAGCAGGCGCACTTTCGCGCCACATTCGCTTTGACAATTTCGAGAAACGACCCAGGCGCGACTTCAGAGGCGGCTGAGCCAGCCCTTTTCACGCATTCGGCGGATTCAGAAATAATCTCTGCGGCGTTCCCATCTCTGCGGTGAAAAATCCGGTTTCTCCTACGCTGCGCCACATACCACACCATGCTTTAATATAGCCCATAGGAACATGGAATGATCCGCCATGCAATAAAGTGCAACAAAGGCTTTGACTTATGAAATCGGGACCCAATTTAAAAAGGTGTCATGCATCACTTATCACCGACACACACCACGGCTTCCAGCCTTCCGGCGGGGAAGATCACGCGAAAACAGGTGGCTGCGCACTGCGGCCTGTGCGTTCGCATCATCGACAATCTCACGCGCTCCGGCGTGCTGGGGCATTACAGGATCGGCAAGTCCATCCGCTACGATCTGGCGGAGGTGGAGGCCACGCTGCGGGCGCGCTTTCATGTGGGCGGCACTGGGCAGCAGGGCAGGGCGGGTTGTCCCCAGCCCGCCGCGACGAAGCGCAGGGGCACCGGGGAAAAGCAGAACCTCCAAGAGAGCCTGCGGCCTGCGATTCACGAGAGCCACGCCCATGCCGCTGCTGCGAATGCGGGCACGGATTTCCAGGATGAGGGCGGGGAGACGCACGGCGGCGGCTTGAGAACAAGCCGCCCTACCTCAAACCGACCCACCGCAAGCCGCCCGGCTTCACGCAGGGCTTCGGCACGCAGCATCACTCACTCAACCGCCCACGCCTGAACGCCATGCACCATCCTGCTGAATTCACGGGCGCCCAGCTCATGACCCCGGACAGCGAGCAGCAGCTCAAAACTTTACTCCTTCTACGTACCTCACCGCACCCCGATCCCCAGCATCCTCCGCCGCAGCATGTCCAGCGCGGCCTGCGAGGTCAGCAGTTTGAAGCGGTCGCGTGATCCCGGTGAAAACTTCTTCTGCGCCCAGGTCTCGCCGTTCTTCGCGGCGAGGCCGATCCACACGGTGCCAACCGGCTTTTCCGGCGTGCCACCGCTCGGTCCGGCGATGCCGGTGACGGACAGCGCGTAGTCGGCTCCGCTGTTTTTCAGCGCGCCTTCCGCCATCGCACGCGCGACTTCCTCGCTCACAGCGCCGTGGGTTTCGATGAGTTCCATCGGCACGCCGAGGTGCTGGTGCTTGGCTTCATTCGCATACGTCACCCAGCCGTGGCCAAACATGCGCGAGGCGCCGCTGACATCGGTGATGCGATTGGCAATGGTGCCGCCGGTGCAGGACTCGGCGGTGGCAAGCCATTCGCCGCGATCACTGAGCATCTGCACGATGACTTCTTCAATGATGCGGCGGTCCTCCGAAACAATGCAGTCGCCCAAGGCCGCGCGCACAATGCTTGCGGCCTCGTCCACCACCACCTGCGGGCCCGCGAGGCGCACGTCCACATCGCCATTGCGGATGCAGTAGCCGAGGTCCAGGCCGGGGATGGCTTCGAGCTGCTTTTCCACCGCTTCCACGATGTCGGACTCGCCGACGCCGGTGACCTTGAGATACAGCACGCGGCGCGAGATGCCGTCCGGCAGCCAGGTGCGCAGGCGTGGCTCCACCTGGCTTTCCACCATGGGCTTCATTTCGCGCGGCGGCCCCGGCAGCAGAAAGATGTGCGCATTCCAGCCCTGCGAGGCGCTGAGCTCCGCAGGGAAGTACAGACCCGGTGCGGTGCCGAAGTGGTTCTGCATCACCACCGCGCCGTGGGGCACCATGGCCTGGCGCTGCGTGGCCAGGCTTACGGGCTTGCCGCGTTTGGCAAAGTAATCGCTCAGGTGCTGCATGATCTCGGCGTTCAGCTCCATGCCGAGGCCCAGCAGTTCGGCGGTGGATTCCCTCGTCACGTCATCATTCGTCGGCCCCAGCCCGCCGGAGACCAGCACCACATCCGCACGCTCCGCCGCCTCGGCGATGGCCGTGCGGATCACCGTGCCATCCGGCACGATCGTCTGCCGCGCCACCTGAATGCCCAGCGCCGCCAGCCGCTGGCCGATCCAGGCTGCGTTGGTGTTGATGGTGTCTCCGAGGAGGAGTTCGGTGCCGGTATTGACGAGTTCGACGTTCATGCACCCGTCTTTACGCGCGGCGAGGCGGTTTGATCAATGGTTCTTTCGCTGGCGGGGTGGGGTCGCCATGGTGAATGAGGTGCCGCAGGGGAGGGCAGGGACCCGCTGTGTCCTGACGATGCCCCCCAAGTCTTGAAGAAGAGGCGCTGTACAAAAACAGATGAGGTCAAGTGAAGGGGGATGGCCGCAGCAAAGACATCCGAAGGCAAAGATACAGGCCGTCCCGTGGCAGCGGGCTGGATCGCAGGAGCGATCCGCCGCCAGGCGTGGAAGTTCTCTGGCGGGGCCTGCGCCATCTCCACGAAATGACCGAAACCTGGAAGCTTGTACATGGGGTGGGTCAGAGTTCGGCGGTACCACGTCCGAAGAATCCTTCGTCCCAGCGCCACCTGCCCGCTCAAAGCGCCCTCCTTTCCAACCGCCTGCGCCGCTGACGTCCAGCATAGCGCCCAAAGCCACCACCCCTTAAGCCCGCCACACCCAGCAAACCCCCGATCCCGCCACACCCAGCAAAACCCCGCCCCCAGTCCCCCCACGGGACACCCGCACGTTTTCCTTCACTTCCTTCCGTGACAATTCCGTCACTCTCCACCCGCTTTCACACTCTGCGACGAGATCGTAACATGCTTGTCTTTGGCAGGACTTCATTCCTGCCGTCACAGTCTCGTCACCCACACATGAGCAGAATCCTGGTAGTCGATGATGAGAAGGATATTGTCGAACTCGTAAGCCTACACCTCCAGCGTGAAGGCCACGAGGTCGTCTCAGTAGGCAATGGCCTCGCCGTCCTCCCCATGGCCGTCAAGACCGCGCCCGATCTCATCGTCCTCGACATCATGCTCCCCGGCATCGACGGCGTCCAGGTCCACCGCCGCCTCCGCGCAGACACCCGCACACGCCACATCCCCGTCATCATGCTCACCGCACGTGCGCAGACGAATGACCGCATCGCCGGACTTGAGAGCGGCGCAGACGACTACCTCACCAAGCCTTTCAGCCCCCGCGAGCTCATGCTCCGCATCGGCGCCGTCCTCCGCCGTTCGCAAAAGGTCGTCATGCTCGCAGAGCAGCGCATCGGCGAGTTCCTCCTCGACCGCAAAAACATGTCCCTGTCCATCAGCGGCAAGCTCGTCGAGCTCACCATCACCGAGCTCAAGCTCATCACCACCCTCATGGCCAATCCGGACGTGATTCACTCCCGCAGCGAGCTCCTCAGCGCCGTCTGGGGTTACGCAGACGACACCCACTCCCGCACCCTCGACACCCACATCAAACGCCTCCGCGACAAACTTGGAGACCACGGCCGCCACATCGGCACCCTGCGCCGCCAGGGATATCTCTTCCAAAGCACCGTTCAAGAGCTCGCAGACGCAGACGCATGACCCCGCAGGTGATGATGGCCCCCGTGCAGGCAGCACGTCAGACAGAGCAGGCGGACACCGCCTCGCCCATGTGCATGCAGGATGACTGCCGCCTCTTCGGCACCCTCCTCAATGAAGCCCCCCAGGGCATCCTCGTTGTGGATGACGCAGACACCATCGTCTTCGCCAATCTCGCCATGAGCGTCATGCTCCTCCCTCATTCATTGGAGGCAGGCCGCCCCCTCGGCACCGCACCCAGCCTGGAGGCCATCACCCGCATCATCAAAGACGCCCGCACCCGCCACACCCGCGTCGAGGGAGAGCTTCGCCTCCCGCTCCCCCACTCCTACGCCGCCGAGTGGAGCCATGAGCGCCACTACCACCTCTCCGCCTCCCCCTGGAGCGAAGGCCCCCGCACCGGCATCTGGGTCATGGTCGAAGACCGCACCGAGCACGACACCATCGCCCAGACGCGCCAGGACTTCGTCACCAGCGCCGGCCATGAGCTCCGCACCCCGCTCTCCCTCATCCACGGTTACATCGAGACGCTGAAAAGCGGCATGATCAAAAACACCGCCTCCCTGGTGCGCTGCCTCGATGTCATGGAAAAGCACTCCCGCCGCATGATGCGCATCATCGACGACATGCTCACCATCTCCCGCCTTGAAGGACTCGAAGAACCCCTCAAGACCGAAACCTTCCTCGTCCGCGCCTGCGTGCACGATGCCCTCGAGCACCTCACCCCTCTCATCGAAATCCGCCAGCCCGTCATCACCCTCGATTTCCCACCTGACGGCGGCATCCTCAGCGGCGATCGCTTCTACTGGGATCAGATCTTCTCCAATCTCATCGAAAACGCCCTCAAAGAAAATCCCCGCGCCGGCCTCCGCATCGCCATCACTGGCCGCTGGACCCAGCACGAGTGTATCATAACTGTCACCGACGACGGCATCGGCATCCGCGCCGAAGACCTCCCCTACGCCTTCAAGCGCTTCTACCGCGGCGTCCAGGAATCCAAAGGAACCGGCCTCGGCCTCTCCATCGTCAAACGCGCCGTCGAAGTCCACGGCGGCACCATCGACCTCGAAAGCCACCCCGGCCGCAGCACCGTCTTCACCATCCGCGTACCCTTGCCCGGTTAAAATCGTCCTCGTCCTCGTCCTCGTCCTCGATCCTCCCGCTCCGCAATCACTCAGCGCAGCGAGAAACACAGCGCCCTCGAGTCCCACCCTCTTCGTATTGTAGTCCCGGCTTTAGCCGGTTCCGGTTCCTCCCGCTCCGCAAACACCCAGCTCAGCAAGAAACACAGCGCCCTCGAGTCCCACCCTCTTCGTATTGTAGTCCCGGCTTTCGCCGGTTCCGGTTCCTCCAGCTCCGCAAACACCCACCCCAGCGAGAAACCAGCCTCCCATATGGACTGCGGTCGCGGAGTGAGGCACGAACGCAGCTACCGCTTTCGCCGTGCTCGCTCACCTCACGCATACCAGCAACCGTCCGAAGGCGGCAAGCCGGTGACTCTTCTCAAGCCGCAGCACCCCACGCCCACCACGAGACGTTCGAAAGCGGAAGCTAGTCGAACACTCACTCCACTCCAGAGCCGCCCCGCACGCCCGACCCTCCCATATGGACTGCGGTCGCGGAGTGAGGAACGAACGCAGCTACCGCTTTCCGCAGGCCGGTTCAGCCCAC
>CALRWM010000093.1:0-22176 GCA_943371875.1 Prosthecobacter debontii | reverse complement strand
GTTTTGGTCATTCCACCCCTGTTACCCGGCGCGAGCGGCAGGATCGAGGACGAGTTCGAGTAGGAGGACGAGAACGATGTAATTGCGGGCAGGAGTGCCTGCGTCACTTTATCAGGCGTCGAGGCCGAAGGCGGTGTGGACGACGCGGGCGGCGTTTTCGACTTCGGCTTCGTCCACGATGACGGCGGTCTTGATCTCGCTGGTGGAGATCATCTGGATGTTGATCTTGGCGTCTGCGAGGGCCTTGAACATCTTGGCGGCGACGCCGCTGTGGCTGCGCATGCCGATGCCGACGACGCTGACCTTGGCGATGCTGCTCTGGGTGCGAAGCTGGGCTTTATCGCCGAGGCCGGGCAGTTCGGCCTTGAGCACGGCTTCGGCCTTGGCGAGGTCTGCGCCGCTGAGCGTGAAGGAGATGTCGGTGATGCCGTCGAAGCTGACGTTCTGCACGATCATGTCGATCGTGATGTTGGCGGAGGCGATGGCGCCAAAGATGGCGGCGCTGATGCCGGGGCGGTCGGCGACGTCGTCGATGGTGACTTTGGCCTGGTTGCGCTCGAGGCTGACGCCGCGTACGACGACAGATTCCATGCCGGGGGATTCTTCTTTCACGATGGTACCGGGGTTGTTGTTCATGCTGTTGCGGACTTCAAAGCGCACACCAAACTTGTTGGCAAACTCGACGCTGCGGCTCTGCATCACCTTGGAGCCGGAGGAGGCCATTTCGAGCATCTCCTCGTAGCTGATCTCGTTGATCTTCTGGGCGGTCTTCACGACGCGGGGGTCGCAGGTGTAAACGCCGTCCACGTCGGTGTAGATCTGGCAGAGGTCGGCCTTGATGGCGGCGGCCATGGCGATGGCGGTCAAGTCGCTGCCGCCACGACCGAGGGTGGTGATTTCGCCGCTGGCGGTTTCGCCCTGGAAACCGGCGAGCATGACGATGTTGCCTTCGTCGAGCATCTTCTTCACGGCATCCGGGGTGATGTTGACGATGCGGGCCTTGGTGTGGACGCGATCGGTGGAAATGCCTGCCTGTGCGCCGGTGAGAGAGACGGCCTTGCCGCCGAGGGCATTGATGGCCATGGCGGTGAGGGCGATGGTGGTCTGCTCGCCTGTGGCGAGGAGGACGTCCATCTCACGCTCGATGGGTTCGCGCTCTGGGGAGACTTCCTTGGCCAGGCGGATCAGGTTGTCTGTGACGCCGGACATGGCGGAGACAACGGCGACGACTTGATTGCCAGCACGCTGGGTTTCCAGAATGCGACGTGCGCAGTTGCGGATACGCTCTGGAGTGCCGACGGAGGTGCCGCCGTATTTCTGGACGATGAGTGCCATGCTGGGGGGTTGGGAAAGGGCGCGGAAAATGGCATGGTGGGGCGGGTGCGCAAGGACGGAGTTTGGGGAGGGGAGCGGGAGTTGGCGGTTGTTGACGATGGTTGACGGTTGTTTCGGAGGGGGGCGCGGAAGGCTGAGGTGGGAGGACCATGCCTTTGATGCGGCGGTGGGGTGTCGTAGCTTGGGAAACGTGGGTGCTGTCGGGAACGCTGGGCGACGGGCATGAGTGCCCATCGTACTGCCGGAGAGCTTCAGGCGAGCACCTGGCGTTCCTCGGCGGAGTCCAATTGTTTCCATTTTCCGGGCAGCAGGCCTAGATCTGCCAGTTTGAGGCTGCCGATGCTGACGCGGATGAGGCGGAGGGTGGGGAAGCCGACGGCGGCAGTCATGCGGCGGACCTGGCGGTTTTTGCCTTCGGTGAGGGTGAGTTCGAGCCAGGAGGTGGGGATGTTTTTGCGGACGCGGATGGGGGGATCGCGTGGGGGATGAGCGGGCTCGGTGTCGAGGCGCTGGGCTTTGCAGGGGAGGGTGTGGAAGTCTTTGAGGTCGATGCCGGAGCGGAGTTTGCGCAGGGCTTCGTCGGTGGTGGTGCCATCCACCTGTGCGTGGTAGGTGCGGGGATGGGCGTGGCGGGGATTGAGGAGGCGATCATTCCAGCGGGCTTCGTCGCTGAGGAGCAGGAGGCCTTCGGAATCGCGGTCCAGGCGACCGATGGCGTAGACGTCTGGCGGGAAGCCGAACTCGGCCAGGGTGCGGTGGGAGGGGTGCTCCTGGGTGAACTGGGAGAGGACGTCGAAGGGCTTGTAGAAAGCGAGGAGCATTTACTTCGATCTCAGCGTTGCGAGCTGATGCTCAAGTTCGGTGCGGCGCTGTTGGTAGCTGGTCTGTGCCGCTTTGCGAGTCTCCCCCTTGAACACGCCCGAGATGCCTGCAAAGAGAGCGAAGAGTCCCATGCCGACTGGCACGAAGATGAATATACCCGGCACATCAGGAACGCGTTCCGAACTGGCGAGCAAAGCCATGCTGAAACACCCGGCCGCGAAGAAGATCGTGAACGCCAGGCCAAACCAAGGATTGCCCGGCGGGCGTGGTCCCGTGCGGCTGGGAACCATCGAATTCATCTGCTCAATGCCCCATTCACGATCCAGCTTTTCAATTTCATTTTGCAGAGCGATGACTTCCAGGCTCTCGGCCATCTTGCCGGTGTTTTCGGCGATCTTGGCGACTTCTTCGGTGAAGATGGAGCTTTCGGTGCGCTTCACCTCCAGGCTGCTCTGGCAGAACTGGCAGGTGACGAAACGGGTGGCGTCGGAGACTTGAAGCGGAGCGCCGCAGTGGTTGCAACGGACGGAGAGCGTTTCCATGCCGCGAGGCTAGCGGGAGCGCTGAAGATTTTCAAGGGTGGTTCCAAAACGCATGACATCTTCTAATGCGAGGCGCTTCCGCTCGAACTCTTCCTCGGTCATGCGGCGCGGGATGTGAAGGGGTTTGTCGAAGACGAGGGTGACTTTGGAAAAGGGCAGGGGCAGGAGGAATTCATCCCAGGTCTTGAACTGGATGGCGTGGCTGTAGTGCATGTGCACGGGGATGATGGGCACGCCGGTGAGCTGGGCGAGCTTGACGATGCCGGGCTGCACACGATGCAGGGGGCCGCGCGGGCCATCGGGGGTGATGCCGATCTCGTAGCCTTCACGCGCCTTGGCGGCGAGGGCGATGAGGGCGCTCATGCCCTTCTCGGGTTTGGAGCTGGAGCCGCGCTCGGCTTCGATGCCGAAGCTGGCGCAGACATCGGCGATGATCTGGCCGTCGCCGCTGGGGCTGGTGAGGATGGTGCCGGGAACATTGGCGAACCACTCATGGTGCAGCCAGGGGATGAGGAACATGCGGTTGTGCCAGAAGGACCAGATCCAGCCTTTGCGCGTGGCATCAAACACACCGGCGTCATCCCGCACCTCCCAGCGCAAAGTCGCGCCGATGCCGCGCATGATCCATGCGATGATTTTGTCGGCGGATTTGATGCGGATTTTGGCCATGAGTGTGAGCGCATTGCATGGCGGTGTTCTGATCGGCGGTCAAGGTGAGGGATGCCGGATCAGGGCATGAAAAAGGCGGGAGACTTCTCCCGCCGTGGATTCATGGCTTATGCGGGGCCAAGCTGGGTTACTTCTTCAAGAAAAACATGATTCCCAAGGTGAGCAAGCCGCCAACGAAGGCTCCGATTCCCAAGTTAAAACCCGCTGTGAAGTCTGTGGAGCCGCCGACAAGAATGGCGCTGTCTTGAATCGCGGAAGGGAGATAGCGCACCTTGGCCATCGGATCCGTGACAGCGGTATCACTGGCGTGGGCGGAGAAATAGTTGGAGGTGACTTTGAAGGTCTTTTTTATCGGGGCGCCGTTTTGCGGGGTGTAGGAAACATCAAACTGGTAGTTGCTATTCTTTCCTTTCTTCCACTCTCCTCCTTCGATGATGCCATCCACCGTGACGCCCTCTTTTTCCAGTTTGGCCAAGCGCTCTTTCTCCTGATGGCCGTTGTAGGTGAGGAAGGGGCCGGCGATGATTGCAATGACCGCGGCGATTTTGATTTTGGTGGATGTTTCCATGTGATTTGGTGGAATTAGGTCGCCGTTTTATCCAAATCAGCCGGAAGGGTCAATAATAATACTCTTAGAATCAACTCCTTAAACGGACTTGACCAGCTCAATCACCGAGCGGCCTTCTTCGCGGCGGAAATCGACGCGGTCGAAAATTTCGCTGATGACATGGAGGCCGAGGCCGCCGATGCGGCATTCGATTGAGGGAGGAGTGACGAGCTTCTGAAAATCCTCGTTGGTGATGCCCGCACCGTAATGCTCGATGAGGATGCGAACGGAGTCCGGGCATGATTCCATCCGGCAGGTGGCGGCACGCTCAGTGCTCGTGGAGCAGTAGGCGTATTTGCAGATGTTGCTCATCACCTCATCACAACCGAGAACGAGGAAGCCGGTGAATTCATCGTTCAGGCCATGGTAGGCGGACCATGTCTCGATGAACTCACGCACGAGGCGCAGCGTGTCGGGATGGCAGGTGAGAGCGATTTCATCCGGCACGGGTGGCGTGTGATCCGTGATCGTCAGCACGGTGGCGTCATCCTGATAGCTCGAGTCGTCGGCGAAAGTGTGCCACTGCTCGACGAGGTGGTTTAAGAAACCATCGCCGCCATTGGTGTGCTGCATGGCGGCGGCAAAGGCTTTGTCTTCGAAGTATTCGCCGGTGCTGTTCTGGACTTCTAGAATGCCATCTGTGTAGAGCATCCACTGGCGGCCGGTGCTGAAGGGGAGCGCCATCTCTGCATAGCGTGCGGCGCATGAAATGCCGAGCGGCGCATTGCCGGGGGCGGGGACTTCTATCCAAGCCTTGCCGTCAAACACCTGGGCACCGGGCAGGCCGGCGCAGCAGAGCCAGACACGCCGTGTCTTTGGGCAAACGAGCATGGCATTGATGGCGATGAATCGGCCAGCCTTCATCACGCCACAAAGGCGTTTGTTTAACGTCGCCATCCATTCGGCGAGATTCATGGAGACGCATAGATGCGCGGTGGAGGCGATGAGCGTGGTGCCGCGTGCCATGTCGAGAGCTGCGGGAAGGCCCTTGCCACAGACATCGCCGACACCGAGGAGGATTTTTCCATCGTCGATCTGATGCCAGAAATAGAAGTCGCCGCCGACTTCGCTGGCGGGCTCATAGAAGGTCTCGACCGCCACGTTTCCCAAACGCACCTGAGGCGCGGGGAGAAAGGAGTTTTGGATTTCCGTGGCGAGCGATAGCTGCTGCCGGTTTTCGGCTTCCAGAATCGCTTTCTTTTGTGATTCGAGGCGCATGAGTGTCACCGCGATGAGGCTGCCGAAGGTCTCGAACATCTCGACGTCCTGAGCGGTGAATGCTGCGCCGTTATTTGGATTGATGGCCTGCATCACGCCCAGGCAGTGGTCGCCATCCAGCAAGGGGATGGTGACCATGGCGCGGGTGACGAGGTCGGATTTGTCGGAGGCCGGGCGGAAATGGCGTGGGTCGGTGAGCGCGTCCTCAATGTTGACGGCTTGTTTGGTTGCATAGACGTCACCGGCGATGCCTTTGCCTTTGGGGACACGAACATCCAACGCATTGATGTGGTCGAGGGTGGAGCGGATGAGGAGGTCCTCATTGGGGCCGTCGGGCAGGAGGATGGAGCACACTTCGCAGTCCATCACTTCACGTGAACGCTGCAGGATGTGATCGACGAGTTCGACCAGATTTTGGGTGCTGCTGAGACGGCGCGCCACATCGAGTAGAACGGTTTGGCGAGAGGAGATGGGCTGTGGATTACTCACGGCGTTTGAAGAGGTCGAGAATGCCTTTTTTCTTTTCTTCGGGGGTGGCGCTTTCGGCTGGCATGGGAGTGCTGGCGGCAGGTTTGGCTCCTGAATCGAGTTCTTTGATACGCACGGGGTAGGGGTCGTGGGTGCGGCGCATGTGCTCGATGAGCTGCTCCTTGGTGGGCACCTCATTGGCTTTGTTGCCAAAGATGAGGCGGCTGGGTTTTCCGGCGAGTGTGCCGGTGATGTACTCACCCCAGATGACGAGGGTGTTCATTTCTTCGACCAAGGTGTTGATCTTGCGCATCGTGGTGTCGAGATGCTTTTCCAAACCGGGGCCTGCGGCGTTTTCACCACCGGCGAGCATGCGGTGGAGATCCGTGGTGATTTCTTCGATGCGTGCCTTCAGGCCGGGCTTGCCATCCGGTGTGCCTGCGATGGTGCCGTTGAGTTCCTTGGAGAAGCTTTCGAGATTGGCGAGGATGGCGTCTGCGCGATTGGCGAGACCTTTGTCCGCCGCGCCTTTGGGGCCTTTGACGAGTTCTTGAATGCCGGTGGCGGTGTCTTCGAGCTTGTCGGCGACGGCATTGATCTTTTGACCAAAACCGGGTGTTTTGCCGTCGCCAGCGAAAGTGGTTTTCAGCTCCTGGGTGAAGGCTTCGATGTTGGTCAGAGAGTCGGTGATTTTTTTGGAGGCGTCGCCTTTGCCGAGAGGATCGGTGATTTTTTTGAGATCGGCGGTGATGTCACGGATGTTGGCGAAGATGGCATCGCCGCCGGGGAGCATCATTTCCAGCAGGCTACCGAGGCTGGTGGAGGTGAGCCGCGCGCCGTCGGCGAGGAGGCCGTCTTCGTCATCGAGGCGGATGAGCGCGATGTGTTTTTCGCCGAGCATCGACTCCGCACTGATGATGACCTTCAGCCTGGAAGGGATGGGAGCGGGAGAGAAGACCTCGACGTGAACACGGACGGTGTTGCTCTCAAGGATGCGGTCAGCGGGCGCGAGGTGCTCGATGCGATCAACGACACCGATGTGGTCGCCGGCGAAGAGCACGCTGGTATTGCGGTGGATGCCGGTGATATCGGCAAAGTCGACGGAGAAGCGCAGATGGGGTTTGCGCCAGGGATCGCCTGAGATGGCGAAGATGAGCGCGCCGAGGAGCATCAGGGAGCAGAGAATGACGAGGGTCGCCACGGTGGCATCTTGCTTGTTTTTCATGGCTTGGAGGACTGAATGGCGGAGCGTGAATACATGCCGGTTTCGTTGAGGCCGAGCAATGCCTCGCGGTAAAGTATTTCGCCGGAGTCGTCGCTGCCATCACCTTGCGGATCACCGTTGATGAACTGCTGGACGGCGGGGTGGGGATGAGCGCGGATTTCTGCGGGCGTGCCTGCGGCGATGATTTTTCCCTGATTCGGGCCGGTGCCGAGCATGATGATGCGGGTGCCGATGCGGAAGACGCTGTTCATGTCGTGCGTGACGACGACGACTGTCGCGCCGATTTTCTGGGTGAGGCGCTGGGTGAGTTCATCAACCACAGCAGTCATGATGGGATCCAGGCCGGCGGTGGGTTCGTCGCTGAAGACGAGAGGAGGGTCCAGGGCGAGAGCGCGGGCGAGTGCGGCGCGCTTTTTCATGCCACCGCTGATCTCGGAAGGTTTTTTGTGACCATGGCCGGTGAGGCCGACCTGCTCGAGTTTCATTTTGACGACGGTGTCGATGAGTCCGTTGTCGAGCTGAGTGTGCTCATTCAAAGGCAGGGCCACGTTTTCCGCGACGGTGAGCGATTGGAGCAAGGCACCGGATTGAAAGAGCATGCCGTAGCGGCCGCGCAGCTTGCGCATGGCATCCTCATTCATGGTGGTGATCTCCTTGCCGAAGATTTTGATGCTGCCGGAAGTGGGTTTTTCCGTGCCGATGAGGTGGCGGAGCAGGGTGCTTTTGCCACAGCCGCTGCCACCCATGATGACGAAGGTGTCGCCTTCATAGACCTTGAAGCTGACGCCGTTCAGGACTTTCTGCGAACCGAAATTCCGGACGAGCGAATCGACTTCGATGATCGGTTCGCGGGTGTCCGGGATTGGTGAGGAAGCAGGCATGAATGACAGTTAGTTAATGGGAGGGCGGGGAGAGGCGGGGG
Source organism: Prosthecobacter debontii (assembly GCA_943371875.1). GTDB lineage: Bacteria > Verrucomicrobiota > Verrucomicrobiia > Verrucomicrobiales > Verrucomicrobiaceae > Prosthecobacter > Prosthecobacter debontii_C. The sequence goes on along the minus strand of CALRWM010000093.1, from coordinate 14,368 downwards.
TGATATTGGGGCGGTGTGTGATTGCGGAGCCAATGCGCGGCGGGGCGGGTGGCAAACGCTGCTGGTGGACGTTGGATGTGGCGGAGTGCTGGGTTTGCTTTCCGGATAGGACGGCAATACCCAGGGTCGCCTCGCTTAGGCTCGGCTGACCCTGGGCTATGTTCCGCAGCCCCTTTGGGGCTGGTGGAGTACCGTGAGCGGAAGTCCAACAGAGGCCGTTATCTAGCTTGGTGGAATGCTGTGGGAGGAAAGTCAACGGATGCAGTGATGGTGCTTGGTGGAGCGATGGCGGATGGACGCGCCTTTGCGACACAGTTCGAAATTGATCGAACCATCGCTTTAGCTGAGTGGCATTCGAGGCTGGCATCAGAAGAAGAACAGGGCGGTGAGGAGGGCGTTGGCGATGAAGACGCTGAGCAGGGAGACAACGACGGAGCGGGTGGTGGCGAGGCCGACGCCTTCGGCACCGCCGGAGACATTCAAGCCGATGCTGCAGGCGATGGTGACGATGAGCACGCCGAAGACGCCGCTTTTGAGCAGGCCAATGCCGATGTCAGTCAACGCAACATGTTGAAGGGCATGAGTGACGAAGAAGGCGGTGGACATGTGCAGCGAGTAATGGCCGATGAGCCAGCCACCGGCGAGGCCGACGTAGATGCTGAATACGGTGAGGAGGGGCAGCATGATGACCATGGCCAGAAAGCGCGGGACGATGAGCCAGGACATGGGGGGGATGGCCATGACCTCAAGGGCTTCGATTTCTTCCGACACCTTCATAGTACCGAGCTCTGCCGTGACGGAGGAACCGCTGCGGCCGATGACGATCACTGCTGTCACGAGAGGTGCGAGTTCGCGAATGAGGCTGGAGGATACGAGGCCGGGGACAAAGGCCGTGGCGCCTAGTTTTGCGAGCTGGGCTGCGGACTGCATGGCGAGCACCACGCCGATGGTCAGGGCGGTGAGCGCCGCCATTGGCACGGCATGCACACCGATGCGCACGATTTGAGCAAAGGTGTGGCCGATGCGCCAGCCTCTGCCGCGAAAGGGAGCGACGAACAGCCAGTAGAGCAGGCTTCCGCACAGTTCGAAGTATTGGCGGAATGCTTCGGTCATGGGCGGAGGCTGAGGGGACTAACGTTTGCTGGTCAGGTCGGGGGCGTTCAAAGCGGCTTCAACCGTGGGGAGATGGGAGATGAAGTCGCCGAGACGCACGATCTTGAACGAGGCATCCACACGGCCTTGAATGCCGGCGAGCGCAAATTCCGTGCCCGCGCCGCTGGCGTGTTGAAAGTATTCCACCACGACGGCCCAGACGGGGGTGTTGACGAAGGTCACCTTGGTGAAGTCGATGATAAGGCGTTTGACCCCGGCCTTCATCTGCTCGCGCACGACTTTTTGGAATTCAGGCACGGCCGCCAGATCGGCATCGCCCTCGAGTTCGATGACGACGGCGTTGGGGTGGGTGCGAACGGTTGGTTTCATGAAGAAGTGAGGAGATCAGAGCCAGCCGGTTTGATTGAGGCGGCCGGTGAGTTCCATCTGCCGTTCCAATTGTGCGGCATAGAGCGCGGCATTTTCGGCATTGGGTTTGCAGCGGGTGGATTCGTCAAGTGTGACGAGCCGTGCGCAGAGCTGCTCGTAGCTGACGCGTTCGGTGCCGCCCTGATTGGCGTGGGCATAGGCGGCCTGGATGGCTCCGCCGAGTGCGGCGCCTTCGCTGGTGCTGAGCGTGACGACTTCGGCATTGAAGCAGTCGGCGGCGATCTGACGCCAGACGCTGCTCTTGCTGCCGCCGCCGGTGAGGCGAATTTCCGTCGGGTTCATGCCGAGATCACGGAAGCGTTTCAAACCGTAGGCGAGACCGAGCGTGGCGCCCTCCACGGCAGCGCGGGCGAGATTGGCCGGAGCCATGTTGGTGGGGCGGAGGCCGTGGATGACACCGGTGCCGTTTGGCAGATTCGGGGTGCGTTCACCATTGAGGTAGGGCATGAACATCACGCCATCCGCACCGACGGGGGCAGAATTCACGGCGACTTCAAGCTGGCGGAGATCCCAACGGAACATCTCGCGCACCTGCTCGGTGACGACGGTGACGTTCATGGTGCAGACGAGCGGCAGCCATTGATCGGTGCTGTCACAGAAGGCGGCGACTTCGCCCTGGCCATCGACCACTGGGGAGTCAGCCACGCCATAGAGCGTGCCGCTGGTGCCGAAGCTTGCGGTGACGACGCCGGGCTTGATGTTGCCGGTGCCGATAGCGCCCATCATGTTGTCACCGCCGCCGGCGCTGATGATGACATCGAAATTCAGGCCCCATTTGACTGCGAGGTCTTTGCGGATGGTGCCATGGACGGATTTGGAAGAGCCGAGCGGTGGCAGCATGGAGCGCACGCTGGGGTCAATATAATCGCAGATTTCATAGGCCCACTGGCGGGTGTTCACATTGAGGATGCCCATGCCTGAGGCGTCGCCGTATTCCATGCGCTTCACGCCGCTGAGCCAGAAGTTGATGTAGTCGTGCGGGAGCAGAATGGTTTTCGTCTTGGCGAAGTTCTCGGGCTCGTTTTGCTTGAGCCAGAGCAGCTTTGGAATGGTGTAGCCGGGCAGCATGGCATTGCCCGCGACGGCGATGACGCCGGGCTGGCCGCCGAAATGATGAGCGATCTCTGCACACTGGGCCTGGGTGGAGGTGTCGCACCAGAGCTTTGCGTGGCGGACGGGTTTGTCGTCTGCGCCGAGAGCGACGAGACCGTGCTGCTGGCCGCTGACGCCGATGCCGGCGATTTTGGCCTTGTCCTTGCCGATTTGTTCGAGGCACTGCTGCACGGAGGCATCGACTGCATCCAGCCATGACTGAGGGTCCTGTTCGAGATGACCTGGAGGCAGACCCTCAATCAATTCATAAGTGCTGTGGCCGGTGGCCAGGATTTTGCCCGAGTCGAGGTCGAGTACGATGGCCTTGGTGCTCTGCGTGCCGCTGTCGATGCCGAGGAAATACATGAATGGAGGGAGGGTTGGAGTCGGCGAAAGGTTTACGGTGGGGAGGGAGGGCTGGTCAAGTGGTCAAGGTGCCAAACAGGATGCGGCAAAAACTCAATCCTTCGACTGGATGTTCCCTGATTTCCGGATGGCGCGCATGAGCCGCCAGCCGAAAAAGAGGGAGACCGCATAGCCCAGAGCGCCGAAGATGGAGACGTCGTAGAAGAGCGGGGCGGCCTGGCGGCTCCAGAGTTCACTGGAGCCGAGAAAGATCGCGGCGGTGAGGATGCCGAGGACGAGGCGGTTGACGATGGGATCGAGGTGGCGGTGGTCAATGTGCACCGTGAATGAGCCGTCGCGGAAACGGGCGAGCATGTCGGTGATGTCGCGAGGCAGTGCGGTGAGCAGGCGATTCCACACGCGGAAGGAGCGCCGGGCGCGTTTGGCGATGCGAGCTGGCGAGAACCGGCGCAGCATGAGGCGCGTGCAGTAGGGCTGCATCAGCTCGGCCAGGCTCACGTCCGGACTGAAGCGGCGCGAGGTGCCCTCCAGCACGATGAGGGTTTTCAGCAGCATCGCGAGCGAGGGAGGCAGCACGATGTGGTGACTGCGGATGATTTCGACGAGACGGCTCAAGGCCGCGCCGACGTGGATGTCATTGAGCGGATGGCCGGTGTAATCCGCCATGAAATCCTGCAGGTCTGCCCGCAGCTTTTCACGTGAACAATCGGCCGGCACGGCGCCCAGGCGCAATACTTGCTCGGCCACGAGTTCGGAGTCATTTTCCACGATGCCGAGGAGCAGGGCCTCGACTTCATCACGCAGATCTTCATCGATGCGGCCAACCATGCCGCAGTCGATGACGCCAACGATGTTGCCGGGGAGCAGGATGAGATTTCCGGGATGTGGATCGGCGTGGTAGAAGCCGTCGCGGAAGACCATTTCGAGATACATGTTGGCACCGCGTTTGGCGAACTCGCCGAGATCCACGCCGGACTGTTGCAGCGCCTCGATATCGGTGCCGATGATGCCATCAAGGCGCTGCATGGTGACGACTTGATGCGAGCAGAGTTCGTTGAAGAGTTCGGGGATGCAGACGGTCGGGTCATTCGCGAAGTTGCGGGCAAATTCCTCCTGGTTTTGCCGCTCATAGGTGAGATCGAGCTCACGCAGCAGGGTGCGGCGGAACTGGCGCACGACTGCCAGCGGCTGGTAGGAGCGGAGGGCGGGCGAGTGCTGTTCCAGGAGCTCGGCGAGCGCCTGAACGATCTCGACATCGGTGGCGGCCTGTTCGGCCACTCCTGCACGGCGCACTTTGACAACGACGCTATGGCCGGTGTGAAGACGGGCGGCATGGACCTGGGCCACGGAAGCGGCGGCGAGAGGGGTGTCTTCAAAGCTGGCGAAGAGCTGCTCGATCGGCTGGCCGAGTTCGGCTTCAATGGTTGCACGGGCCACGGCGGAAGGGTCCGGTGGCACGTTGGCTTGAAGCTGGGAGAGCTCTTCGGTCAGTTCAGGGCCGAGCAAATCGGCGCGAGTGCTGAGCATCTGGCCAAGTTTGATGAAGGTGGTGCCCAGTTCTGTGAGGGCCATGCGCACGCGCGCTGCCTGCGTCACGCCGGTGGTAATCGACTGGCCATCAGCGCTCTTGAGACGGTCCTGCAGCCAGGAGTACTTGAAGCCGCCAAATAAATCCGCCAGACCATACTTGCCGAGTACGGCGGCGATTTCCGCGATGCGTTTGGCATAACGTTCGAGGCGGGCCAGGGCTTCAATTTTCATTCGGAGGCAACCTTCACAGGAAAGCGAGGTCTGACAATGCGGAATGATCACTCTCGGCTGGCGGTTTTGGCAGGCTTAGGTATGCATGGGCATGAGCACTCCCAAAATTCTCGCCTTTGCGGGCAGCACCCGCAGCGCCTCGTATAACAAGCAGCTTGTTGGTTTTGCAGCAGAGGCTGCACGTGCCGCCGGGGCGGAGGTGACGCTGCTGGATCTGCGCGATTACCCGCTGCCGTTATTCGACGGAGATCTGGAAGAGCAGCAGGGGCTGCCAGAGAATGCAAAAAAATTGAAGGCTATTTTTCTCGCGCACGATGCCCTGCTGATCTCTTCACCGGAGTACAACAGCTCCATCACCGCCGTGCTGAAGAACACTCTCGACTGGGTTTCCCGTGGTGAGACGGATGATGAGCCTGCGCTTGCGGCTTATCGTGGCAAAACGGCGGCTTTGATCAGCGCCTCGCCAGGTGGCCTGGGCGGGCTGCGGGGACTGGTGCATCTGCGTGCGATTCTGGGCAACATCGGCGTCATTGTTCTGCCGGATCAGGTGGCGGTGTCCAAGGCGTATGAGGCCTTTGATGACAAAGGCGGGCTCAAGGATGAACGCATGGCCAAGCAGGTGACGCGGGTGGCGCAGGGCCTCGTTGATTTCTTGAAGAAGCACCTGGGTTGAGCAGGGGCTGCGGCACTGCCGATGACATTAATTTCGAGCTGCGGCTTTTTTCGTGCCGGGGCCACGGGTGCGTTCTGACTTGATGGGAATGGGGGCGAGCTTGATGGTCTCGACTTGAACAATGACGGGCGGAGAGACGCTGGGTGTGTCTTGTGCTGCTTCGCCTTCAGTTCCCGAGGGCGAATGACGCAGGGATGCGATTCTGGCCTGCAGTTCGGCAAGTTCGAGACGGGCGGCTTCGATCTGACCGGGAAGCTCCGCGTGAAGGCCGTTCGTTGCAACGGCGGCTTTTGGGGCTTCCTCGTGGGTGGAATTGCGTCTGGGCGGGGCCATTTGCGATCCGCCGTGGGAATCGTTGGACTGTGCGTCACGGTAGCGCTGCTCGACAGCAGCGAGGCGTTGTCTGGCATCGACAAGCTGCTGTTTCGTTGCGGTCAGATCCAGATTGAGCTGTTCCAATTCGGCACGTTGTGCCCGGGCATCTGTGATCCGTTTGGTTTCAGCGGCAAGTTCGGCACTGCTTGCGGCGATGCTTTTTTCACATGCGGCGAGTTCGGAAGTGCGGGTGGCCAGTTTCTTTTCGCATGAGGCCAGGTCATCCTGCAGGCGCTGCAGCGAACCTTCTGCGGCTGCACCTTTCTGCTCCAAGGACATGAGGAGCGATTCGAGATCTTTGACGGAGGCCTCTTCGCGCTGAAATTTGGCACTGAGCGCTATGGTGGCGATATTGAGCGAGGCATGTTTGGCCTCCTCTTCTACGATGCGCTTTTCGTGTTCAATGATCTGCTGACGAAGGGAGTTTAACAACGCCTCGTCCTGCTCGCACTCATCACGCACCTGTTTAAGGCGGGCGGCGGCCTCCTCTTTTTGAACCGCGAGATCTTCAATCTGCTGCTGAGCTTCGGCCGCAGTGGCGGTCAGCCGCTGGACCTCGGTGGACTTCTCGTAATGCTGGGCATTGAGACGTTCGAGGGCGGCGGTTTTGTCTGTGTGCTGACTGGTGAGGGAACTGATGGTCTCAAGCCATTCGCGATGGGCGGCTTCAGCCTGCTGTACGGCGGCTTTTGCGGGTGCGAGCTTTTCCTCCTCAGCAACCAGTGATTCCACGCGGGCGAGATGCGGGGCGCGTTCCTTTTCAGCGCGCTGCTGCCAGTCGCGCAGCTCTTTTTCAGCGGCATCGACCTCGGATTTGAGCCGTGATTTCTCCGCTTCCAAATGGGCCACAGCTTCCACAAGGGCGTTGTCCGGAAGCGCCGGTGCAGATGGAGGCGTGGGAGGAGCAGGTTCGGGAGCTTCGGGAGCCGGCGCTGCAGATGCGGGAGCTTCAGGTTCAGGAACGGGAGCGAGAGGCGCAGGCTTAGAAACTGCAGGAGCAATGGGTGTGTCTACGACGGGCGGGCTGGTGGCCGGATGTTCAAGATCGAGGGTGCCAACGAGGGGGCCAAAGGCGATGGTGTCGCCATGGAGCAGGGTGCAGCTGAGCTGGCGTTCGCCATTGACGAAAGTACCTGTGGAGGATTTCAGATCAAAAACCTGCAGGCTGCCGTCAGCGTTTTGCACGATTTCTGCATGGCGAGGTGAAATGCCCTCGTCATCGACCACAATGTCATTGTCCTCGTCACGTCCGAGGGTGATGTGTTCCTTGAGGGGAACCACCACTTCTTGTCCGTCTTCAAGAACGAAAGTGAGTTTGGCCATGGGGTGTTTTGCGGTGAAACCGGCGCAGCAAAGTCGATGAAGCGCGTGGAATCAATCGGGCATTTGGATCGGTGGCAAAATGAATGCAGGATTAGTGCCTCAATCCGCAGTTTTTTTGCTCATGCGGTCAATAGCCGCCTCAAAATTTTTGAGCTCGGTGTGGGCGAGGTCGGCCTGCTGGCGGAGCTCGCTGCGCTGGCGTTCCGCCTCGGCGATGTCGGCACGCAATTCGGTGAGCCTGCGTTCCTGTTCGCCAAGCCGTTCACGCCGCTTTTCCTCCTCGGCCTGGGAGATTTCGATGTTGTGGAGGAGGGCGTGGTGACGCTCCTGCTCCTGCCGGATTTTAGCCTCCAGATGGCGGCTCTGCTCACGCAGCATGGCTTCCGCCGCGAGATTGTTGCGATGGGGGGATTCATGGCGCGTGCGCTCAACGCGGAGTTGTTCGAGGCGGGACTCCTCGCGCTGAACGCTTTCACGCAGATGGCTGAGGCGTGAGCGCAGTGTGGTTTCTTGCGTGGTGCCGGGCGCCACCGTGCTGCTGGTGCGGGCTCTGGCGGGGCCTTCAGCCGCCACCGATGGACCCACGGCAGGGCTGGCGCGAGACGCTTCAGGCGCACCCGCATGCGCCTGGGTGCGTGCGGTGGTGATGAGTTCGTGAAGCCCCGCTTTTTCCTTTTCGATTTCATGCCAGAGGTCCCGTGCTTCGGGGGAATCCTGCGGCAGCGTGGCGAGGCGGGCGTAGAGCTGATCCATGGCCTCCTTCCAGTCACGCAAAGGCTGGAGCCGGGACAGGAGATCTGCCAGTTCGCTGCGAGCGGTTTCGAGGCTGGAAGTGAGCTGCTGCTGCTGTGCGGCGTGTTCTTTTTCCGCTTCGGCGGCCAGCTGGCGGACTTCCTCGAAACGGGTGCGATGGGCGCGTTCGGCAGAGCCAAGCTGCGTGAGTTCGGCTCGCAAATCGTTTTCGCGGGCGTGCAGGACTTCGATGCGGCCCTTCGCGGCACTTTCATCACCTGAGAGTGTCTTGATGGCGGAGTTTTGCTCTGCGATCTTGGCTTCACAGGCTGCGGAGGTGGTTTTTACCTCCGCAAGCCGGGCTTCGGCGGCGGCCAGTTGAGCATGGGTATCGTTGAGTTTTCGCCCGGTTTCGGCGAGAGCCTGGCACTGCTGTTCGAGTTCGGCGCGGCGTGTCTGGGTTTGCTCCAGCCGCTGCGTTTCGGCGGCGAGGTCCTTCGCACGTGCAACGAGTTCATCCTGAGTGTGTCGCAGGGACTCCTCCGTGCATTGTCGCACGGCCAGGGCCTCTGCGGTGGCAGTGGTGGCCTGCTGGTGAGACTCCTGAAGTGTGGCGAGGCGTGACTCGAGATCTTTGACTGTGGCTGCGGAGCGCTGCTGCTCCAGACCAAGTGCGGCAATGGCCGCCGTGAGCGTGGCATGCTGCGCCTCTGCTTCGCGACAATGCGCGCGGGCCTGCACGAGTTTTTCCTCCGTGCCCGAGAGTTCATGGATGTGCGACTCGATCTGAGCGCGGTGGTGGGAAAGCTGCTCCAGCTTTTTTTCCGCAGCTTGCAACTGGTCTGCACGAACCTCGGCGATTTCTTTGCTGTGATGGCTGCGGGTTTCGAGCTCGGCCATCTGCCGCCGCAGATCGGCGAGCGCAGTCTCGTCATTCACGCTCTCGGCGCGGATTTGCTGGAGATGTGCCAGCGCCTGATCCCGGTGCGAGGCAAGCCCTTCAAGCTCGTGTCTGGCAGCGGCTTCATCATTGGCGAAACGCTGCAAATCGGCGGTTTTCTGGTCATGCTCCGTCCTGAGACGCTGCAGTGCGGCGGTCTTTTCATCGTGCCGGGAAGCGAGAGCCTGGATGGACTGGAGCCATTCTGCATGCGCTGCCTCGGCCTCCTGAACCGCAGCCTTGACCGGTGTGAGGCGTTCTTCCTCGGCGCGCAGAGACTCCACACGAGCATGGTGCATGGCGTGCTCTGCCGCGGATCGCTCCTGCCAGACGCGCAGTTCTTCCTGCGCGGCATCCATTTCATTCCGCAGGCGCGCTTTCTCCTCTTCAAACCTGGCGGTTGTTTCTCGATGTTCGGCCTGCAGCCGCGCCAGACGTTCTTCGTCAGGAAAATCTCTTCTACCCCCTCTGTTTTTTTTGCGAGTTCCAATCTTGCCAGCTTTCACCGGGGTGTCGAATATCACAGCCTGAGTGTCGGATCCCAGGGGCGCAAGGGAGGTCGTGCTGCCGTTGGTTCCAATGCTGCCGTTCTCTTCGAGGTCGAGGACGGCAGTGAGGGGACCGAAGGCCAGCGTGTCGCCATGCAGGATGGTGCGGCTGCGAACGCGCTCGCCGTTGACGAAGGTGCCAGCGGTGGAGTTGGAATCAAACAACTGGATGCTGCCGTCTGCGTTGTGAACCAGCTCGGCATGGTGTTTTGAGACGCGCTCGTCATCGACGACCACATCATTGTCCTCCCAACGACCGACGGTCATGTGGTCCGCAAGAGGGACCACGATTTCCTGACCGTCATCGAGTACAAAAGTGAGTTTTGCCATGTTTCGCGTATGATCGAGACTGCGGGAGATACGAATGAAACCCGATTTCGAGTCTCGAATCAATCTTGCATTTGTTTCGATATCGCAATCGTGTCCGGACATGCACTCTGAAGCCGAAGCCCACCTGTCCAAGCGCTGCCCGGTGATGCGCCGTCTGATCAAGGCCCATGGTCCATGCCAGCTGGTGCTGCAAAAACGTTCGCCGTATGAGGCGCTGGTCAGCGCGGTGGCGCACCAGCAGCTGCATGCGAACGCGGCGGAGGCCATCCTGCGCCGCTTCAAGGCTTTGTTTCCAGAGGTACGCTTCCCAACGCCCGAACAGGTGATGGATGCCACGGATGAGGCCCTGCGCGGCTGCGGCTTTTCCATGGGCAAGATGCTCGCGATTCGTGACATAGCAGCCAAGACACTCAGCGGGCAGATCCCCAAACGTGCGGCGGCGCTGAAGCTCGATGACGAGGAATTGATCGAAAGGCTTGTCGCGGTGCGCGGGGTGGGACGCTGGACGGTGGAGATGCTGTTGATTTTCACCCTCGGCAGACCGGATGTGTTTCCCAGCGATGACTTCGGGGTGCGCAACGGCTGGCGAGTGGCGAAGAAGCTGGATGAGATGCCGAAGCCGAAGGAATTCCGGGCCCTGGCGGAACGCTGGCAGCCGCACCGGACCCTGGCGGCGTGGTATCTCTGGAGAGCGGCTGATGCAGCGAAGCTCTGAGGGCCCGGGATGGCGGGGAGAAACGTGTCATTGCTAATCGCCCTATCGGCGGCTAAGGAAGGGGCACATGTCTTTCAAAGCTCTCGGCCTCGACCCGAACATCCTCACTGCCATCGAAGAAGCCGGTTACACGGAACCCACCCCCATCCAGGCTGCGGCTATTCCGGTGGTCATCCAAGGTGGAGATGTGATCGGCATCGCGCAGACCGGCACCGGCAAGACGGCGGCTTTCACCCTGCCGATCCTGACGCGCCTGACATCGAACCCCGTCCCTCAGGGGCAGCGTCGCCGCACCCGCGTGCTCGTGCTGGCACCCACGCGTGAACTCGTGGCGCAGATCGAAGAAAACGTTCTGGCCTACGCCAGACATCTGCCGCTGAAGATCGCCAAAATCTATGGTGGTGTCGGTGAAAAGCCGCAAAAGGACGCGCTGCGTGCCGGAAGCGACATCGTCATCGCCTGCCCGGGTCGTTTGCTTGATTTGATGGAGCAGCGCTGCGCGGATTTCTCGCAGCTCGAATACCTTGTGCTGGATGAGGCGGACCGCATGCTGGACATGGGCTTCCTGCCGGACATCCGCCGAGTCATCGGCCAACTGCCGAAGAAGCGGCAGACGCTGATGTTTTCCGCGACGCTGTCGAAGGAGATCGAGACGCTGACGCATGAGTTCCAGCGCGCGCCGAAGATCGTGCAGATCGGCAAGCGTGCGAATCCGGCGGAGAGCGTGACGCAGCTGGTTTACGAGGTGCACAAGCATCTCAAAATGCCGCTGCTTTCGCACCTGCTGAAGGATGAGAAAATGCAGATGGTGCTGGTCTTCAGCCGCACGAAGCACGGGGCGGACAAGATCGCCAAAAAGCTGGAATCGACCGGCGTGAAATGCGCCACACTGCATGCCAACCGCTCGCAGAATCAGCGCCTGCGCGCGCTGGATGATTTCAAGACGGGCACGGTGCGCGTGCTGGTGGCCACGGACATTGCCGCGCGTGGCATTGATGTGGATGGGATTTCGCACGTGGTGAATTTCGACTTCCCGCACATCGTGGAAGATTATGTGCACCGCATTGGACGCACCGGCCGTGCGCAGGCCATTGGCGATGCGATCAGCTTCGTCTCGCCTGATGAACAGCCTGATGTGCGCAAGCTGGAACGTTTTATCAATCGTGGCCTCGTCCGCAAAAAAGCTGAGGGTTTCGATTACAATGCTGCACCTCAACCGTTCATCGATGAACGGCCTGAGCGTCGGGAGCAACGATCATCGCAACCACGCCGCCCGCAGGGTGGTGGTGGTCGCCCAGGTGGCGGCGGTGGTGGGCAGGGCGGAGGTCGTCCCGGTGGCTTTGGTGGCCAGGGTGGCGGACGCCCAAGCGGCTCAGGTGGTGGTCGTCCAGGTGGTCAGGGTGGTGGTGAACGCCGTCCGGCATCGGGCTCAGCGCCCCGGCAGCCAGCCCAGATGCCCCAACAAAACACCTCGCCTGATGGCGCACGGGGATTGTGGAAGCGGCTGACTGGCCGTTAAACGGTTGGCGGGTTTGGGGTGCGGATGCTAAGCCGTGTACTGCTGCAGGGCTTGCGCATTTCGGTGCCGCCAGGCAAACGGGCGGGCTGTCGCCAACCCATTCTACGAAGGAGAGCTGATCATTTTGCAAACCATTCCTTCGCCAGAGGACTGGTGGCGAAGAACTCCAGCAGTTGCTTCGCGACTTTTTCGCGGCCGCTGTTGCTGGGGTGAGTGCCGTCGGGGCCGAAGTCGTCTTTGGTGTATTTGAGGTCGTCGAATTTGCGGCCTTTTTCGCCGTCGGCCCAGAGGTAGGGGCCCCAGAGGAGGAGGGGGGACTTGGTGAGGGCGAGGGATTCGTCTCCGCTGATCTGCTGCTGGATGAGATGGCGCACGGCGAAGGCACCTTCATAGGCGTAGGGCTCGGGATTGAGGCCGGTGGTGGCGTAGCCAGCGTAGATGCGGCTGCCGAGATAGGCGATGCGGAGATTTGGGAAACGCTCTTTGAGGAGGTGCAGGACTTTAATGGTGTCTGCTTCCAGCGTGGTCAGGTGCTCGGTCTTGGAGCCGGAGGGGCCGGCGTTGGCGAGTTTTACCCATGCCACCTGCACCTGCTGCGGGCTGACTTCAGCAATTTTCAGGCGGTTCATGGCTTCTGACCATGGACGGCCTTCCGGCTGCGCCCATGCGACCATGGTCTGGCCGCCCTGTGCGCAGTCGACGATGGTGAGCTTGTCAGACTTGCGCGGGTCTTTGTCGGCGATGGTCTTGAAGAAGGAGAACTCCTGAGTGGCGTTCGACATGCTGATGGATACGAGCGCGATCTTGCCGCTGTCGGAGGGTTTGCCCTCGGCATCGAGAGGTTTGATCTGGGAGAGGGCGGCATCGGCTGATTTTTTCAGCGGCTCAGGCGGTGTATTGCTGCCTTTGCCGTAGAGCCCGCCGTCTTCGCCTTCATACGATTCTTCGGTGGTCATGTCGGTGAGGGGCTTGAGAGAGTCAGGTGCTTTGCGCTGATTCGCCGGGCGGCCACCGCCGCCGCCGCGATTGCCACCACGGCTGCGGACTTCTTTGGCATGATCGAGATACTTCTGATCGGCTTCGCTGAGCTTTTCGCCGCCTTGCTCGCGACGGAAAAGATCCTGGGCTTTTTTCCAATCGATGCCGTCCTGGCTTTGTGGGCTGTCACCGCTTTTTTGCATTTGTGCCTCATGGGCTGCGCGTGCTTTTTGAAGGAAGGCGTTCTCCTCCGCGGTGAGCGTGGCGCCGCCCTGACGTTTTTCGAAGAGCTGGCGGGCTTTGTCGAAATCGACAGGCGTGTCGGCAGACTGGCTGCGCAAGTGCGCGGCGCCGAGGAGGGAGATCAGGGCGAGGAGAATGGTTGTCTTCATGATGAGCGTGGAACCCCGCTGCGGTCGTTTGGATTCACTTCCAATCAGATTTCGCGCCGGGGTGGAGGGATCAAAGGGGTGAACGGGGTGCAGATCATATGAAAAAGCTTTCATCGTGTCCCCCTGAAGGGGTTCTCTTTTGGGCTTGTCTTGCGCTGCGCCAGCCTTCAGCCTGACCGGCTTTACGCCATGTCCGATCCCAACAGCACCCGTCGCGTCGTCATTGCCAGCTTCATCGGCACCACCATCGAGTGGTATGATTTTTTCCTTTATGGCACGGCGTCGGCGCTGGTCTTTAACAAGCTGTTCTTCCCGAATTTTGACCCGCTGGCGGGGACGATGGCGGCGTTTGCGACGTATGCGGTGGGCTTTTTTGCGCGGCCGGTGGGGGGGATTGTCTTTGGTCATTTTGGCGACAAGATCGGCCGCAAGTCGATGCTGGTGACGACGCTCATGCTCATGGGGGTGGCGACGGTGCTGATCGGTCTGCTGCCGACGTATGCGCAGGTGGGCGTCTGGGCTCCCATCCTGCTGGTGCTGCTGCGCTTCGTTCAGGGGTTCGGTGTCGGCGGTGAGTGGGGTGGCGCGGTGCTCATGGCGGTGGAGCATGGAGCGGCTGGCAAGCGCGGCTATTATGCGAGCTGGGTGCAGGCGGGCGTGCCAGTGGGGCTGCTGCTGGCGAATGCCGTCTTCATGATCGTGTCATCGATGAACGAGGCAGCCTTTCTTTCCTGGGGCTGGCGGGTGCCTTTTTTGCTGGGTGTGCTCCTGCTGGGGGTCGGCATGTTCATCCGGCTGAAGATCATCGAGAGTCCGGTCTTCACCCAGGCCAAAGCGCAGGACGCAGGCCCGAAGGTGCCGATTTTCGCCGTGCTGCGCGATCACCCACGCAACGTGGTGCTGGCCATGGGTGCACGGTTTGCGGAGAACGCCTTTTTCTACATCTTCACCGTGCTTGTGCTGAGCTACGGCTCGCAGCAGCTTGGGATGCCGCAGGCCACTTTGCTCAATGCGGTGCTCATTGGTTCTGCGGTGCAATTGGTGGCCATTCCATGCTTTGGGGCGTTGTCGGATCGTATCGG
>CALRWM010000092.1:0-22762 GCA_943371875.1 Prosthecobacter debontii | reverse complement strand
GAAGTGGGCGGGGAGTTGATGGGGACTGGGGGCGGGGAGACTGGCCGCAAAGAGGCGCAAAAAAGAGGCAAAAAAGGGGGGAGCCAGGGAGGCAACGTGGGGGGGCGGCGACAGTCGGGCCGAAGGGACCGAGGCGACGGATGAGGGTGATAAAGAGAAGGCTAGGAAAAGCTCAGAAACTCGTTGTTTACTATGGTAATTATTGTAAACTTAGACGTTTTATCAGTCGATGTTGCGCTTTCACCTCCATTTTTCCGGCCTTTTCGCGAGTGCCGCCCTGCTGCTGACCGCAGCCACGGCGGTGCGGGCGGACATCGTCTCGGACTGGAATTCGCTGGCGCTGACGTCGATGACGGCCAATGCAGACCCGCTGGTGGCGCATGATCTGGCCATCCTGGCGGCGTCCATGTACAATGCGGATCAAAGCATTGCAGGCACCTACAACACCTACGGCTACGGCTCTTACCCCGCCCCCGGTGCCGGACCTGCGGGGGCGGATTCCCAGGCGGCGATGATCGCGGCGGCCAACACCGTGATGCAGTATCTCTATTCGGGATCGAGTTCGGAAGCCACCTCCCTTTACAACAGCCAGCTCAGCGGCATTGCCAACAGCCAGGCGAAGACCGACGGCATTGCCTGGGGCATCACCATCGCCAACAATTTTCTGAGCGCGCGTTCGGCCGATGGCTCGGCGGATGCCGCCACCACCCCGTACACGCCTGTGGGCACCATCGGTTACTGGCAGCAGACTTCTGCTGCCGGTGCACTGCTGCCGGGCTGGGGCAGTGTGGGCACCTTTGCCATTCCGGGAGTGGGCTCCTACATGACCACGCTGCCGGGCGGCTCCGTCACCTCGTATTTGCAGTCCAGCCAGTATGCGGCGGATTACGCCCAGGTGAAGGATCTGGGGTCAAACTTCAGCGCCACGCGCACCTCGGATCAAACGAATCAGGCCTACTTTTGGGCGGCCGGAGACGGCACGGTGAAGATGTCGGGCATGTGGAATCAGATCGCCCAAACCGCCGCCACCACGGCAGGCCTGAGCACCGCCGATACAGCACGCCTGCTGGCCACCCTGAATGTGGCCATCGCGGATGCAAGCACCGCCGCCATGGCCACGAGCTACGACACGCAGTTCTGGCGCCCCGAAACGGCCATCGCCAACGGCGACATCGACGGCAATGCCAGCACCGTGGTGGATTCGTTCTGGGCTCCCCTGATCAATTCCCCATCGCTGCCGGAATACGTCTCGCTGGGAGCCACGATCAGTGAAGCCGCAGCCATCGTGCTGGCTTCCTACCTCGGCGACAATGTCTCCTTCAGTCTGGGCAGCGACATCAATGGCGACGGCAACATCGACCTGACGCGCAATTTCACCAGTTTCAGCCAGGCCGCGAACGAAGCGGCGATGGCGGGCGTCTATGGCGGCACACAGTTTCAGACGTCCGTCGCCGACGGGCAGATCCTCGGATACAACGTGGCGAACTACGTGCTGGCCAACAACTTCACCGTCGTGCCAGAGCCCGCCGGAGCTGTGCTGGTATTGTGTGGTGGATTGTTTCTGCTGGGTGCGCGCAGACGCCGCTAGATCCAGCGCCGCCGATGCGTTGATTTGCGATGAACCGCATCGCATGTTCCGTCTTTTCCGCCCTCCTTCTGTTTCCCACGCTGCTGCCAGCGCTCGATGAAGCGAAGCTGGCCGCCATCCATCCTGCCATGGAGGCCGCAATCAAAGCCAAACAGGCCGCAGGCATCGTCACGCTGGTGATGGAAAAGGGGAAGGTCGTTTACTTCGATGCCGCCGGCATGGCCGACATCGGCAAAGGCCGTGTGATGGAAAAAGACGCGCTGTTCTGGATCGCTTCGATGACGAAATCCATCAACGCCACCGCCGTGATGGTGCTGGTGGATGAAGGCAAGCTCTCGCTCGATGAGCCTGCCTCCAAGTGGTTGCCGGAACTCGCCAAAGTGAAGCTGGCCGAGGGCAGCGCGCCTGAAAAACCCATCACCCTGCGCATGCTGCTCAGCCACACCGCAGGCATCGCTTTTCCACGTCGTGCGCCATCGGATGGAGCCATCTCGTTGAAGGCCTACGTGGCCTCATTGCTCAAGACCCCGCTCGCCTTCCAGCCGGGCAGTGCCTACGAGTACGGCTTCGGACCCACCGTATCCGGGCGGATCATCGAGCTCGTTTCAGGCATGAAGTATGACGCGTTTTTGCAGGCCAAGATTTTCACGCCGCTGGGCATGAAGGACACGATGTTCAATCCTGATGACGCCCACCGCGCACGCATCGCCCGCACCTACAAGATGGATGACGAAAGTCATGAACTCGTCCCCGGTTACAATCCCTTCGTCACCAGCGACGCCAGCGTCCCGCACATGACGGAACCGGCAGGCGGCCTTTTCTCCACCGCCGCGGACATGGGGCGCTTTTACGCGATGATCGCCAACGGCGGCGAGCTCGATGGCGTGCGCATCGTCAGTGAAAAATCCGTAAAGGA
Organism: Prosthecobacter debontii; assembly: GCA_943371875.1. Taxonomy (GTDB): domain Bacteria; phylum Verrucomicrobiota; class Verrucomicrobiia; order Verrucomicrobiales; family Verrucomicrobiaceae; genus Prosthecobacter; species Prosthecobacter debontii_C. Next base: position 20,258 of record CALRWM010000092.1, on the reverse strand, counting down.
CATGACCACCCCGGTGAGCGTCGGTGGCAGGCAGCTCAACTACGCCTGCGGCTGGCAGGTGAACACGGCCACGCAGCGCGTGAACTCACAGATGCCCGTGGGCAGCTTTGGCCACGGCGGCGCCTTTGCCACAAATGGCTGCCTCGATCCGCAGAGCAAGATCGTCACCGTGTATCTGGTGCAGAACGTGCTGGTGACAGACAGCGGCAAGCCTAAGGATGAGTTTCAAAAGCTGGTGATGAAAGCCGCTGGCATCCAAGTGGCGGCGCTGCCGAAAATAAAGAAGAACAAACCTTAAACTCATTGCGGTGTTAGGCGAGGTTCTTGCTTGCTCAAAGGGTTGAGGATCAAGTAATCTCGAAAATATCGAATGAGAAATTCAACCGTCACCCGCCGCGCCTTTGTTTCGACCGGCTTTGCAGCCGTGTCCGGGGCCTTTTTAGCCGCTGAGGAGCAGGTGATCGCCCCGCTGGGAGTACCCATGCATCAGGAGCCGCTGGCGTTTGATTTTGACGCCCTGGAGCCGTACCTCGATGCGGCGACCTTGAAGCTGCACTACAACAGGCATCACGGTGAGATTCTCGAAAAGCTGACTGAGACACTGCAGCCGTTCAATCTCAAGGTTGGCAATGTCTCGGCTCTGATGCCCAACATCCCCCGGCTGGTGCTGCCGATCAACCCGCGCAAACACGTGGTGCGGATGGGCGGCCCGCCTGCAACGCTGTCCACTGAAAGCCAGCGGGATCTCCGCTGGTATGGCGGGGCGCACATCAATCATACCTCCTTCTGGCGTTTTCTGGCACCGGCAGGCTCAGGGCCCGCAGGACCCGAGGGCAAAGTGGCTGCCGCGATTGTCAAAGAATTTGGCGGCATCAATGAATTCAAGACCGCCTTTACCGAAGCCGCCATGAAGCACTTTGGCTCCGGGTGGGCGTTCCTGGTGTTCCGCCCGGATGGCCGGCTGGTCATCACCACAATGAAGAATGAGGACAATCCGCTCATGACCGATTTTGTGAAGCCGGAGGAGCGGGGCAGGTTCATTCTGTGCCTCGATCTCTGGGAGCACTCTTACTATCTGAAGTATCGGAACGAACGCAGAAAATACGTGGAGGCGTGGTGGAATGTGGTGAACTGGAATTCCGTGTCGCGTTCCTACACCGTGGCCGCATCCAAGGTGCGGGTGTGAGAAAGTACTCATGAGCTTTAGCTCGTTCTGGAAAGCGTCCTCGGGTCACCCAGAATGAGCTAAAGCTCATGAGTACTTTCCAAACTAGCGCGTGGGATAAAGATCGGGCATCAGCAGCGGGCGCAGCACCATGGGGGTGAGTGCGCGTGGCAGCGGCACCCAGGGGTGCCCTTTGTCATTTTTCCGCAGGCCCCACCAGAGGCGGCCGCCGTTGCGCCAGGGATCGATCACGAGGCCGTCTTCAAAACGCTGGCCCTTCGCGGTGACGATGATGCCGTGGTGCTCCTGCCAGGTGTCGCGCTTGGATGAGGTGAGGTGCAGCTCCAGCGTCTTGAGATTGAGGCGGAACAGGAAGGGGAACAAATCATCCCTCCACTGGTAGCAGAGGCCGCGCTTGCGCAGGCCGGTGTTGACGAGGCCGTTGTTCATCCAGGGGTGGGCGAAGGGTTTGAAGTCCTCGGCGAGTTTGGCGGATTCTTCGATCGCCGTGGTGGCCAGCTGGTCGGCCTCGCGCGCGTTTACTGTCGGGGAAAGCTGCTGGAGATCATGGCTAAGCTGCCGGGCTCTTACCTGACGCAGGGCGGGCGTGCCAGGGCTGACGCAGCAGGTCAGGGCAAGTATGAGCAGCAATGAGCAGAGGCGCGAAACGGTGAACATGCGGTGAGGAAAATCAGGACAGCGGGCCGTGGGCGGCCTCATGCAGCGCGCGGGCCTGCTGCTGCCATTGCTCACGGGTGGCACGGTTTTTAAAGGCCAGAAGTTCGCCGAAAGCGCGCTGCTCGTCCTCATTCCACTGCGCGATCTGCCGCCAGGTGCGGATGCCGTGGGCACGAAGCTGCTCGCTGATGATCTTTTTGATGCCCTTGATCTGCGTGAGATCGTCATCCGGCACGGTTAAAAGTGCGGATTCGCCCTCCTCCGCACGGCGAAGCACCTGCGTTTGAATTCGCAGCCTTTCGATCTCTGCCGTCGCGATGGCCAGACGCTTCTCACTGTCGGCCAAACTGCGGCGGGCGAGCCCCAGGCCGGCGGGATCGGCCGGTGTCTGCCCTTCGAGTTTGGTGATGCGGCGCTGCCAGTCGTCGCGCTCCTGCGTCAGCGTGGCGAGGCCCGTCTGATGCGTGCTGAGCTGGCCTTCGAGCGCGGTGATTTTTTCGCGCAGCGTGGCGGTGGCTGCCTTGGGTTTCGCTGTAGTGCTGCGTTTGCGCTTGGGTTTGGCAGGGGCTTCAGCAGTCTCGACAGCAACAGGAGCAGGAGCTTCAGCCGTTTCGACAGCAACAGGAGCAGCGCTGAGCAGGTTTTCGAGTTCCGCTTGGGCGGAAGTGTGTGCTGCACGCAGATGCTCATTATCTGCCAGAAGCCGGGCCATTTCCGTTTCGAGCGCCTGTGCGGCTTCGTTGGCCTTGGCGGCCTGATCCTGGCGCAGGCGTGCTTCGCTTTGGGCGGATTTCAAATCGCCGCGCAGTGCTTGAAGCTCTGCTGCAACCGCCGGGTCTTGCGGGGCAGGGGCTGTACTGGTGGCCAGGGCGGTGGCGCGGTCGGTTTCAGCCTGGCGCAGGGCTTGTTGCGCCGTGTCGATCTGTGCGGCCAGCTCATTGATGCGCTTCTGCATGTCACTGCCACGCCACTGCCAGCCGAACCACGCAAATAGAGCGGCGGTGATGCCGAGCAGCGGTGCGAGGTAGAGCAGCAGCCAGAGGAGGGAGGACATCAGCGGAGGGCAGGGGGCGTCAGGTGCATGCGAAGCTGCTCGATCGCCTCGGCAGCGAGATCTTCAACAACAGCGGCAGGAATACCGGCGGGAATGCGGCCGGAATGGGCCAGCCCGCCCGCTTCGACGAGGTCGCGTGTCACTGGAATGAGCGTCCAGGTGCTGCCCGGTTTGGCGAGGGCAAACATCCCGGCGCTGCTGGCGGTAGGTGGCGGTGGCAGGCTTTTGAGGGTGTGCAGAATGCTGCCGGAGGGTTCGCAGTCACCGCTCACATGCAATTGGTCGCTGATGACAAGGCACTGCGCGCCGTAGGCCAGACGCACGGCAGAAATGAGCTGGGCGCGTACCGCCTCTTCGGCGACCTGCCCCGAGACGAAGGCCTTGGAGCCGAACAGGGTGAGGGCGATGAATGCAGGGTGTCTGGGCTGGGAGGGAGCCGGTGAATGAGAGTCATCTCCATGCAGCCAGTTGCTGAGCAAAGCGCTGTCATTTTGGAGCAGCCTGGCTTCAAGCCCGTGCGGCAGATCGTTCTTCCACGACTGTTCGCGGGGGGCGACCTGCCAGTCCACGGGCTTCCAGGCTTCGCCGCTGAAGCTGAGAAAACAGGACTTGCCACCTGCCTTGCCTTCCTGCGGCATCAGGGCGGTGGTGATGGGGCCAAAATCACCGCTGGGACGGCGCTCCGCACTGACGCGGATTTCATCATGCAGGCGGCGCGTGGAGAAGGTTGCCAGGGCGTCTTCGAGAATCTCCTGCTTCATGGTGGCGCTGCCGACTTCCCCCCGGAGGATGATTTGCTGATCACGCACCGCGATGAAGAGGTAACCCGGCGGCATGCTGGCAAGGCGCTCGCTTTTCGCCTGGGAGAGGTGCTGCTGCTGCTGGGTGGCGCGCAGCTCTTTCAATGCAGGGAGCACCTGCTGCTGCCATTCGTCCTCGCTGACTCCCAGCGCTAGCGCCTCAGTGAGCAGTTCGGCGTCAGATTTGCCCAGAGTCAGCTCTTTCCATGACTGGCCGATGCGGGCCAGATAAGCCTGCGCACTGGACTGCGGTGCTGGAACCGTGCGCAGTGTGGTGGAGACGCTGGCGGCTTCGTCGTGGTTCTCAGCGTCGGTGCCCGGCATGCCTTCGCTCACGCCGCCCCGGAGGCTCCAGGCCTCCTGCACGCTGCGTGCGAGGTCGCGTGATTCATAGATGTTGGCGGTAGTGCCCAGCAGACGCGCGTGGGCTCCTTCGGCAGCCAGCAAAATCCAGCCGGGCGGGCTGGGGATGACTTCGACTTCGCTCTGCAGACCACCGACAGGATTGAGGTAACGCCCGAGGCCGAAGGAAAGCGGTGCAGGCAGACGCACCTGATCGCGCACGGCGGTTTCGATCAGGCTGCGGTCCTCCTGCGTGCGCACGCTGCCGGTGAGGTGCGCCTTTTGGCCGTCGAACTCAAGGTGCAGTCCGCCAAGGCGTTTGTGCAAGGCGGGCTGCTGCGAGAGCACCTCCTGGGCTGCCGTTTCCAGATCCCGCTGCAGCTGCGGCAGGCACACCAGCGCACCGACAAGCCAGAGCGCGAAGAGGGTGGCAGCAGAAAGGATCCAGCGCGCGCGAGTCATGGCGGGGGAGGTCACGCTTTTTCGGTGAGCATGCGCACCTCGTCGAAGCTGTAACGACGTGCCTCGCCACGCTGATTGGTCTGCAGCAGGGTTTGCGTGCCGGTATCCAGCGAAGTGAGCCAGCCCTCCCCATAGGCCCAGGTGTCAAGGCAGATGCGGCCGGGGAGAATAAGGGGAAGGCCGTTCTTCTGCGCGGTGTGGCCGCAGACCAGCGTCTTGCCCGAGAAATGCGGGTGGGAATCATCAAAGCGCCGCCAGAAAAGCCAGTCGTCGCTCTGATCCGGCATGGGCAGCATGGCGTTCACATTCGCATGGGCAAAGATATGTGTGTCGTTCTCATGCCAGCGGCGCAGGCGCTGGCTCAGGAAGTCCCAGTGCTCCGGCGGGATGGCGTTCCAGTCCGGCATGTCCATGACGCCGTAGGACTGCATGGTCTGCCTGCCGCCGACGCCATACCATGAGCCGGGATCAATGAGCTGGCTGCGGGCGTCGAGCATGAGGATTTCATGATTGCCGAGCAGGGGGACGAGCTGGACGCTTTTTTCCAGTTCCAGCAGACGGTCCAGCACGCCTCGGCTGTCCGGCCCGCGGTCCACGTAATCACCCAGGGTGACGATTACATCGTCGCTCTGCGGGGCCAGCTCCTGCAGCATGCGGTCGAGAGCGGTCGAGCAGCCGTGGATGTCACCAATGACCAGAGTGCGCCCGCAGCTGCGTTCACGTGAGGGGAGTTGGACTCTTGACGTGTGAATGTCGGGAGTGTCGTCGCTGACCAAAATGGGCATCGGCCATTCTTGCGCGATGAGAGCCGGACGCAACCACCGATCATCGTGTTGGCACAATCCCTTTCGCCATGCAAGGTAGGGGAATGCCACCCACCCAGCAGCCCAGCACCCAGAACCCCGGCCAGTCGTATGTTGAGGGCGTTCAGCCTATCTTTGCGGCCCGTGGGCTGCGCAAAGTGTACCAAACCGGAGATCTCAATGTGGTGGCGCTCCAGGGGGTCGATCTCGATTTCAACCCGGGTGAACTGGTGGTGCTGCTGGGCGCGTCTGGCAGCGGCAAGTCCACCCTGCTGAACATTCTCGGCGGCCTGGACATCCCCACCTCCGGCTCCCTGCGCTACAAAGGCTGGGACCTCTCCGGCGGTGGCGAGCGCACATTGACACAATTCCGCCGCAACTGCGTGGGCTTCGTGTTTCAATTCTACAATCTCATCCCCAGCCTCACCGCCCGCGAAAACGTGGCCCTCATCACCGACATCGCCCCGGACCCGATGAAGCCGGAGGACGCGCTGGACCGCGTGGGCCTGAGCCACCGCATGGATCATTTCCCCTCCCAGCTCAGCGGTGGCGAGCAGCAGCGCGTGGCCATCGCCCGTGCCATCGCGAAAAAACCCGAGGTGCTGCTGTGTGACGAACCCACCGGCGCCCTCGATGTGACCACCGGTATTACCGTGCTGGAAGCCATCGAGCGCATCAATCGGGAGCTCGGCACCCTGACCGTCGTCATCACCCACAACGCCGCCATGTCCGCCATGGCCGACCGCGTCCTGCATCTCTCCGACGGCCACATCGTCAAGGAAAGCCGCAACGAGATGCGCGTGGATGTGTCCACCCTGCAGTGGTGAAGGAGTAAAATCAAAACCTCCGATAGAAGGACGAAACTGCTGGCGTTGTAACTGGTATGCCAGTTGGATTCCAGTGTTAACTTGTCTTTTCTATGCCTGCCGCCACCCCTCCTTCCCGCCTGCAATCACGCGCCTATTCCGAGCTTCGAAGGCTCATCGTCTCAGGCGAGTTTCCCCCGGGCACCTTTCTTTCTGAGCGCCAGCTCGCGCAGCAGCTCGAAATGAGCAAGACCCCCGTCCACGTGGCGCTGGAGCGGCTGGAAGCGGAGGGCTTTGTGAGCATCTCGGCGCAGCAGGGCATCGTGGTGCGGGGCATGAGCGTGGAGGACATCGTGGACCACTACGAGCTGCGCGAAGCCGTGGAGTGCTGGACCGTGCGCCGTCTGGCAGGGCGGCTTAATGAGGCGCAGCTGAAGTTGTTGCAGGAGAACATTGAGCAGCAGCAGGTGGCGCTGCGTGACGATGATCTGGACGCGCTTATGCGACTCGACAGCGAGATGCACTGCCTGCTGTGCTCGTTCCTCGGCAATCGCGAGATCATGACGATCATGGAGCGCCTGCAGGACAAAATTCATCAGGTGATCATTCGTGTGCATGACACCGACCGCACGCGCCCCACGGCAAGCGTGGCCGAGCATGTGCAGATCGTCGATGCCGTGCTGGCCGGTGATGGCGCCCATGCGGCTGCTCTCATGGCCGAGCACCTGGAGGCTGGTAAACGCCGCATCTTGAACCCCAGTCGTTTTCCGGTGTCATGAGACCCGAACTGACATGCGCCTGCCTATTGCTCGCCCTCCCTCTCATGGGGGCCGAGGCGGTGTTTTACCGTGCGCTGAATCTGAACGGCCCCGCCTTGACCATCGGCGGCTATGCCTGGGAGTCTGCGGCGGGTGCCAGGGATGTGAAAGTGAGCGGCAAGACGTTTGAAAATCAAAAGGTGCTGCTCAAGCCGCCGACGGATACGACGCGCACGCAGATGATCCGCAGCAGCGTCTGGGGCAGCAAAGTGGAGATTGAGATAGGCAAGGTCCCGGCGGGCGAGTTCCAGGTCTTTCTCTATGTCTGGGAAGACAACAACAATGAGCGTTTTGATCTCCTGGTGAATGACCGCGTCGTCATGGCAGGCTTTGAAAGCGGCACGGCGGGCATGTGGAAAAAGCTGGGGCCATGGCCGTGCGAAAGTGTCGGCGGCAAGATCAAAGTCTCCGCCCATGCGGCGAGCCATGGCGCGGCCAATTTGTCGGGCCTCGAAATCTGGTCCGGTGGCGCGGCGGTGCCGAAACTTGCCAAGATGCCGTTTGTCGAAAAGCCCACGCCTGAACAAATCGCGTTTTTCGAGGCGAAGATTCGTCCCGTGCTCGTGGAGCATTGCGACAAGTGCCACAGCGCGAAATCGGAAAAAATCAAAGGCGGTCTGCTGCTCGATTCACGTGCCGGCGTGGTCAAAGGCGGCGACACCGGGCCGACGCTCACGCCCGGCGATCCCGCTGCAAGCCTGATCATTCAGGCGCTGCGCCATACCAGCGAAGACCTGGCCATGCCGCCGAAAAAAATGCTGCCCGCACAGGTCATCGCCGATTTTGAAACCTGGGTGCGCATGGGCGCTCCCGATCCGCGCACAGAAAACACCGTCGCGGCGGTGCAGGCCAAAAGCAGCATCGACTGGAGCAAGGCGCGCGACTGGTGGTCCTTCCGTCCGCTTGTGGCACCGCAAGCGCCTGCCGTGCAAAACGCGCCATGGCCCGTGAATGACATCGACCGTTTCGTTCTCGCGAAACTCGAAGCCGCAAAACTCAAGCCCGCCGCCGATGCTGACAAACCTGCGCTCATTCGCCGTGCCACGTATGATCTCACCGGCCTGCCGCCGACCCCGGAGGAAGTCGCCGCCTTCATCGCTGATTCTTCGCCGCAGGCTTTTGTGCATGTGATTGACCGCCTGCTCGATTCACCGCGCTATGGCGAGCGCTGGGGCCGCCACTGGCTGGATGTCGTGCGCTACGCCGACACCGCCGGGGACAACTCTGACTACCCGATCCCGCAGATGCACCGCTATCGCGACTGGGTCATCGCCGCGTTTAACCGCGATCTGCCGTATGATGAATTCGTGCGCGATCAAATCGCCGGAGACCTGCGTGGCGGTGCGAACGATGAGGAGCGCTACCAGCGCACGCTCGCCACGGGTTACATCGCCAATTCGCGCCGCTTCGGCTCGCGTGTGGAGGACTATCCGCAGCATCTGACGATCGAGGACACCATCGACAATCTCGGCCGCAGCTTCCTCGGACTCACGGTCAACTGCGCCCGCTGCCATGATCACAAATTTGATCCCATCACCACGCAGGACTACTACGCGCTCTACGGCATCTTCCACAGCACACGCTACCCATGGCCCGGCATCGAGCTGGAAAAGAAACAACGTGACCTGGTGCCGCTGGTGCCCGCAGACAAAATCGCGGAAGCCGAGGCTGCGAGAGCCGCCCGCGAGAAGGAACAAGCGCGGCTCGACAAAGCCGCCAAGTCGCTCAAGGAAGAAGTGAAGAAGGCCACGCCCGACAAAAAGAAAGCCCTGGAGGCGAGCCTTGCTGCCGCTGAAAAAGCCGCGAAGGATTTCGCCAGGCGTCCGCTGCCTTTTGAGTATGCCTACGCCGTGGCTGAGGCCAAAAAGCGCGAAGACGTGGCGGTGCAGCAGAAAGGAGATCCAGCCAAACCGGGTGACATGGTGCGGCGTCACTTTCTCACCGTCTTCGGCGGTGCCAAGCTGCCAGCGAACAGCCAGACCAGCGGGCGTGAGCAGCTTGCCGGGTGGATTCTCGCGGGGGATAATCCGCTGCCTGCGCGCGTGATGGCGAACCGCATCTGGCAGCACCATTTTGGCCGTGGCATTGTCCCGACACCGAATGATTTTGGCAAGCAGGGCAAGCCCGCCACGCATCCTGAACTGCTCGACTACCTCGCGGTGCAGTTCCGCGCACGCGGCTGGTCGGTGAAGGCGATGCATCGTCTGATCATGCTTTCGCGCACTTATCAACTCAGCACTACGCGCGATGAGGACGCCGTCGCACATGATCCGACCAATGAACTCCTCGCGGGTTTTCCGCGCCTCCGACTCGATGCGGAAAGCATCCGCGACACGCTGCTCACGCTCGGCGGCAACCTTGATCTTACTCCGGCCGGTGCGCATCCATTCCCGCCGCAGAGCGAGTGGAACTTCACGCAGCACAATGCCTTCAAAGCCGTGTATGAGACGAACAAACGCAGTGTCTATCTCATGACGCAGCGCATCCAGAGGCATCCGTATCTCGCCATTTTTGATGGGGCGGATCCCTCCGCCAGCACGCCTGCCCGCCCTACGAGCACCACGCCGCTGCAGGCGCTGTATTTGCTGAACGACCCCTTTGTGCATGAGCAGTCCCGGCGCTTCGCCGAACGCCTCAGATCCTTCTCCAGCGATGACACCGCACGCATCCAGCGCGCCTACGAGCTGCTGTTTTCACGGGCTGCGCAGGCCGATGAAATCGCCACCGGGAAAGCCTTCCTCGCCAATGCAGCGCGTCAGCTGCGGGAGGACGGCATGAACGCCGCCCAAATCGACACCGAGAGCCAGCATGCCTATGTGCGCGCGCTGTTCCGCCTCAATGAATTTGTTTATCTCGACTGACCTTCACCGCTCATGAACACACCTCATTCTTCCCGCCGCCGCGAAGTCCTCCGCTCCATGGTCGGCGGGTCTTTGCTCATGCCCGGTGTGCTTTCCGAACTGCTTGCCGCAGGCAGCGCCGATCCATTGGCACCCAAGCGTTCGCATTTTCCGGCCAAGGCGAAGCGTGTCATCTTCATCTTCTGCAACGGCGGAGTGTCTCACATGGACACCTTTGATCCGAAGCCCGCGCTCTTTGCCGCCGATGGCAAGACCATGGGCTTGGGCGGTGGCTTGTCGAATCAGCAGCGCGTGCTGCTGAAGCCCGGCTGGAAATTCCGCCCCGGCGGCCAGTGCGGCACGATGGTGAGCGACTTGTTTCCCAAGCTGCGTGACATGATGGACGACATCTGCCTCATACGCTCCATGAAAGGCGATGACAACGAGCACGCCAACGCCACGCTCGGCATGCACACCGGCTCGTTTTTCTTTTCGCGTCCCAGCATTGGCTCCTGGGTCAGCTACGGCCTGGGAACAGTGAACAGCAACCTGCCGTCCTTCGTTGCTCTCGCCTCGCAGATGCCCTATGCCGGCACGCAGATTTTCAACAACGACTTCCTGCCCGCCTATCATCAAGGCGTGCGCGTGGTTGGCGGCAAAGAGCCCATTGCCAATCTCGACCGCCGCTCGCAGCAGCGCGGTCTGCAGGAGCTTGAGCTGGGTCTCGCCGACGTGCTCAACAACCGTCATCTCAGCGCCCGCGCCCACGACACCGATCTCGCCGCACGCATCCGCACGTTTGAAACCGCCTTCCACATGCAGACCGAGGCGCAGGAAGCCTTTGATCTCGGCAGGGAGAATGACGCCACGATGGATCTCTACGGCGTCAAGCGCGGCGACAACGAAAGCTTTGGCTGGCAGTGCCTCGTCGCACGCAGGCTCGCGGAACGCGGGGTGCGTTTCATCGAAGTCGTCGATGGCAGCAGCAGCAAAAACTGGGACGATCATGCCGACATGGCTGCGCACGAGGGCAAGGCCAGGAAGATTGACCAGCCCATCGCCGGTCTGCTCACCGATCTTAAACAACGCGGCATGCTGGATGACACGCTCGTCGTGTGGACCACCGAATTTGGCCGTACGCCCGGAGTGGACGGCACCAAAGGGCGTGGTCACCACAGCGCCTGCTTTTCCTCCTGGCTTGCCGGCGGCGGCGTCAAAGGCGGGCTTGCGTATGGCGCGACGGATGAGATCGCCTCAACCGTGGTCGAAAACAAAGTCCACGTGCACGACTTCCACGCCACGATCCTGCATCTGCTCGGCTTTGATCACGAAAAGCTCACCTATCGCCACGGCGGCCGGGATTACCGGCTGACCGATGTGTTTGGCGAGGTGGTGCGAGACATTCTGGCCTGAGGCCGCAAGCTTTGTCAGGTGAAGAGAATGTGAGTCCCTGCGCCTGCGGATTCCTCGTAGAACTGACCTACGGTCAGCACGTCATCCACGCGGTCCATCAGGTCTTCCTTCTTCAGTTTGAACATGTCCATCGCCAGCTTGCACGCGAAGATCTTGCCGCCGGAGTCGGAGATGAGTTCGAGGAATTCGCGCACCGGCGGGATGTCGAGCTTCTCCATCTCCTTGTTCATGAGATGCGTGGCAAAGGCGGACACACCCGGGATGGCACCCATCACCGTGGGGAAGGGCATCGTGATGGGCAGGCCGAGCATGGGCATGGCCATGTTCAGCGCGGCATTGCCCACGGTGGAGACCTTCAAGTGATCCAGTGTTTTGTTAGCCAGAGCATTCAGGCCGAAGAAGGTGAAGAATAGCGAGGCCTCGATGCCCTCCATGCGGGCGCCGTTGGCCATGATCAGCGCGGGGTAGATGCCATCCAGCGAGCCACGGCTCACGATGATGGACATCTTCTTCACGGGTTGTTTGTCGTCTGGGGTGCTCATGATTGGAAGAGATGGGGGTTAAATGCAGCCAACGGGTTTGGGAATGCCGGCAATCTTGGAAGACTTCTTCAGAGGGCCGCCGGGAAATAGATCGTAGAGTTCCTTCGTCGTCACTACACCGCTTTTGCCCATGCTGCGGATGGTCAGGGCGGCGCCTTTGGCCTGCTGCTCCCGCAGGTAGCGCACCACCTTCATGTGGGCGTCCGTCAGTGCGCCGATGCCTTCCTCCGTGGCGATGGCGGCGGCGATGGCTTCATTCCACTGAGAGGAGGAGGTGAGGTAGCCCTCTTCGTTCACGTCGATTTCAGTTCCTGCGATGGTCTTTTTCATGATGGTTGTACGCGTTGATTTTCAAGATTCCGCCGGTTTCTTTTTCTGCCTGCTGATGCCCGGCAGCGGCCAGCCGCGAAGCAGGACAGTCCAGTAGATGTGGCGGAAGGCCAGCTTGCCCCAGTGGTTCATGCGGCTCTCCTCCAGCAGGCGCATGGGGCCGAAGGCGAAGGGAAACGGCCCTTCGTGCGGCTCGTACTCATAGTTGAAATCAATCAGCAGCGCCTTGCCGTTGCCGGATTCGATGAAGCAGTTGGAGTGTCCGTCGAACTCCTCCTTGAGCGGCTTGCCCGCGATGTGAAGAAGTATGTTGTCCGCCAGAGTCTCGCTTTCAAAATGAGCCACGGAGCCCGCCTTGGACGCGGGCAGGTTCGTCGCATCGCCGATGACGAAAACGTCTTTGTACTCGATGGACTGCAGGGTGTGCTTCTGTGTCGCGATGAAATCCAGATCATCTCCCAGGGCGGAGCGGCGCACGGCTTCATCTCCCATGTTCGTCGGTGTGGTGACGAGCAGGTCATAGGGCACCTCACGGCCGTCAAAGCACACGAGCTTGTTGTTTTCCTGATCCACCTTCTCTGCCACGAAATCGGTCACGAGTTCGATGCCTTTGTCCCCGAGCAGATGCCCCAGCTTTTTTGATGCTTTCGGCTTGGTGAACGCCCCGGACAGCGGAGTTACAAAGGTCAGGGTGACTTTGTCACGGATGCCCTGCTCGCGGAAAAACGTGTCGGCCAGAAAGGTGAACTCCAGCGGGGCCACGGGGCACTTGATCGGCATCTCATTGATGTGCACCACCACACGCCCGCCGGTGAAGGCCTTGAGCTTTTCACGCAGCGCACGCGCGCCGTCCAGCGTGTAGAAATCATGCACGTTCACCCGCCACTTGGGTCCCAGCATGCCTGCCGTCTCCTCCGGCGCCGTGCGGCAGCCGGTGGCCACAATGATGAGGTCATATTTCAGCGTGCGCCCGTCCTTGATCGTCACGGCATGATCTTCGGGGATGATCTGATCCACCTCCGCCTGCATGAACTCGACACCTTCAGGAATGAAATCGCGGGTCTGCCGGATGATCTCGCTCTCCTCATACTTGCCGAAGGGCAGGAAGAGCAGCCCTGGCTGGTAGAGATGCCTGTCCGAGCGGTCCACCACCGTCATGCTCCATTCGAACGCGGGCAGGCGCCTGCGCAGGTTGTTGGCCATGATCGTGCCCGCAGTGCCGCCGCCGAGGATAAGAAGGTGCTTGCTCATGGAGAATTGGAAGGTTGAGTTGCAGTAACTTCTATATGCGTGTATGCGTATATACAATAATTAATCACGCCTCAATCTTGTCATTTATGAGCTCCCACCTGACCGCCGATGAACGCGGCATCATCCTGCCCTGTCCCGCCTGCGGCACCGCCAACCGCATCGCCTACGCCAAAGCCGCACAGCAGGGCCGCTGCGGCTCGTGCAAGGCGGAACTGCCCCATGTGTCAGCACCCGTCGAGATCACGAGTGCTGCGGACTTCGCCGCGCTGATCACGCAGAGCACGCTGCCTGTCGTTGTCGATTTCTGGGCCCCTTGGTGCGGCCCCTGCCAGATGATGGCTCCGGAGTTTGCCAAAGCCGCCGCCAAGGCCGCAGGCACTGCCATCTTGGTCAAAGTGAACACCGACGAACGGCAGGACATCGCCAGCCAGTTCCGTGTTCAGGGCATCCCCGCCTTTGCGCTGATCAAAGACGGCAAAGTTGCTGCTCAAACGAGCGGCTTTCAGCCCGCTGATCGCTTGCTGGCGTGGATGAGGAACAAGTGAAAGCACAATTTTGACACAACGATTCCCATTCATGTCGCGGAGGCATTCTTCATTCTCACGTTTGAATTGAACCGCATTGATTCGAATGACTCACGCCACACCACGCAAAATGCCATCCCGCCGCCTGCGGCTCGGGATCGTGCTGCTGGTGTGCCTCTCGCTGGGGCTGCATCGCGGAGTGATTCAAGGGATCGCTTGGACACAGATGCTGGTGCATTACGCGAGTGAAACCACACTGCTGGGGGCTGTGGAGATGACCTTTGATGGCGAGCACCCCTGTCCGCTTTGCAAGGCGGTGCAGAAAGATCGAGAAGCCGAGGGAAAGCAGCCTCAGCAGTCTCCGCAGGCTGCCAGCAAGCTGCATGCCGTGCTGGTGAGCATCACGACACTGACCGCGCCTTCGGCGGATGATTTTACCTTCGTCATGCCGCGCCAGTCGGCTGTGCGGCGAGGCCAGGCACCGGAGACGCCACCGCCACGATGCGGGCAGGCTTGAACACACGTCAGCCGTTTGCGCTGAGTCACTGATTCCCTGAGCAGGACTGCCAAGTCCCTGTCTCGACGGCACGCATGTCACATGCGTCTGCCTTTCGTTCCTCCATTCCGCTCACTTTTTTCCATTCATGAAAACTTCCTTCTTTCTATTATCTCTCACGCTCGCGGGTGCCGCCGTGGCGCAGCCCGCCACCACTCAGAAGCAGGTGCAAAAACCGTCTTCTGCCCCCGACCAACCCATCACCACGCTGCCGGAGATCATCGTCACCGGCACGCGGCTGCCTGCTGGCGCACCACTGAGCGCAGAAAGCGTGGACATCACCTGCGCGCGGGCACGCGGTACGGACGGTGCCTCCATGCTGAATCAAACGCCCGGTGCCGCCGTCATACGCAACGGGCCGCAGACCGGCATCGTGCAACTGCGCGGCCTGAGTGGCGACCGAGTGAAGATCGCCATTGATGGTGCGACCATCACGCCCGCCTGCCCGAATCACATGGACCCGCCTCTGCACTACGCTTCGCGTGGGTCGATGGAATCCATCGCGGTGATGGCTGGCATCACCCCGGTCAGCCAAGGTGGCGACAGCATCGCGGGAACCGTCATCGTGAAATCGCCCGAGCCGCGTTTTGCCAAGGCAGAGGAGCATTCCATCACCTTTGGCGAGCTCGGCAGCTTCTATCGCAGCAGTAATGACGGCTACGGGGCCAGTCTCTCCGGTGGGGCCGCCGACGAGAGCCTCAGCACCTCGTATCAGGGCTCCTGGGAACGTGCCAGCGACCTGCGCTTTCCCGGCGGGCGGGTGCGTGCCACGGGTTTTGAAACGCAGCAGCATCAGGTCATCGCGGCCATGCGTCTTGGCCCGGGCGTGCTTTCGCTGGACACCAGCTTCGTCCGCACGCGGGATTCCGGCACACCCACTCTGCCCATGGACATGATTGAGGATGATGGTGCGCGTGTCGGGCTCCGCTACGTCGGCACGCATGAATTCGGCACCGTTGAAGCCCGTGCCTACGTCCACACCATTGACCATTTGATGAACAACTATTCGCTGCGTCCGCTGCCTGCGGGCACCATGCCCATGCAGGCGCCCGCCACCAGTGACGACTTCGGCTTCAGCCTCGGCGTTTCCGTCCCCCAAGGAAGGCACACAGTGCGTGCAGGAACCGACTTTCATCGCAACGAATTCGACGCGCATCAGCAGAACATGGCCACTGGCGCGCTTCAGGACACGATCAACGAGGCCACCCGCACGCGCTGGGGCACCTACGCCGAATGGCAGTCCGTCTGGTCTGAAAAGTGGACGACGCAGATCGGCGTGCGCAATGACACCGTGTTCAGCGACGCGGCCAATGTCACCTCCTTCTTCGCGCCGGCCGCAGCAGATGCCGCCGCATTCAACGCAAGAGACCACAGCTTCACGGATGTGAACTTCGATGCCGCTGCCAGCCTGCGCTTCACGCCAAATGACTGGAGCACCTACGAGCTGGGCTTTGCCCGCAAAAACCGCGCCCCCAGCTTGCTGGAGCGCTACTTGTGGACGCCGCTGGGGGCAAACGCCGGCATGGCCGATGGCCGCACCTACCTCGGGAATCTCGGCCTGGATTCGGAGACTTCCTACCAGATCGCCTTCACCGCCGACTACCATGGCGAGAAATGGCAGGTCAAGACCACACCCTTTTACAACTGGGTCTATGATTACATCCAGGGCGTGCCCATCGCCCGGCTGTCCGCCGGCCAGCCCGTGCTCCAGTATCAAAACATCAGCCGAGCGGATCTCTTCGGCATCGACAGCTCCTTCCGCTATGCCTTCAACGAGAACTACGGCATCCGTGGGGATGTGAGCTATGTGCGCGGTGTGAACCGCAGCAACGGCGACAATCTCTATCGCATCGCTCCGTTGCGCGGTTCATTGAGCTTCGACAGCCGTTTCCTTGGCTGGAAAAACAGCATCGAGGTGGTGATGGCCGCCGAGCAGAACAAAGTGGCCGCCTACAACGGCGAACCCGCGACCAGTGGCTACGCGCTGCTGAATCTGCGAACTGGCCGCGAGTTTGGCCATGGACTCGCTCTGGAGATCGGTCTCGAAAACATCACCAATGAGCGCTACGCCGACCATCTCAGCGGTCTCAACCGTGTCGCTGGCAGTGATGTCGGCATCGGCCAGCGTGTCCCCGGTGCAGGCCGTTTCCTTTACGTTCAGATGAAGTTTAAGTTTTGACGCCATGCGCACGACATTCGGAGGTGCCTGACCGAAGAGGGACGGGCACCGTCAATGTTCCGCCGGCCATTGGTGGCACCAGTGGTTGAAATCTTCTGGCCACAGCCAGTGACTGCTCCCTGTTTTTTCGAGGCGGGTCTTCCGCTATCTGGCGGGCCAGTCGGCTCCTGACTCGACCCATGTCTTGAGCAGCAGGATGTCACCGGCTGGCAGTTGGTGCGCAGCAGCGGCCTTCATGGATGGCTGCTTTCCAGAGATAATGTTGAGCAACCGGCTTCCTGCAACGTCACCTGGCACGACCAGCGGCGCTCCATTTCGAGATGAAAAGAAATCCTCACGCCGGTCAGCGCGGAAGCCGGAGGTTTGCCTCGTTGGTCCATGACACCTGATGCAAGACGCTTGAAACACGGGAATGATTTCCTTCCAGAAATCGACCTTGCTCATGCGGGGGCTGGCGGTGACGGAGGCGGCATGGTCCGGCGTTTCGTTGAGCGGATGCAGCGGCACCTCTCTTTCCCGCACGCCGAGATGAGTCGCCAGGGCAAACAAACCGGCAAGGGTAAAGAGCACGGCCATCGTCAGCAGTCCGGCGTGCTTTCCACCGTTGGCACCACCGCCTTGAAAACAAGTGAAGCGATGGCGGATCATGGTGACGATCCAGTCCCAGTGAAGCACCAGATGAATGACAAGGACCAGCAGCAGAACAAGACTGGCCCAGGAATGAATGCTGCCCCACTCATGCCGCGACAGCCCCCACAGCTCATGCGTGCGGTTTGTGGCAGGTGGCAGCGGAAAGCGCAGCACATAGCCAGTGGCCACCATCACCAGCAGGCTGGCGGCTGCCAGCATGTCGATGAGCAAGTTGAAAGGGCCCCGGCTCATGTCAGTGTGATGAGCTGGTTACTGCCGCCGAAACTTCACGAAGTAGTTTTCCTTCAGCACATCCTTCACCTCGTCGATCTTTTCAAAGCCGGCGGCGGTGATCTCGGCTTCGAAAACTTCCTGTCCGGCGCGGACGTGGCCCATGACGAAGTCGCTGCTTTCGCCGGGGATGCGTTTGAAGTCGATCAGCACCAGCACGCCTCCGGGCTTCAGCGCTTTGTGCAGCGTGGCGAGGCTGGCCTGCGGAAATTCAAAATGGTGATACACATCGCAGATGAACGCGAGCTCGACGCTGGCCTCCGGGAGCTCGACGCTGCGTCCCGTGCACTGGATTGTCTGCACATTCGCCGCATGCGCCTTCGTGGCGCGGGCCTGGATGTGTTCGAGGAAGTTCTTCGCGATATCGACCGCATACACTTTGCCACTCTCTCCAACCGCCTGTGAAAACGGCAGCGTGAAGAGTCCCGTGCCCGCGCCGATGTCCGCCATGGCCATGCCGGGTTTCAAGCCG
The DNA here is from genome assembly GCA_943371875.1 of Prosthecobacter debontii. Taxonomy (GTDB): domain Bacteria; phylum Verrucomicrobiota; class Verrucomicrobiia; order Verrucomicrobiales; family Verrucomicrobiaceae; genus Prosthecobacter; species Prosthecobacter debontii_C. Next base: position 2,302 of record CALRWM010000092.1, on the reverse strand, counting down.
ACGGCGGCGGCGATCTTTTCCCGCTGGTGGTAGATTTCGCGGCTCTCGGTCTCAAACTTCTGCGTCCACTCACCCACCTTGAGCTTGGGATCGAGGAACTTGTCGTTGATGCCGGGTTTGACGCTCGCGTCTTGAGCGAATGTGAGGGTGGCGATGAGAAGGAAATGGGTTGGGGAAAGTTTCATAAGTTGTTCAAGGTGGGATGGACGTGCGGCTTAGGGCTATTGATTCTGATAGGCGGACCAGGTGCGCCATGAGCCGGCGAGGTTGCGCACCTTGAATCCATGCTGCGTGAGTAGGCGGCATGCGAAGTAGCTGCGCTGGCCGCTCTGGCAGGAGGCGATGATCTCTTTGTCCTTCGGCAGTTCGCCCAAGCGTCCGCGCAGTTCATCCAGCGGGATGTGCATGGAGCCGGGGATGCAGCCCTTGGCGCGTTCGTCGGCTCGGCGCACGTCCAGCACGAGGGTCTTGTCAGGATCAAGCGTGGCGATCTCATGCCACTGCGCGAGCGCTACATCTCCGGCGAGCACGTTTTGCGCGGCCATGCCGGCGAGATTCACGGGATCTTTGGCGGAGCCAAACGGCGGCGCATAGGCCAGCTCCAGCTCGGCAAGATCATCCATGGTCATGCCGGCTTTGAGCGCGGTGGCCAGGACGTCGAGGCGCTTGTCCACGCCATCGCGGCCCACGGCTTGCGCACCGAGCAGCCTGCCCGTGCTTGGATCAAAGAGCACTTTCATCGCGATGGGTTCTGCGCCGGGATAATAGCCTGCATGCGAGGCCGGATGCAGGTGCAGCGCCTGGAAGGATCGGCCAGCGGCACGCAGCGTTTTTTCGTTCGCGCCGGTGCAGCCTGCGGTGAGGCCAAAGAGTCGCAGCACGGCCGTGCCCTGCGTGCCGTGGTAGGCGGAACTACGGCCCATGATGTTGTCCGCAGCGATGCGGCCCTGGCGGTTCGCCGGACCGGCCAGCGGGATCAGGCTCCACTCACCGGTGACGACATCGCGCACTTCCACGACATCGCCGACGGCATAGATCGCCGGATCGCTCGTCTGCATGCACTCGTTCACACGGATGCCACCGCGACCGCCGATCTCCAGACCGGCGGCTTTGGCCAGGGTGCTTTCAGGTTTCACGCCCATGCCGAGCACGACAACATCGGCAGGCAGTCGGCGGCCATCTTTGAGGACCACGATGGAGGCCCGGGCGGGTTCAGCATCGGTCGGTGCTTCAAATGCAGCCACGGCGCTGCCGGTGCAAAGCTCGACGCCTTGCTGCTTGAGCTCCAAATGCAGCCACGCGGCCATCTCGGGGTCGAGCGGCGCCATGACCTGAGGCAATGCTTCGACAAGTGAAACGGAGACACCGCCATGCCGGACGAGCTGCTCCGCCATTTCCAAACCGATGTAACCACCGCCGACCACCACGGCCCGGGTGTCCTTGTTTCCGCTGATCCAAGATTTGATCCGCACCACGTCAGGCACGTTGCGCACCACGAAATGGCCTTCGCGCTGGATGCCGGGAATCGGCGGGGTCAGCGGCGCTGCGCCCGTGGAAATGACGAGTGCGTCGTAGGGCAGAGCGTATTCGCGGCCGTTCGTCAGCTCGCGGACGTTCACCACTTTGGACTCGCGATTAATCGACACGACCTCGCTGTTTACGCGCACGTCGAGGTTGAATCGCGCGTGCAGGCTCTTCGGCGTCTGCACCAGCAGATCCTCCTCATTCGGGATCTCACCGCCCACAAAGTAAGGCAGGCCGCAGTTGGCAAAGGAGACGTGGGGGCCGCGCTCCAGCACGGTGATTTCACAGGTCTCGGACAGGCGGCGTGCACGAGCAGCGGCACTGGCACCACCCGCGACGCCTCCGATGATGACCAGACGTTGGGGTTTCATCGGGCCACCCTGCCGCAGCCTAGCCAAGATTGCATGCGCCATGCTGACAAAAGATGCGCTTCGCTTGTGCCATGGTGAGCGCGTTCGCCTACCTGCCTCACGCGGTTTCCGCTGTCTCACTTCTCCTCCAGTCTGGTTCGCGACTATGATCACCTTGCATCTCCGCACGTCGTTGCGGGTCAATTCAGTCCGTCTCTTCGCCTCTGAAAAAAACTTTGTCCACGTTTCGCGGGTTCATGGGACATCCCTTTGAATGTCCCGTGAATCCGAAATCATCCAGCGTGCAGCTGCCGAGTTTATCCATGATCGGCATCGGCTCGGAGCGTTTGTGGGCGGGCTGCTGCGGGATGCGCATGCGGCGGAGGATGTGATTCAGGAGGTGTGGGTGCGGCTGGCGGCGGAGGTGG
>CALRWM010000091.1:0-22886 GCA_943371875.1 Prosthecobacter debontii | reverse complement strand
GGAGTTGCTCCAGCGTGGCGTTGTCCACATCAGGTCTGAGTTCTTGCGCTCTCAACAACCATCCTCAAAGCACTGCCGCCCGTTTTGTACAGCACTTTTTGCTCCGTTATCCGGAAATCAGTTTTGGAAATCGCTATATTTCAAACATAGGCAGTTGCTCTCCCTCATTTCAGCACGACTCCCGCCTCACCCACCTCCCAGCCAAGGCCTCCTGCACGAATGGCCACAGCGGTGGCACTGTCCGGCCATGGGGCGCTGAGCTGGTCTTTGAAGTAGGTTTCCCAGGTGATCCATTTGCCGTTGATCTGCGCCTGCATCACCCACCAGCGCGTGGCGCTCATCCAGCGTATGTCGCTGTGCTGCCAGGCGACGGTGAGTTTGCCGCCGGGCGTGATTTTGCCAACAACGGGTGCTGGCAACTGCGACTGACTGAGCCATGGCGATGCAGGAGGAATGGCATGCGAGGTGTAAGCGCGCTCTTTGGTGTAGGTGCCGAGCTTGCCGAGGTCTTTGTGCAGGGAGCCGAAGTTCCAGTGAAAGTGGCCGGGTGTCATTTTCAGGCCGCGCTCACGCAGCACGCTCATCTGGTGGAGAATCTCGCCCGCATTGCGATCATCGCCGACCTTGGAAGAATTCATGCCGGGCCAGATGTGGCGGCCCTGCGTGTTCTGCTCCAGCCACCAGTCGTAGTAGGTGATGAAGCCGAGCTTGGGCCGGTCGATGGTCCAGTAGAGCTGCGGCGTGAGGTAATCCACCCAGCCCTGCTGCAGCCATTTGCGCGAGTCAGCGCCGAGATCTTCAAAGGGATCCAACCCGCCGCCGGTGCCTTCAGGAAAATTGGGACGCCACAAACCAAAGGGGCTGATGCCAAACTTCACGTAGCGCTTCTCCGCCTTGATGCCCTCGTAGATGAGGCGCACGGTCTCATCGACATTCTGCCGCCGCCATGCCGTGAGCTCCAGCGTGCCGCCGGTCGCTTTGTAGCGCGCGTAGGTGTCGCTGTCAGGAAACTCGATCTTCTTCTTGGCGGCATCTGTGAGCGGATACGGATAAAAGTAATCGTCGATGTGAATGCCATCCAAATCGTAGCGCCGTGTGACGTCCATGATCACCGCGATGGCTTGGGCGCGCACCTCGGGGATGCCGGGGTCCATCCAAGTGTCGGGGCCGTACTTCATCGTCCACTCGGGATGCTTCCGAACGATGTGACCCGCGCTAGGGACCCGCTTCTCACCAGCCAAGGCACGAAAGGGATTGAACCACGCGTGCAACTCCATGCCGTGCTTGTGCGCTTCCTTCACCGCAAACTCCAGCGGGTCCCACAAGGGCGAGGGTGCCACACCCATCTGTCCCGTCAGGAAAGGCGACCAGGGTTCAATCTGCGAGGGATACATGGCATCGCCCGCCGGACGCACCTGAAAGATGAGGGCGTTCAGGCCCACATCCGCCGCGGACTCGATGAGCGTCTTCAACTGCTCCTTCTGCTTCGCCACCGGCAGCCCCGGCTCGCTGGGCCAGTTGATGCAATGCACCGTCGCCAGCCACGATCCACGCAACTCCCGCGCCGGCAGCGGCACGCTGGTCTGGGCGTGCAGCATGGCGGTGAGCAGCAGGGAGATCGGGAGCAGAAATTTCAAAAGCATGGGGCCTTCAAGAAAACGCTGCGTGAAGGATGTGTCGCTGAATTTTTCCAATGGATGCCGTATTGATGCACTGCATGTCCCTCCGAACACTTTCCACCCTCGCCCTGGCACTCATCCTGGCCTCCTGCTCATCCCAGCGCTCACCAGTCGTCCCCGGTGCCAAACCCAAGGACCACGGAGCCATCGGAGCAACGGAAGGCCCCGCGTGGAAAGACGGCTCCCTCTACTTCACCGACGGCAAGCACATCAACCGCCTGGGCCCGGACGGCAAAACAACCGTCTTCCGTCACAACGCCTCCAACGGCCTGCTCTTTGACAAAGAGGGGCGACTCGTGGCCTGCGAGTCCGGCATGCGCCGCGTCACCCGCACAGAGAAGGATGGGAGCATCACGGTCATGGCGGACCGGTTTGAAGGAAAGCGCTTCAACACACCGAACGATCTCTGCATGGACTCGCAGGGCCGGATTTATTTTACGGACCCCCGATATGGACCGCGCACGGGGATGGAGATCTGGGAAACACGCGTCGGCAAGTTCGGTCCGGCATCGAAAGCAGGATCCAATATCGAATTTGTGGAAGGCGTTTATCGCATCAATCGCCAAGCCAAATTACCGGATGGTGCTTGTTCCTTTGCTCATGACATCCCCAACGTCACGCGCATCCATTGCGATGGTGCCGAACGCCCCAATGGCATCCTCATCTCCCCAGACGACCGCTACCTCTACATCGCCGACAACAATAACAACACCCACGGCGGTTCGCGGAAGATACTGCGCTACTCGCTCGACCAAAATGGCGACGTCAAACCCGGCTCCCGCAAAGTCATCTTCGACTGGAAAGACGGTCGCGGCCCGGATGGCATGAAGATGGACAGCGCAGGCCGCATCTATGTGGCGGCTGGAACGAACAAGCCTACCGAGTTCGAAAACACGAGCTTCAAGGCGGGCTGCTACATCCTTTCTCCTTCAGGACGCCTGCTCGACTTCATCCCTGTGGCTCCGGACGAGTGCTGCAACTGCGCTTTCGGAGGCAAGGATGGCAGGACGCTTTTCATCACCTCAGGCAGTCATCTGTGGAGCGTGCCGCTGCGCTGAGCCGTGCCTCATTGAACTCAAGCCCCCATGAAATCCGCCGTCCTCTTTTGGCTTCTTTCTGCCAGCTTGTTCGCGCAGGAACTGCCCGACATCCACACCATTCCGGCCGATCTCGAAGTACCCGCTTTGAGCGCCGGCCCGCCAGCTGCCGGCAAGCGCGTCAAAGTAGGACTGCATGTGCTCTATCTGCCGACCGATTGGAAACCGGGCGTGACGATGCCCGTGCTCGTGGAACTCGCTGGCAACGGCGGTTACACCAACAAATTCGGTGATGTCAGCACCGGACTGCCCGAAGGCAGCAATCTCGGCTACGGCCTCTCTGCGGGCCGCGGCTTTATCTGGCTATGCGCGCCGTATCTGAATGCGAAAGGCGATGCCATCGCCATCAAGTGGTGGGGCGATGCGCCGACGTATGACCCGCAGCCGACGCTGAAGTACCTGCGCGAGACCGTGAAGTCCATCTGCCAAGACTACGGCGGCGATGCATCGAAGGTCGTTCTCTGCGGCTTCTCGCGCGGCGCCATCGCCTGCAACTATCTGGGCCTCTACGATGATGAGACGGCCAAGCTCTGGTGCGGGTTTCTTTCCTACAGCCATTACGACGGCGTCAAATCCTGGCCCTATCCCCATTCAGATCGCGAATCGGCGCTCGTGCGACTGAAACAGCTCGGCAACCGCCCCCAGTTCATCTGCGGCGAAGGATCGAATGCCCAAGAAACCGAAGCCTACCTGCGCCCGCTGCTGCCGAATGCCGATCTGACCTTCCTAAGCACCGGCTTCCGCAATCACAACGATGCCTGGACCCTGCGACCCAGCCCTGCGCGAGAAAAGGCCAGGGAGTGGCTGCGGCGAGTGGTCGGTGCCAGCGCTCCGTAGTTCTTGCCAAGCGCTGCTTCGCCGCCTCAGCCAGGACTTGATCAAGAACCGCGTGCGTTTTCACGATCCACTTTTCTTAGACCACGATGTCGTTTCTGGAGCTATCGCGGCGGCAGAGACGGCCAGACGTTTCAGTGCCTCGACGCACATATAAACTGCTCTTTCTCGCCATCATTCAGCACACCTGGAAAAGGATCAGAGCCTTTGAATTCGCGTGTTTCTTCATCATCAGCCCGCAAGATCTCCGCCAGCTCTTTCAAGCTCGTCTCGGAAACCCGCGCAGCTTGGATCAACGTTTCCCACTGTGAAAGATACGCCCCGCCCCCTGTGCCGCGTTTGCGCCAGCGTGAAATGGTTTGCAGCGGAATCTCCAGCAGCTCAGGCTCCCGCTCAAACTTGTCCGCGAGGCAGCAGAAATACGCGTGTTCCAGCTTGTCGCCAGTGTCGTCGTGCTCGTGCATGGGTGGAAGATAGCGGACAGGGAGCTGGCTGCCAACAGGCACTTTAGCGGGTGGCCAGGACGTTTGCGACGGCCTCAAGGATCGTTTCCACCTCTGCCAGCCGACCGACCCCCTCATACCCACAGGCGAGCATGCCGGAGGCGGGTTCGACGAACTGCGCACCGAAACCGCGCAGGGTTTCCACGTTCTTCTGCGTGGCGGGGTGCTGCCACATCTTGCCGTTCATGGCGGGGGCGATCAAAATCGGGGCACGAGTGGCCAGGGCGATGGCGGTGAGGGCATCGTGGGCGAAGCCGTTGGCCATGGAGGCGAGAATATTCGCGGTCGCGGGGGCGACGAGGAGCAGATCGGCCTCGTCGGCGAGTTGGATGTGGCCGGGCTGCCAGCCTTCTTTTTCGGCAAACAGGTCGGTGATGACCGGGTTTTTAGACAGCGTTCCCAGCGTGAGGGGCGTAACAAATTCCAGCGCCGATTTCGTCAGCACGCACGTCACCCCATGGCCGGCCTTGGTGAGCTGGCTGGCGAGGTCCGCCGCCTTGTAAGCTGCGATGGAACCGGTGACGCCGAGGATGATGCGGGACATAAACCCACGATAATCGCGAAAAACCACCCGCAAAGCCCGAACTACGATGGTGCTTGCCATCCTGCCCGCGAGAAAGCACATTCCCTCCCCCTACCCCCCGACTGAATGCGTTGCCCCAAATGTGGAAGCTCCCAGGATAAAGTCATCGACTCCCGCGAGGCGCGGGAAGGGCATGCCATCCGCCGCCGCCGCGAGTGCATGAAGTGCGATTTCCGCTTCACAACCTACGAAATCGTGGAGCGCGAAGAACTGCGCGTGGTGAAGCGCAACGGCGCCCGCGAGAACTTCAACCGCGACAAGCTGCTGGGCGGCGTGCGCAAATCCTGTGAAAAGCGCCCGGTGAAGATGGAGCAGCTGGAGCAGTTGGTGGATGACATCGCCAACGAGCTCGAAGAAGAAGGCTACCGCGAAATCCCCAGCACGGTGATCGGCGCGAAGGTGATGCGCCGTCTGGAGGCGATCGACCACGTGGCCTACGTGCGCTATGCCTCGGTGTACCGCCAGTTTGAGGACGTGGGCGAATTCATCGACGAGATCAAGAGCCTCGGCGAACGCCGCCCGCGCGATGGCAAACAGCCGGAACTTTTCCGTTAATCCGCCATGAGTGAGAAGACCATTTTTCAAAAGATCATTGATCGCGAAATCCCCGCCCCGCTCGTCTATGAAGACGATCTGGTGGCCGCCTTCAACGACGTCAATCCCCAGGCTCCGATCCATGTCTTGATCGTGCCGAAGAAGCTGATTCCGCGCGTCGGCGAAGCCGTGGCAGAGGATCAGGCCACGCTCGCCGCACTGCTGCTAGCGGCGGGGAAAATCGCCGACAAGCTGGGTATCAAGGACCGCAGCAAGGGCTTCCGCCTCGTGATCAATCACGGCAAGGATGCAGGCGAGTCGGTGCCGCACCTGCACGTGCATCTGCTGGCAGGGCGCAGCCTGGAATGGCCTCCGGGCTGATTTTTTGCAACTTTGGACCGTCCCGGTTGTTTTCGTTACTATCATGGAACCCCTCTCGCCTCAAGACCCCATCGCCAAGCTGCTGGCCCAGGCCCGCGCGGTCGAGGTGCGTACCAATTTCGCCCAGAACGTGGTGCGTGACGCCCGCCAGACCCCGCAAGACCGTGGCTGGCTCGCAGCTTTGCGCACCTGGTGGGAAGATGTCTCGTTTGCGGCCCCTGCAGCCAAGTGGGCCTTCGCCACGGTCACGGTGGCCACCCTCGCTTTGGCGCTCGTGATTTTCCAGACTCAGCCTGCGGCGGAGACCCAGCTTGCCAAACAGGAAGCGCCCGTGATGGCCGTGCCTGATCTGCCACTGCTCGCTGCGGCGGCGGAGACTCCATGGGAGGCGACCTTTGACACGCAGGCTCTGCTGGCGGTGGATGACACCTCCCAGCTCACGGACAGCGAGATCGGCTTCCTGCTTTATTAATCGGCGGGCGCCCATGTGACGAAATCGTTGGAACTTGCTGACAGACGAATCTTACGGTCATGCCAAATGGCGTGATGGGTTCGTCTGCCACGCCACTTTGGAATGATCAACGCTGCCGCCAGCATGGCTGGTGGCTGCTGCTGGTGCTCGCACTCCTGCTGTATCTGCCGGGGACTGCCACAATCCCGCTGATGGACCGCGACGAGCCGCGCTTTGCCCACGCCACGGTGGAAATGATGGATCGGGATACCTGGACGGTCCCCTATTTCAATGGGGCGTATCGTTTTGACAAACCGCCGCTGACCTACTGGTGGATGCGGCTGCACTACACGCTGCTAGGGGTGAACGAGCTGGCGGCGCGGCTGCACAGCATTGTGGCCGTTTATTTGGCCGCGCTCGTTGTGGCGGGCATGGCGCGAAAACTGACGCAAAATGCCAGCGCGGGATTGCTGGCGGGCGTGGCCTGGCTCACCAGCCTGCAATCGCTGGTGCATGGCCGCTTGTGCGTGGCGGACATGCCGATGATCCTGCTGGTGGCGCTGGCATGCCGGGCTCTGGTGGAGCTTCTGACAGAGCCAGAGCTGCGGCGGTGGAGCGGCTGGTTTTGGTGCCTGTGGCTTTCACTTGGCGCTGGGTTTCTGGCCAAGGGGCCCATCGCATGGTTTGTACCCGCGCTGGCCCTCGTGCTGTGGCGCTGGGTGTTTTGGAAGAAGCCGCTTCCATGGGGCAGGTTGCAGGCGGTGCCCGGCCTGTGCATTGCACTGGCGATGGTGGCAGCCTGGGGGGTGCCGGCTTTGATCGAAACGAACGGTGCTTTCTGGAAAACCGGCATGGGCGAGCATGTGGTGAAACGCGGCACGGACGTGTTCAATGGTCGCAAGTTTGTGCCCGGTTTTTATCTCCTCACCACCTGGCTGAGTCTCTTTCCCTGGATGGGTTTTGCACTGCCGGTGTGGCGCAGCCTGCGCGCCAACTGGACGGCGCAGACGTCATTTCTAGCCGCGTGGTTTCTCGCGCCGCAGCTGATCTTCTTTTTCTATGCGACGCAACTGCCACACTACGTGATGCCGGGTTATCCCGCGTTCATCGTGCTGCTGGCGCTGGCGTGGCAAAACCGCAGGCATGAACTCCCTGGTGTGGCGAAATGGCTGTCGCTGGGGCTCGGGATTCTAATGGCAGGCGGCTGGATGTTTGCGATGCAGATCCAGCAAGGCAGCATCCGGGATCTGATGGCCAGCGCACTGCTGGTACTGACCTGCGTGCTGGCTGTTGGAGGTGCCGTAGCCTGCGTAGTGTGGAAACAAGGCCTGACGCATCGCAACACCGGGCTCGTCTGCCTGACGGTGGTGCTGACAAGCCTGAGTCTCGCCCTCCTCGGTCAGCAGTTGCGCGCGACTTCCGTGCCGGTGCGTGTCGCCGAGCAACTCGGCACGCTGCCGTCTGACATGGCACTGCATGGCTGCGGCTACACGGAGCCCAGCCTGGTGTTTTATACGAACCATCTGTGGCGGTTCACGGATGATGTGAACGAGGCGCAGCGGCTGCTTCAGCAATCCGGCCCTGTCGCTGTGGTGGTGCTCAAACGCGAGTGGACGCTGGACCGCTGGTTCAAAGGGCTGCTGGGAACGGCCCCGAAAGGAACAGCCGCCAAGGATTTCACGGCGAGCTTGCAGATTGAATCAGCAGGGGTGCAGAGCCAGCAGATTGAAGGCTTCAACGTGGCACGCTTCAGCTGGGCGGAGGTGCAGCTCTTGATCAAACGCTAGATGCTGCACGCCGCATGCGGCGCACGGTGAGGCCAAGCGGGACACCAAAAGCGAATGCCAGCAGTACAGAAGTCAGCACATCGCTGGGGTGGTGGCAGTTGTTCTGCATGCGTGACCAGGCAACTCCGCCGGACACCACCAGCAATGGCACTCCCGCCGGAGGAAACGCGACGGCCAGTGGCACGCAGGCACCAAACGAAGTCGCCGTGTGGGCGCTGGGAAACGATTGTTTGCGGGCGCTCAAGGTGGGGCCATAAAATCCGGCCGCCACGTTGCTGCCCGGTCGCGCGCGTCCGGTGGAAACACGAATCACATTGACCAAACCGCCGGTGAGCACGGTCCCCATCACGGCAGCGAGAGTCAGCCGCCGGAAGAAGGGCGAACGCCGCACAAACGCAAAGCAGGTGAGCGTGGCGAAGACGAACAAGTTGAACCCTGCCAGATCTCCCCAGTAGCTCAGCCACCGCGCGATGCTGCGGATGCGCTCGCACTCCGCCGAATCCCCCACCTGCCGCACCTGCGCCAGCAAGGCCAGATCCTGCGGCATGAGCCATGCAATCAGTGCAACACTCAGCAGCACAAAGCCCAGCAGCTTCCAGCGGTTGGCCGCCAGCATGGCTTTGGCGCTGCGAAAGAGGCACACGACATCCGCCCACCAGCAGGCCAGCAGGGGACGCGCCTGATGATCAACACCCGCAGGCAGCCACGAGGCTGAGGCTTCTGTGGCAAGCTCATCCCAAGACGCTGCATACGGTGGCAGCAGGCCGTGTTTTTTTTCCATCGCCACCAATGAAACCGCGATTGGCCAATTGCCCAGCGCATGGATGGAAACGAATTCGTTGCGCTCTGATTGTGTGACGAAACAAACACATTCGCCTGCTGGCTCATTGTCACGTTTCGCGTGAACAAATGCCTACTCCATCGCTAACATGCTCAAAGAGTCCCCACCCCGCCGTCCGGTTCCAATGTTGAAATCGGCTCATGACCTGGTTTTCCGCCATGTTCACAATTCCAACCTCATCTACAACACGGCTTGGGAGGATCCGCGACTCGACCGTCAGCTGATGAAGCTCGATGCGAACAGCCGCGTGGTCATGATCACCAGCGCCGGCTGCAACGCGCTCGACTACCTCCTCGACAATCCCGCGGAGATCCATGCGGTGGACATGAACTACCGCCAGAATGCACTGCTGGAGCTCAAGCAGGCGCTCATCCGCCAGGGCAACTTTGAAGAGTTGTTTGAGATGTTCGGTTTCGGCTCCCATGCTGAGTACGCTTTTGTTTACGACCGTGTGCGCAAAACGCTGTCCGAACCCGCACAGAAGTTCTGGGACAAACGCATCAGCTTCTTCAATCCCACGACCATGAAGAAGTCCTTCTACTACCATGGTACGTCCGGCATCGCCGCGTATGTGATGGGCAATGCGCTCTTCAAGCTGCGCCCGAATGTGAAAAACTTCGCCACCTGCCTGCTGGATGCACGTTCCTTGGAAGAACAGCGCGATGCGTATGAACTCTTCGAACGCGAAGTCTGGGGACCATTCAGCAACTGGCTCCTGCGCCAGCCCACGCTGATGACGCTGCTGGGCGTGCCGCGTCCGCAGATCAAACTGATTCAGGATTCCTATCCCGGCGGGCTCACGGATTATGTGAAGGACAAGCTGCGCCATGTGTTCACGGAGCTGCCGATCAGCGACAACTATTTCTGGCGTGTGTACATGACCGGCTCCTACACGCTGGGCTGCTGCCCGAATTATCTGAAGCAGGAAAACCAGCCTGAGTTGAAGTCACGCGTGGACCGCCTGAAGAGCTACACCACCACCCTCTCGGGCTTCCTGCGCGAGTATCCCGGCCAGTACACGCACTTTGTGCTGCTCGATCATCAGGACTGGCTCGCGGCCCATGACACCGAAGCTCTGCGGGATGAATGGGAGCTGATCCTCGCCAACAGCGCCCCCGGAGCCAAGATCCTCATGCGCTCGGCGGGTGTGAATCTCGACTTTGTGCCTGACTCGATTCGCTCACGCGTGCGCTTCTTCCCTGAACGCACCGAAGCCCTGCATCAGCTGGATCGCGTGGGCACCTATGGCAGCCTGCACTTTGCGGAGGTGCTGTGATGAGCACCACCGCAGACACATCCTCATCCGCCCGCCGCACCGGTGCCGCACTGGAGCGCTACTACCAGTTTCACTCGCGCATCTATGACGCCACGCGCTGGAGCTTTCTGTTTGGGCGGGAGGAAGTCCTGCTGCGTGCCGCCTGTGTGACAAATCCAAAGCGCATTCTGGAAGTCGGCTGCGGCACCGGGCGCAATCTTCCGGGCCTGCGCCGGCGTTTTCCTCAAGCCCACATCACGGGCGTGGATCTCTCCGAACAGATGCTGGCCATTGCCGCGAAGAAAGTGCGTGATGACAAAACCACGCTGCTGCGCCGCTCCTACTCAGCACCCATACATGAAGATGGGAAGCGTTTTGATCTCGTGGTGTTTTCGTACGCTTTGTCCATGTTCAATCCCGGGTGGGAAAAGGCGATTGATGCGGCGTGGGAGGATCTTGCCGAAGGTGGCTGCATCGCCGTGGTGGATTTCTCCGATTCATACTTCTCCTGGTTTCGGAACTGGATGGGCGTGAACCATGTGCGCATGGAAGGCCATCTGTGGCCGTATCTGAGCGGGAAGTTTGCACCCCTGCTCGATGAGCGTTTCGCCGCCTACGGTGGTGTCTGGAACTACGGCATCTTCATCGGCCGGAAGCAGGCCTGAGTGTGGCGATACTGTTTCGTGCAGTTCGGTGAACTGCTCACATTTTGGGGTGCCTCAAGCCACTTCATCTCATGACCAACATTGTACTTCTCAGCGCCGTTTTCGCGCTGTTTGCTTTCATCTATTTTCTCCGTCGCTTCAGCACCGCATGGTCGATGCGTGGCTGGCGGCGCACCGAGGGCCGCGTGGTGATGGCGGAAATGCGGCGCGGAAAACATAAAACCCCGGACGGCTGCCTGCTGTATGACCCGGTGCTGCGCTACTCCTACACCGTGGGCGGTCAAACTTTTGAAGGCAGCCGTTTCACCCATCAGGCCGTGAGCAACGCGGCCGGCCGGACCACACAGTTCATCACCCGGCTCACGCAGGGCTCGGAGGTGCCGGTGTATTACCATCCACGCAATCCAGCGGAGGCAGTCGTGCAGCCGCTTTCCTGGCAGGGTTCAGCAATGGCGGCGCTCACTTGTGCGCTCTTGCTGATCACGCTGGCCGCCGTACTATGGTTCGCGTGAAAAGCCTGACACCTGCCTTCATCAACGAGTGCGCAACGCATGAGTTGCGGCGCTCCATGGCCGGAATGTGGGCGGGACAAATTGCCGTGACCGGCTTTGTCGCAGGTCATTCCTGCCTGCCCAATATCTGGGTGCATCTCGGGTGGTTGTTGATCGCAGGATTGCCGGCGCTGGCATTGACAGACTGGACGCCGCACCTCAGGCGCTGGCAGGCGGATGCCGGCGCGCTTTCAGTCATCTTTTTCCTGCTGTGGATGACGCTGCGCTCCTGCATCCAGATCCCCTTCATGCCAGATCGCACCCTGGATGAAATCATCCGTGGCATCGTCGGCGTCAGCCTGCTGGTGATGTTCTGCGCGCTCGTCTGGCAGCAGGCGCAAAGCGGTGAATCCCTGCACTCCTTGGGCTGGGTGACGGGCATGACGAGTGCTCTCGCCGCACTGATCAGCATCCTGCTTTTGTATTTCGTGCTGCCCCATCATCAGGCTGGAGAGCGGCTCATGAATCTTCTCGTGCACGGCGGGCTCAATCCGGTCTGCACAGGATTGATCTTCGGCTTTGCCGCGCTGTGGCTCGCGGCGTTGATGGAGCATGAGGCCACGCCTCTGCCGCGCCGGATCGCCTGGGCAGCCATCGCGCTGCTGCATTTCGCGGCGTTTCTTTCCGGCAGTCGTGGTGCCATGCTGGCCATGGCATGCGGCCATGCGGTGCTGCTGTCAGCACGCGGCTGGCGGCGTGGCAGGATGGCGGTCTGTGTGTTTCTGCTAACGGGAGCAATCTATTTCACCAGCGCCCCGCTGTTTGCACACATGGCGCAATGGCGTTCTGAACCGACGGCGATCACTGCCTCTGCGCCCGGCATCACCCATCATTTTCAAAAGGCGGTCGCACGCGGCGACAACAGCCGCCTCGACATCTACCAAGCCGGATGGCATGCCATGGACAACCTCTGGCTCGGCACCGGCCAATGGGGCGTGTGCGGGATCTGGCAATGCGAGCTGCAGGCCAAAGCTGACATCTCAATGATGTCGCATCTGCACAGCGCCTTCTTCGCCACCTTGATACATGGCGGAATCATTGGCGCGGTATTGCTGGTGGCGGTGCTCGGCCATGGAATCAAGCGTGCGTGTCGACTGGCTGTTCAGGGAGATGCCACCTGGATCTCCCTGCTGGCGTTTGGCTGCGGCGGGTTGCTGTTTGATGGCGAAGCCCTCACTTCGCTGGCGACAGCGCCACGTTTCGAAGGACTTCTTTTCTGGCTGCCTCTGACGGTCGCGCTGGCGCGTGGACCCACTTTGTCACGATCCGCTGAAAACACCTTTTGAAAAGGGGGCATGCATTGAGGCAGCAGCCCACGATGGGACGAAGGATTTCAGGGACGCGCACAGCGCATCCCTGCCATCCAGAGTAGCGCGTGCCGCAGGGCTGGTAGGGAACCGCTGTGCGGGTCCGAAGCTTCGAGTCTGTGGCGCCGCGGGCGCTCAAAAAAGTGCGCCGTCCATGGAATGTGGAAAGGCAGGAGTTGTTGACCGTCGCCGTGATGGTTTCCCGCTTGAGGCTGCATCAAGACTCCTTTTCAACTGCTGATGGTATTACTTCACCACCCGCAGATTCCTGAACCCGGCGACACCATCGAACACGATCATGTTGAGCTGTTCTTTGGCCTCGGCGATCACGGGGTGTTTGCCTGTCGCCGTGACTCCTGCGATTTGAGCGGTCACCTGATCGCCTTTGAAGGTGATGCGCAGTGTCTGCCAGTCTTCGGCATTGAGTTTGATCTTCTGCCGGGCCAGCGGCTCGGTCTGGCTCTTGTCCTGTCCTTGGTCGGGATTCTTGGTGATTTCAAGCACCGTGCTGCTGACGACGATGCGGAAGGAATGTTTCCCCGCTGTGTGAATGCGCAGCGAGTGCCGCCCTGCGGTGTGCAGTTTCATGTCGTATTCCAGCGTGCCGTCCGTGATCGGCAACGGGCCGGTTAACGTGGCACCTTGCTCCTCGTTCTTCGGCGCGGGATTCCAGAGGGCATTATCATGCACCTGCCAGGCTCCTCGGGTGAGCGTCCAGGGTTTGGTGGGAAGCACGGTGAAATCATGCCAGACCAGATCCTTGCCCATCAACGTCGGGAGCCCAGCCTGTTGCTTTTTCTCGACGATGGGCGGCAGTTCACGGCTGTAGCCGCCATCGCGGTAGCGGTTCACCAACGCGCTCAATTCCTTCACCACTTCTGGATTCTGCGCGCTGACATCCGTCGTCTCGGCGGGATCTTCCTTCACATTATAAAGCTGGGGTTTGAACTGAGTCGCATGGGCCTTGCGTGCTCCGAGTTTGATGTCGCTGACCGGAATGCCTTCGATCCATTTCCACGGGCCTTTGCGAATCGCGAAGACGCCATCCGAGCTGTGAATGAACATATGATCACGCGTGGGGGCGGCGTCCTTGGTGCCGAGGAAGGCAGGCAGCGCATTGAAGCTGTCTTCCGCCGCCGTGGCGGCAGCGGGCAGCTTTTCACCGACGATGGCCGCCGTGGTGGCTAGGATGTCGGCAAGGCTGATCATGTCTTTGCATTCCGTACCAGCAGGGATCTTCGCGGGCCAGCGGGTGATGAAGGGCACTTTGAAGCCACCTTCCCAGACGTCATGTTTGCCGCCGCGGAGATCCGCATTCACTTTGAGCCCGGCTTTGAAAGCCTGCGTCTGCACGGTGTCACGCGTTGGAGTGTACACGCCGCCGTTGTCGCTGGTGAAGATGACGAGCGTGTCTTGCGCGATACCCTTGTCATCCAGCGCTTTTAAAACACCGCCGACGCTGCGGTCGAGTTCGAGAATCCAATCTCCGTAAGGTCCGGCTTTGCTCTGCCCGGCGATGTCCTTGTCCGGTGTGACCGGATTGTGCACTGCGACGGGCGTGTAGTAGAGAAAGAACGGCGTGCCCTTCTTCTGCTGCGTGATCCACTCGGCGGCCTTCGTGGTGAGCAGCGGCATGACACGCTCATTCACACGCCGTGGCGCATCGAGATCGAGAATGGTTGATCTGCCGCCTTCCGTGTCTTCAGGGCCGTAGGTGGCTTTGAAATTCGGATCATCAGAATCAGGGCCGTGCACCTTCATCCCGGCCGGAATTTTGCCGCTGCGCAGACCATAAACGAAGCGGTTCTCCACAAACACGCCGGTGAGATCGCCATGATTGCTAGGCACGCCGAAATGGTAGTCGAAGCCGATGTCCAGCGGGCCGGGAGAAAGTTCAGCGGTGTAGTCCGTGCGCCATTTCAGTGAGGCATCATCCGTGCCGTAGCCCAAGTGCCATTTGCCAATCGCAGCCGTTTGATAACCATGCTTCTTGAGCAGCGAGGCCATGTTCAACCGCGTCGTTTCAATGTGCAGCGGAGAAAACGTGCCCAGCACCTCATGCGTAAGCGAGGTGCGCCAGCAGTAGCGCCCCGTCATCACCGAGTAACGTGTAGGCGAGCAGACGGAGGAGGTGGTGTTTGCATCCGTAAAACGCCGCCCCTCTTGGGCCAGGCGATCAATGTTCGGCGTCTGCACCAGCTTGCCATCCGCTCCGTAGCACCCGGCGCTGCCGTAGCCGTAGTCATCGGCTAAAATGATGACGATGTTCGGCGTGTCGGCGGCGAAGGCGGCTGAGGCAAAGAGAGCGAGAAGGGGCAGAAAACGCATGGCCCGTTGACGAAGGGGAGGCTGGCTGACTTTCATCAAGTTGCGCCTTTCCCATTGCGACGGCTCCGGCACGCTTCACAGTGGCAGCAGCCATGCCGCGCCGCGCCCTCTTCTCATTTTTGTTCTGCCTTGCCAGCCTGTTCATCACCGGCTGTGAAACCACCGGCCTCTCCCCGCAGCAGGCTGCGGCGGTAGAGGCCCGCCACCGTCAGATCGCCATGGAGCCGCGTGGGGACTATTTCATCGGCCGCCGATTTTACATCAATCACACCCATCTCTGGGGTTATGTGCGCAGCCCGGGGCAGACCTGGGAATCCTCGAAGCTCGTCATCATGAACGAGCGCTACCAGAAGATCCCCTACCGCCTGCCAGAGCAACCAAGCGACGGCGGCTACGCCTACGGTGACGACCACAACGCCGAGTACACCCTTTATGGCCGCTTCACGGGCCGCAAGGTGTTTGACCCCAACAGCAATCTGGTGCTGCCTGAGTTTGAACTTCGCCGCTGGGAAGTCCGCAATGAAAGCCCCGGCTGGCTCTTCAAGCCCAACGAAAGATTCAACGGTTCCCAGCTCCTGCGCTCTGAACCCGGCTCGACGCCCTAAAGGTGTCCTCGCGCCATCCTCTGGATCAATGACGCAGTTTGGGCAGATCACTGCCATTCCGTCATTTCATCCTTCATAATTCATCCTTCATCCTTCTCTTTCCATGCCCACGACCGACCTGATCGCCGATCTCGAATGGCGCGGCCTGCTCAAGCAGTGCAGCGACCTCGAAGCCCTCAAGGAAGCCCTAAAGACGCAGCAGACCTTCTATTGCGGTTTTGACCCCACCGCCGACAGCCTCCACCTCGGCAACCTGCTCCCGCTCATGGCCCTGCGCCGCGTGCAGGAGCACGGGCACAAGGCCATCGCCATCGTCGGTGGCGGCACTGGCTTGATCGGCGACCCCAGCGGCAAGGCGAACGAGCGCACGCTCAACACGCCCGAGACCGTCGCTGAATTTGTGAAGCGCATCGAGGTGCAGATCCGCAGCATCCTCGTTCCCGAACAGACCATCATCGAAGACAACGCCTCGTGGATCTGCAAGCTCAGCGCCGTGGAGCTGCTGCGCGACATTGGCAAAAATTTCACCATCGCATGGATGCTGGCAAAGGAATCCGTCAGCGCCCGCCTTGAAAGCGGCATCTCGTTCACCGAGTTCACCTACATGATCCTGCAGTCCTACGACTTCGTGGTGCTCAATGAGCGCCACGGCTGCACAGTTCAGATCGGCGGCAGCGACCAGTGGGGCAACATGACCGCCGGCATCGACCTCGTGCGCAAAATGCGCGGCCAGCAGACCTACGTAGTCACCTTCCCGCTCATCACCACGAGCTCAGGCAAAAAGTTCGGCAAATCCGAAGCCGGTGCCATCTGGATGGACGCCACCAAGACCAGCCCCTATGCCTTCTACCAGTTCTGGGTGAACTCCGAAGACCCGGACGTTCCACGCTTCTTGCGCCAGTTCACCCTGCTCTCACACGAAGAGATCGAAGCCATCGAGGCCGAGCACAATGCGAATCCAGGACAGCGCAGCGGCCACAAGCGCCTCGCCGCCGAAGTCACCCGCATGGTGCACGGCGAAGAAGAGCTGCAAAAAGTCATCCTCGCCTCCCAGGCCCTCTTTGGCGGTGCCGATCTCGCCACGGCCGATGTCGGCACCCTCATCGAAGCCACCGCCTCCGCGCCGAGCACCGAAGTTGATCTCACCAACATCCCACAGATCGCCGACCTCCTCGTCACCCTCGGTCTCGCCACCTCCAAAGGAGATGCAGGCCGCCTCATGAAAGGCGGCGGCTTCTACATCAACAACGCCCAAGTCGCCGCCGGTGCCACACCCACCCTCACCGCCGAAAACTTCCTCGGCGGCCGCCTCTGCATCCTCCGCAAAGGCAAGAAAAGCTACGCGACCGTGCGTGTGGCAGGGGCATGAGCCTGCGTGCGAAGGGTGCGCTTGCGAATGCCTCCCAAACATGGCAGAATTCCCTCATGAGCACCAAGGTTCTCGAAAAAACGATCACCGATCTGAAGCGTCGTGTTGCCAAGATCGAAGCCAGCATGAGCCCATCTGGCCGTGGTTGGAAGAAGATCGCTGGCGCAGCCAAGGACGATCATCACTTCGCCGAGGCCATGCGGCTTGGAGCCAAATGGCGGAAGCAGGCCAACCAAGAAAACTGGTAGGCCGATGTTTGTGGTGCTGGATACCAACCACTTCGCCGAACTCGTGCATGACACCGGGTGCGGTGCGCGATTGAAGCAACGATTCACCAAGCACCGCGCCGAAGTGCTGACCACGGTCATCACAGCGCAGGAGGTTTGTGAGGGTTGGAGCGCTTTCATTCGCAAACAGAAGGCCGGCAGCGAGAAGCAGATCCATGGCTATGCACAGTTTCAGCACAGCCTCGAACTGCTGATGGAGCTCACATTGCTCCCCTTCGATGATCAAGCCGCGGCGGTCTTTCGTGATCTGCGCAAACTTCTGCCTCAGGCCGGCACGCAAGACCTCAAGATCGCCGCCATCGGCCTCGCTCATGATGCCACTGTGCTGACTCGCAACCTGGTTCATTTCATCAAAGTGCCGGGCCTGAAAACAGCGAACTGGCTGGATTGAACCGTACTGACGGATTCCCAACTCTCCTTTCCATGAAGTACGCACCCTGTCTTCTCTCCATCTTCATCGGTCTTTCTCTCCACGCCGCCGACTCATCCACCCTCGATGCCGATCTCCTCATCGTCGGCGGCAATGAATCAGCCTGCGCAGCAGCAGTGCAGGCTGCACGTCTCGGCGTAAAGAAGATCGTCCTCGTCAATGACATCGACTGGCTGGGCGGACAGTTCAGCGCAGAAGGCGTCGGGTGTCCCGATGAGTGGACCGGTGTGAAAGGCCGCCGCGTCAACTTCCCCCGCAGCGGCATCTACAGCGAGGTCATCAACCGCATCCGCGCCCACAACTCACAGACCTACGGCATCCCATCTCCCGGCAATTCCTACTGCGGCACGGAGACCATCGAACCCGCCGCCGCCGCGAATATCTTCGAAGAACTCGTCAAACCCTACGTCGATGCCGGTGTGCTGCGCATCGAACGCGGCTGGCAACCGGACAAGGTCACAGTCGAAAACAACCAAGTCACCGCGGTGACCTTCGTTCGTAGTTCGTCTGCCTCCCCCCTGACCGTTCGCGCAAAGCTCACCCTCGATTCCTCCGACTGGGGCGATGTCATCCGCCTCAGCGGTGCCAAATACGGCGCAGGCCCTGATCTGAAATCCCGCTTCGGCGAAGCCAGTGCCCCCGCCGCCTTCGATGACGCGGGGCAGCAGGAGATGAATCCACTCTCCTGGTGCGTGGTGCTACGCGAGGCGGGAAAGAGCATCGTCATCCCCAAACCCGCGCCCTACGATCCGCGCTCCTTTGCGCAGCTCGACAAAACCCCGCCATGGGTGGACAGCGACATGAGCACGGGCCCCTACAGCCAGTCGGGCTGGAGCGTTTACACGCACCGACGCCTCGTGGACCGCTGGCACAACAACCTCGCCCCCGGTACCGAGGCGACGTTTCTGAACTGGCCCGTGCAGGATTATCCACTCTGTCAGCTGCCACAGCGTGTAGTCGATGCGCTCGAAAAAACGGAGCCAGGCGCATCAAAGAAAAACATCGTCGATCTCTCGCCTGCGCAGCGGCAGATCATCTTCGATGACGCGAAGCAGCACACGCTGGGCATGCTCTACCACCTGCAAACGGCGGTACATTATCGTGTGGGCGATTTCCCCCAGACGTTCCGCAACATGAAACTCACCACCGAGTTTGGCACATCTGACCTGCTGCCGCCAAAGCCTTACGTGCGCGAAGGCCTGCGCCTCGAAGCCCTCTACATGCTGCGCGAGCAGGACATCCGCGCTGAATCCCGCGAGCCAAAGTGGGCGAAGGTCATGGTGCCGGATGGCTTGTTCGGCTTCCAGTTCAACATCGACTTCCATCCCACGCGCCGGCGTTTCCTCAGCGAAGATCGCAATGGCCCATGGCTGTACGTGCAAACACCCTCTCGCGGCTGGCACACCGACACCGACCGCGCGATGTTCCCGCTGCGCGGCCTCGTGCCGGTACAGATGAACGGACTGCTCGGCTGCTCCAAGAACATCGGCGTCAGCAGCGTGGTGCAGAGTGCTCTGCGCCTGCACGGCCAGATGATGCACGTCGGTCAAGCGAGCGCCACACTGGCGTGGCTTTGCCTGCGCGATGGTGTCCAGCCCCGCGCAGCAGCGGCTGCACAGAAAAACTGGCGTGAGATTCAGCTTCGCCTCGTGCGCGGCACCGGCGGTCCCGGCGTGCTGCTCTGGCCCTGGCAGGATCTGCCCACCGATGCGGTGTATTTTGAGGCGGCCAACATGCTGGCGGTACGCGGCATCTGGCCAGCGGAAGCGGGCAGCGTCTTCTTCAATGCGGAGCACCCCATGACTCGACGCGAACTCGCCCGCGTGCTGGCCCGGGTCATCCGCGCCAGAGCGAATTCACCGGCGTGGAAAGTCGCTGCAACGCCGCGCTTCACAGACGTCGGCCAGGACAATGCGGATCGTGCGGCCATCGAGTCCCTCTGCTCCTGGGGCATCGTGACGACGGAAAAGACCTTCAACCCCGATCAGAAAGCCGACTGGGCCACGCTCTATCGCTGGGCCACCGCTTTGAAACTTCCCGTAAATCCCGGCCTCTTCAGCAAAGACGTTGCACAGCGTCCGCTCACACGCGCCGATGCAGCAGTGCAGCTCTGGCATGCGCTGAGCCAGCAGGGCGAATGGCTCAATGAGGACGATTCCTGGCTGCAGCCGGACCACGATCACGATGAGGACCAGCGCAAAGATCTCGATGATCCGCTGCCCTTTGACAGCAACAACAACGGCGTGCCGGATCGGCTGGAGTCCCTGCCTTAACCTTCATGCCTCCTTGCGCTGCGCCCACTTTTTGCCCGAAGCAAGAGCACGCAGTGTTTCACCCAAACGGCGCTGGAGGGTCTCCTCCTGCTTCGCCGTGCTGATCCACACCTTGTATTCGCGCTGGCAGGAAATGCTCATGGCCTTGAATCCCGCAGCCGCAGCCGGGTTTTGTTTCAGCCCCTTGGCGAGCGCGGGAGGCATCGGCCATTCGGCACGCTGCTTGGGTGTTGGTGGCTTGGCGGATTCATCGGCATCCAGCGCCACGGCAGCGTGCAGCAGGCGCTGAAAGGCCTTCGCATTCAGTTTCTCCAGCTTTGTGACGCGGATCGTCTGGATGCTGGTGTTGGCCTCGCCGCCTTCAAACAAATTCGTGATCTCACGCAGCTCCGTGCCGCGAAAGAAAGCAATGCCGAGGTGCTTCTTGCACGCGCTGAGTCCGCAGATGTTTTTCCGCCCGCTGAAACACAGCACGTTCCATTTGATGGACTCCGTCAGATCCGGCTCCCAGCGCTGAATCCAGCCGCGCACCTGCCGCGCCATGGCCTGCGAAAACTCCGGCGCGAGATCGAGCCAGGTTTCGGGATCACGGGTGGAGGTGCGTGCGCTGTCCATGCATGCAGAACTCAGCTCACCGGCTTGAGCACGACCTTGTTGACGTCGAGCACGGCGCTCTTGGCCTTCGATACTGGATCAATCACGAGACGCATCTTGCCCGCCTTTTTGATCTCCACTTCACCCACCTGCTCTTCAGACCACTTTTGGAAGCCACCGGTGTCCTTGACGCTGAATTTCAGCTCCTGCTCACCGAGCTTCACGGCCACTTCGCTGCCTTCATTGCCGGTGCCGCAGCCGTGCACCACGCTCACCTTGTAGCGGCCCGGTTTGGTGACTTCGAAATCCCACTCGGCAAAGTCGTCCTCGCTCGTCCAGAAGCCGAGACAGTTTTTCTCGGATTTGGGTTCAAAGCGCATGTTTTCAGACCATGTGGTGGCGCTGCTGGCTTCGAGCACGATGCTGCCATCCGCAGCCTGCACGGGCGCAGGGCCTTCAGGCGCAGGCACAAAGGCCACTTCCTGAATTTCAAATCCCGGCTCATTTCCGGTGGCGGCGGCATAGAGCGAAAACGGGTACATCATGGGCTTGTCCACATACACCGTCCCATAGACCACGCGCTTGGGCTGGCTGGCGGCCGTGAGCGTCTTTTTCAGCGGCTGCTGGGCAAAGCGGAACTGCGTGCCGAGCGTGGCATTCCTGAGCGTGTAGGTCACACGCACCTCGTAGCGGCCCCAGCGCTTGGCATTGAAGCTGGTGCAGTCGTATTGATCCCAGTGCTGCTGGGAGGTGTGCTTGATGTCCTTGGGCTCGATGACGATCACTCCCCGGGTGGGTTCATTCACGCGCAGAACAGGCTCATCACTGCCGAAGCCGTTCAGATCCACTGGTGTGGCGGCAAACACCGGATCCGCAGGTTTGACGGGCGCAGGGGCGGGGACAGGGGCCGGTGCGGCGGGCTTGGCTGCCACGGGTGCCGGCGCAGTCGGCGGCGTGGCGGCGGGCTGCTCTTGCTTGCCACAGGAATTGAGAGCGAGAAGCAGCGCAAAGGCGCCGGCGGCATGGGAAAGAGGGTGGCGTGTCATGGTTGTCGGGGGGATCATAACGGCGACCCTTCCTGCCAACTTAGATCATTTTGCCCTGCCCTGCCAATCGCAAAACAACCGGCCCGCAATAGAAACGCACGGGGACTTTCGTCCCCGTGCGTAACCAACTTAACTGCTGACTCAACCTGACTAAAACTCGAACTTAGAAACGGATGCTCATGTCCATGGTGAAGCGGGTGTTGGCCAGGCCGTAAGGCTTCACAACCGCCATTTCATAGGCAAAACCGATATCGACATTCTTCTGAATGCGTGAGCGGAAACCAAGGCCCAGCATGCCCTGGGTGGCACCGCTGGCATTGCCCGCGCCGAAGTTGATGACATCGTAGCCGTTGGTGCGCAGGCCGGGAATGTTGGAAGCGTTGTTGAGCGTGGTCCAGAAGTTCGCGGTGGCGAAGGGAATGAACCATTTGCTGACGTAGTAGTCCACCATCAGGCTGTAATGTGCCATGGTGTTCTGTTCATCGCGCAGCATCGGAATGAGTGCGCCGACATTGCCGGTGATGTGCAGATCGCCGTAGCCCTTCGCAAAGGAGATGAAGGGATTGAACTGGCCTGAACCACGACCATAGAACACATCCTTGTCACCGGTCGGGAGCTGGAAAGTGAAGCCCGGGGTGAGGATGAACTGGTTCTGCACGTCATTGATCAGCGCGTATTTGAAACCGGCGGCCAGATCCATCCAGCCGCTGCCCTTCACTCCGGTGCCATTGATGTTCAGATAACCGTCCTGCGTCGCGATGAAGGCGAGGCGGTCAGTGATCGCATAGCGGAACTGGACAGCTCCCACTCGTGCACTGCCACGACCCGTGACGAACTGGTTGTCGAAGTTGTGATAGATGAAGATCGGGCGGATTTCGGAGCGGATCACCGGATCTTCGAAGTACATCGGATTCGTGACCGGGGAGATGGTGTTCTCCTTCCAGTCAAATGGATCGGGTGCGGGGTTCTTCGCAGCGACGGGTGTGCCCGCTGTGGCGGTTGAAAATGACACGGTTGCTACGACGCTGAGGCTCAGCGCAAGCAACCACCGATTTTGGGAGTGTGGTTTAGGGTCCATACCACATATAAAGCATGAATACGTTTGCTTTGATCCGCGTGGATTGGCATCCAGTGAGCAAGTTATGCGACGATCACGAGAAGATTATGAGACGCAATCTCTCAACGCTTCCAGCAGTCGCAAAACAGCAGGCCTAAAACGAACTCACGCCGCTCCCACCGCGTGAATCCTGCAGCACTTAAATAGGGCGCCACATTGACCAGTTCGTGGGCCGGCAGGCGCGTCACGCAGCGAAAAAAAGCATACAAAATCCTCACGATCACGCGGCTGCACACACGGCGCAGGCCTGCGGGCGCGATTTGAAAATCCGCATGCAGCCAATGCGCATTAGCTGCAGCTGCACTGGCGATGGTGGGCACCAGATGTTGCAATTGATCCTCGCGAAAACAGTCGAGAAAAAAGCATGTC
>CALRWM010000090.1:0-22893 GCA_943371875.1 Prosthecobacter debontii | reverse complement strand
GCAGAAACCGCGCGCACTGTGCTTGCGGAAAAAGGCAAGCTCAGCCCCGCCGAACTCGTGCACCTGCGCGTGCGCTACTTCTCCGATGGCGTCGCGCTCGGGAGCAAAGAGTTCATAGAAGGCGTCTTCGAGGCGCAGCGCGACCTCTTCGGTCCAAAGCGCAAAAAAGGCGCCCGCCGCATGCCCGAGTCAGATGCGCCCTTCTACACGCTACGGCAGCTCCGCCTTCGCCCCATGAGTTGATGCGCAGGCAGCAAATCCGGCGCGTACTCCGCAAACAAGGCGCGCAGGCCACTCGCCCGCCTGACAGCCCGTCCTGAGCCACCACATACTAAAACCCCATACCACGCCACACCATCCGGCGCAGCGTGGTCCGCGCACTCTCCTACTTCAGCAGCCACTCCACCAGCCCTGCCTCCGGATCTTTCCCCTCACCACGCACCCAGCGCAGGTGCGGCCCCTGCGCCGTCAGCATGCCCGGCAGGTCCAGATACTTCGCACCACCCGGCAGGAACATCGGATCACGATAATCCAGCACCTTCCCAAAGCGGAAGCCATGCGTGTCATACGCAGCCCGGTCGATCGCCTCACCCGCCACCGCACGCGCAGCCAGCGCGATAGGCCCCGTCTGCTCACCCAGCGCCGCGATGCACACCGACTTCGGACTCGGGTGCGATCCCACCTTCGTGTTGCGCAGGAAGCTCGTCAGCGTCAGCACATCATGCGCACGCTGCGCAAACAGCGCGCTGTTGTAGCCATACGTGTATCCCGCAAACTCACGCGGATTCGCCACCAGCCGGTTCTGCTTCGCCAGCTCGCTGCCTTGAAACAGCAGATCCACCCCCAGCACCGCCACGCCACCCTTCACCAGTTCCTTCACCTGCGCGTTCGCAATGCCGGACTTGCCCGCGTCATCCAGCCAGATCACCACGCGCCCGTTCCACTCCTTCGGGTACAGCCACGCCACGCTCAGCTCCTCGTTGTACGTCTTGTTCGTCAGCGTGCCCGTCATTTCCAGGTGGTCCCCACGGTCCTGCTTGTCCTTCAGCGTCCACTCCACCTCGCCCGCCTTGTCATACGTCCGGCCGATCACCACTTCGATTCCCTCGCGCAGCACCTTCGGGTCCGCCTCGCTCAGCAGCTTCTCCGCATCCGCAGTCATATACTTCAGCAGCTTCCGCTCAAACTCCGGATCCGCCGCATTCGGGGCAGGGTGCTTCTCATCCCAAACCGTCAGCTGCTCCCGCGTCAGCGGTTCATAGTCCTTCTCGATCACCGGCGCTTCCTGTCCCAGGTTGAAGTGCTTGTTCACAAACGTGTAAAACGCACTGCGCGTCACCGCATTGTAGTTGTGTGGAAAATGCTCCCCGCGCAGCAGGAACACATTGTCCTTCTTGCCAAAAGTCGTGTACAGCTTCTGCAGATCAGGGAAGCCCTTCGTCGCCATCTCCTTCGTCCAGTCGTTCGCCGTGTTCATCCCCTGCGGCTTTGGCGCAAAGAGCCCCGTGAATTCCACATTGCCCGTGTTGATCCGCAGCAAAGAAGTGTTCTCGCACGTACAGCCCCCCTGCATCGCCGTGCTCACCATCACACATGGAAAGGAGAGCTTGATCCGGTCATCGATCGCCGCCAGCAGCATCGTCTGCGTACCACCACCGCTCGCACCCGTGATCGCCGTACGCTCCGGGTCCACCTCAGGCAATGACAGCAAAAAGTCCAGCCCCCGCACCGCGTTCCAAGTTTGCAGACCCATGATCGACTGCAAATGCGCCTCCGCCTGCGGACTGTACAGCCCCCAGTTTTCCACCGTGTTCATCTCCGGCCGCTGCTTCGCAAAGGTGTGCACGATCTCGCGCGGGATCTGCACCGAGTCCGAATCACTCAGCATGTCCCACTGCCACACCACGCAGCCCATCCGCGCCAGCTGCACGCAGAGCGATTGAAAAATGCTCTTCCCACCCCGCTCAAAACGCTCGCCCCCAGCCGCGATCTCCGCCCGCACCTTCGCATCCGTCTCAATCGAAAGCCGCGCATCCTTCCAGTGCCCGTGCGCAAACATCACCCCCGGCACCTTGCCCTTGATCACCTTCGGCTTCCACAGGCTCCCCGTCACAAAAAATCCCGGCGCACTTTCAAAGTACACCTTCTCCACCGTGAAGCCATCCCCCTCCACCTTCCCATGCACCACCGCATTCAGCGGCGTCTTCGTCGGCATCGGCCAAAGCCCCTCCGCCACCAGGATCTGCCTCCTCACATAATCCTTCCGCGCATCCCACTCACTCAGCGAAGAGGGCGGATTGAAAGGAAAATACCCGTTCAAATCCTTCGGCGCCTGCAGCCGGCTGTCCTCAGCACGGACAATGGACGACGCGAGAACGGCAAGGAGGAGCAGCTTGGATTTCATGGTTGGGAAGTGAAGCGCATTCTAACGCTGCGAGCAGGCAAAGTTCATCATCGCTGCGAAACGAATGCTCTAAAACCCCTTGCTCTCGCTCCCTTCAATCACAATGCGCTTCGTCTCCGGCCCCTGCTTCACCGCCTCACGCGCCTTCCCGCCCCGCGTTTCCGTGAACTGATTGTCGCTGATCGTGATCGCTTCCGTCCCGCCCTGGATGTCGATCACCACCCCGCCTTCCGGCGCGTTGTCGATGAAGCGGTTCTTCTCGATCCGGTTGCGATGCCCTGCAAAGTCCGGCCCGCGCTCCGGACGAAACAGCAGACCATTCACCTTGCTGCCCCGGATCGTGTTCCCCGTCACTAGGTTGTCTGTGTCACGATGGCCAATGGAAATCCCAACGCGGTTCCCCTCGATTTGATTGCCCTCCGCCAGCCCATGCTTGACGCCCCAGCAGAAGAAAATCCCGAAGTCATTCCCACGCAGCGTGCTGTTGCGGATGATCGGCCGCTGCGAGCCGCTGCCCGGGTGCAAACCCAGCCCGCTGTTGTTTTCGCTCACGCAATTTTCCACCACCACATCGTGGCAGATCTGCCAGCTGATCCCATCCCCGTGGTTGTTGCGCGCCGTCACACCGCTGATGTGGAAGCGATTGCAGTCCTGCAGAAAAATGCAGCCCGCGTAGTTGCCATCCAGCTCCGCATTGTGTTCACGGTTGCCGTCCAGCACCAGATTCTCGATCCTCACATCATTGACCAGTTCACCGCTCAGCAGCGGAAACAGCGTCGCGCACGTCGCCTCGTTCATCTGCCACAGGTTCTCACGCAGCGCCTTGTCCAGCTTGAAGCGGTTCACGCTCCGCGCCACCAGCGTTCGCTTGATCACCGTCTGCCGCCCCGTCTTTGCATCCTTCGCCCGCAGGCACACCCCATCCCCCACGCGGAATCCATTCGCATCATGCAGCGTGATCTCCTGGTCATACCAGTCGCTGTCCAGCTTCAGCGGTGTCATCACAGACGGCTCTTTAATGAGCACCGTCTTGTCGCCTTCGCCCGTCAGGTTCACACCCGACTGCAAATACACCGCATTCCGCAGCCGATAAGTCCCCGCCTTCAGGTGCACCGTCCCGCCGCCCATCCGCGCCACATAATCCACCGCCGCCTGAATCGCCCGCTGGTCACTCCCCACGATGTCCGCATCCTGCAGCCCCACCGTGATACTCAGCCCCTCCTCCCACTTCGGCTGCACCGCCGTGTCACCGCTCGTCTGGCGTGGCGCCGTCACCGCAGGACGCTCCGCCGCAAGGAGTGGAGCAGCAATCATGAGACAGAGCAAAAATCGTTTCATCCTCGAACCAACGTCCCTCATCCACCTCAGCTTTCCCCGCCTCACACGGCATTCATCGACAAAATGCCTGAGATCTTTTCAAGCCTGGTCAAAAAATCGAGTTTATAAGTGATTTCTGAATTATGTCTGCCTTTGTCGCAATTGCCGGAGAACCCCAGGCCTCTAACTGTGTTTTCTGGACGAATTCCGTCATATTGATTGAGATCTGTCGATTTCTGAAGGCGGCACTTCACGACTCCGACGTTTTAAGCAATGATCTCGTTTTCCGACAGAATCTAGAATTTAGCTGCGGAGATGTCCTGTACCTGAAGATGTGCTCAGAAACGGTGCTTGCTGAAGTTGCGCGTCTGCTATTTTCTGGGGCTGATCCTGAACATGAATATTGGAGGACATGGAAGTCCTATATTCCTCACTCTGTAATCCGGACTTCTTTAAATAAAGTCGCTGAACAAATTGTGCAGTCTCTTGAAAATTCAAAGCAACGGCGCGATGCTTTGAGTCCAGTTCAACGTCTATGTGCGGCTCTCAGGTTTAGAGTAGAAAGTGGAATGGTTGACTTTCTAAAAGATAATGGATTAAAATTAAAGGATTGGTCTAAAATGAGAGCATATATAGATAGAGGTGAATGGCCTCCTTATATAACAGAATTTCTTCCATTGCCTTCATGGAAGAAGCAAATCGCGCAGCGAATGATGCAGAGGAAGGATAAATGAGGGAAATGCCAGGCATTTTATCCACGCAGGCCTGGATCATCCGCAGCAAAGCTTGGTTAGGAAAGCTGCTGAAAAATCGCAAAAACAATATTCATTGAAGGAGTGCTTTATTATTCGAGATTAAATGTATGGGCGGAACCGTTTCATTCTCCAATGGCGACGAAAGTGATCTTAGCGTTGACTTGTTTACATCGACATTGCTATTTTTCTGTGAATATCTCAAAGAATGCATGGCTTCGAATTCAGTGCTCAAAAACGACGCCAAATTTATCTATGCACTAGGCTGGCCTCTACGCAGTAAAGACGGCTATTTGGGTCTTAGACACATCGAATCCAACACCTTAAAAGAGTTGGCGCGCTTATTCCAGGAATTGGCGACAGATGAGCATCCTTATTGGCAAAATTTGCGTAAAAGCTATTCAGAATTTGAGATCAAGTCTATGCAAAACAAAGGCATCGACCTCGAACATTGGTTTGCACAGCTGAAAAGAGATGACCAAATCATAGCAACAAAGTTGGCTGCCGCCACGGAGCAGCGGCTGTCTTTCCTGCAATCGAAATCATTATAGCAAACAATAGCGCTCTGAGGTGAAAGATGCCTCCGTCACCTCGGCGCAGGCCTAAATCCCGTCAAGCCGCCACCCCGTCCCCCACCACCTCCGGCACCTTCGTCTTATCAATCTTCGCCACCTTCGAGTTCGACACCTTTTTATCCTCCGTGTAATTAAACAGGTTCAAGTCCAGATGGTGCGCATCACACCTTGGGCACTTCTTCAAAGTGTAAGTGATGCGCGCCGCGGCATCCTTCTGAATCGTCTGATCCAGCGTGGCAAGTGCCGCCTCCGTCTCCGCCAGCGGCGCAGCGGAAATCGGCACGGTGAACTCGTTCGCACGTGCTATGAGCTCTTTGATCGACGCCTGCAGCGCCGCGAGCCGTTCCTTCTTTTTCAGCTTCTTCACCACCGGCCACTGCTCCGGCGCATGCAGGTGCCCTGTGCGATGCTTCTTCAGGTACTGCTGGCACCCTTTGCAATACGGCATGCCAAACACCATCATCGACGGCACCATGGCGCCGCCTGCGTAGCCACAAATCTCCAGCAGCTTGTAAAAATAGCCCCACATGCCCAGCGGGCTGCCTGCCTCGCCCGAGCTGCGGCTCTTGAAGGACATCCCTTCGCTGATCTCACGGAAGTAGTCGGTGAAGCCATACCGCTCCGCCGGAATGTGATGCAGCTCAATGATGCTCAGATAGGTGAGATAGTGCGCGGCAAAGTAATCCACCACCGCCGTGGTCAGCATCCCAAAGACAAACGCCTTGCTCAGCTTCACCTGCAGCAGTCGCGAACCCACGGCATATCCCACACCACTGCCGATCCCCACCAGAAACGCCCCCGCTGGAATGATCCCATTCGCATACCAGCCCATGATATTTTCACCATTGTCATTCGCGATCTGCACCAGCCACAGCGCCAGCGCCGAAGTGCCGAGACCACAAAGGTAAACAATAAGACCGGGCTGACGAAGAGGCTGGCTGGGCGTGCTCATGGAATCAGCCCGAAATATCAGGTGGCGAAAACAATGACAAGCCTTTTGTCATTTCACCGTGCACGACATCAAAATTTCATTCATTCGCCGTGCACGCCCTCAGCTCAAGGCCCGATCCGCTTGTAGTATCCACCACTTTCACCCAACACGCTCCCATCAGCCTTCGTCGTCTTGGAATGAAACTCAATGCGCTCCGGTGAAATAATCCGCCGCGCGCTGCTGAACTGCACGCCAGCAGCGGATGGAACCGCCTTCTTGACCATCGAATAAGTCTGCGTCTTCGCGTCCCATTCCACGTCCTGCCTTTCGTCCCCCTTGAGGGAGGACGAGTAGATCTCAGCGTACTTCTGCGTCGCTGCATCATAGGTCGTGAGCGAGGCCTCCACATACGGTTTTGAATTCCCCTGCGTCGCGCCGCCGGTGCCCGTGCGGACGCCCTCTGGCAGATGAACCTCGCGCCACAGTCCCGTGCCGTCGTTGCTCCAGAAGTAGTGCACGGTGATTTTATCACTCCGATCCCGGCCCGGTCCCGTCGTCCAGTGCATGCTCCATTCGCCAATGAAGGCCGAAAGCGCGCGCATGGCATCCGTGCTAGGCAGCGCCACAGATCCTGTCGCCGGTGGCTGATACACCTCCGCGAGCGCCGCTGGAAACTCATACGTCGTGCCAGGATTGAGGCGCTTGGCAAGACGCAGCGCATGCTCCCAGTTCTCGTCACGCGTGTGATGGATGTTCACCTGCCGCTGATCCACCCGCTCCACCGTCGCCGTGAACGAGTTCGCGTTGAATTCAATGTGCGACACCTTCCCCCGAAACGGCGGCAGCTCACGCATCTTGAAGAGGTCCGTGTAAATCACAGGCTCCATCAGCGCATGCGGTGCCATCTTCTGCGGCGTTGCCTGCGCTCCCGTCGTGCTGGACTGCGCCACGTAGCTGCCGTTCCCGCTGAAAGCCTGCGCTGCAAGCACGGCCTTCGGCGCAGCAGCCGGTAGTTTCACCGGCGGCACCTTCCTGGCCGTGCGCACATAGCTGCCACGCTTCGTCGAGATCACTTTTCCGCTCGCATCCTGGGTCACCGTTTTCCAGTCGATCCGGGCCTCCGTGGTAAAGGTGGCCGTGTTGATGCGCGTCTGCCCGCTCGTGGGTGTGGGCAGCGCCGTGGTGAAAGTCCGCGTCGCCTCATCCCAGGTGCTGGTCAGCGCCCCGGCGCCGTCCGCCGCAGGATCGGCGCTGACGTAAGCCTTCGCGCTGGCATCATAGAGCATGCGCGCAATGTCCAGCGTGGGAGTTTCCTCGCTGTCGTCATGGCTAAAACTCATCTCCCTCCAGATGCCCGTGCCATCCGCCAGCCAGTGGCAGTTCATCCGCACCTTCGCGGCAGCATCACTCTCCAGCGTGCCGCTCCACGATCCGATGTACCGTTCGAGCACGGCGATCTCAGGCGACTTGGGCCGCGCCTTGGCTGCGCGCTTGTCGGCGGAGAGCAGCACATCCTCCAGCGCAGCGGGAAACTCATACGTCTCACCACGCTTCAGCTTCTCGGCGATCTTTTTGGCCACGTCGCTGGTGAACGGGCCGCTGGCAAGATAGAGCCGTGAATCCGCCCCCTGCAGCACCATCGCGCAGCTTTTTTCCCCAATGCCCGGATCCAGCACCGTGGCCCGGAAGGGATGCTCGCGCCCCAGATCCATCAGCCCGCTCGGCACACTGGGCGTGGTGGAAAAAAAAGACGCAGTCCTCGGCAGCGCGCGCATCAGCCTCACCGTCTCATCCAGCCCCAGGAAATCGATCAGGCACTGCGGGAAGGCGTAGCGTTGGTGCGCCTTGAGCTGCGCCACAAACTGCTGCTCCGGCGTCGGATTCGAACTGCTGTACTCATAGCTGCTCGTGCCGCCATCATCCGCCCGCAGCGCCAGCTTGAAGCCGCTCGCACTGCTGCTCACGCTCGTCACCTCGGCCACAAAGGGCTTCGTCTGCAGCAGCGTAAACACACCGCTTGGAGACTGCGCCCCCAGAGAAGTGGCGAAAACACAGCAAAGGAGAATGACCGCGCGCATGGCTGTTATTAATAGAGAATGACAAAATGATCGCCCTCCGCATAGGCCGCAGTGAAGCCCCAGACGGGAACACCCGGCTTGATACCACGCTTGCCCTTTGCTTTGCCAGAAGAATCGAGCACCAGCCAGCCAAGCTGCCCGCGCTCCAGGGGATCAGCGTCTCATCCCGCCCATTCGTGGCCAGGGCAGGGCGGGCTCAGGCAAGCCGCAGCGAGTAACGCTCCCCACGCCGGCCCAGCTTCACGCGCGCACCATAGATCTCGCTCAGGTTCCGGCTGTTCAGCACCTCCGCCTTCGGCCCGGACGCATGCACCTGCCCGTCTCTCAGCAGCAGGCAGTGCGTGATGCTCGGCAGGATTTCCTCCACGTGGTGCGTCACCAGCACCAGGGAAGGGGAGTGCGGCTGCACCGCCAGGGATTGCATCCACTGCAGGTACTTCTCACGCGCCACCGGGTCCAGCCCCGCACAGGGCTCGTCGAGAATCAGCACATCAAACTTCGCCATCAGTGCGCGGCAGATCAGCACCTTCTGCTTCTCACCCTGAGACAGCGGGCCCCACAGCGCCTCGCTCAGGTACTCGCAGCCCACCTGCGCCAGCAGCCCTGCCGCCTGACGCAGCACCGCCGCCGGCGGCTCGTCGATCAGGTTCAGCTTCGCCTCCCGTCCGCTCGCGATCACATCGATCACCGGCTCCCCGCTCTCTAAATACGTCACCAGCGTGTTCGTCACCAGCCCCACTCGGCGGCGCACCTCGCGCCAGTCATCCTCGCCAAACACACTCTCGCCGATCCGCAGACTCCCGCCCGTCGCACTGTCATACCCCGTGATCAGGTTGATCAGCGAGGTCTTGCCGCAGCCGTTCGGGCCCAGAATGCACCAGTGCTGGCCGGGATCCACCCGCCAGGAGATGCCTTTGAGGATGGGACGGCCACGGCGGAAAGTGAGATCAGAAACTTCGAGTACAGGATTGGACATGTGGTTGGATCATTGAATGACGAACAGAGAATGTCGAGTCGTGTTGAACGACACTCTTTAAATGCGCAGGGCAGGGCACGCTGGCCGGGAGTTCCTTGAAAGGACTTTCCACTCAAATGCTTCTTTGTGTGGATAGAATTTGTCCTTTTGATTTTTCTCCCGTGACAAAAATGACCATCCTGCTAATCTCAAATCCCTTTCTCAAAAAATGTCAGTTTCCCCAGATGCCCAGCCACATTGCGCCATCAAATCCGATGACGTGCGTCAATTCCAGCTTGTGCATCGTCGTAGTTTTTTAGTACCTTGTGCTGATGTGCAACGCACCCTGCAACTCATGAGACCCATTTTCTGTGCCGCTCTGGCCCTGGCCGCTGTCACGCCTGTGTTTTCCCAGGCTCCTCCGCCTGCACCTCCAGCAGCCCCTGCCGCTCCCGCCGCGCCTGCAGCCCCCGCTGCTTTGAACATCCAGCAGGAGACTGAGGCCCTCATCGCTGCCGCCGGCGCCCTCTTTGCCGAGGCCAAATATCAGGAGGCCCTTTCCAAGCTCGCCGTCGCGAAGAAAAACCTCAACAACAAGCCCTTCGAGAGCATCCTCTTCACCGAAGGCGCCTGTTATTACAATCTCAACGACTACCCGAAGGCCATCGAAGCTCTCACGGCCTACGTGAAGGAGTTCCCACAGGGCTCCGCACTCGTCGATGTCCGCATGGCCCTGGGCCGTTCCTACATCGCCAGCAAGCAGGAAGACAAAGGCATCGAAGTGCTCACCAACGTCGTTCGCGATTCACCGGAGAAAAAAGCCGAGGCCGGACTCATTATCGCCGACACCCTCAACAAGCAGGACAAGAAGGACGACGCCCTCAAAATCCTTACCAACGTCCTCGCAGACGGCATCCGCAGCGCGGAATCCATCCAGGCCGCCATGCTTGCGGCCAACATCTACGTCGCCAGCGGCAAGCTCGATGAAGCCACCACCCTCATGGACAAGGTGCGCAACTTCGCCTCCGGTGGCGACAGCATTGCTCAGATGAACAACATCTATCTCAAGCTCGGCGATGAGATGATGGAAAAGAAGGCCTACAAGGAGGCTCTCGGCGCCTACCAGCTCGTCCGCAAGAAAAACGAAATCTCCCGCATCCAGGCTGAGCAGGTGGCCAAGCTGGAGACCCAGCTCAAGACCGCCAAAGGCGTCCGCAAAGACGAGATCGAAACGAAGCTCAAGGCCAACAAGGAAATCATGGCCGAAATCGAGAAGCGCACCGATTACGATGCCTCTCTCTATTACCGTCTCGGCCGCTGCTACTATGAAATGGGTTCCCCCACCGACGCCGGCGCGGGCGATCCCTCCCGCCTCTGGCAGGCCATTCTCGCTTTCGAAGTCGTCGTCAAAGACTTCAAGCAGTTCGCCCAGCGCGACAAGTGCATGTACGGCCTCCTCATGGTCAACGCCTCCCTGAAGCGCATCAAAGAGGCCCGCGAACAGTGCGAAGTTTTCATCGAAAACTTCCCGGACAGCGAGATGGTTGGCGAGGTCTCCATGATGTTCGGCATGCTGGCCTATAATAACAAGCAGCCCAAAGAAGCCATCGCCGCCTGGAAAAAAGCCCTGAGCTTTCCCAAGGCCGACAAAGAGCGCCTCTACTTCCTCATTGGCAGCGTCCAGTTTGAACTCCAGAGCTTTGACGAGTGCCGCACCACCTATGAAAAGGTGCTCCAGGACTTCCCCACGACCACCTACAAGGACGACCTCCTGTATCGCATCGCCCTGACCTACTTCTACCAGAACGACTCCAAGAGCGTGACCAAGGCGCTCAAGACCTACATCAAGGAAAATACCGGCGGGCAGTATGTGGTGGATGCGCGCTACCGTCTGGCCTTCATTGATTTCCAGAGCGGCGACAAAAAGGCGGCGGAAGCCGAGCTCCTGAACATCGCCAAAGAAAAGCCGAACGATCAGAACATCGGTCAGGTCCACGCCCTCCTCGGGGACATCTACAATCAGCGCGCCGACTATGAGAACGCGATGATCCAGTTCGCCGCAGCCGTGGACAAGGCCAAGACCGATGATGTGCTCACCTACGCCATGGATCAGGTGACGGATCTCTACGTCGGATCCAGCAAGTGGAAGGAGCTGTCAGAAATGTGGCAGCGCTACTACAACACCCACAAGGACAACGATGACCTTGCTCTCAAAGCCATCCTCTGGATCAGCCGCGCACTCATCAAGGAAGGTAAAGTGGAGGAAGCCAAGAAGCTCCTCGCTGAACACATCAAAACCCGCATCCCCATCGTCGCCAATCAGCAGGTGGAAGGCTTGATTCAGCAGCTCGTCTCCATCAGCGCCCCCAAGCGCCGCCGCGTCGCCGCTGCTCCAGTGACACCGCCTGCGGAGGGTGCCAAGGCCCCCGAAAAAGCTCCCGTGGTCGCTCCCGCCCCAGAGCTCACCTTCGAAGATGTCGAAAAACAGCTCGAAACGCTGCTCAGCCCGCCGCAGGCCGCCATGAATGGCACCGCTCAAATGCGCATTCTCTTTGCCAAGGCATGGCTCGCCAAGGTCATGAAACTGCCTGAAAAGGCCGAAAAGTACCTCACCATCATCATCGAAGTCGCCAAGCCTGACGATCTCAGCCCCATGCTCCTCAGCATCGTGGGAGACGCCGCCCGCAAGAAAGGCGATCTCGAAAAAGCCACTGGCTGCTACATCCGCCTCAGAGACTTCTTCAAAGACAGCGAGTTCTCAGACGGCGCTCCCGTCGGTCTGGCTGAAATCGCCTTCGAAAAAGGTGAGTATGACAAGGCTCTCGAACTCTTCCGCGATGCCTTGAACAACTACCCCGGCAGCTCCCACGTGCTTGATGCCACGCAGGGTGAGGCCAAGACCCTCGTCAAACTCAAGAAGTATGACGAAGCCAGGAAGATCTTTGAGACCATCGCCAACACCAAGGAGTGGCGCGGTCACGCCACCGCCAATGCCCTCCGCATGCTCGGCGAGATCGAGGCTCTCCAAGGCAAGCACGAGGCCGCCATCGCCTACTTCCAGCGCGTCTTCATCGCCCACCAGAAATGGAAGGATGAAATGGCCAAGGCCTATCTGCTCTGCGGCAAGTCCTTCAAGGCTCTCGGCAAGACCGAGGAAGCCAAAAAAACGATCCAGGAGATGATCGACCGCAAGGATCTTGAGGGTCAGCCGGAAAAGAAAGAGGCTGAGAAGCTCCTCCCCACCCTGTAATTTCACGCGAACCCACCCCACGATTTCCATGCACTCGTTCGCCCGCTTTTTGCTCGTTTTCGCCGTCGTCGCCGCTGGTTCCGCCTTCGGGCAGGCCATCGTCCTCAAGGACGGCAACCGCGTCTTCTCCTCCGAGTTTTCCATCAGCCCGGAAGGCAAGATCATCCGCACCGTTCAGATCGGTGAAAACAAGGCCACCACCATTCTGGAGAAAAAGAACATCGATTCCCTCGAGTGGCCCTATCCGGCTGAACTCACCGAATCAGCCGACCTCCTCGCCAAAGGCAAGACCGAGGAAGCCATCGCCGTCCTCAAAAAAGGCCGTGACTTCTTTGAGCACTTCGAAGGCATCGAAGGCAACTGGTACATCGACATCTACTTCGCCTACATCGAAGCGCTCAATCAGGGCGGTAAATTCGATGAGGTCGTCAAATCCCTCCCGTCTCTCCGCGCCCTCAAACTCACCGACGCCCAGAAGATGCGCCTCCGCATCATCCAGCTCGACATCGAGCGCCAGACCTCCTCGGATTACGCCGGCATCCTCGTGGAAGCCCAGAGCATCCTCAAAGAGACTGACGACTCCGCCATTGGCGCCTCGCTTTGGGCCCTGATTGCTGATGTTTACACCCGCAAGAAGGAGTGGGAAAAAGCCCTGCTCGCCTACCTCCGCATCCCCGTCTTTTACGGCACTCAGATGCAGCGCGTGCCTGAGGCCGAGCTGAACGCCGCCAAGATTCTCATCAAAATGAAGCGCTATGAGGACGCCAACGCCTTCCTCGCACGCATCAGCGAATCCTACCCCGGCTCCCCGGTCGCCGAATCCGCCACCAAGGAGAAAGCCGCGATTGCCGGAATGAAGAATGTCGCCGAGGAAGAAGTTGACGCCGCCGCCGCCGCCGATGGCAAACCGGACGCCGCCAAACCCAAGGAAGGCGAGCCCGCCAAACCCACCGACTCCAAACCCAAAGCTTGAACCATTTCCCCATGCAAACCAACACTGCCACCATCATGACCCGCCACATCCCCAACGGCCCTGCCCGCGCGTTCCTTTGCGTCCTGCTGGCTCTGGGTGTCCTCACCTCCTTCAACCTGTATGCTGAAGACGCCGCACCACCGGAAGGTGCCGCCGCTGAAGTTCACTCCGAATCGATGATCGACCGCTTCATCGAAGGTGGCTGGGTCATGTATCCCATCACCGCTTGCTCCATCGCCCTCGTCTGGCTCACCGTCGATCTCTGGATGCGCACCGGCCTCAAGAAAGCCGCCCCTCCAGCCCAGGTCGCCCAGGTTCAGGATCTCTTCCGTGCCGGTGACTACGTCGGCGCTTACCAGTTCTGCAAAGGCAGCCCCTCCGCCTTCACCAACACCACCCGCGTCGGACTCAGCTTCCTCGGAGACGGGCATGACGCCACCGAAGCCGCCCTCTTCAGCGAGCTCAACAAGGTCAACGCCTCCATTCAGACCCGCATCAACTACCTCTCCGTTATCGGTGTTTGCACCCCCATGATCGGTCTCACCGGCACGGTGACGGGCATGATGCGCGCCTTCTCCACCCTGAAGACCAGCGGTGCAGGGGATCCCGCCAAGCTCTCCGGCGCCATCGGCGAGGTGCTCATCGCCACCGCCTCCGGCCTCTTCATCGCCGTCCCCGCCTTCATGTTCTTCTACTTCCTCCGCAACCGTCTCCAGGTCAGCATGAGCGATCTCCAGGAAATCGTCATGGCCCTCTTCCGCAAGATGCCCTACGCGCACCTCAAGGACGCCCACGTCGGCGAAGAAGAATTCTACGCCGCCATCCCAAACTGGGTCGCTGGCGACGTTCAGGCTGCCACTGCAGCCTGATTCATCCCTCTCTTATCTCTTATACTCAACCCTTGACCTTCTAACACTATGGGTGGCGGCGGCGGCGGTGGTGATGGCGAACCGGAGTTTCAGATCGCTCCGATGATTGACGTGCTGTTGGTGTTGCTCATTTTCTTTATGAGCATCACCTCGGCGCAGGTGTTGAGTATCGACAAGGAGATTCAGCTCCCTGTCGCCAAAGATGCCAAGAAAAAGGAAAAAGACGTTCAGAACGAGGCCAACCTCAATGTGCGATGGACCAATGGCAAGGCCACCATCCTCTTTGAAAATACCGCGTATGATGTGGTGGATCCGCTCGTTGAAAAACTCCGCGCCCGCCACGACGCCAACGCCAAGTACCGTGCGGTCATTCGTGGCGACAAACGTCTCCCGGCGATCGAAATCCAGCGCGTCATGAGTGTCATTGCCCAGGCGGGCATTGATGACATTTCCTTCTCTGCCTTGAACAAAGAGTAACTCTTCTTCTCATGTCCGAACCCGGCAAAAAAAAGCATCGCGAAATCGAAACTGAACAGCTCGCTGTCGGCTTCCAGATCGCACCCATGATCGACGTCGTTTTCGTCATCATGCTCTTCTTCATGGTCATGGTTGGCTCCGTCAAGGTGGAGCGCGAGCTCAAGAGCCAGCTCCCCGGCCTGGCTCCCCCCAGCGCCGATGCTCCCACCGAAATGCCGGATGAAATCATCGTCGGCGTTGAGGAATCCGGTGCCGTCACCCTCAATGAAGAGGAGTTTGACAGCAACCGTCCCGACATGGCTCTCCCTGAGTTCATCAACACCCTCAAGCGTCTCAAGCAGGAGGCTGACAACCGCAGCGCCAAGGTCATCGTCACCATCCAGGCGGAGGAGCAGGCCACCTATTCACGCGTCATCGATGTGCTCAACGCCCTCGCCGTCGCCAAGGTCGCCAACGTGACCTTCACGGTCGGTGGCGAAGAAGGATTCTGATTTTTTTGTCAGTGTTTGTTTGTCTGCACCCCAAGAAAGGGGCCGCAGTTCCGTCCTGATACCCTGGAAAGATCATCTTCATGAATCCGTCTCAGCCTGGAACCCCGGAAAATCCGCAGAATCCGCAGCCGTCACCCCCTCCGGGTGTCACCCAGCCGCTGCCAAAGGGCTACCCCCAGGGCTATCCACCGCAGGGTTACCCGCCCCAGATGCCCGGTTATCCGCCCGGCTATCCGATGCCGCAGGGCTACCCGCCGCAGATGCCGGGCTATCCCCCCGGATACATGCCGCAGATGCCCATGCCGGCCATGATGCCGCCGCCCGCACCTTCCACCGGCACCGTCCCCACCGCCGCCCCGTCCCCACGGCCCGCCAGCGCCGCCGTCCCCGTGGCCATGCCCGCACCGAGCACACCCGTGGCAGTCGCCACCGCCGTCCCCACGGACGACTCCGGTGAAGCCGCAGTCGTCATTGCCGAGCACGTCGAAGGCCAGGTCTATCACCCGCCAGCCCTCACCCACATCGAGGTGGCCAAGCCGCCCAATAAATTCGTGCAGCTCTGGCTCAAGGCCGGCGCCAGTTCCCTCCTTTTAAGCATCTTGATCCACGCCGGTCTCGGCATCCTCGCCCTCTTCATCGTCTTCCAGAGCGGCGTCATGGACAAGCAGGTCGACTTCCTCCCCGGCGGCGGCACCGCGCAGGGCGCCAAAGCCAGCGCCGATCTCCAGCACAAAGTGCAGCAGAAAAAGCGCAGCTCCATCAACAAGACCATGCCCATGAAAAAGCTGGTCAGCGCCAGCATGACTTCCGCCATCTCCCTGCCCGAAGCCCCACCCGACTCCCTCGACATGCCCGACGTCAGCGCCCTGATGGGCGGCGGCGCCCTCGGCGGCGCAGGCGGTTTCGGCATGGGCGGCGCCGGAGGCGGCTTCGGCAAATCCAACGGCCTCGGAGCCGCAGGCGGCTTCGTCACACTTCCCCCCTCCATGCGCAGCCGCTGCTCCACCCAGGAGCGCCTCGAAAAGCTCCGCCAAAACGGCGGCTCCCCCGAGTGCGAGGCCGCCGTCAGTGCCTCCCTCGAATGGCTCAAGACCAAGCAAAACCCAGACGGCTCCTGGGGCCGCAACAACAAATGCGCCTTCACCGGCCTCGCCCTCCTCTGCTACCTCGGCCGCTGCGAAACACCCGAGTCACCCTTCTACGGCGAAAACGTCATGAAAGGCATCATGTTCCTCCTCGAGGCCCAGAAGAAAAACAAGCTCAAGCTCTTCAGCCAGGCAGACAAAGGCAACGCCCCCGTCTACGAGCACGGCATCGCCACCTACGCCCTTGGCGAGATGTACACCCTCGCCCGCCTCGGCAGCAAATCCCTCCCCGGCATGCGCGAAGCCTTCGAAGCAGGCGTGAAAATCATCATCGACAATCAGCAGGACAGCGGCAGCTGGGTTTACGACACCGAGACCGGCGGTTACGCAGGCAAAAAAAGCCGCGAAGACCTCTCCGTCGCCGGCTGGCAGTTCCAGGCCCTCAAAGCCGCCAAAAACACCAGCTTGAAAATCGACGGCCTCCATTCCGCCATCACCAAGATGACCAAATACTTCGAAGACAAGCAGACCAAAGACGGCGGCTTCGGCGGCACCAATCGGGATGCCGGCTACAATCAGTGGTCCCTCTCCGGCGTCGGCATCCTCGGCCTCCAGACCATGGCCAAAGGCAAGACCACCCCCGTCAAAAAAGGCATCAAATTCCTCACCGACTTCCTCACCGCCGAGCCCCTCGACTGGAATAAAAACTGCAACCTCTACTGCTGGTACTACTACACCCAGGCCTTCTTCCAGCAGGGCGGCGACGACTGGAAATTCTACAATCAGCAGTTCCTCCCCCAGATCCTCGGCGCCCAGCAGTCCGATGGCTCCTTCAAGCGCGGCCGTCCCAACTGGCCCGC
Organism: Prosthecobacter debontii; assembly: GCA_943371875.1. Lineage (GTDB taxonomy): Bacteria > Verrucomicrobiota > Verrucomicrobiia > Verrucomicrobiales > Verrucomicrobiaceae > Prosthecobacter > Prosthecobacter debontii_C. Next base: position 5,876 of record CALRWM010000090.1, on the reverse strand, counting down.
CGGAGACGCCGCAGACGAAATCTACCGCCAGTGCCTCTGCACCCTCCAGCTCGAAGTCTTCTACCGCTACCTCAAAGTCGGCGACCGCGAAGAATCCTCCTTCTTCGACAAGTAACCGCCCACCACCGAAAGTACGATGGGCACTCCAGCCCCTCGATCAGCGCTTCCTCCACCACCTCCAAGTGGTGAAGCCCCCAAGCCTCCCCATGTGGCCTGCGGTCGCATAGCGACGCACAGCCTCCCCATTTGGACTGCGGTTGCGAAGTGAGGCACGAACGCAGCTACCGCTTTCGACGGGCACCTGCGCACACGCACACCAAAAAACACCCGAAAGCGGGAGCCCCCCAGTCTCCGCTACCCCCAAACATCCGCCCACCCCCAGGCAGGGTAGGGCGGCTTGTCCCCAAGCCGCCGCCACACCCAAATCTACCCCCCCCTCCAGCACCGCCGCATTCCTCCCACCACACACGCGCACCACACCCCTGATCCTGAAATTCTGCCATCCTGTTAATCCTGTCCATCTACCCCGCCCACCTCCCCCTACTTCCCACCCGCCTTCGCCTTCTCCTCACCCGCCGTCAAAAACCCATTGTCCCCCAGCCAGTCACTCAGCCGCTGCGTCCACGTCCTGATCGAAGCCAGCTTTGATCGCCCCCCCATCCCAAAACCATGCGCACCCCGCGCATACAGGTGCACCTCCACCGGCAGCTTCGCCTCCTCGTACTTCGCCAGCTGATCCAGCACCGGCTTCACGTGACTCGTGTCATCATTCGCCACCAGGAAAAACGCCGGCGGCGCATCCGCAGGCACCGGTCCCGCCGGCACCCCCAGCGGTCCGGGATAAATCGACACCTGAAAATCCGCCCGGCAGCTCGCCCGGTCGATCACATCCGCCGCCCCCGCATCCCCCGCCGTCGGCCCGTACACCACCATCGCCACCACCTCACCACCCGCAGAGAAGCCCAGAATCCCGATCCGCTTCGTGTCCAGGTTCCACTCCGCCGCCCGCGTACGGATCACCCGCATCGCCCGCTGCCCGTCCTCACGCGGATGAATGTCGAGATTGTAGGGCGACCCCTCCTCACGCGGCAGCCGGTGCTTCAGCACAAAGCACGTCACCCCCAGCCCGTTCAGCAGCTTCGCCGGCTCCACGCCCTCGCCCCCGAAGCCCAGCTGCCGGTGCCCGCCCCCCGGCACGATCAGCACCGCCGCCCCGTTCGCCTTCTCCTTCGGCGCAGGAAACACCGTGATCGACGGATTGTTCACATGCGTCACCGAGCTCCCCTTCATCACCTCCGGCTCATCCTTCAGCTTCTCAAACCCCGGCGCACCCTTCTCCCACAGGTGAATAACCTGCGGCTCCTCCGCGCGAAGCGCGCCGTGCAGAGAGAGGACGAGTGTAAGAGACAGAAGGAAAGAGCGGTGCTTCATGGTGTGAGTTGTGACGGACGGATTGATGGAAGGAAAATGAAAAAGTTACCAGCAATATTGCAGCAGACGGCGAATTCGGCCGCACCACCGACTCCCCAGCCCCCACGTCCCCACTCTCACAACCCCAAAGGCTTCACCATCTGGATGGCCGGCAGCGGCATCAAAGCCGGCGTCCACCACGGCACCACCGATGAGTTCGGCTACAAAGCCATCGAAGACAAAGTCCACGTCAACAACCTCCACGCCACCCTCCTCCACCTCCTCGGCCTCGACCACGAAAAACTCACCTACCGCCACAACGGCCGCGACCACCGCCTCACCGACCTCGGCGGCCGCGTGATCCACGAGATCTTGGCGTGATGGGGGGGATGTTAAGCCGAGTCGCAGTAACTTTGTAGCCTCCCTTCTTCAGCCCCAACGGAGCATCGTAATTAAGCCCAGGTGACAGCCAGCGCATGTATTGTAGTCCCGGCTTTAGCCGGAATCTGGGAAGCTCACTTCGTGCAAACGGTCCCCCTGCAACACTCCGCTCCCGAATAACTTCCTCGCGCTCTGTCCGCTCTTCTGAGTACGTAGTTCGGGGTTCGCTTCGCGGCTTCGCAGCAGCCCGTTCCGGAAGCTCCGCATCTCCACTGATCTGAAACCAGCCAGCGCACGTATTGTAGTCCCGGCTTTAGCCGGAATCTGGGAAGCTCACTTCGTGCAAACGGCCCCCTGCAACACTCCGCTCCACAATCCAGCCGCCTTGAGTTCAGGTGCCTCGAAGCATGAGCCAATGTTTGTAACCCCGTGCTCAATGCCCGGAGAAAGTTTATGCCATCTTATGGTAGACTTCAGGCCGTTCGGACTCTCCCTCCGAAAGCCCGTAGGGCTGGCACAACCGTAGCCGTGGGTGCCAACCCACGGACCCTATCACACCCACCCCTCTCAAAGGTCATGGAACCGCGTAGCGGTGACACAAAACGCCGCCACATCCAAACGTGACACCGTCAGCGACAAAACACGTCTTCAAACATCGCCCAATGGCGCATCCTTTTTCTTTCCCCACTGCACACCTCCGCCATGCCGCCACCAGACGCGCCGCGTCATGCGCAGCTCTTGACTGGGAGCGCCGACATTTCGTCGGCTCTGGGCGAACGTCCCCAGATGCCACCCAATCACCCACCCACTTGCTTCCCCCATTCAGGGACTGCATGGCTTGAATGGCACTCAATTAAGCAGGGGCGGGCCGCTCGTTTTCACACCTCCTGGCGCATCTCACTTCACACGCGGAATTTCCATGGCAGCCCTTTTTGCCATTCCGCTCCGCCAAACACCAGCCCTGAAAGCGCTGCGCCATATAGCCTAGGCGGTGCCGAGCCTTGGCGAGTGCTCCCCTGGGTCAGCGCGCCACCGACCGGGAAGCAAACCCAAGACTCCGCCTCACCCCACACCTGCCAGCAGCGACTGCAAAGAACTCCGCCGCGCATCTGCTGCGCTCAGTCCGCCCCCAGCTTCCAAAATCTACGATCACCACCTTGAACTGAGTGCCATTCCTGCCAGGAATGCACTCAGGTAAGGCTGTTCGTCCCAGAAAGAAGCACAGCAGCTCAAAGCACCCAGGAGCGCAGACTTCCAGTTCGTCTCAGACCTTCGTAGCTTTAGCGTAAAAGGCAGCGCTCCGCGCACTGACAATGTCGCTCCGTTTGGCAGCGGCATGCCTGGTTCATCGCGGTGCGCGTGTGCGCCAGAGACTTCGATCGTGGCAGCGCTTCCGCTCGGGATTGCGGGAATCGGCCTACGAGGACATGACGAGTATTATAGCTCGAAATTGTTACAAAATGATCTGTCAATTACAGTACCATGGCGGAGCGAAGCACGCTATTTCTCGCAGAATATTCCTTCATGAACTTAACTCTTGCCCCCCATGTCGGCGCTACTCCGTTACGCGAGCCCAAGCTGCCCGCCCCACCTCCACCGCCCCGGTACTGGGGCAGGTCTGTGGCGCTACTTAAAACAACTGGCAAACGACTCACGCAGTCTGGCATGCTGGCCTTTCTGGCACCGCTTCTGCAGGCGGAGATCGGCATCCACGTGTGGGTGACGGTGGCGGTGGTCGTCGTACTGTATGTGCTGGGGCTGTGGTATTTCGTCCGGCATCCGCGCATTCACATGTGGTTCTGCACCACAGCGCTGGTGTTCTCTTTTTTGCTGCTGCTGACGCTGGCGGTGAGGCCCTTTTACCATATGACCGGGCGGACGTATGTGACGACCATCGAGGAGGGGCATTCCGTCTTTGACCTCCAGCGTTATGTGTCCGCCAAGGTGGCGTTGCCAGAAGGTTCGCGGCTCGTCGTTGCCAACCACCCGGTGCACTGGGGGATGGCGTGGTTTCTGGAAAAGCTCCTTCCCGCCAAGCCGCAGGAGGGAGAGGGCGGCCTGATGCGCTGGGCTCGGCAGCTGGCGGCGGGCCACTTTGATGGGCGGATCATTTGCCTGACTCCTGAGGAGCGCAGGGGCGGCTCCGTCGTGTCGCTGGAGCTGACCACGCGCCAGAGGGAGGGATGGACAGATCTTTCAGGCGCCAGCTGCACCTCCTACGCACTTACGTTCGGAGAGGCGAATGCCGCCTCCTTTTCCCTGAGCCTCATCTCTCAGGGCCAGGGCAAGGATGGCTCCACGCGCATCGGCACCCGGCTGCAGGTGGACCTGACCTCGGATGAGGCCTCGAAGAAGATGAGCTTCCATTTGCGCTCCACACCGGAGTCCATTCACTGGGAGGACGTGGTGTTGTACGGCGGCTACGATGTCCGCTCCGCCACTTATGTCTCCCTGCTGGCGGAGCTGCTGGCCAGCAGCAATCTGCGCCACTACTGGGCGGAGCACAGCGCAGAGCTCTGGCAGAAGGCTCCCAATGAGCGCGAGATGCTGCGCCTGCTGCTGCTGAAAGTGCGGCTGGACAGCATCACCTCCAAAGGAAACGTGCTGCACGCCCAGCTGCTGCCAGACCTCATCCGAGCAGAGACCATCCTGGCCGGCAGAGCCACTGCGCCGGAAAGCCTGGCGCAGGATCAGCTGCTCTACTGGGCGGCCAAAAACTTCGTGCAGCTGAACAAGGGTGCCGTGCACCGCTTTGAGCGCACGGTGGCCTCCCTCAAAGAGTCGCTGGCCGCAGCTGCGCACGCAGTGGAGCCCACGTTTTTTGAAGGCAGCAAAGACTCTGCGGGAGATCTTACCAAGCTGCTGAGCCGCATGATGCCGCTGAATGTCTGGCGGCTGCCTGGCACTCAAAGGTATCTGGCCGGGCTGGAGCCAGAGGCCGAACGGCTGAAGACCAGCCTTCAGGAGGACAAGGAGAGACCCCCTGTCAACAAGACGCTGGCTTGGCTGCGGCAGGCCGACTGGGACCGGCTGAAAAAAGACATCCCGCAGATGCAGCTGAAACGTGCCGCGCCGGGCAGAGCCAAGGATGTTAAAACCGCAGCCGCTCATGCTCAGGAGCCCACCTTGGAAGAGGCGTGGGACAATGCGGAACAGGCCTTTGGGCTGGAGTACATCCGCCGCGTGCTGCAGAAGGCTCTGGGAGAAACGAATGAGCACATCCTCAACGCCCGCGGCGTGATGAATGAGGCCGTGCTCAGGGACGTTGCCGAAGCCCTGCTGCAGCAGCGGGCATTGATCGAGGAGCTTCTGGCCCTCAGGCAGACTCTGTGGGGAGACTCTGCCGCCTACCTGGCAGACTCCACCATCCTCGCCACACTGCGCGCAGCTGCGCAGCACTACGCTAGCAGCAGCGCCGCCGACGCAGACATCTCCCGCCTGCCTGGCATTGCCGGCTGGATCCAGTTTCTCGGCCGCGCCGCGCAGCAGCCTGTCGTTCGCACCATCCTGGGGCTCACGGGAGAAGAACTGGAGTTCGGGTCCATGCTCGCGGAGCCGCTGGCATGGCTGAAGTCAGAGCCCAGACTGGCCAGAGCCATCATGGCGCTGCTCAGCGCCGTGCAGGCAAGGCCCGCAGCCTTGGATGACATCATTGAGCAAAGCAGGCCTCTGCAGGCATGGCTGATCAGGGTGTCTCAAGATCCCTCCATTCCGCCGCTCCTGCTCCGGCTGCTGGAGGACAAAGCAGCCCAGCCGCAGTTCTTCAGCAAACTGCAGGAGCATGCCGCCACGATTCCTGCTCCAGCCCCCGTGCGCACAAACCTGCGGCACATCATCGAAGATCTGGTCCCCATTATGGATGCCCTCCGGCAGATCGACCCGGAAAAGCCCGTGAACGAACAGCCAGTCATCGCCGAGCTGGCGGGACACGGCATGATCTTTCTCCGCGACATGTGCTACAACACAGGGCTGCTTTACGAGGTCGGTGCACTCATCGACCGCAGCGTCTTCACCCAGGACTTCACGGCTTTTGACATCTTTGCCCCACAGGCAGATGGTCCTGCTCGGGAGTTTTACGAACGCAT
>CALRWM010000089.1:0-22905 GCA_943371875.1 Prosthecobacter debontii | reverse complement strand
TAGGCGGCTGGATCAGCCAGCACGCACGCAAAGCGGTGCTCAAACTCTCACTGCCGCGCAAAAAACGCCCCTGGATGGACGCCATCTTCCACAAAATCGACTCCCTCGTCGCTCCTCTGACCTACTCTACTGCATGATCCGGGTTTAATGCAGTGAAAGGCAGTTCTTGGAAAAGCCGGACCAGAGGCACTTGGCAAGTGCCTCTCCTTGGGGGCTGTGCCGCTTACTCGCGACGGATGGAATCGGTGAGGGTGCCGCGCACGGCGGTGGCCACGGCGATGGCGCAGATTGCGAGGCCGAAGGCGAGGACAGAGACGATGAGCTCGACCAGGAAGCCGAGGGGCAGGGCGCCGCCGCGTTCGATCAACTGGGGCAGCACGGCGAGAGAGGCGGTGACGACGCCGAGGATGAGGCCGAGGACGAGCAGCAGGCTGTGCTCTCCCATGATCATGCGGCGCAGGGCTGCGGCGCGGAATCCGAGGGCCTGCATGAGGCCGAGCTCGCCGCGACGCTCCAGCACATGGCGGGCGATGAGGACGCCGATGCCGGCGGTGCCCAGGAGAACGCCGAGGCCGCCGAGAACGGTGAAGATGCCGATGTACGTATTCTGCACGCTGAGGAACAACTCAAGGCGCTGACGCGTGGGCTCCAGGGCGAGGCCGCGCTGCTCAAGCTGGCGGGTGAGATGGGCGGCGATTTCGGCTGACTGCTCAGGTTTGGCATCGACCAAAAAGAAGCGGTAACCGGCGGCATCAGGATACTTAGAGAGGTAGTCTTTTTCGGTGATGATCATCTTGCCCTGCAGGATGGAGCCCGCCAGGAGGCCGACGATTTTTACTTGGAAGGTGTTTCCGGAGCTGTCTTGGTAGTCCAGTGTATCACCCACGCCTTTGCCGAGTCCCCACATGGCGGTGGCTTGGTCGGCGATGGCTGGGATGCATGAGTTGTCGTTGAGCTTGTCCCATGAACCTGAGGCAAAGGCAAAGGTGCCGGCGAGCTTGGCTGGGTCTGCGGCCACGAGCACGGGCTTTTGGGCGCGGTTGAGATTCAGGCAGCTGGCGTCATCGCCATCGCGCACGCGGAAGGGCACCACGCGGGCCTGGGGCATGAGCTTTTCATCGAGGCCGAAGGCGTCCCAGCCTGCTTTCACATTGAGGTCTTCATACACGGGCAGTGAGGATTCACCGATGAGCGCGAAGCCGCCGGTACCGGAGTCGCGTGCGGTGGTGTCTCCTGCGCTCATGCGGAAGGCGTTTACTGCGACCACGAGGAAGATGCCGCCTGCCATCATGCCGATGACGGCAAGGCTGCGGGAAGGACGACGGGAGATGTTGCGCAGGCCAATCTGCCGGAGGGAACGAGCGAGCGTGGCGCTGTCCCGCCGCATCCAGCCGCGCAGGAAGAGCAGGCCGGCGATCATCATCAGCATGCCGGAACCAAAGAACATGCCCGCGACGGCTTCGGGATTTTTCAGTACAAACCCGGCGGCGAGAAGTGAAAGTGCGACGATGGCGAGAATGAGCATCGGTTTGCTGCCATGCTTTTTCTGCAAAGGTGCGAGGTCATCGCTCCAGGAACCGGCGAGCAGGTCACGCGCCTGGATTTTGAAGAGTTTCCGGCTGGCCCACCCAAGGGTGAGCAGCACCACGACCAGCGTGGCCAGCGCGGCATAGAAGATGGTAGCGAAGCTGGCGCTGAAGATGAGGGGCAGCCCTTGTGTGGCGCCGGTCCAGATGGCGGAGAGTCCGTGCAGCGCGGTCTGGGTGTAAAACATGCCGCCGAAGACACCGAGCAAAACGCCTGCCGTGGCGATGACGCCTGCCTCCAGCAGCCAGGCGCGGCGCACCATGCCACGAGTCCAGCCCACGGCCAGGAGCAGGCCGATCTGCGGGGCGCGACGCTCAAGCGTGAACAGGAACAGCAGCGCGGCGAAGACGAGAGCGGCCGCGATGAGAAACATGCTGAGACCGATGAAGAGGCCGCCGAAGTCCACGCTGCCTTTGGCGGCGTTTCCGGCGTCCTGTTTGAAATCACGCGGCACCAGGCCGATGTCTGCAAGCTGCAGGCGCAAGGCGAGTGCGTTTGACTTTGCCTCCATGGTCTGGCCCTCATTCGGCAGGCGAATGGCGGTGAGCTTGCCAAAGCGATTGGCCCAGAGTTTCTGACCGGCAGCCAGGGTGATGAATCCTTTGGGGGTGCCTTTGAATTCATCCCAGTAGGCCTCGTCTTTGTCGCGGATGGCCTTCATGTCCATGGGGATGCCGGGCTCCCAGTCACGGCAGTTGTCCACGTCCGAGACGCCGGGAAATTCGGGAGTCCAGGCCTTGGTGACCATGGGATCATCCATGGGGAGGATCTTCGCGACTTTGAACTTCGCGGACTGCTGCTTGAGATCGCGCCCCAGGCCTACCACGAAGTATTTGACCTCCAGTTCATCGCCGATGGCGAGTTTGTGATCATCGGCCAGCCATTGGGTGATGGTGATTTCATCATCCTTGCCATGGCCGGTGGCTGTGACCATGGAGTAGGGGGTGCCGCCCTGCTTGGAGGTGATGCCGTTGACCAGATAAGTGAGCACACCGTAGGCACCTTTGAATTCGCCGAGCTTGTCCGCGATGCTGCGGTCCAGAAACACGCGGCTGGTGCTGATCTCCCAGTCCTTTTGCGCGCCTTCGAGGCGTTTGAGCTTGAGTGCGAAATCTTCGAGGGTGCGATGTTCTTCCACATGCGCACGCAGGGTGTTGAACTGCGGATGAAGAAGGGCATTCACCCGGCCATCCATTTCGAGCTGGGTTTGCAGATCGGCGAGATTTACAAACACCGAGTCTGGCGGCACCTGCGAGGCGGTGAGCTGAAAGGCACCGAAGTCTTCCGCACTGACGACTGCAGCGATGGTGCGACGGAGGGAGATGTCTTGATTGGTGCTGCCAGAGAGGGGGGCATCGCGCGAAATGGCGCTGGGGCGTTCCAATCGGACGAGGATGGTATCTCCTGCTTTCACGCCGAGTTTGCGCGCGAGTGGTTCATTGATGGCCACGGCGGATTTATCAAAGGCGATGTTCTTGGAGCTAGTGCTGAGTTTCCAGAAGCTGGCGTCCACGCCGAGAACCTGAGCGCCATTCACGCGCACCTTGCCATTGGCTGCACTCGCCGCGCCGGTGGCGATGATGACAGGCGCGGCATTGGTCTTGCGCGCCAGGGTTTCGGTGAACCAGCGGTCTCCGCCGAGAATGCCGCCTTCCACCTTGCCGAGGCGCAGGGCCGCCACGCGCTCAAGGCTGGCGCGCACGGAATCACCCACGAGCATGGAGCCGGTCAGGATCGTGGCGGCGAGGAAGGTGCCGAAGAGCAGGCCCAGATGACCACGCCAGTAATGGCGTGCGGACTGAAGGACGTAATCCGTGAGTTTCATTGCAGAGCGCCTTCGTGAATCGTCAGCACACGGCCCATGCGGTCAGCCTGTGCACGGTGATGGGTGACCATGATCAGCGTGACGCCGCTGCTTTTCTGAAGCTGGAGCAGCAGGTCGGTCAAAGTATCGGCGCTGGTCTCATCGAGAGCGCCGGTCGGTTCATCGGCGAGGATGAGGCGGGGCTGATTGATCAGCGCGCGCACAAAGGCTACGCGCTGACGTTCGCCGCCGGAGAGCTGCGCGGGCTTCCAGTCCATGCGGTCCTTGAGCCCCACTTGTTCGAGAAGAGATTCCGCGCGCTGCAAGGCATCTGCAGGAGGTGATTTCAGGGCGAGCGTGGGGAGCAGCACATTCTCCAGCACGGAGCACTGGGGCATGAGATGATGCAGCTGGAAGATGAAGCCGATTTTTTGACTGCGCACGGCGGCAAGCTGCTGGGCCGTCAGGGTGGAGAGGGCCTGACCATCAAACGTGATGTCACCAGAGTCGGGCAGATCGAGCGTGCCAAGAATGTTCAGCAGGGTGCTCTTGCCGCAGCCAGAGGGGCCGACGACTGCCACGGATTCACCGGCTTCAATGCTGAGATTGATGCCGCGCAGCACGGGCACCTGAGCGCCGCTGCCAGGGTCGGTGTAGGATTTGGAAACGTTGGTTAGTTGGATGAGTGGCATGGGAGCAAGCGTAGGCATGCGTTGGGAGTTGAACAGCGGGAAAATGTGGCATCAGTCGTGACTGAAATGTCACTTTAGCTTCGTCATTCGAACCACTTGCGGATGGTTCAGGCTGATTGAACGATGCGCCAGCGCTTCGCTTTGAACTCATGCCGGGGCAGGCTGTTGGGCTCGGCGAGGCGCACTGAAATACGGAGGGAGAAGGTGTCTTTCAGTTTGGTTTCTAGACGCTTGAGCAGTTGCTTCGCCACATTGCCGTCCATTTCGACGACGAGTTCGATCTCGTCCATGGCATCCACCTTACGCTGTTCGACCATGTATTCGACGACCTCGGGGAACTGCCGCACCACGGCTTCGATGGCGCTGGGATAGATGTTCACGCCGCGCACGACGATCATGTCGTCCACACGGCTGAGGATGCCGCCATCGAGCATCAGTCTGCCGCGATGGAGTTTCTTTTTCACCCAGTCACCGGTGCGGTAGCGCAGCAGCGGGCAGGCGGTGCGGTCCAGCGTGGTGAGGATCAATTCGCCACATTCGCCATCGGCCACTTCGACGCCTGTTTGCGGATCGACGATCTCAGCGAGGTAGGCCTCCTCAATCACCACGAGCTGCCGTGGCATGTCTTCCGTTTCGTAGCTGACGGGGCCGACTTCGGTCATGCCGTGATGGTCAAACACGCGGGCTTCCCACAGTTCCTCGATGCGCTTGCGCACCTCGGGCACGCTGCCGCCAGTTTCACCTGCCACGATGACCTTGTTGATACGCAGTCCCATGCGTTCCACGCCGGAGGGTGCGCCGATCAGTTCACCCAGACGAAGCGCATACGTGGGGGTGCAGCAGAGGACCGTGGCACCATAGCGGGCCATGGCCTCCAGGCGTGCCTGACTGGACATGCCGCCGGTGGGGATGATGAGGTAGTCTTTTGCGGCTGCTTCATAAGCCGTCCAAAAACCGAGGAATGGGCCGAAGGAGAATGCGAAGAAGATGCGGTCGCGGCCTTTGACCAAGCCAGCGGCATCAAAGACGCGCTGCCAGCACTTGAGCATGGCATCCCAGCTTTCGGGGGTGTCCACCCAGGCCATGGGGACGCCGGAGCTGGTGCCGCTGGTCTGGCAAAAGCGGGTGTATTGCCCGATGGCCCGGGTCAGATTGGTGCCGAAGGGTGGGTTCGCGAGGCGGTCTGCCTGAATGTCCGCCTTGGTGGTGAAGGGCACCTGCGCTATGAAATCCTCCACGCGATTGAGTCGGCTGACTTTCAGCTGCCATTCGCGAATCTTCTTGCCGTAGAAGCTGTCTGTGGTGGCGAGATTGAGCACGATGGAGCGCAGCTTGCGCCACTGGTTGGAACGCAAACGAACTCGGTCGATCAATGGAGGACCATCAGGCACGCGTCAAGACATGGCGAGGCATGGAGCGGGGTCAAGCAACGGGGTGGATTGAGGAAATGAGGAAACCCGAATGACGAATGATGAAGAAAATCCGAATGTCTTAAATGCCTCCACTCATGGGATCTTCGGCATTCATTCGCCATTGGCGCGCTGTGTGGCTCTCAGCGCCACAGTGAGCCTCTACAGTTTCCGCACTTCGATGCGCTGCATCAGCAGGTGCTCATGCCCGGGCTCCACAGTGACGACATCCTCGCCTGCGTTGGCGGCTTCGATGCAGAGAAACTCGGGGTAGGCTTCGTCGGGGAGATCGGCGAGGCGCTTGGATTTTTCGATCCAGGGATTCCACACGACTGTGGCGAGGCTGCCGGCTTTTTCGATGACGAGTTCACGCTTCCAGAGGGGATCATGCACGATGACGGTGGCGTCGGAGATGTACATGCGGTCCACTTCCTGATCGATGACGATGGTGCCGTGCTGCGGGCGCTTGTCGGGCGAGAGACGGCCTTCGACATACTGCGTGCCATGCAGGCCATGGACGGCGACTTTGCGGACGTCCTCTACATTGAAGTAAGTGTGCAGCGCGCCGGTCATTTCCCAGGCGGTGGTGCCGGTGTTGGTGGCCTGCAGGGTGACCTGCAGCGTGGCGCCCATGTGAACGTGCAGACGTGCGGAGAAGGAGTGAGGCCAAAGGGCTTTCGTGGCAGCGGAATCTGAAAGTTTGAGAACGATGTCCACGCCTGTCTCGGATTCGCGGGCCACATCGACCTCCCACAGCATCTGGCGGACAAAGCCATGGGCCGGTTTGCTGCTGTCCGTGGGGTTCGGGCCAAACCAAGGCCAGCAAACAGGGATGCCGCCGCGGATGGGCTTCCCAGTTTCCAGCACCGCCTCGGCGCTCATGAAGAGCACGGGATCGTTTCCTTCGGGAATCCAATCGGTGACGTGAGCTCCGTTCAGCGCGATGCAACCCGACGCAGCGGGATGATCGATGATGAGGATGGGATAACCTGCGGGTTCTTCAATGAGTGAAACAGAAGGAGGGAGTGTCATGCGGGCGCACTCATATCCTGAAGCTCGCTGGCAGCAACTCCGCCATCGTCATCGACACTGGTTTTCCATCGCGGAGGAACCAGATGGTCGTGTCCGGCCATGCAAATTCTGCGATGACCTGACGGCAGGCCCCACAGGGAGGGAACTCATGCCCGAGGGCGATGACCGCCAACTCGGCGATTTTCATGCCGGGGCCTTCCTCTGCGACGGCATGAAAGATGGTGTTGCGCTCAGCGCAGATGGTCAGGCCGTAGCTCGCGTTTTCGACATTGCAGCCAGTGAAGAGATTGCCCTGCGCCGTCAGCAGCGCACAGCCGACCTGGAAGTGCGAGTAGGGGGCGTAGGCTTTCGCGGCGGCGGCTGTGGCGTTTGCGAGCAGGGAGGAGGCAGGGGGCATTACTTCTTCTTTTTCTTCTTCGGTTCGGCTGCGGGTGGTGCTGGTGGAGGAGGGGTAGCAGGTTGCGGGCCGTCTTTGATCAAGCCGGCTCTCATGAGCTTTTCTTTAGCAGCATCCACTTTGAGGCCGCCGGTGGGGAGTTCGAAGCCGAGGTTGTCGCCGTTGGGAGTGAAGCCATTACCGTCGGCATCGACGTAGATGGGGTTGTTGTAGGCGCAGGGGCGGATCTTGGCGTAGTCGCTGGTGCCATAGCCGACTTTTTGATCGCCGTCTTCGTCGATGGCGACGACGATGAGATGGGCGTCTTGCTGCAGCGGCACGTGGATTTTTTCGTCAAACTTGACCACGCCGTCCTTGAACATCTGCGGGTGGGATGCACGGGTGAAATTGAGTTTGGGATCCGGGCGACTGTTGACGAGAACCTGCACGCGGTCGATGTCCATCCAGTCGGTGCATTGCACGCGCACTTTCAGATCGATGCCGCCGGTGGAGCGGTCATCATCCCCGGCGATCTTGCCGTTCTGCGTGGTGACTTCGAGGAAGGGGCCGGTGCTGAGCACGAGGTGGCCTGCCTTGGCATGCGGGGAGAGCTCGGCCCAGTCGATCTTGGCGGGTTCATCGGTGCTGCTGGGGAGGTAGCAGCGCCAGCAGCCGACACCGTTGCCATAGACGGAGTGAGCATCTGCCACGCCGACGGCGGTGACGCGCAGGCCTTGATTCAAAAGCTGACGCCAGACGAACTCGCGAACCGCACTGACCTTCATGGCCAGGGAGCCCGCCGGGCGGCTGAGGCGGAAGGGTGCGTCTGCGAGGATGTCTGTGCCTGCGCCGTTTTGGGATTCGGTGCCATCGATCATGCTGCCAACACCGACGAAGCCGCCGTCTGCAATACCGTCGCTGTCACGGTCAACGAACATGTTGGAGAGGTCGGGGTGGTTGAACTGAATCCAGCGGTCGGCGCGCTCGGTCTGCCACCGGCGCAGGGTGAGGACGGTGATGCGTGGGTCGTCATTCCAATCAGGCGCGCCACCGTTTTGCTTGAGGGGATCGGGCTCAAACGGGAAGGCATTGAGGTGCTGGCGGCTGCCAGTGAGCTCGACGCCTTTGACGGTCTTGATGTGGGCTTCGAGGCCGAGTGCCTTGATGGTGGGCTCCCAGTCGTAAAAGCGGTTGTGCTCGGTGGTGGGAGTGAATTCCAAGTTTTCTGCGGCGATGTTGATAATGCGGCCGTCCGTGTCGCAGACGTTGTCACCGCTGGGCGTGCTGTGATTGTGGAAGTCGGCGCTGATCCAGCCCTTGGTGTCGACCACGCGTTTGAGTGTTCCCTTGAAGACGGACTCCTTGCCAGCCTCAACGGTTACTTCCTGCTCCAGATGAGAGTACTCAGGGCCACGCACCACGACAACGCGATATTTGCCGGGTGGCAGCTGCTGGGTAAACTGGCCGTTTTCGCTCATGTACTGATCCACGCAGCCGTGCGCACGCCATTTGGGGCCGAAATCCAGTTTGGGTGCGTCTTGGTCGAGGGGTGCGAAGTGTGCCTTGCAGGGAATGGGTTTGCCGGATTCGTCGGTGATGACGAAGCGGATGCGGGCGGCGTCCGTCAGGATCACCTTGGGGGTGAGTGCTGCGCCTTCGCCGACCGTGATAGCAATCTTGGCCTGAGGGCGTCCCAGGTCTTCAATCTGCAATTCCACTGGACCCTGCGGCAGCTTGAGGCTGAATTTGCCTTCGGCATCGGGGTAGGCTGGAATGCCTTTTGCACCCTCGGGAACCACGATCCTGGCTGTTGTGATGCCCTTGTTTTTGGCATCCAGAATCAGTCCGTCCACGCTGCCCAGCTTGACGCCTTTGACAGAACGGAATTCACCCACGGCCTGCGCAGGGGAGGTGCCGACGGCAAAGAAGCGTGAGATGACGACTTCCTGTTTGGGCGCGAGTTCCATGGTGTCTTCGACTTTTTCCGCGCCGGTTACGTTGAGTGTGCCGACGGCGTAGCCGCACTTGTGGGCGGGATTGATGGCATCGGTCCAGAAGATGCCGTCCGTCGTCATGCCGGTAACATCAAAGCGAGTGAGGTCCGATTTGGTGAAGACCTTTTGCGGCTTTTCGGTTTCGTTGCGCAGGGTGGTGGTGATGAAGATGCCCTGCGTGCCGTCTTGGACGCGGTATTCATGCCTCTTATATACACCGCCGTTCTTTGCGGCGGTGGTGACGGATTCCACGGCGGCCTCGCTCTTTTCCTTTGAGTCGAGGATTTTCACATAGCTCACGGGGCCGTGGCCGCAGGGACCATAGACGACGAGCTGGTCGTTGTTCGCACCACGCAGGGTGATGTCATAGAGGCAACCTGGGGTGACGCCGTCCTCACCGTAGAAGGTGCTCATGTTGGCTTTGCGATTGGGCGAGTTCTGCGAGATCACGGCTTCCACTTTGTCGCTGCGCAGAACGAAGTCGCCGAGGATGCCGTCTGCCTCCTTGCCTTTGGGCAGTTCGGTTTCGCGGCCTAGCGCGGCTTCAAAGACTTCGGCGGCAGGCACGGAGCTTGCGATGAGGAGGGAGAGCAGGATGGCTGACTTCATGGCTGGGAACGAAAGCTGTAACCAACGGACCTCGGAGTGACATCTTGTGAACCGAAACAATTTAGTTAATTTAGCGCGTGTCTTTTCCTAGCAAACGCCTCCTGTGGCTCGATCTCTTCCGTGGTCTGGCCGTGCTGGGCATGGTCTGGACGCATTCGGCGAACACGTTTCTTGATGCCCGACTGCAAGGCACCGCGTGGTATCATGAGCTGAGCTACTACCATGGACTGATCGCTCCGGCGTTTTTCTGGATCGCGGGTTTTGTGCGGGCGCATGTGACATCGGCGGCGCCAAAGCCTGCGCTGCCTGCCTTGAAAAGGCTGCTGATGGTGCTTCTTATCGGCTACCTGATGTATGTTCCGTGGCTGGATCTGTTTCATGCTCGGGGGTGGCGTGCGGCGTGCACGGTCAATGTGCTGCACTGTCTGGCCATCAGCGGGATGCTGATGCTGCTGGCGGAGCGATTTGGCCGGTGGCGTCAGGTGGTGGTGGTCGTGATGCTGGTCTTTTTTGTGGGACTGCAAAAGTCGGCGGAGAGCTGGCATACGGGGGTGCTTTTTATTGACCAGTATTTCAACCGCAACCAGGGTTCGCTCTTTGCGCTGTTCCCGTGGGTTGGGTTTGGGCTCGCTGGATTTCTGACGCGTTGGCTTTGGGACGGCAAGGTAAGCCGCCATGCTGCGGTGGTCTTCATTTTGGGCGCGCTGCTGGCCTTTGTGCAGCCGTATTCATGGCAGGGAGGGCCGCCGGAGTTCTTTCTGGAACGTCTCGGCTGGGTGATGATGGCCGCTGTCCTGGTGGCCTGCGTGGCGGATCGCCTCAGCGCTGCTACCGGCTGGCTGCGACTGGCGGGCCGTGAATCGCTGCTGCTGTATGTGGTGCATTTGCTGCTGATTCACGCGGTGCCGCTGCCTCGGCTGCCCTTGCGGTTTCTCATTGGCATGACCCAGACACTGTGGGGGGTGTTTTGGATTTTTGTGGGGCTGTTTGTCGTGTCGCTGGGGCTGGGGTGGTATAACGAGCGGCGAAAGATGCGGCGATAGCGGGCTACGCTGAGGATCAATGGCAAGAGCTTTGCCGTTTAGGGCGTAGTTTGAGGCTAACCATGATCCAAAGTCGCCACGTTCTTGCCTTCATCCTGTTCTCCTCCTCGCTCGCTGCGGAGGTGGCGAAGGTGCATCCTGCACAAGCGATGGGGCTGCTTAAGACGCAATGTCTGGGGTGTCATAATGCGGAGAAGAAGAAGGGTGGACTGTCGCTGGAGACGCGTGAGTTGACCCTGAAGGGGGGCGAAAATGGGGCCGCGCTGACTGCTGGCGATGCAGATCACAGCGCGCTGATCAAGGCGCTGAATGATCCGGGCGATGCCCACATGCCGCCGAAGAAGCAGATGCCTGAGAAGCAGATCAATTTGCTCAAAGCCTGGGTAAATGCGGGGGCACCTTGGGATGATAAGGCGCTGAAGAAATTCGGTGAACTGACGCCTGCGGACAAACTGACGGCGTTGCCAGCGAGCCACACACCTGCGGCGGCGATGGCGCTGAGTGCGGATGGCAAACGCCTGGCCGTGGGGCGTGGCAACCGGGTGCTGATTCGTGATGTGACGGCGAAGGATGCGCCGGTGGTTGCAACGCTGGAAGGCCACAAGGATGTGGTGCAGTCGCTGGCGTGGAATGCGGATGGTTCGCTGCTGGCGGCGGGTGGTTACCGGAGTGTGCTGGTTTGGAAGGCTCCGGCATGGGAAGTCGCGCATACATTGACAGCACCTCTGGAAGGGCGTGTCACGGGTGCGGTGTTTCTACCGGACAATGCTACGCTGATTCTTGCGGATGGTGCCACGAGTTTGAAGGGGGTGCTGCATCGCTGGAAGCTTGGAGAACCGAAACCTGCGCAAACCGTTGAGGCGCATGCGGACAATGTGCTGAGCCTGGCCATGAGCCGTGATGGGAAGCAGATCGCCACTGGCGGCGCGGACAATCAGGCCAAGGTGTGGGATGTAGGCACGCTGAAGGAAGTGGCGCGGATCGAGGGGCATGTGGGGCACATCGTGGCGCTGGGATTCAGCGCGGACGGCAAGTGGCTGGCCACTGGCAGTGCGGACAAGGATCTCAAAGTCTGGGACATTGCCAGCAAGGAGATGATCATGCTGCTAGGAGACAAAACTTCGCCTGTTAACGCGCTGCTGTGGTCGCCAGATTCCACCAAGCTGACGTATTTCAATGACAACGGCAGCGTGCATGGCGTCACGGAATTGAAGGCGCATGATGGCGTGCGCCTTGCCTTTACCTCGGGGACGGACAAGAGGATCGGTACTCTCGAAGACGTGCCGAATGCGGCCGTGATGACGGCGGATGGCAAGAATGTCTATGCCGCCACCGATGCGGGCGATGTCTTCCAGATTGATGAGAAGCTGAAGGTCACGAAGCTGAACGGCCCTGTGGTGGCGCCTGCCGCTCCGAATCCCAAGGCGCTGTCCTTCACGCAGGACATCCTGCCGGTGCTCAGCAAGGCGGGGTGCAATCTGGGAAGCTGTCATGCGAAGTCGTCCGGACAGGCGGGTTTCAAGCTTTCCATCTTCGCCTTCGATCCGAAGGGGGACTACATGGAACTGGTCAAGGACTCGCGCGGACGTCGTGTGTTCCCAGCTTTGCCGGAAGACAGTCTGCTGCTGCAAAAGTCCGTGGTGCGCGTGCAGCATGAGGGCGGGCAGCGATTTGAGCCGGACTCCGAATCGGCAAAGACCATCGCGGAATGGATTCGGCAGGGCATGCCGTATGAAACGCCGGGCCAGCCTGCGCTCACGGGCATCGAGGTGGTGCCTGCTGAAAAGACGTATCGCAAGAATGAAGCGAGTGCTTTGAAGGTCACGGCCAAGTACAGCAATGGAACGACCCGTGATGTGACGGGGCTGACGGACTATATTTCGTCTGAGAAATCCATCGCTGCCGTGGATGAAGATGGCCAGATGAAGACCACGAATGAAAGCGGTGAGACGGTCATCGTGGCGCGCTACATGGGGATGGTGGCCATTTCGCGTGTGGCGGTGCCGGCGGACAAACTGCTGCCGCCTGAGAGCTACGCGAAGCTGACCGTGCGCAATGAGATCGACAAGCTCGTTTATGCGCGCCTGCAAAAGCTCGGCCATCTGCCCAGTGACACCTGCACGGATGCGGAGTTCCTGCGCCGCACGACGCTGGATGCCATCGGCATGCTGCCGACGGTGGACGAAGCCCGCGCCTTTGCTGCAAACAAGGATCCCAAAAAGCATGAGCAGTGGGTGGATGCGCTGCTGCAGCGCCCCGAGTGGGCTGACCATTGGGCCATCAAATGGGGTGACTTGATTCGCCCGAATCCTTCGCGCGTCGGCGTGAAGCCGGTCTACCTGCTGGATCAATGGATACGTCAGAGCTTCCGTGAGAACAAGCCCTGGGACCGATTTGTGCGCGAACTCCTCACGGCGCAGGGCAACACGCATCAGGACGGGCCTGTGGCAGTCTGGCGCGACAAACGTGATCCCGTGGATGCGGCGACCTTTGTGGGACAGATTTTCCTCGGCGTGCGTCTTGAATGCGCCAAGTGCCATCACCACCCGACGGAGAAGTGGGACATGACGGACTATTATCAGATGGCCGCGTTCTTCACGCAAATGAAGCGCAAAGGGCAGGGGATCTCCGCGCCAATCAGCGGTGAACCGGAGCAGATGTGGTTCGCTCCGGGAAACGCGGGCATCGAGCACCCGGTCTCCAAAGCCACGCTGAAACCACGCCCGCCTGCCGACAAGGAAATCACCATCGCCGAAACGCAGGACCCACGTGCGGTGCTGGCTGATTGGATGACCAACCCGCACAATCCTTACTTTGCACCTGCTCTTGTGAACCGCGTGTGGTCCAGCTTCATGGGACGCGGCATCGTCGATCCGGTGGATGATTTCCGTGCTTCGAACCCGCCCACCAATGCGCCGCTGCTCGACTGGCTGGCGCAGGATTTCGTGAAGCACGGCTATGATTTGAAGCACCTCATGCGCAACATCATGCTGTCGCAGACTTATCGCCTCAGCAGCCTGCCGAATGAGACGAACATCGCCGATCTGAAGAACTACAGCCGCAGCTACCGCCGCCGCCTGCCTGCGGAAACGCTGCTGGATGCCGTGTGCGAAGTCACCGAGGTGAAGGAAATTTTCTCAGGCATGCCGTCGGATGCGCTGGCGAAGCAGACGTGGAATCACAAGCTGGAAAGCCAGTTCATGGACGCCTTTGGCCGCCCCAATGCCAGCTCCGAATGCCCCTGCGAACGCGATGCCAAACCCAGCGTGGTGCAGGCGCTGCATCTGATGAATTCGACCAAGCTGCAGGAAATGCTGATCAGCAGCAAGGGCCGCGTGACAAGGCTGGCCAAGAGCGACCTCAAACCGGAGCAGATCATGGAGGAGCTCTACCTCGCCTGCTACTCACGCCTGCCCACCGCCGAAGAGGTGGCGATTGCAGGGAAGGCGCTGGATGTGGGTGTCGCGAACCGGCAGGCAGCGATTGAGGATGTGCTGTGGAGTTTGCTGAATTCGGCGGAGTTTGTGTTTAATCACTGAAACCGATACTTTTGTTCGATTTCGCAAGAATCCCCTAGGTGGGTCGTAATTTCAGTGTCTCGCATCGATTCACCCATGTCACGTATCACTCACAACTGCGCCGGTCACATGCGGCGTGATTTTTTGAAGCTCGGTCTCACCGCTGCCGGTGGAGGCTTGGGCTTTACGGATCTGCTGCGTGCACGAGCCATGGCAGCGCAGGCTCCGCAGCCTTCGATGTCACGGCCTGTGAACTGCATTCTGGTATGGCTGGATGGCGGCCCATCTCACTACGAGATGTTTGATCCGAAGCCGGATGCTCCGAGCGAGATCCGTGGTTCACTGGGCACGATCCCGACCAGTGTTCCAGGGGTGCGTTTCTCTGAAACAGTGCCGCATCTGGCGAAGGCGGCGGACAAGTTCACCGTGCTGCGCAGCGTGACGCACAAGGATCCGAACCATGGTGGTGGCAATCATTACATGATGACGGGTGCGCCGACACCGGTGCCAGTGGGCTGCGGTGCCTTCGTGACCTTTCATCCGTCTTTTGGCAGCGTGGTGAGCTACAAGCGTGGCATCAAAAACGGCCTGCCCGCCTACATGACGCTGCCGAGCATCACCCGCAGCGGTGGTCCGAATTTCCTCGGTGCGGAGCATGCACCTTTCGTTGCCGGTGGTGACCCGAACGCGAAGGGCTTCAAGGTGCGCGATGTGGTGCTGCCCTCCGATATTTCCGATGCACGCGGGCTCGCGCGCCGTGACCTGCGCCACTCGCTGGACCGCATGAAGCGTCTGAATGATGCCGTGGCGGAAGATCCGGCGGTGAGCTTTGACACTTTCTACGGTCAGGCGGTGGATTTGATCGCCTCAAAGCCTGCACAGGAAGCTTTCGATATTTCGCTGGAAGATGAGAAGACGCGGGATCTCTACGGTCGCAATGATGTGGGCCAGCGCATGCTGCTGGCACGTCGTCTTGTGGAAGTGGGCGTGCCTTTTGTCACCGTGAACTACGGCGGCTGGGATCATCACCGCGACCTGTTCAAGACCTGCAAAGGCGAGTTCATGAACAAGTTTGACCAGGGCATGGCGGGACTGATCACCGACCTCGACCGCCGTGGTCTGCTGGAAAGCACGCTGGTCGTTGCACTGGGAGAATTTGGACGCACGCCGAAGATCAACAAGGACTCGGGCCGCGACCACTGGCCTGGCGCGATGAACATCCTCTTCGCAGGCGCAGGAGTCCCACGGGGCGGCATCGTTGGTGCCACCGATCCGAAGGGCTACTATGCCAGCGACAACATCTATTCGCCGGAAGATTTTGCCGTGACGCTTTACAACAAGCTTGGCATTGATCCGCATCAGGTGCTGCACACCAGCAGCGGACGCCCGGTGCAGCTGATCAACGGCGGCAGGCCCATCCGCGAGCTGTTTGCGTGATGCGCCGGGAAATGACGAATGATGAATGCAGAATGACGAATGGCCGCCGTGCGCTGGCTGTCGTCATTCTGGCATCTTCCTTTTGCGCCTCTGCGCTCGCTGCCCCGCATGCGTTTGAAAGTCTCTTTCCTGCGGGAGGGCAGATTGGCGGCCGGGTCGAGACGCTGGTGAGCGGCAAGGGGTTGGAAAAAGAGACGCTTCTGGTCTGGAGCAGCGATCCGCATGTGGTGGTGCTGGGTGGTGACAAGCCGAAGAAGTTCTTCCTCAACATCGCCAAGGATGCTGTGCCCGGTCCGTGTCTGATACGGCTTTACAACGCAGCGGATGCCTCGCCGCCGCGCATTGTGGAAGTGGGCAAATTTGAAGAGGTGCTGGAAAAGGAGCCCAATGACACGCTGGCCGATGCCAAGAAGGCTGAGGGCAAGATGAACGTGACCTTCAACGGTGTGCTGGAGAAGGCGGGCGATGTAGACACCTTCGCCATCCGGGCGCAGAAGGGTAAACGCATCCGGTTTGATCTGCATGGCTATGCTTTGGGTTCACCCATGGACCCTGCGATGCGGCTGCTGAATGACCGGGGCGTAGAGATCGCTGCCGGGCATGACACGCACAATCTTGATCCGCGCATTGAATACACGCCTGCCGCCGATGGAGCCTTGTTTGTGCAGTTGTTTGCGTTTGCACATCCGCCTGCGGCCGATGTCGCGTTGAAAGGCAGCGCCAGTCATGTGTATCGGCTCACGGTGACGGATGAGGCGAAGGCTGTGACGGCCTTGAGCGCGCCGGGGAAAATCACGCTGCCAGCGGTGCTCAATGGCTGCATCAGCAAGGCGGCGGAAGAGGATGCGTACATGTTTACTGCGAAGAAGGGTGATGATTTGCAGATCAGCGTGCGTGCGCAACGCATGCGCAGTTTGCTGGATGCCACGCTGAGGATTGAGGATGAGGCGGGCAAGTCTTTGCAGCAAGCGGATGATGCCGACAAAGACAGCCTGGACCCCACGCTGCGCTGGAAGGCGCCGAAGGATGGGGAGTTTAAACTCGTCGTTGGCGACCGGTTTCAACATGGCAGTGCGGAGCATGTGTATGAGCTGACGGTGAAACCGTTTGTGGCTTCGCTCGCGGCCACGCTGGATACCCATGCTTATCGGCTGGAGGCTGGCAAGACGGTGGAGGTGAAAGTCACGGTGAAGACGAACGGCACCTATGCTGGAAAGATCAAAGCGCAGGCGGTGCAACTGCCTGTGGGAGTCACGGCGGAGAGCGTGGATGTGCCGGCGAAGGGTGGCGAGGTGAAGCTGATGCTGAAGGCGGTGGCGGAGGTGGCGGCGAATCAAGCGCCGTTTGCTGTGGAGATTGTGACCAGCGCGCCGGATGCGGTGGAGACGGTGACGGCGAGTTATGCGATTCCGTTTACTGAGCCGCGTGGGGATTTGCTGATCATGACTGACACGCATCCGTGGCTGACGGTGGTGGCGAAGAAGCCGTAAGGAGGGAACAAGCAGGGCAGACTTGTGCGGTGCGGTTGGGGTGATTTGGGCGCGCTGGTCGACAGGCAGGAGTGCCTATCGTACTTCAAGCGGCGGGGCCGCTTCCATAGGCACCGCCGCCGGGAGTTTGGATGGTGACGCGGTCTCCGGGCTGGACGGGGAAGGAGGTGCAGCCTTCGAGTGTTGTTGATTGACCACTGCGCAGCAGAGTTTGATGACCGGTTTTTCCGGGGGAACCGCCGCGGAGACCGAAGGGAGATTCGACGCGATGCTGGGTGAGGAGGCTGACGGTGAGCGGGGCGAGGAACTCGAATTCGCGGATGACTCCATCTCCGCCGTGCCATTGGCCCTGGCCGCCGGAAGCGCGGCGGATGGCGAACTGGCGCAGGCGCACGGGATAGCGTTGCTCGATGATCTCGGGATCGGTGATGGCGGTGTTGGTCATGTGCGTGTGCAAGGCATGAGAGCCGTGGTAGCCGTCTCCAGCGCCGGAGCCACCGGCGATGGTTTCGTAGTAGCCGAAGCCTGCGCCACCGAAGAGGAAATTGTTCATGGTGCCCTGACTGCAGGCCTGGAGGCCGAGGGCTTTGATGAGGGTATCGACGAGGCGCTGGCTGACTTCGACATTGCCGCCGACGACGGCGGGATCGCGCGCCGCATCGCCGGTGAAGGTGGGATTGAGCAGGGACTCGGGGCAGATGATTTCCACGGGCTCCATCAGTCCTTCATTCAGCGGCAGGTCTTCCTGCAGCATGAGGCGCATGACATAGAGAACGGCACTGCGCACGATTGCGGTGGTAGCGTTGAGATTGCGCGGATGCACGCCGGAGGTGCCGGTGAAGTCGAGGATGAGTTTGCCGTCGGACTTGCGCATGGAGACGGCGATGGTGGAGCCGTCGTCGAGTTTTTCGGCAGCTGAGATCGCAGCGGGCAGGCGGTCGATTTGGGAGCGCATGACCTGGGCGGAATGATCCAGGATGCTCTGCATCAGGCCCTGCAAAGAGTCGTCCGCCAATGCACGCAGACGCTCGGCACCGTGCAGATTGGCGGCGAGCTGGGCGTGCAGGTCGGCGAGATTGTCGGCGAGATTGCGCGTGGGATGGACAGCGGAGGTCAGCAGGGTGCTGATTTCATCAAAGCAGGAGACGCCGCCGCGAATGAGGTGGCGTGGTGCCATGACGACGCCTTCCTCGATCAAGTGCGTGGCATTGGCGGGCATGGAGCCGGGCGTGATGCCGCCGATCTCGGCATGATGCGCGCGATTGGCGATGTAGCCGATGAGCGCATCTTTTGAATCATGCACGGGCGTGATGAGAGTCACGTCGGGAAGATGCGAGCCACCGTAGGCGGGATGATTGGTGATGATGGTATCGCCCGGATGCATGGCGATGGCTTGCGCGACTTCGCGCACACAGACGCCGAGAGCTCCGAGATGCACGGGGATGTGGGGGGCGCTGGAGAGCAGGCGTCCGTGGGAATCGAGCAATGCGCAGGAGAAGTCGAGGCGCTCGCGGATGTTGGTGGAAATGGCGGTGCGGCAGAGCAGGGCACCCATGTCGCTGACGATGGAGTGGAAGCGATGGCGCAGGAGATCGCGCCCCAGTGTGGGAGGCGGGCCTGCTACCTGAGCACAGCGCAGCACATGGCCGAAGCCTGCGACCTTTTCCACGCGCCACCCGGGTGCGATGACGATGGTGCTGAAGGCATCCTGGATCAGCGCGGGTGCTGGTTCGAGAGGCTGGGCGGGAAGTGGTGCGTCCTGAGTGGCACTCTGGGGTTCGCGCAAAATGATGCGCAGGCTGACGAGTTCGATCTCGCGTCCGGCAGGCGGTTTGTAGCCAAACAGGCGTTCGTAAACGGCGCTGTAGAGACTTGGCAGGTCGGCGGGATCTTGAAACTCCACCTGCAGAGGTGTGTCCTGGCCTTTGAGGCGGAGCTCAGCGATTTGTGTGCGCTCGCCTTGCGGCAGGGCCGTGATTTCGGCTGGCAGGATGTTCAATGCAGTCGTCAGTGGCAGGCGGATTTCCTTTTCGATGATGCGTTCCGGCACGGCCTCCTGCAAGCCGACGGCACTGAGGATGCCGGCGTGCTCAGGGACGAGGATCGTCTGCATGCCGAGGGATTCGGCCACGGCACAGGCGTGCTGAGGACCGGCACCACCAAAGGCAAGCAGCGCGTGATCGGCGGGAGCAAAGCCTTCACCAATGGAGATGCGGCGGATGGCATCGGTCATGTGCTCGATGGCGAGGCGCAGCAAGGATTGCAGGAGTTCTGTTTCGGTACCGGTGCCGCCAGTTTGCGCATGGAGTTCGCTCAGGCGCCGCTGTGCAGCAGAGACATCGAGAGGGATGGGAGCGCGTGCGGGATCGAAACGGCCGAGGAGGAGATTGACATCGGTGATGGTGAGCGGGCCACCTTTGCCATAGCAGGCGGGGCCGGGATTGGATCCTGCGCTTTGCGGGCCGACGGCGAGGCCGTGATGGGTGAGATGGCAGATGGAGCCGCCGCCTGCGGCGACGGTTTCGATGGCGACGCAGGGTGCGAGCAACTGCATGCCCGCCACGTTTTGAGAGAATCGGTAACCGGGGCGGGTGTCGATGCGGGCCACATCGGTGCTGGTGCCGCCCATGTCGAAGGTGATGATCTTGGTGATGCCCAGGCGACGTGCGGCATTGGCGGCACCGATGGCTCCTCCGGCAGGACCGCTGAGAAGCATGTCCTTGGGCCGGATGGCATCGGCGGATTTGAGACCGCCTGCACTGGTCATCACCTGCATGTCGGGCGAGACGAGGCGGATGCCATTGAGGAAGGATTGCACAGGAGTGTGCAGATAGGCATCGGCCACGGTGCTCTGGGTGCGTGGCAGGAGCTTGGCAAAGGCGGCGGTCTGATGGGAAATCGTGAGGTGCGTGAATCCGCACTCGCGCAGGATGGCGGCGACGCGAAGCTCATGCTGCGGATGGGCATGACCGTGCAGCAGGGAGATGGCGGCGGTGGTGATGCCTTGGGCGATGCACGCATGGGCGGAAGCACGCACATGGGTTTCATCGAGGGGTTCGAGCACCTCGCCAGAGATGCTGATGCGTTCAGGCACTTCGCAGGCAATTTCGTGGAAGATCACGCGGGGTTCGTGCTTGAGCGCGAAGAGATCGCTGCGGCGCTGATCGCCGATTTGCAGGAGATCGCCGAAGCCGCGGGTGATGAAGAGGGCTATGCGGCCGCCCTTGTGCTCCAGCAGCGCATTGGTGGCACGCGTGGTGGCGATGCGGAGGTTCAGGGGAGGGAACTCGCGCCCCGGCGGGGTGTTGGTCAGAATGCGCGCGCCGAGCACCGGAGCTTCCTCACCGGTGGTGAGTTCCAGCAGGGTGCCGGGTTGCCAGGATGGAGGTGCATCGAGTGTGATCTCGCCTGTGTCATTGTTGAAGGCTGTGATGGTGCGGACTTCCGTGCTGCCAACGTTGTTGATGAGGAAGCCTCGAAGAAAATCAGGGGGCAGGGGCGGCAGGCCGGAGAGACGAACTTGGATGTTCGTTGTACAGGCTACGACGGCGCGCAGATGACCGGTGGAGAGTACTTTGCAGCGTGATTCACGGCCCTGAGGGTCGAGTGCGTGGCAGTCTGTGAATGTGCCACCGG
The DNA here is from genome assembly GCA_943371875.1 of Prosthecobacter debontii. Lineage (GTDB taxonomy): Bacteria > Verrucomicrobiota > Verrucomicrobiia > Verrucomicrobiales > Verrucomicrobiaceae > Prosthecobacter > Prosthecobacter debontii_C. The sequence goes on along the minus strand of CALRWM010000089.1, from coordinate 2,278 downwards.
TATCGGCTGCGATGCACCACTTCACGGTTTTTTGGGCGCATCCGGGGGGGGGGCGAAGTCCAGGTCAGGCACCCAGCGCAGTTCCTTGAAGGCATCGTAGTACGGTTCGCAGCTCGGAGCCTTAAAGACTGCCACGCCGCGTTTCACCCATTCGTTGCCTTTGTTGGGATCGCCCAGGTCAAAGGCAATGGCAGCCTTGCTGAAGTAGTAGGCAGGGGTGTCGTCCATGAAGGTGAAATTTTCCGCAACGATCTGGTCGGCGGCGGGGCGGTGCCCGAGCTTCAATTCACAAAGCGCCCGTTTGTAATGCACGAGATGTCGGATGACCATGGGCAGCTTGGGGTAGTCCGTGGCAAGCTTGGTGAAGGATTGCAGTGCCGCAGTGAAATCGTGCTTCACAAAGTAGAACTCGGCGAGATTGAACTTGGGCAGCGGGCTTTCTGGCTGGAGCTGAGCGGCTTTTTCAAACTGGGGCAAGGCGAGGTCGAAATCACGACGGCGTGGCGCCAGGTAGATGTCGCCGCGCAGGGCGTAGATGTCGGCCAGGTTGGGGTTGAGTTTCTCGGCTGCATCCAGCTTTTCGAGCGCGTCGGTGTAGCGCTGCTTCACGCGCATATCGCGGGCTTCCAACAGGAGCTTTTTGACTTCATCGGAAACGGGGGGCTTTGCGGGGGCTTGCGCGAGGGCGGCGGAGACACCAAGCATCAAAAACAAAAGGGGAAGAATCAATCTCATGGCGGAATGTTAGAACGTGAATGGGAATCAGGCAAGGCGGGCGCGCATGCTGGTTTCGGCACCATCGCACAGGCTGCGGAGGATTTCAGGGCTGAACCACTCGGCTCCAAGTGACAGAATTGTTTCACGCACCATACCGTCGGCGGAAACGACACGCATGGGGCGCTCCGTGATGTATTTGGCCACGAGGCGCTCGATGATGGTGTCCGCCGTCGTGCCTGGATCCGCGTAAATGATTTGAAGACCCTGGGGCTCGCGCTCCTCATTAGTGCCTTGTCTGGCACCATCAAACACGACGACGACCTGCATGCCGCTCATGTCCTGAAGATTGCGCAGGCGTTTCAGAAGCTCCGTGCGGGCCAGATGCCGGCGCGAGGCGACCCGATGTTCACGCTTCAGTTCCGGCCAGGCATGGATGACGCTGTGACCGTCGACAAGCAGGTAGGTCAGCGGAGCGGGCATGGGCAAAGTTTAAGGTTTAAAGTTACAAGTTTAAAGTTGGGAGCGAACTTGCGGCCAACTTGGAACTTTTAACCTTAAACTTTCAACTCAGATCGGCACGGCTTTGGCCCGCTCGTATTCCTCATTGATCAGGCAGAGGTCGCCGAGGGCGTCTTTGAGGGGATCGATTTCTTTGGCGCTGAAGCCGAGGTGGAGGTGTCTGCGCCAGCCTTCGGCGTATTCGAACCGGCCTGAGAGCCTGCCGATGGCGCGGGAGGACTCGTCCATGCTGATGAGGTAGGAGTCCATGCCCTGGCTGACGTCGAGCCAGTGTTTCTGGCTTTCGTGGGCGGCGAGGGATTCGCGCTTGAGTTCGTGAACGCTGGTGGTGTCCACATACTGCCCGGCCTGGAGCTTCTGGCGCAGCGGATCGCACTGGCCGTGCGGCATGGCGTGATAGACGGTGACGTCGTGCGAGTAGGATGGGAGGTGGGGATCGGTCTGGAAATTGGGGATGCAGTGTGAGAACGCAGCGGTGACGGCGAGTCGGGAGGCCTGCATGTGATCCTCCATGTAATCCGCAGGCGCATGAGTGAGGACGATGCTGGGCTGGGCCATGCGCACGACGGCGGCGACTTTGCGCAGGTGGGGCACGGAGTAGGTCAGCTCCAGGTCATCGCAGATCGGCGGATAAAACGCGGCACCGAGGATGCGTGCGGCTTCCTTGCCTTCTTCGAGACGTTTCTGGGTCGTGGTGGGGCCGTCCATCTGCACGGAGCCACCGTTGCCGGTGCAGAGATTGATGTAATGGATGTCCCAGCCGCGCTCTTTGAGCAGCAGCATGGTTCCGGCGGCGACGAATTCGATGTCGTCAGGATGGGCGAAGATGGCGAGGGCGGAAGGCATGGGAAGAAATGACGAATGACGAAGTCGGAATGTCGAATGTCGAATGACGGATTTACAGCGCGAAGATTTTGTCCATGCGTTCGGTGAGCATCTTGAGGCCGTTGGGGTTGATGCCGCCGCGTTGTTCGCTGATGGCCCAGCCGGTGTAGCCGACGGCATCGAGGGCTTTCATGATGGCGGGCCAGTTGTTGTCGCC
>CALRWM010000088.1:0-23102 GCA_943371875.1 Prosthecobacter debontii | reverse complement strand
TGGTTCCAGATGCTCTTTAAGGGACTGCCGAAGTGATTCCTCGTTGTCGAGCATGCGGTGCAGGCGTGCTTCGTTGAGTGGGGAAATGGGCTGCCCTTCGAGGGGACCCGGATAGCGTTTTTCAACGACGCCCGTGTTGGCGGGAAGGGAGTGACCGTTGTCAACGAGGGCGGCTTCTACGATTTTGCCGTTTTCCACGCGCAGCATGTAGTTTTTGCTATGTCGGTCGCTGTGCATGAGCAGATCGTCCGTGAGCTGCCAGTCATGGGCTGTATCGGAGGGAAGCCCCTCAGGGAGTTGGGTGTTTCGATTAATCTTTATGTTATATCCATTGGACGGATCGGCGGCAAATTCTCCATTGATCATGCCCTTTTTAAAGACTTGGGCGGAGCCGGGCCTGCCATCATGAGTCAGCATGGTAGTAGGTGGAACGAGGTCAATGCCAAGCGCCTGCGCGATCTTGGAAGCGGCTACTTCTCGGTGTCCGGTGGTCCCGGGCTCAACACCGGCACGAATTTTTTTCTCCGACTGGCCGTCGTCGGGCTTGTGGAGCGCCGCGTTTCCATCGGGAGCCTCAAGAATGTTGGCTTCATTGATGTGCTTTCCGCCCATTTCTCCAGTTTTCACCAATGCACCGGCCTCATTGTGTCGGTGCAGGCTGTCACTTGCGGGGTTGGCGTTCCGCGCACGCTCATCCGGTGCCTGCAGCAATGCGGCCTCTGACTGGGCATTTCTAGGCGCGTTGCGCTTTGACTCCAATTTTTTTCGATGCTGTTCCAAAAGCTCCGGGTTCTTCTCTTGAAAACGAGGTGCGGGCGCGTTGACCTCCGCTGTCGGAGTATTGCCGCTGACATGTTGTTGGTTTGGAAGAGATTGCTCCGTCCTCGCCAGCGCCGCCTTCGCATCGGCCAGTTCCTTTTTCTGCGCGTCGCTTAGCGGAGTGGTCTGGCTTTCCAGCTTCCGTAACTGCTCCCGCACGACCCACTGCGCCTGGGCCAGATCTGCCTGTGTTGTCGGGTGGCCGCGCTGCTCGGGCGGGCGGTTCATCACATTGTGGATGAGCTTCTGCGACTGCTCCACGCTCAGCGGCGGAGTGGAAGGCCGACCGACGGGTGTGGTATTAGGTGGTATTGGAGGCTGTGGCTGATCCTGGCTCGTCTTGGCAGGGGCAAGGCCGGTGGTGGTGGCTTCGGCTGCGCCGCCCAGGAGGGCTCCGCCGATGCCTGCCTGGAGGGTTTCTTCGATGATGTCTTTCCAGGGCTTGTCGGGATTGTAGGTGTAGCGCTCTATGATGCCCTGGATGAGCTGGTCGGGGGCTTCTTCGCGCAGGCCTTCCTTGACGCTGCCGGCGGCGACGGCTTTGAACCACTGGCGGAAGTTTTCCTTGAAGGCGGGCTGTCGCAGCAGGGCCTCGATGCCCTGGGTGCCGCCTGCGGCGGTGAGCAGATAGGTGCTGGCGGCTCCGGCGAGGGCGGGGATGAAGGCTTTGTTGAGCGCGGTGGATTCGCTGTCTCCGCGATTCATGTAGCCCTGCACGGCGTCTCCGTACATGCCGCCGAAGGTTTGGAGTCCGGCGGTGGCTGCGGCGCCGCGCAGGCCCCATGTCTGGGCGGCCTGGGCGACCTGCGCTGCAGTCCTGAGGCCGAAGGCAGCGCCGCCTGCTTTGAGTGTGAGGGAGACGAGGCCGCCCACGCCGAGGCTGGGAGCGGAGCTGACCACCATGCTGGTGCCCATGTGGACTAACTGGCCGGTGGGCAGTGCCGCGCTGGAGGAGCTGATGGAGGCTGCATCACGGGAGAGCTTCTCATACAAATCCAGCGCGCCGGGGCTGCGTGTGGCGGCCTCATACGTGCCTACGGCGCTCTTGGCCAGCCCCACGACTGCGCTGGCGACGCCGAGCAGAGCCTGATGCATGCGCACTTTCCATGCGCCTGAACTGAAGATGCCGCTGTGCTCCTGGCGGAACTTGGCGAGCTTTTCCGCATCGCTCATGCCTTCGGGCTGGCTGGCCTCCCACTGGTTGTAGACTCCGAGTGTGCGCAGGGGGTCGAGCTGGGCCTTGGCAGCACGCTGCTGCAGCTCTGGAAAGCGGCTCATGGCGGCCGCCTTTTCGGCTTCGCTGCCCCCGGATTTTTCCACGGCCTGGCGGTAGGCGTTTTCATCCAGATAGCGGTCGGGGTTCACCCAGATGGAGCCTCCGGGGCCATAGCGCACGGCGGCGCTCGTATCGCCACGGCTCCAGTCGGTGACACGTTGCATCTCGAGGTGGTGGCGGAGATCCTTGGGGTCGATGCCGTATTTGGCGGCCTCTTGATTGAGGGCATCGAGATGGGACTGGGAGAGGGGTGCGCCGGGGCTGTCTCTGTCGTTTTCGCGCAGGGCCTGTCCGGTGGTCCAACTGCCCGCGACGCCTTTGCCCCACTGCTGGTAGATGCGGGCGGCGATTTCCGGGAGCTGATCAGCCCTGGCTTTGATCTGGGCCTGCTGCTGCTGGATGTGCTGAAGGATGGCCTTCATGCCGGCCTGATACTCGGGGCCGTGCTGGGGGAACTTTTTCTCCAGCTCTGCGTGGCGTGCTTGTACCTCGTCCTCCAGAGCTTCAAGGCTGGTGGCGGCTCCGCCGAGGCCGGCGGATTCAAGCATGGTGCGGCGGGGGGCGCGCTGCTTGCGCAGGGCGTCCGCCGCCTCCGCCTGGGCTGTGGCCTTGTTCACGGCATCGACGGCCTTGGGGTCATTTTCTTCCGTGCTCTGCGGCGCTGGGGTGGCGGCGGGTGGTGTCTGCGGCTGCGCGGCAGATGGCTGCGGTGGCGCGGGCTGGGTGGTCGACTGGGAAGGGCTCTGCGGCGCGGGAGGGGCAGGCGTGTTGGGAGACTGTGGTGCTGCAGCTTCTTTGAAGGCTGCCGCGACTTTGGGGGCTTCTTCGGTGCTTTGCGGTGCTGGGCTGGGGGTGGGTGGTGTCTGCGGTGGCTGTGCTGGTGATTGAGCTGGCGCGGGTGTGGAGGGTGGCTGGGAAGGGCTCTGCGGCGTGGCGTCCGTGGGCTTGCTGGAAAGCTGCTGGCCTGGCGCTGCGGTGGCCGTGGGTGACTGGTCGCGGTAGGTGGACTCGGCTTCGACGTGGGCTGCGGCTTCTTGGAAAGCGGGTGCGGCTTTGGGGGCTTCTTCGGTGCTCAGCGTGCCTGGGCTGGCAGTGGGTGGTGTCTGCGGCGGCTGTGCCGGTGACTGAAATGGCGCAGGCGCGGATGCTGGCTGGGTCTGGCTCTGCAGCGCAGGGAAGGCGTCTGAGTAAGCTGCTGCCGCTGCTTTTGGCCGGCGCTGAGAAGGATGGGCCAGGGCTCTGAAGATGAGCGGGATGGTGTTTCCCGGCGGGCGGGGACTGGCCTCTTCGGTGGGGCGATAGGGGACCCTCGCTGTTGGCTCAGGCTGGGGCTGAGTCTGCTCTGGCGGGCTGCCTGCGAGGGGCAGCTTTTTCCGTGGGTAGGTGGGTGGATCGAAAAGAGATGGCGGAGTGTAGAACATGGCGGATGCGTGGCCGCAGGGCGGCGGTGGCACCTTCCGAGTTCTTCACTGCGTCAGGTTTAATTGAGTGATCGGAAAAAGAATTGGGTCGTGATTTAGGAATGCAACTGGAAAGTTATAAAATGTGATGTGGTGGTAGGAATTGGTATTCAAGGTGCTGGTGATCCCGGGATGCAAACGGCGAGGGGCGGAGGCGTCTAAGATGTTCAGTGAGACGTAGATTCGCCTGGCTCCGCTATCAGCGTCGCTGGTGAGTGACCTACAGCCGCAAGTGCGAGAGCGCTGGCTGAAGGGACTTCTTAACGCCGCTTCAACCAAGGAGGGGTCGGAATCGAGCTGCGAAGCCCGACGAAGGAGGAACGTGTTCTGACTTTATTTTACTAATAGGCTGGCACGTCCCGCGCTATGGGTTGGCGCGTGGGTTTATTCTGAGGCTCGCACATTGAGAGAAAAGGAGGAGGTGCCAGCGCGAGAGATGCGCAAAACGATGCACATGGCGCGTTCATCCTGCGTGCTCTGCTGCTCCTCCTCAACCCGCCACATGAAACCTGCCTTCTCTGTTTTGTTTTCCGCTCTGCTGATGATGAATGCTGCACTGGTGGTGGTGGCAGCGGAGGTGCCGGGATCGGTGGGGGGGCTGTGGGCGGATTTTGATCCGCGCAGGGATGGGCTGGAGACGGAGGTGATCCGGGAGTGGAAGGAGGAGGGCGGGGTGTATCGGCAGGTGCGCTACTTCATCGGCAGTTTCAAAGGGAAGCCGGCGCGGATGGCGGCGATCTATGGATTTCCGGAGGGCGCGAAGGGGAAGGTGCCGGGGGTGATGCACATCCATGGCGGGGGACAGCGGGCGTCTCTGAGCGAGGTGAAGCTGCTGGTGGGGCGCGGGTATGCGGCGCTGTCGGTAAACTGGGGCGGCGATGGTAATGGGCAGCCGCCGTTTAACAGCATGGAGGGCGCGCAGCCGGGGGACCCGAACACGGACTGGGGCGCGGTGGATCCGACGCAGCTGAATGTGCCGGGTTACTCATCCATGCTGCCGGGGCCGAAGCAGTTCTATGAGGACCGGGAGCACCCGAAAAACAACAACTGGTATCTTCTGACATTGGGCTGCAGGCGCGGGCTGACGTTTCTGGAGCAGCAGCCGGAGGTGGATGCGCAGCGGCTGGGGGTGCATGGCTTTTCGATGGGAGGAAACCTGACGATGTATGTGGCGGGCAGCGATGACCGCGTGAAGGCGGCGGTGCCTGCGGTGGGCGGGCAGGGGTATCGCTGGGAGGCGCATGCGTTTGCGGGCGGGACGGCGCAGCAGGAGAAGATTGCGGGGGATGTGGAGGTGTTTCGGAAGACGCTGAGCTTTGAGGCTTATGCACCGCGCATTCAGTGCTCGGTGCTGCACCGGAGCGGGACGAATGATTTCCATGGTTGGATGGATGATGTGTATCGCACCAATGCGCTGATCGTGGGGCAACCGACGCGCTACAGCTGGGCGCCGCATCTGAATCATCGGCTGATTCCCGAGGTGGCGGTGGCGATGCCGCTGTGGTTTGACCATTTTCTCAAAGGCGGCCCGGCGCTGCCGGAGACGCCTGTGAGTGTGCTGGTGCTGAAGACGGCGGATGGGGTGCCGCTGCTGCGCGTGACGCCGGATGTGAAGGCGATGCCGGTTTCACGCGTGGAGATTTATTACAGCGTGGATGCGGATCCGCGGGCGCGCTTCTGGCGCAGTGCGGAGGTGGTGATGACGGGGGCGGATTACACGGCGGCGCTGCCGCTGCATGCGGTGGAGCTGCCGCTGTTTGCATTTGCGAATGTGTACCACAAGCTGCCGCAGGCGGTGTCCATGAAGGCGCTGCCGGGGAATGGGGCTGAGGTGCGGGAGGTGTGCGTGAGCAGTCTGCTGCGGCATGCGGAGCCGGAGGCGCTGCGTGCGGCGGGGACGGTGGCGACGGCGCGGCCGGGTGCTGTCATGGATGATTTTTCCCACGGGCTGCGGGACTGGTATGTGCTGAATGCGGGGAATCTGACACATCAGGAAATGTGGACGCGGAAGGTGACGGACCCGCTGTATCGTGCGCCGGTGGGGGCGCGGCTGAAGGTGACGCTGAAGATGCCGAAGACGAATCGGCTGACCTTTGTGGTGCGGGAGAATGACTGGCGGAGCTATCGCGGCCCGCGCGCGAGCTACCTGTGCACGCGTGAGATTGCTGGAAGTGCGGAGGCGCAGAGCGTGGTGCTGGCTGCGGCTGATTTTGTGTCTGACAAAGGCGCGGTGCTGAAGGACTGGGCGCAGGTGGATGAGCTGGGGATCTGCGCGCGTGTGCCGGGTGCTGCCGCGAAGGATGCGGCGCTGTGGAACGGTGGCGCGGCGGAGTTTGTGTGGGTGGGATGGGAGTGAGGTGCGTGAAAGGAGTGGCGGGTGAAGGCGGAGCGCGGAGGGATCAGGATGATCCGTCTCCGGCCAGAGGCTTTGGGTGCGCCATCCGGGCAAGACATACCATAAAGGACCAGTTCTAGTGCCTTGGGTAATATTTATATAAATTCTTGCTTGACTCTTGAAAATGGGACCCAAGACTTCTCTCATGCAAGCCCGACCACAGCATGTGCCATGCGGACCTCCGCCGGGTGCCGGGGCGGGTGAATGAACGACGCAGCCAGCAGCTCTCCACGACTCCAGTCTTTTTTTGTTTTATCATACTACCACAAACAACCACACACTACCATGCCTGACGACTACACGCCATCCACCCCCAGCGCCGCAGAGGCGGGGGCTGTTTTTGAAAACCTTTCGGAGGCTGATGCGAGCGCGGTGCTCGAGAGTCTTTCCTCTGCAGGGGGCGATGCGCCGGGTGCGCGAGGTGGATCTGCCGAAGAGGTGATCCCGGGGCTGGCTTCGCTGGACGAGGTGCTGGAGGGTGCGGACCTGGCGCAGATGACGGATGCGCAAATCAGGGATTTTGAGAGCGGTGATCCGGAGCGGGTGGAGGCGGCGCTGGCGGCGGTACAGCCGCAGGCGGAGTCACGCGACGGCACGGATGAAGAGGCGTCTGCCCTGGTTCCGGCGCGAGTGTCCATCAAGGCGCTGAAGCCGGAGGACCGCGCACGCACGGTGCAGGCGCTGGATCTGATCCGCGCTGGCAAAGCGCCGGCGGATGCGTTTGCGGAGGTGTTTGGCGCCCCGGGGCAGGCGCAGGGCGGAGATGGCTTTGCGCAGGAAATCACGAATGGCCATGATGAGGGCTTTGATCATTCGCAGCCGCAGATGGCGGCACCGCAGGTGGCGGAACTGGAGCAGCACCTGACACTGCTGCAGCACCAGTACAAGCAGGCGAAGGAGTCGTATGATCCGCTGGCGACGGACCTGCTGGAGCAGATGACGGATCTGAAACTGGACCTGCGTGAGGCGCGGCGCGAGGCGGCGGTGGTGAGCAGCCACTGGCAGGGCCAGCAGGCGGAAAGCCACAATCGCATGATGGATCAGTTCTCGGATTTGATCACGGATGAGGACACGGGATTTGTTTCTTGCTGTGATGATGAGATTTTGCTTGCAGAGGCAAAAAATGACCCAATCCTTAATAATCCTGACTGGCCTGAGAAGATCGGACGGCGGGTGATCGACAAGTTTTTCAAAGGACACGCGGCGCAGAGCCCGGGTCACGCGAAAGGCACGTCACTGATACCGCCAGCGCCGAGACACTCGATGCGGCTGCCCGGTTCACCAGTCGGCCCCGGTTTCTCCGCCGGCGCGCTGTCTCCCCAGACGGCGATGGCGGAAATCGACAAGCTGACACCTGAGCAGCAGGACGCGTTCATCCATAGTCTGGACAGGCTGACCTCCGCCAAAGTGCGGCACTAGCCGGCCTTTTTTTGGACTTAGGATGGTATGAACTGCGGCAAGATACCACACGTTAATCTTCAATCAAAACACTACAGACAACACATCTCGTTTAGAGACACACATATATGAGCGCCTATCACGCTGAATCCGTCGTATCCACACTCGCAGCCGCCGTCGCGGCTGATCCGTCCGTCGTCGCCAAGGTCTATTCCCAGCAGCTCCGCAAGGGTGCGCGCTCGGTGGATGACTTTTCGATGTTTGAGGGCGGGGAGGGCTCCGGAAAGCCCTTCATCGTTCGCAAGGACATCGCCTCCGCCCATGCGGGAGACGAGGTCAAATTCACTGTCATGAGCCAGCCGCGCGGCCCGGGTGCGCGTGGTGAGCAGCCGCTGCGCGGGAATGAGTCCAGCGTGGACTTCAAGACCTTCGGCTGCGTGGTGGACTTCTGGCGCGATGCCTTCAAGTTCACGAAGAAGCAGCTGAAGTTCATGGCGGGAGGCGGCGGGGTGAAATCCGCCGTGCTGCTGGCCCTGCGCGAGAAGCTGGGTCGCCGCCGCATGAACGACATGAAGATGGCGCTCAAGCTGCAGGGCGTGGGCAACACCATCTACCCGAATGCACGCAAGACGCTGGCCAGCCTGAATGCGCTGGACACGCTGACGCCTTCGGGCATCACGAACGCGATCCCGCAGTGGCGCCGTCTCGGCGGCCGCAGCATCGTGGTGACGAGCAAGCATGGCAGCCCGGTTTACAAGCCGATGGTGTACATTCCTGATGCGGCGATCGCCAGCATCAAGAACTCCAGCAGCTATGAGCAGGCGGCCCTGCACGGCGGCGCACGCAGCAATGAGGAAAACCCGCTCTTCTCCGGCAAGCTGCTGGACTGGAACGGCGTGGGCCTCTTTGAGCATGCGTCGGTGGATCCTGAGAACGATCAGTGCGCTGATCCGCTGGCACCGCGTGCGATGCTCTCCACCGGATTCGGTGTGGACTCCAGCAGCGCGGCCTGCATCCTCAAGAGCCATGCGACGGACACCAAAACGCCCTACATGGCGTGGATGGGCGGCTACGCCTATGAGTGGTATGAGGGCCAGTCCACGAGCACCGCGACCACCGCTCCCGGCGGCGTGGCATGGACGACCTTCTATGGCAACATCACCTCCGCCACTTACTATGGCTGGATCATCAATCCGGATGGTTCGGTCGGATTTGTGAGCTGGCTGGGCACGGGCAACAACGGCAACCAGATCGCGATCAATGCGATTCTGGATCCTAGTGTCGGCGCTGACCTGTCCGCCCTCGGAACGGCCACTCTGGGCAACTTTGTGGCCACGGGTGACAACTGGGGTCTGGACGCAGATGGCGCCACCTACTACCGGCGTGCAGGCGGCGCTGGTGCCAGCTCCAACTGCTCTCCGGACTTTGTCTGGACATCGCAGTTTGATGCGGGCGCCTACATCATTCCATGCAATGCGAATGGTGCGGTGGACATGTGCAGCCTCATCCTCGGCCAGGACACGGCCGTGCGCGCCTATGTGGGGGATGACCTCCTCGTGGGCGACAAGGACGACTACTCGTTCGTGGATGGCGGCGGCTATGAGACCATCTTTGGCCAGGCGCCTTGCATCCGCACGGATGGCAAGACCAGCGGGTACTCGGTGCTGCGCCATGCGGGCCAGCACCCGGGCCTCGAGGTGCCGACTCTGAGCGCGTAATGCGACACAGCGGCCCGCACGGTGTCTTGAATGAGCGCCGTGCGGGCTAGCAATCCTGATCTTTCTCCTGCCCTTCCTCCCTTGGTGGAAATGACCAAGCCGAGGGAGGAAGAGTGGGAGAGGATGCCAGAAACTACCACACAGATATCCGACTTAACTTTTTTAGATTTTCACCTCCTGCCTCCCTTGCGGGTGCGGCCAATGGCCAGAGCCCCAGGGAGGAAACAGGAGGCTGACAACATCCGATGTCCTTTGACTTATTCGACCTGTAACTCGTTGATGGTTGAGCTCGGCACTTCCTTGTGAATGCGGGGCTGATTGATCGAGGACGAGTTCGAGTAGGAGGACGAGGACGAGACAGAACTGCTCCGACGAACTTTTAACTTATTACTTAGCCCTTTAACTTTTTTCATCCCATGAAGCCCAATACCACTGCCTGTCCTTCTCTCACCACTGTTCTGACCCTGCCGGGGCGCGTTGATTCGGCGCTGCTGGCGAAGCATCGCAGCGCGGATGATCCGCTTGTCGTCGTGAAGCTGGTGGGCGTGGGGAACAATGCGCCGTATGATTTTCACGACAAGGGGACGCGCTCTTACGTCTTCCGTTTTGAGTCGGCGCTGGAGGGGCACATCCTGCGTGTGCCGCTGCACCTGTGGCAGGCCGGGAAGGGACGCCTGGCGCATGATCTCATGGAACAGCGCCGGCTGCCGCACGCGATGGTGGTGACGCTGGATGCTCCGACTCCGGCGAAGCCCACGCCGCCGACGAATCTCACCGAAATGGGCGCAACGGACACGAGAACTGACACCCGAAACGTGGTTGGGCCGGGTGCTGAGCCGACCGTTGCGCCCGCCTCGGCGCAGGAGAAGACGGAGCCGACAGCGCAGGCCGCTGAGGCAGATGCGGCCACCGTTTCTGTGGTGGCCACGAGTGTGCAGGCAGTGGTGCCGCCACTCATTGCCGGCAGGCCGCTGCATGAGGCTGCGTATGCGCTGGTGGAGCCGCCGAAGCGGCTGAAGGCCCTGGCTGCGCTGCTGGGTGTGCCGGAGGATGCGCTGCGGGCGGGCATCGGGCATGCGGATTCGCGGATCGAGCTGGCGAATGCGGGCTGGGTGCGGCGGAAAGCGTGAGTGATGCCCAGCCATGAAAATGATGACCTGCTGCGGACACTATTTATTTAACTTTGACCACAAATACCAAGAGATAGCACAAACAACCACACGATTATGAAACCACCTGGAATACACCCATTGACGAATCACCTGCTGCTGGACGTGACGCCGCAGGAGCAGACCACCGCAGCCGGCATCGTGCTGCCAACCGCCGTGCAGGGTGCGAGCACGCGCATGGAGGGCGTCGTGGTCGCACGAGGGCCGGACTGCAAGTGCGCGGCGCTGGACTGCGGCACGCAGGTTTACGTGGGACGCTACGCGAGCGGCGAGCTCATGCGCGAGGGCCGCAACTACCGGCTGGCGCTTGAGACGGAGATCATCGCCACGCTGGACAACGTGAGCATCAGCCTTCCTGAAACCCGCACGACACCCCTCACCACCCTCTGATCATGACTGTACGTGAAACCATCGCCACGATGCTGGGCTACCTGCGGGTGGAGCAGCGCACCATCCCCTATGCGGGAGGCACCGACTATGAAGATCCACTGCCAGATGCGCTGGCCGCGTGCAATGCGGCGCTGCAGCAGATGGCGGCGCTGGGCCCGCTCTTTGCGGCGAAGCAGCAGCGCAGTGCGTACTTCCGCGCGCCCACCACGGTGGCGGTCAGCGGGCTGACGCATGGCGGCATGACGGCCACGGGGAGTTTTCCATCGTGGGCGGCGGGCTGCTGGGTGGACATGCCGGGTGACCCCGCCATGAACCGCATCCTTTCCATCACGGGCAGCACCGCGACGCTGCAGTTTCCACATTTGTCCAGCACGACCAGCGGCACCGCGACGATCAACGTGGACACGGTGGAGCTGGATGGAGACATCATCACCGTGCTGGAGCCGGTGCGCTTTCGCGGCAGCAAGCGCACGCTCATCGCTGCGGGCAGCCGTGAAGAGCTGTCGCAAAGCTGCGGCGGTGATGTACGCTATTTCATTGAGTCCGCCATTTCGAACAATGCGGTGAAGCTGCGCATGATGATCTCCGGCTATGTGAGCACCGACACCGTGCTGGAGTTTCAGGCGCGCACCGCGCTGGGAGAGCTCACGCGTGCGGACGTGTATAACAATGACGAAGGCCACACCGACCCCGGCGTTGCGCTGCCCGTCCCGGCGAACTTTGTGGAGTCCATCTTCCTCCCACTGGCGCTGGATGCCTTCTTTGCGAAGCCGACGATCACGAACTACGACATCCCCAGCCTGCGCAACCAGGACGCGCCATCGCTGATACACCAGCAGGCGCAGACGGCGTTGGTGCTGCTGGAGCGGATGAGGCCGCAGGGGCGGAAGCCCGTGGGGATCTGGCCTGCGTGGTCGGCGGGGAGGTATTGAGGAGTGTACTTGGTTCTTGCGTGCAGGGCATCAAACACATTGCGCATTCATCTCGGGTGTTTACGCTTCGGCATGATTGCTCTCGATGCCCTTGACCAGTTGACTGTGCCGCAGTGGCATCAGGAAATGCTGGATGAACGTGAGGCATTAGTCGCCGAAGTCACCGCCAAGTACATAGACTGGGAAATCGCGAAGCGGGAGATATTGGAAGAGGTGACCGCCTCATGACTATTGTGAACCTCATTGCAAAGGGGCTCATCTACGTAGGGATATTCTTCTCGGCGCTCAATTGGCTCTGCCTCTTGGGCTCGCTCTGTAAACGGCGCTTTATTTCGCCTGCGTTTCCTGCGCCGTCACTTCTCACCACGCTGGGGCTGGCACTCATGGAATCAACGCGGTCGTATTGTTGGCTCGGGTTGTTCACTGACTACACGCTCTTTGCGATAATGGCCGCTGCTCCGCGCCTGATTGCCGAGGTATGGCATACGAGTTCGTTCACGCGGCAGGCACTACTCGCTGCCGTTGACGGCCCCCGGCACTTCATGCTTTCGCTTCATCGTGGCGGCTATTTTTTACTGCGAGGCACTTTCGATGCAAGGGTGCCATGCGGTGTGCAGAAAGGATTCATCAGTAGCTTTAACGTAGCTGGCCGTTGGGAGGAGATTTCAGATGGCCGTCTGCGTCTTGGGTCATATTACGGGCAACGGACGCTGACGCTTGTTCCGGAGGGGACGGGCTATGCGGCCAGTGAAGCCAACTACCCAGCCGACACACGCCTTCCCTATGACAGCCTCGATGGTCTCAGATTTCATCGGGACGGCTGAGGTGCCGCTTCAAATACAAGTGGTGGGTCAAGGAGGCGCCGTGGGATGAACCACCGCAGACCAGTTGCGGCGCAACTGGACTACTTTGCTGGCAGCGCATAGTACGCGCACTCGGCGAAGAAGAGTTCGGCCATGTTGAGTTTGGAGTAGTCGTAGTGGCGGATGACTTGCTCGATGAGCTCGCGGTTTGAGCCATCGCCGAGGAGGGAGATGATGGCGGCGGCGGCGAGAGGGTTTTTCATGTAGCGGGCCTCGTAGTCTTTGCGCTGGCCGCGTTTGGTTTTGTCGGAGATTTTGGCGAGCTTGGCGGCGTCTTCCTGGGTGGGCTGGGGGAACCAGGTGGAGTAAACGGCGCGCCAGTTGGCGTTGCCAAAGACTTTGGTGTCGTTGTTGTCGAAGCTGGTGTGGCCCTTGAGGGCGGGGAGGGCGTTGGTGGCGTTGACGGTGAGGCCGGTGCGGTAGCTTTCACGGCGGAATTGATTCGTTTCCATGGCGATGAGCTGGGACAGCGATGCCTGGCTGCCGACGTAGATCCAGAGCTGGGATTCGTCGATGTGGGCGATGACGGGGCGATCAAAGGGATAGCCCATGGCGCAGATTTCTTCACGCGTTTTGCCGGCGGGGTCGGGGCGTTCGGCGCGGGCTTTGTCGTAGCGCTCCATCCAGATGGGATCGCCGGTAATTTCGTGGGTGGCGCGGAGGAGGTAGAGGTAGCGGACGGCATCGCGGAAGAGGTGGCCCTGGAAGCCGCCGCGGAAGCTGCCTTTGAAGGCGCCTTCGCAGGGGATGCGCCACTGCGTGGCCTCCAGTGCCTCGGCGACTTCTTTGACTTTGGCGATGATCTGCTGGCGCTCTTCGGCGGTGGGGATGGTGCTTTTCAGATAGGCGTGCAGGCCGAGGAACCAGGGATGCGTCTGATCGTCTGAGCTGAGCGGGTAATGGCACACGCCATCGGTGCCGATGCCGCGTGCGATGAAGCCGGGGACATCGGAGACGGAGGCGCATTTGATGAGGCCCTGTGCGAGCCGGCGGCATTGCTCTGCATCGGCTGCGGCACCGCTGCGGCGGGCGCGCTCGCACATGGCGGGGAGGTAGAGGCCGTTGAACATGGGGCCGTTCTCAATGGGGCTCCACCAGCCGATGGCGTTGGGCTTGCCGAGCTTGCAGTCTTCGGGAGTGGGCAGCTCGCCGACGAAGTCGCGGATGATGCCGTGGGGATCGACAAAGCGGCGCCAGAGTTCGGTGTGGGCCTGGTCAATGGCCTGTGCAATGGAGGGCAGGGGAGCATCTGCAGCAGGCAGGGCTGCGTGTGTCAGCACCAGGGCAGTGAGTGCGAGGCGGAGAGAGTGTGTGGGTGAAATGAGTTTTGAAAGCATGCTGGGAAATTTGAAGATGAGGGCGTGGAAGCGAGTGTGGATCAGCGGGAGGCTGTGGCCGCACCGAGGAAGCGCGCGGCGTTTTCCACGACGCGGAGCGGCTCGGCCTGCTTGAAGACGGGGTAGGTCTCGTGGCCGGGGCGAAAGTAGAAGACGCGGCCTTTGCCCACCTGCCACACGCAGCCGCTGCGGAAGTGCTCGCCTTTGTCCCACTTTTCCTCAAACACGACTTCGTCAGGCGCGGGCACGTGGAAGGGCTCGCCGTACATCTCGGTCTGCGGGATGTCCCACTGCGCGGGCAGTCCGGCCGCGATGGGGTGCTGCGGCAGCAGCGTGGTGAGATGACCCGTCGCGCCATCGGCACGATACAAGGGGAACACGCACTGCGGCAGCGTGAGCCTCCAGGTGCCGCCATTCAACGGCTCGACAAACGGTGTGATGCGCGCGGCGCGACCGAGGACTTTGTAATACGGCTGGTTATTCACATACTCCCACCTGGCGGTGGCACGCTGTGCCTCGGGCAGCTGTGCCGGTGCATCGGCCTTGGCACGCTCCTGCATCAGGCGGACAAAGGGCCTGGCCCAATGCGCGGAATGCAGCGCGATGAGCGAGAGCCTGCCCGCGAGCACACGCTGCACCACGGCCTCCATGCGTGCATCGTTCTGCTCCTTGGCGCGGCGGTGGCTCCAGAAGACGAGGACGTCGGTGGCATCGAGCGCGGCATCGCTGAGGCCCTGATCCGCGTCATCGAGCCGCGCGGTCTTCACCACGAGGCCGGGCTGTTTTTCCAGATGCGCCGCGATGGTTTCGCCGAGGAATTTTTCGCCGTAGGCCTTCTTTTGCTCCGGCTGCTGCTCGTCCCAGACGAGGACGCAGATGTCTGCGGCGGATGTGGTGACCGTGAGGGCGAGGAGCAGGAGAAGGAGAGACTTCATGCGGAAGTCATGGGAAGTGAATGCGGGGAGTTCAAGTTGAAAGATGGTGTGATTGATGTGGGGCTGAGGAGGAGGTGCTGGATCAAACTGCGGATGCAGCGCTGCCTACTCGACAGCTCACTCGCTTGGTGCAGGGCTGTGGAAAGGAAGAAAGGTCGATCCTTGGTTTTTGAATCAATGCCAGTTCCCCGGGCTGCGCAGACCTGCACCAAATTGATGACTGCATCCCGACACCGACATGAATAACAGCACCACAAGACTCCACCAGATCAGTCGCAATGCCCACAGGGGAAGGACCAGCCTGCCAGCAAACCCGGTGATTAGAAGGCTCCAAAACACCAGATGAATCAGGAGTATCTCCGTGCCATGCTGGTGATCGTCCAATGTAACCTTGTCAAAATAGCTGATGACTCCTAGTGGCGCTTTGGCAATCACAACGGGAACGAAAAGGGCGCCTGGCCCAAGTCCCTGGATCGCAAACAGGTAGGCAATGAAAGGGGGCAATATCCAGGACTTCCCAAGCCGGAGAAAACTATCTGGCAGCTGATCGATTTGGCTCATGCTGTGATGGAAGGTGTTCCAATTTATGCCGACCTAACAAAATTGCCGGTTGGTGCGCAAGAGGTTTATTATTTGCGCGGCCTTTTCATCTCTTGGGCACCAGGAGGGAGCAGAGAAACTAGCCGGTGGTGGAGCGAAACCGCGAAGCGGTGCAGCGTGAACCGCCGGGCCCTGCAATGAAGACATCTCCGTTCAGGGGCGCATGCCAGAGGTATGCGAGAAGCATTCAGCCGCCCAGCGTTTACGAGGAGCCTGCGCACGGCTCTCGCATACCTCCGGCATGCGGCCTTGAGCTTGGATTTAAGGTTCGCGTGGTCCGGTGGTTCTCGCTCGCCAAGCCTCGCTTCACCACCGGCTACCTTCCATGCTCCCTCCGGGAGCGGCGGCATGCGTGCCTGGGAGAACGACTGAACGATCACGGAGAAGGCTGTCACCACAATTATGCGGGCCTCAATAAGGCTAAAGCTAACAAAAATGCCGGTTTGTGCGCAATGGGCTTCGTTATTTGCTCCCGTCATGGGTGGTTCAAGCCCGCACATCCCATTGAAAGATGCCTGCGCTTACTTTGTTTCTTCACCACCCCACTTCATGAACACACCCGCCACGCCTGACTCATCCGCTGCTGCACGCTACCAGGCGAATCTGGACAACAAGGGTGTTGGCACGGCTGAATCCACCAAGGCGGCGCTGAAGCCGGCTAAGTGTGCGCTGGAAAGCGTGCTGGTGTACAGCAAGTCGGCCTGGTATGAGCATGCGACGACCTCGGCCACGAATCATTGGTTTCTGCACTTTGGCTGGGACAATGGTGTCAATATTGACCAGACGGATGATCCGATGAAGTTCAATCTGGATGACCTGAGCCGCTACCAGGTGCTGGTTCTCAACAGCACGACGGACTTTGGCAAGGACCTCAACGCGGAGCAGCGCGAGGCGCTGATCACGTGGTTTCGGCAGGGGCGCGGCATTGTCTCGGTACACGCGGCGGCGGTGAATCACGGTGTGTGGGACTGGTATGCGGATCTGGTGGGCTGTGACTTTGAGGCGGACTCTGACCGCATGCCGGCGCGTGTGGTGATAGATCCTGCGGCGGCGGAGCACCCTGCGGTGAAGCGTTTCGCACCGGAGATCTGGATCAATGAGGAGTGGCTGTGCTTTGACCGCGCGGTGACCGGCCAGCCGGGCGTGCAGGTGCTGATGCGGCTGGATGAGTCCACCTATCAGCCGGTGCGCGACAAGTTTCTGGAGATGAACGCGCGGCCGATGGGCGCGGACCATCCGGCCGCGTGGACGCGCGAGACGCAGGGCGGGCGCTTCTTCTACACGATCATCGGCCACGACTGCCGCGTGCTAAACAGCGAGTTTGGCCGGCGCCACATGCTGGAGGCGCTGCGCTGGGCGGCGTTTGAGACGGAGTAGAGGGTAGTCGGTTGATTTTAGCCTGACCCCTGTGAACTGTTCTTCGATCTTATGAAGCATCTCGGCAGACTCTTTCGCTTGGTGCGCTGGCTGGCCATCCTGCTAACCCTGGCCGGCTTCTTCGCGTGGCTGATCTCTGCCCATCTCGCGCCCCGTGCTTTCGCCAGCGCCTGGTGGCCGTGCTTCATCGGCAGCGTGATCGCGAGCGTCCTCTTAGTGACCCAGAACCTCATCGAGGGAGGCTGTGTCGGTGTCATCTTTCTTGTGCTCGGATTTCTTGCCATTGGTGTCCTCTCGAAGCATCTTCCTGCTGAGGCGGCCGGCTACTACTACATCCTACCAGCCGCGCTGCTGACCGGATTTGTGGCGACGCGTGGCATCCTCCACGATAGATTCTTTTCCTGATGGGCTTGGGCTCGGCGCTCGCTGGGATACCTGAGGTTTGGCATGAATGGCACTCCCACCATAGATACTTCCGAAGCTACTGCTGCTGAAGGACATCAGATAAACCGCAGAGGAGGGACGAGCGCAGAGATCTGAAGCTTGACCGCTCTTCTTCCGCCGCACGCAAGTTCGGCTACGGGGCTTTGGCGCTGGCGGCTTCGAGATCGCGGCGTTTGCGCACTTCGAGGGCGGCATCGAGGTTTTTCGCGCGGGTGAGCTCGGCCTGGTAGGCATCCAGCGCCTGGAGGAATTTTTCGCGCAGGGTTTGCAGGCGCTGTTCGCGCTGGGTGGTGAGCTGGCTCAGGGTGCTGCGGTAGGTGGCGAGGAGGGGCTTGAGGGTCTCGTTCACGGCTTTGTCATCGTCGGGCAGCGGGGCTTCGTCCTGCAGTCGCTTTTTCTCGGTGCGCAGGGCCAGCGCGGCATCGAGGTTGCCTGCCTGGGTGGTGGCATCCAGCGCACGATCCAGCGCTGCGACATACTTGTCATTGAGGGCTTTGACGGCTTCGATATGGGGGGCGAGAGGGGCGTCGCGCTCGATGGCGGCGGCATAGGCGTCTTCCAACTGGACGATCCGTGGGTCGCTTGACCTGGGAACGAAGCTGCGCACCTGGATTTTGGAGAACCAGGCCTGATCTGCGGCGACGCCCCAGAGCCCGCCGGTAGAAATGGACTTGTCATCGATTTCAAAGGCCACTTTGCCATTGATCAGGACTTTCAGATGCTCGCCGACGGCGGAGAGCTCAAGATCGATGAAGTCTCCCAAAACAAAGGGCTTTGGCAGGGGCACGACAGCCAGCCGTTTGATCTTGCCCTTCGAGGTGAAGTTGAGGAAGAGATTGTTGATGGAGGTCTCTCCCATCTTGATGTTGAGTATGATCTCGTAGTACTCGCTGTCCTGGGGCCTGACATCGGCAGTACGCCGGATGCGAAGCTGGGGCCAGCTGGTCTTCTCGCGGAAATGAAAAAGTGCGCGGATGGCACCGTCCGGATGTGGCTGCGGGACCAGGATGCCATTGCCTGCGCGCACATGGAGCAGTCCGTCCACCAGATGGACCTGCCCGGGTGGAAAGCCATTGAGATCCTCCTCAGTGGCCAGGATCGTTTTCCACTCAGTGGCCTGCTGAGCGTGTGCGGAGAGGGTGATGAGCGCGAGCGCTAATGGAAGCAGGTGTTTCATAGGGTGGAGGGGCATCTGGATGAACGCTCTTGCGACAGGTGCCATTTCATGGTGCGGTGTGGCAGCGATGCTCAGCGCATGCAGCTCTCCCAGGTGGAAGGCCGGGTATTTTTAACAGACCGCCATGGGGTGTCCAGATGAAACGCACGGTGGTCCGGTCAAGATGCAAGTCAGGCCTGGCATGAATGGCACTCCGTTAAGGCGAGATGTCGTTTGCTTCGCTTGCTTCTGGTCTTGCACTTGCGAGAACGCGACAGCGACTTGGAACCGCTTCGCTACGGTTCCAAAACGGTGCCGCGCCATGCGCCGCTACTTCTTGAACTCGGTGCCCTCAGGCTTTCCGGCGGATTGGAAGAAAGCGAGAAGGGTATGTCATGGTAGAGAATACCATGTGCCTTTGCCCGTGCCGTGTTTGATTACGTGGCCCTGCTCCAGCAGGTGGCGGAAGTGCTCCTTGAGCGTGTTCCGGCTGGCTCCTGTGGTCTTGATGATGCCGCCCATGGTCACGCGGCCATGCTGCCTGGCGTGGTCGATGATTTGTACGGCGAGTTCCGGCAGAGCTGCGAGCACGATTTTTTCGCGCTCCACCTTGGCGGCGAGGCGGCGTTTCTGCTGCTGCAAGGCGCGCAGAAAGAAGAGCAGCCACGGCTGCCAGTTGGGCGACCGGGTGCGGATGGTGCCCTGCGTTTGCCGCAGGGCCAGATAGTAGCCCTCCTTGCTGAGCTCAATGACGCTCTCCAGTGAACTGTAAGGGACATAGGCGTAGCCCGCCTGCAGCAGGAGCAGGGTGGTGAGCACGCGGCTCAAGCGGCCATTGCCGTCTTGAAAGGGGTGGATTTCAAGAAACACCACGACAAACACGGCGACCACAAAAAGCGGATGCGTGCGCTTCAGTTCGCGCGCCTCGTTCAGCCACGCGACGAGTTCTGCCATGAGGCGCGGTGTATCGAAGGGCGATGCTGTCTCAAACACGATGGCAACCTGCCTGCCGCTCTCATCGAAGGCGGCCACGCTGTTGGGCAGCGTCTTGTATTCTCCGCGGTGCCGCTCGTCCTTTTCGCTGTGGCGCAGCAGGTCGCGGTGAAGCTGCTTGAGGTGGTTTTCGGTGATGGGGATGTCCTGCCATGCATGGAAGAGGGTTTCCATGACCTCGGCATAGCCAGCGACTTCCTGCTCGTCCCGAGTGTCGAACTTTTTGATTTCCAGACTGGCCAGCAGCCGCTCAATCTCGCGGTCCGTGAGCTTGCTGCCCTCGATGCGAGTGGAGGAGCCGATGCTCTCAATGGTGGCGACATGGCGCAAAGCCTTCAAGCGTTCAGGGGCCAGGGTGCCCAGAGCACGCCAGGCACCTTTGAACTCGTCAATTTCAGCAATCAACGCCAGCAACTCAGGCGTGATGTGGATGGAATCTGTTTTCAGCATCAGGGTCTCCCAAACCACAAGTACACCCATAAACACCCAAAAGTCCAACCGTAATGACACCCATAAACACCCATATACTGTGAGAGGGGAGGTGGGGGGGGGCTGTGGGGTGGCGAGATGAGAGAATGGCGCATTTTCAGTGGGGCCTTCTTCCCAATGGATGCACCAAGGACGCCCGCCCAGAGCCGACAAAATGTCGGCGCTCCCAGTACGGTGGGCAGGGCTGAGGGCGACGCCGCTTTTGTAGGCTGGACGGTGCGTTGATGCCGGAGAGCGTGACTCACCCCGCGAAAGCGGTAGCTATGATGCAGGCTTGCGCCTTGCATCTGCGCGACCGCACTCCAAAACGCTGCCGCGCAATGCAAGCCCCGCTGCGGCTTGCCGCGCCATGCGCTGCTACTTCTTGAACGCGGCACCCTCAGGTTTGCCTGCGGCTTGGAAGTAGGCGAGGAGGTCGAGGATTTCTTCTTTGGTGAGGGTATTGAGGAGGCTGGGCATCATGGGGGAGAGCTTGGACGGCTCCTTCGTCTTGATGTCGGCTTTGCTGATCTCCTTGGTGTCGGGGGCGAGCATGCTGGGGCGGAGGATGATCTTGTCATCGGTGTCACCCACGATGCGGCCGGTGAAGAAGTTGCCGTTTTTGAGGGTGATGTCGGTGTTGGCGTATTGCTCGGAGATGACTTTCGAGGGCTCGATGAGGGCTTCGAGAATGACCTGCGGTGAGTAGCGGCTGGCGACGGCGGTGAGATCCGGGCCGACGGAGCCGCCTTCATCGCCGATGCGGTGGCACATGAGGCAGAGGGTGCCGTACATGGCGTCCTGGCCTTGTGCGAAGTTGCGGCCTTTGCTGAGTTTGTCGAGATCGCCGATGAGGTCGGACATCTGCCAGTTCTTCACGAAGGTGCGGTCCTTCTTGGGCTTCTTGAGCTTGGGGGCGGGCTCGATCCAGGAATCGAGCACGGGCTGCAGCGCGGCGAGTTCTTCGGGCGGCACGTTGGCCATGGCGGTGCGGCGGATTTTGACGAGGAAGTTGCCGAAGCTCGCGCCATCGCTGAAGTCGCGTCCGGCGTCGGTGAACCACTGGAGCGTCTTCTCAGGATGCTGCGCGGTGGTGCGCTTCTGCGCCCACCAGGCGAAATACTGGCGGCGCATCTCCGGAGTCCAGCCATTGGTGATGGTGCGCAGGGCGACGACGTAATTAAGCTGCTCTTCCTGCGTGGGTGCGGCGGCGAGGAGCTTGAGCGTGCGGGCGATGGTGTCGGGTGCATCGAGCGCGAGGAGCGTCTGGCAAAGCTCGCGATTGAGCGCGACGCTCTGCGCGGGGTAGAGCGGGCTGAGCAGCGCGATGATGGGGGCGGCGATTTCAGCGGCGGGTTTGCCCATGCGGCTGATGGCGACTTCGATGACGCGGATGAGCTCAAGCTGCTGGGCTTCGCTCTTGAGCTGCGTGAGGGGAAGCTTGGCGATAGCTTTGAAGAGATCGCCCTGGGCTTCGGTGCCGCCGAGGCGTGCGACGGAGAGGAGGATGGTCAGCGCTGCGGTGGGGTTTGTTTCTGCCAGGGCGCGTGCTTTCCATGAGTTGATGGGCTGGCTTTCAATGGCGATGCGTGCGGCGTAGCGGATGAAGCGGTCTTCGCTGGCGAGGTGAGGCCATGCGTTGTCCACGGCGGCGGCGTCTTCGTGACCGTGGAAGGCTTCGAGCTTGTGGCGCAGCGTGCGGGATTCATCGCCTGCGACTTCGTGGAGGTCTGCGGGTGCGGTGGATTCAGTGCCTTCGTAGGTCACGCGAAACAACGCGCCCTGGGTGTGGCGACCACCGATGGTGAAGTACATCGCGCCATCATCGCCGATGGTGAGGCCGGTCAAATTGAGCGGGGTCTTGCCGGATTTTTCATTGAGTGATTTCGGTGCGACGAAGTTTTCCCAGGTGCCGCCGTAGCTGGCGCCCTGCGGCGTGAGATGCACGGCGATGAGTCGGCCATAGGTCCAGTCCTGGATGAAGAAGGCGCGCTGGTACTTGGCGGGGAATTTGGCACCCGTGCCGAAGCCCACGCCGGTGGGGCAGCCGATGCCGATGGTCACGGTGGCAGGCAGGCTGTCGTGGTAATACTCGGGCCACTTGCTGGCGCCTTCACGGAAGCCATGGTCTGCGCCGCTGGTCACGTGATAGACGCGCACCGGGCGGTACCAAGGTGTGCCCCAGTCCCACTCCATGTCGCTGTCAAAGCCGAAGAGCTCGCCATCGTGATTGAAGGCGACGCCGTAGGTGTTGCGCTCGCCGCTGGCGATGAGTTCGCAGTTCTTGCCATCGGGGTCCATGCGGACGACGAAGCCGCCCGGTGGCTTGCGGCCTGCGCCGAAGCCGTTGCCATCTTCCGCGCGCGGCAGCACGAGATCGTCCGCGTAGTTTTTGTGCGGGGAGGTGGGCAGCACATCGGCAGGCACGTCCACGAAATTTCCGCAGAGCACGTTGAGGTGCTTTTTGTCGGGATTGAGCAGGATGGTATGCGCGCCGTGGTCGCCGCCGCCGCCGCGCCATTCGCGGAGGAACTCGACCTTGTCGAAGGCCTCCTCGGCGGTGGTGGAGGTGCAGCGCCAGAGGCCGTAGACACTCTTGCCATCGGGGCCATTGCCACGGCCATTGATGTAGAGGCTGTCAAAGGCGAAGAGCATGCCCATGACCTCGCTGAGCGGGATTTTGAGGATCTCGGCCTTGGTGACTTTGCCGTCCTTGAGCGTGAGGCGCGAGATGGGTTCTTTCGGTTCCGCACCGAGGAGCAGGCGGCCCTTGGGATCTTTCGTGATCGAGATCCACGAGCCTTCCGTGGCTGCGTCCGCCTTGCGCACGAGCTCGACCTTGAAACCCGGCAGCGTGGCCAGCAGCTCGCCGGGGTTTTCTGTGACAACGGCCACCGTCTTCGGCTTCGAGCCATCCGCAGGTCCATAGACGGCCTTGGTGATGACGAGTTTTTTGCCCGCAGGCGCGGCGATTTCCAACTTGCGGTTCTCGCCCACATCACGCGAGAGCTTCTCGTCGCCGAGGGTGTACTCGATGTGCAGTTTCTTCGGCACACCTGAGGCGGTGTCGCCAAAGAGATCGTTGCCCGCGGTGATCGAGAGCTTGTCATCCTTCACCGCGCCCGCGACGACGGCGGTCACGTCCGTGGGGTCCTTGGCAGCATAAGCAAACTCAGCCTGAGCCAGGCACGCGAGGGCGAGCGCGAGCAGGGCGGACTTTAAACGAGAATGAGGCTGACTGCGGGAGGCTGGATAATTCATGGATGGATCAGGACGGAGACGGAATCGAGGTGAAAGCGGTGGCGCACCTGCCGCAGGAGGCAGGTGGGTTCAAATGATTTACGTGGGGTCAGGGGCGCGAACAAAGGTAAA
>CALRWM010000087.1:0-23837 GCA_943371875.1 Prosthecobacter debontii | reverse complement strand
CCTGTGCTGCTCCTGCACGGATTGCAGTTCAGAGTGCCAGCGTTCGCAAGTTGCCTGGGCATCAGCGGCGGCGGCATTAAGCTCCACGAGTCTCCCGACTGGCAGACCTGACGTCTTGGGGGCCTTGGCTTCCTGACTTCCGTCTTTTTCAAAAGCGATGTTGCTCATAAGTAACTTCGTTGCAGCAATTTCTCAACTTACATCAATATTACGTACTGGTTAAGTAGTTTTTTGAAATTCTTCATACTAGACGCCTCACACTGTCTTTGCAGCTCTTGCAGCATGGGAGCCTTTCCGTAGTAGCGGCAGCTCCCGCAACCTCTGATCCATCCGACGCCACAGCCGCGCCTGGATCGAGGGTTCAAAATCTGCGGGCGGAGAACCAGGGTGGGATGCGGCTTGCATCCCAGCAAGCCCCGAACCTGCGGAGACGCTTTGGCAAAAAGAGCTTGCGGGGACGCAACTATTTGGCTACTTAGCCAAGTAACCAATTTTCTACCATGCCCGCAAACAAGACAGTTTCCAGCAAACGCGCCGCTGTGATCAAGGCGCTGGCGCATCCGTCGCGACTGCTCATCGCCGAGGCGCTGATGGATGGGGAGATGTGCGTGTGTGACCTGAAGGACCTGGTGGGCGCGGACATGTCCACGGTGTCCAAGCACCTGAGCCTGATGCGTCAGGCCGGGGTGCTGGTGTCTGACAAGCGCGGCCTGAACATTTATTATCGCCTGGCCTGTGACTGCCTGGGGGATTTCCTGCGCTGCCTGGACCTGCTGGCACCGAAGAAGGCCACTACCAAACCCTGCTGCTAACTGCTTTTGCCTACCATGAACATCACCGAATTTCTCTCCCACCTGAATGCGCATGCGGACAAGCCGCTGCTGTTTGTACTGCCGGATGGCGGCATGATCCCGGCACACTACCACGTCACGGAAGTGGGGCATGTCGCGAAGAATTTCATCGACTGCGGGGGCATGCGGCGCGAGCTGGAAACCTGCCTGCTGCAAACGTGGGTGCATGATGATGTGGACCACCGGTTGCTCTGCGGCAAACTGGCGGCGATCTTTGAACGTGCGGACGATGTGCTGCCGCACCACAACCTGCCGGTGGAGATTGAATATGAGGACGGTGTGGTGGCGCAGTTTCCAGTGGAGAGCGCGGAGGTCATTGATGGCGCGCTGGCGTTTCATCTGGGGCTGAAGCACACGGACTGCCTGGCGCGCGGGATCTGCCTGCCGGGTGAATGTGCGCCTGCGCCGAAACTTGAGGCGGCTGCTTCCTGCTGCACGCCGGGATCCAAATGCTGCTGAAAGACTGCCATGAAAAAACTTCTCGCTGAATTCCTCGGTACGTTCACGCTCGTCTTTGCGGGCACGGGTGCGATCGTCATCAATGCCGCGAGCCACGGGGCCATCGGGCATGCAGGCATCGCGCTGACCTTCGGGCTGGTGGTGCTGGCGATGATTCATACTTTTGGGGATGTAAGCGGCGCGCATCTCAATCCAGCCGTGACGCTGGCCTTTGCGGTGGCACGGCGCTTTGCGTGGCGGGATGTGCCGGGGTATCTCGGTGCGCAGATCTGCGGTGCGCTGGCGGCCAGCCTGCTGCTGCGTGCGCTGTATCCGCAGGATGCCACGCTGGGGGCCACGCTGCCTGCGGGGTCTGAGATGCAGAGCTTTGTACTGGAACTGGTGCTGACCGCGATTCTGATGCTGACGATTCTGAGCGTGTCCACCGGGGCCAAGGAAAAGGGCATCACGGCGGGGATTGCGATCGGCGGCGTCATCGCGCTGGAGGCGATGTTTGCGGGGCCGGCGTGCGGGGCCTCGATGAATCCCGCGCGCTCACTCGCACCTGCGCTGGTCTCCGGGCATCTGGAGCATCTGTGGCTGTACCTCGTGGCGACGGTG
This sequence comes from Prosthecobacter debontii, assembly GCA_943371875.1. Classification (GTDB taxonomy): domain Bacteria; phylum Verrucomicrobiota; class Verrucomicrobiia; order Verrucomicrobiales; family Verrucomicrobiaceae; genus Prosthecobacter; species Prosthecobacter debontii_C. The sequence goes on along the minus strand of CALRWM010000087.1, from coordinate 21,927 downwards.
CTCGGCGCGCTGATTGCGGTGCCGCTGTGCATGGGCGTGCGTGACAGCGGCTGCTGCGGTGGCCGGTGCGTGCCCGAAGCCAAATGACCTTTCCACTATTTTAACTTCTCATTACTCCCATGAAACAACCCACCATTCTCATTCTCTGCACCGGCAACTCCTGCCGCTCCCACCTTGCTGAAGGCATCCTGCGCCGCGCCCTGGGCGAAGGCTACACGGTGGCAAGCGCGGGATCCAAGCCTGCGGGCTATGTGCATCCTCTTGGCATCAAGGCCATGGAGGAGATCGGCATCGACATCTCGGGCCATCATTCGAAGCATCTGAGCGAGTTTTTGAATCAGGACATCGAAACGGTGATCACGGTGTGTGGCAATGCGGACCAGGCCTGCCCGATGTTTCCCGGACAGGTGAACCGGCACCACTGGGGCTTTGATGATCCTGCGCATGCCACGGGCACGGAGGAGGAGCAGATGGAGGTCTTCCGCCGTGTTCGCGATGAGATCCGCGCAGTTTTTGAGTCCTATGCCTCGGGCCGGCAGAATCAGGCGGAACTGGCGAAGACGGCGCCCACGCTGGCCGCGCAAGCGTACAGCGACGGGCATCAGGATGAGAACAAAGTGAAAGCCTGAACTGCTCATTCCATCCCTATGAAAACCGCATCCTACCTCGTCACCGCAGCAGCTTTGCTGTGCCTGTCCTCCACCGCGTCCGCCAAGGACACGGATGTGCTCCCAGCTCTCAAACCGATGATCGACCAGATCACCAAGGAGTTTGATCAGATTCCCGCCGAACGACAACTCATGCTGAAGAAGACTGCGCTCTTCATCCGCTCCAAGCTGCAGGCCAAGGAGACGCCGCAGCTCACTTTCATCTGCACGCACAACAGCCGTCGCAGCCACCTCTCGCAGATTTGGGCGCAGACAGCGGCTGCCTGGTATGATGTGGTGGGTGTGAAAACCTTCTCCGGCGGCACGGAGGCCACCGCCTGCAACGAGCGCACCATCGCCGCCCTGACACGTGCGGGCTTTGCCATCACCAACTCCACCCCCGGCGAGAAGAATCCGGTTTATCTCGTCAAATACAGCGGACAGGCCGAGCCTATTCGCGCCTTTTCCAAGGTCTATTCAGCCGAAGGCAATCCGAAGGACAATTTCGTGGCTCTCATGACCTGCGACCATGCGGACAAGAACTGCCCGGTGGTCGAAGGCGCGGTGATGCGCGTGCCGGTCCACTACGTGGACCCGAAGGTTTCCGACGGCACGCCGCAGGAGGCCGCCACGTATGACGAGCGCTGCAAGCAGATCGCCCGTGAAATGTTATTCTTGATGAAGCAGGTCAACTCCTAAACCATGCATATGAAACACCCTGCCTTCCTGCTCCTCATTTTCGGTGTGCTTGGCACGTCGGCAGCTCATGCGGCTGACCCGCTTGCTTCCATGAACTCCTGGGTGGAGGGCCAGCTTTCCACCCACGCGGGGGCTCCGGCTGCTTATGTGTTTCTTTTCCTTGGCGGCTTGCTGGCGAGCCTGCTTCCTTGTGTTTATCCCCTGTATCCGATCACTGCCAGCATTGTCAAAGGTCGCGCCACGCCCGGCGGTGCGCGCTGGCCGCATCCGCTCGCCTACTTTGCGGGGCTGGCGCTGGTGTATGGCATCTTCGGTTTGATTGCCGGTGTCAGCGGCGGGGCCTTCAATTCGGTGCTGCGTTTGCCTGCGGTGAATCTTGGCATCGCGCTGCTCTTCCTGGTGCTGGCGCTCGCCACCTGCGGGCTGCTGCACCTGCCTTTGTTCAGTGGAGGCAGTGTCGGTGACAAGACGCCCGGCCTGCCCGGCACCTTCGTCATGGGCATGGGGGCGGGGTTGTTGTCTTCATCGTGTGTCGGCCCGTTTGTGGTCAGCATCCTCATCGGTATCGCGAGTGGTGGTGCTGGCGGGTTCGCCATTGGCCCCGCTTTAATCGCGGCGGCAAAAATGCTGTCATTCGGTCTTGGTCTCGGGACGACATTTCTGCTCATTGGCTTGTTCGGTGTCCGGCTGCCAAAGTCGGGCGCATGGATGGCCAAGGTGCAGTGGGCGCTCGGGGTGTTGATTCTGTGGTTCGCCTACGTCTATCTGGAAAAAGGCTTGTCCGGCTGCGGGTTTGAAACGTCGGCCATCCAGCTCGTGTTTGCCGGTGCCTTGCTGCTGTTGTTCGCAGTGTACCAGATGCAGCCGGAGGAGATGCTCCCAGGCCGGCGTACCGAGCGCGCCTTGCATGCGCTCATGGCTGTGGTGGCGGTGCTGGCTCTGGCACGTGGCATCCTGCCCGGTGGCATGACTTCCACGGCGCAATCTCCCCAGGCTCAAAACGGGCCTAGAACCGAGCAGCACGGGAAGCTGGTTTGGTTCCTCGATCGTGAGGACGCACTCGCGGAGGCAAAGGCGCAGGGTAAACCCGTGTTTGTCGATTTTTTTGGAACCTGGTGCTCCAACTGCAAAGCCTTCGAGCACCTGACCCAGACCGATGAGGCCCTGGCCAAGGCCCTCGGCAGTGTGGTGCTGCTTAAAATTCGCGACACTGATCCACAGTTCAAGATCTGGCAGGCCGACAGCCGCTTTCCGGAGCTCAAGGTGGGCCTCCCGTTCTTTGTCATCATGGATGCCTCCGGCAACCTCCTCTACAAGACCAGCGACTATACCCGCACCGACGAAATGGTGCTCTTTCTCGAAGGTTAAACAAACATCTTTGCCCCGGTGCCCCCGGTTTCAAACCCCATGGAAAACGTCATCATCATCGGCACCGGCTGCGCCGGCTACACTGCGGCCATCTACACCGGGCGCGCGAACTTGAAGCCCCTGATCCTTTCCGGCAACATGCCCGGCGGGCAGCTCACCACGACCACGGAGGTGGAGAACTTCCCCGGCTTCCCGAACGGCATCATGGGCCCGGAGCTGATGATGAACATGCAGACGCAGGCGGAGAAATTCGGCGCACGCATCGAGTACTCGCTCGTCAGCAGTGTCAAGAAGACTGCCGCAGGCCATTTCGAAGTGCACACCGAAGGCGGCGCCGTGTATGAAACCCATACCGTGATCGTAGCCACGGGTGCTTCACCCAAGCATCTGGGGCTGCCGAATGAAAAAGGTCTCATCGGCCATGGCCTGACCAGTTGCGCAACCTGTGACGGCGCCTTCTACCGCAATGTGCCCGTTTGCGTGGTGGGCGGCGGCGACAGCGCCTGCGAAGAGGCCGGATTCCTCACCAAATTTGCCAGCACTGTGTATTTGATCCATCGCCGCGATGAATTGCGCGCCTCGAAAATCATGGCTGAACGCGCCTTGGCCAATCCGAAGATCAAGCCCGTCTGGAACTCCACCATCAGCGAATACCTCACCGATGAGAAAGGCGAGATGCGCGCCGTGATGCTGGAGAATCTTGTGACCGGAGAGAAGAGCGAACTGGACATCAAGTGCGTCTTTGTGGCCATCGGTCACGTGCCCAACGGCCAGTTCCTCGGCGACCTCGTGGATACCGACGAAGGCGGCTACATCCTGCAGACCGAAGGCACCCGCACCAAGACCACGGGCCTCTTTGCTGCAGGCGATGTGGCGGACCATGTCTATCGTCAGGCCATCACCGCCGCTGGCCAGGGCTGCGCCGCAGCGCTGGAAGCGGAGCGCTATCTTGCCGGGCTGGGTGTGCATTAGGCACGCACGCACTGATCTCCAACCTCGTTTTTCTTCTGCATTTTCATGAACAAGCCTCTCCTAGCCGCACTTTATTCCCTGCTCCCGGCCCTGGCATTTGCCACGCCCACAGGTTTGAACAACATCCCCACGGCTGACACGGTGCCGCACCGTACGGTGGCGGTGCAGTACTTCAGCAGCTTCGGCGGGGCGAACCAGTTTGCGACAAGCGGGCCAGGCAAGACTTCGGACTGGGCGGGCTTTAAGACCGGGTGGGACTTCAAGCCTTTGCACCTTGAGTGGGGTCTGGACAGCGCGCTGGGCACGGGCTACTCGGGGCCGCTGGTGTTTCAGACGAAGGCGCGGATTCAGCCGTGGGAGGACGGGATGTTTGCACTGGGTGTGGCCGGTGTGGCGCTGACGGACACAAGGCGTGCGGGCGATCCTTTTACTTACGCGATGCTGTGGCATGATTTTCATCTGCTGCGTGTGCATGCGGGCTACGGTTTGCAGACACATGGGGACAGCTACCTCTTTGGCGTGGATCGCACGTGGAAGCTCTTTGAGCGGAATTTCAATCTGAATGCGGACGTGGTGCAGTCGCGCGATCAGCATGGGTACATCACGGCAGTGGGAGCGAAGTATGACCTGAGCAAGCACATCGTGCTGGAAACATGGGCGAACTTTCCGGATCGGGACCGTGTGAGCGTGATCGCGAAGATCAACTTTGTGTTCACGTTTTAGGAGATGAGGCAGCTGATTTACCGAGCGGCTTCAGGCAGCGGGAGGGATGGCGGCACCATTCTGTTATGAACAGGGACAGGAGGCTCCATGCTGCTCACTTTGACTGCGGTAGAAGGCGGCCGTCTGGCAGAAGGCAGCGGAGGCAGGCGCTGCCCATTGGCGGCGGGCGCGGGCAAGTTTTTCGAAGAGGCCATGCGGCTGGCTTCATTGGCAGCCAACTGGCCGAGATAATTCGCGTCATAGTTGAGCACGGCGGCCTCCGAACCGCGCATGACCTGCACCTGGCATTCACTGCGAGTGCTGGAGAGGTGCACGGACTGCAGGCAAATGCCGCCAGGAGAGGGCTTGTCTTTGCGCAGGAGAATGCGTTCGTTGGTCTTGGTGTTGACGACCACGACGGTGGGATTGTCCGCCGCGCCGTAGTGGGCACCGATGGCGAGGTCCCTGGCAAAGGAATCCTGGGCGGCGATGGGCGCGACCGTTTTCAGGGTGAAGGGATTTTTGCTCCACCCGGCCTCATAACGTGATGCCGGGTATGCCTGCGGGGGCGTGAACACGGCGGGCTCAGCCCCCGAAACCAGACCGCCACAAGCAGTCAGCAGCAGGCAAAGCCCCTGTCTCAGGGGCGTTATGTTGAAGCAGAAAAGGGTGCTGGAAGGCGCAGAAAACACGGCAGAACACTGCATGATAACCGGCTTTCGGGATGTGACACCTTTTTTCAACAAGGCGCGTTTACAAGCCGCTCCAAGGGGGGGGCGGAACAGGGCTGAGTGCAACCATACTGTAACAGTGATGACCTCGCTGGCGAAAGGGTGGCATGGCATAGCATGTGCCGTCCGAGTTTGGTTGCATCAAGCACCCCTGCCCTGACACCCCCAAAAAAGCGACATACCACACATCCATGATGAAACTAACCAAACGAACCATTCCGGGCTTGATCGCCTTGGTTTGCGGCGCGTCTTACGCACCACTGGCTCAAGCAGCCTACACCACGGGAGACCTGCTTCTGGCCTTCCGTTCGACAAACGCGACGGCCAACACTTTTGTGGTCGACATCGGTCAGGCCAGCTTGTATCGCGACTCCACCGGCACCATTGACGTGACGGGTGCCCTTGGCGCGACACTTAGCGCGGGTCTGACATCTGCCTTTGGCGCAGGCTGGGCCACCGATGCTGGTCTCACCATGGGTGTCATCGCAGCCGGCTTCCCCCTCTCAGGTGATGGAACCCAAAGAGCGGTCTATGTGGGCGCATCAGGCACAACGTACTCCCAGCTTTCCGCCGGGGATCTCAACGGCCTGCAGTCCAACATTTTCAACACTGCTGAGAACCCCGGTGGCAATGGTGCATTCAGTACGTTCGTTGCGAACGGAGCGAACGCAGCCAATGTCAGCCTCGGCGGCAATGGTGCTGTGATTGCCACCAGCCTCAACAACGACTACACGGACTACGCCGGGTTGTCTGCCTACATGGGTTATCTGCCTGCTGGTGGTAACGAACTGAATGTGGTCAGCGGCATTTCAGGCAGCAAGCTGGACCTGTACCGTATCCTGCAGAATCTGACAACTGCCACCGATGCGCCGAGTGCGGTTCGGACCCCCCAGTATCAGGGTTCCTTCAGCATCTCCAACACCGGTGCCGTCAGCTTCACCTCTGACGCCTCCGCAGTTCCTGAACCATCCCGCGTCATCCTTCTTGGACTCGGCCTTGGTGGTCTCTTCTTCCGCCGCCGCCGCGCCTCCAAATAAAGCTCAAGCATCACCCTCATAATTCCACTTACAGAACCCATTTATTCCAGTTAATCACCTATGAAACATTCTCTTTTGAAATCCCTCGCCCTTGTGGCGCTTCTCACCGGCTCTGCCTCCGCAGCCGATGTGGTCATCAACATCACCGGTTCCACCGCTTTCCGCTCTGCGACCAACACCGCCATCTTGTCCGCTCTTGGATCCGGAGTCAAGTACGCCTGGACTGAGGCGACAGCGGGAGACGGCTTCAACAAGGCCACCTACGCCATCTTCGCCAACACGGTCGGCTCTGACCGAGTCATCGTGCGTGCCTATTGGGCAGGCTCCATCGAAGGGGTGCAATATCCCAGCGACCGCGCAAGCCGCAATGTCTTCATTCCAGTTCCTGCTGAACCACCAGTAGGAGCCGATATTGTCATGACCACCGGCAGCGGCACCAATCTGGGCAACACCACTTATACCAACCCAGGCATTGCTGATGCAGGCATGTCGGATGTGTACAAGGCCTCTGCCGGCTACCCCAATGCGGACCTTCAGGACAACATTGTCGGGATCGTCCCTTTCATCTTTGTCAGCCATTCCAACTCCCCGCTCACCAACATCACCCCCAAGGCGATGCAAATGATCTATCAGCAGGACAATGCCACTGTGGGCAACTTGGTCGATGGATCTACAAGCACCGACCTCGTCTATGGCTGTGGTCGCAACAGCGATTCGGGCACCCGTGTGACGACCCTTGCTGAGACTGGCTACGGCTACACGAATGCAGTGAACCAGTATACGGCAACGGTTGACGGCAGCGGCAATGTGACCGGTGCCGGTTTCGTCTACACTGGAAACAGCGGATTTTCCAGCGGCGGCAGTCTGGCCAAAACACTCCGGGGAACCAGCAGCAGCGGTTTTGGCTGGGGAGTCGCTTACATCGGCGTCGGGGACAAGCAGGGAACGAACACGGTCCTGAAATACAATGGCATCGCTTATTCCACGGCCAACATTCAGAACGGCAGCTATACCCTCTGGGGCTACGAGCATTGCTTCGTCGCCGCTCAGGTGCGTGACGCCACCAGCGGCACTGACCTGGTCCGTAAAACATGGCTCGCCAGCATGGTCACCGCGCTGACCACTGACCCTTCAGCTTCCGGCGGCATCCCCAATAATGCCGCGATGCTTGTGAAGCGCAGCGGTGACGGCGCCCCAGTCGTCAACAAGTAAGTCGAAGACGCACTTATACTAAATCAATCATCGGGTGATGAAGCGAATGCTTCATCACCCGTTTGGTTTATTCCTGACTCAAGATAACGCCCTGGCAAATACGCAGGGCCTGCCGCCCCTCCTTTTTCTTTCCTTCCCTGCCTCTTAAAATGAAACTCACTCCTCGGACGATCTTGATTGCAGGAACGCTTGCCTGCATCGTGGCAGCATGGAGCGGATTTTCGCTGGGTGGCGGATCACTGAATACCGCCATGGGACCGGTGACCACCGCTGCCAGGATGGAGCATCCGCAGGTGGTTCAGCCAGCCTCCCCCACGACCCCGGCGGCACACAGCCAGAAGTTCAGCGCCCGTTTTACAGATGCCTCGTCAGCCCAAGGAACTGCGCCTGACAGCATGCTTTCTGTCTCGATGACATCTACCCAGGTGGCTCCTGCCGCCCTCAAGATTGAAGTGGATGCCACCAACCCGCCTGCTTCGCCGCCGACTGTCCGCAGGCGCACGCAGCATGCAGCGGCCGAAGAAACTCCGCCCCATTACCCGTTGGTGATGCTGGACCTGCCGCCCGCAGTTCTGGGCTCTCAAGAAGGCCTGACGGCCACCGTAGATCGCTTGCGCGAAAAATTTATTGCTGACGTTGGTGGTGACCAACAAAACCCGGCCGATCCAGCCTACCTTGAGCGCTGGACACATGGCGTCTCTGACATCGACGAGCAACTGCGATCCGCGATCGGCTGGCAGGCATATAATACGCTGCTTGCTGCTGCCCATGATGCACAGAAGGCAGCGCATTGAGCTGCCCTGCAGCGCAGTATTTTGGTGTCTAAACTGTGACATAAAACACCCTGTACCACCCTTTGCATGCCGCCGGGCAGCATGAGTGTGACGCATTCGTAACAGCGGCAAGCTTGAGCGAGGGCAGGGTCGAACGAAAAGGGAGGCGTCTTGAATACTGCGTCAATGCCGCTCCCAATCTTTCAATCCTGCTTCAAACCAAGCACCGCAAGCCTGAACATTCGGGAGATCTCCCGTGGGTTTTGTGCCCTGCTGTGCGGGGCGGGTCTGAGTGGTTTTGGCCCTGCACGGGGTGAGTCCCAAACGGCCACCCAGACTGCCGCCACGGCGATGCCTGCGGCGGCTCCGACGGCGGTGTCGCAGGTGGGGAATCTGTATGTGCGGGAGTACCGGGTGCGGGGGAACAAGATCCTGAAGGCGATCGAGATCGAGGAGGCGGTGTATCCGTTCATGGGGCCGGGGCGTGGTGAGCAGGACATCGAGGGGGCGCGTATGGCGCTGGAGAAAGTTTACAAGTCGAAGGGCTTCCAGAGCGTGGGGGTGCAGGTGCCGCAGCAGACGGGTGCGCGTGGTGTGATCTATCTGGAAGTGGTAGAAACGCCTGTGGGCCGCCTGCGGGTGAAGGGCTCGCGGTATTTCCTGCCGAGCAAGATCAAGGAGATGGCGCCATCCATGAAGGAGGGCACGGTGCCGAACTTCAACGAGATCAGCAAGGACATCGTGGCGCTGAACCGGTGGCGTGACCGGAAGATCACTCCTGAGCTGCGCGCGGGCGTGGTGCCGGGGACGGTGGACATCGATCTGAATGTGGAGGACAAGCTGCCGCTGCACGGGAGCTGGGAGATCAACAACCAGCACAATGCGAACACGGTGCCGCTGCGGCTGAGCGGTTCGCTGAGCTACAGCAACCTGTGGCAGATGGGCCACACGCTGGGCGTGAGCTTTCAAGTGGCTCCGGAAAGGATGACGGACAGCGCGGTGTATTCGGCGTTTTACCAGGCGCCGGTGCACAGTGTGGAAGGGCTGAGCGTGATGCTGACGGGCACGGTGCAGGACAGCAACATCGCGGCGCTGGGCGGGACGACGGTGATCGGCAAGGGGCAGATCGTGGGCTTTCGACTGATGAAGACGCTGCCGGCGAAGCAGGGGTACTTTCACTCCATCAGCTTTGGAATCGACTACAAAAACTTTGTGCAGGATGTGAGCGCGGGCGGCGCGCTGATTTCATCCCCCATCGCGTATTACCCGTTCAACCTGGCCTACAGCGCGAGCCGTGTGACGGACAACACGTACACGGAATTCAACGCGGCGCTGACGTGGCATGCCACGGGCATGGGCGGATCGCAGACGCAGTTTGCGGCGCGGCGATTTGCGGCGACGGACAGCTTCTTTTACTTCCGCGGGGATCTTTCCCACACGCATGATGTGGCGCAGGGTTTCCAGATTTACACCCGCGTGCAGGGGCAGGCGACGCCGGATGCGCTGATCAACACGGAGCAGACTTCGGGCGGCGGGTACAACACGGCGCGCGGGTATCTGATCGCGACGCGGCTGGGTGACTCGGGGATTTTTGGCTCGCTGGAGTTTCGCAGTCCGAACTTCCTGGGCACGGCGAAGGACCGTGAGAACCAGTGGCGCGTGTATGCCTTCCTGGAAGGCGGCAAGCTTTACACGAACAAGACGCTGCCTGCGGAAAAGCGCAGCTATGACCTGGCCAGCGCGGGCTTTGGCACGCGCATCCGTTATTTGAACCACATCACCGGATCGGTGGATCTGGCGATGCCGCTGGTCTCGCAGCCGAACGCGCTGGCGCATGACCTGTTCCTCCTCTTCCGCCTCGGAATGGATTTCTAGCCCCCCCTTTTTTCACTCTCTCAATGCACAGCCCCTCCTCACGCTTCATGTCCCGCAAACCACGCATCCTGACTTCTCTGCTGCTTGCCCTGGCGCTCACGTCCTCACTTGCCTCCGCTGCTGAAGCGAACTGGTGGGATGCGAAGTGGCCCACGCGCAAAAAGATCGACATCGACACGACCGGCAAGGGCGTGGCGATTGCGGAACCCATTGGTACGACCGCAGTGCTGGTGCGCCTGCACGAAGGGGTGTTCAGCTTCATGTCCTCGAAGGAGGACGGGAGCGATCTGCGCTTTCTGGCGGATGACCACAAGACGGAGCTGAAGCACCATGTGGAAAAGTGGGACTCTTTGCTGAATGAGGCGTACGTGTGGGTGCAGGTGCCTGACCTGAAGCCTGCGAGCGCGACGAGCATCTGGCTCTACTACGGCAACACCGAGGCACCCGCGCCTGCGGCGGCCAAGGAAACGTATGATGCGAACACGACGCTGGTGTACCACTTTGCGGATGCCTCGAAGGCGGGCACGGATTCCTCGGCCACGGGTGCGAATGCGGAAGGTGCGCCACCACCGGCAGCGGGATCGCTGATCGGCGGCGGGCTGCGGGTGTTTGGACAGACGGCGATCAAGGCCCCTGCCCCGCCGCTGGGTGAATGGGCGCCGGGTGCGCCGCTGACGGTGTCTGCGTGGGTCAAGCCATCTGCACTGCAGCCGAATGCGGTGATCCTGAGCCGCCGTGAGGGTGCGAACGCTTTCATCCTGGGTCTGGACAATGGCATTCCGTTTGTGGAGCTGAACAAGCAGCGCAGCAGCGTGGGGGCACCCATTGCAGCAGGTGCATGGCATCATGTGGCGGCAGTGGCGGATGCGGGAACCATCACGGTGTATGTGGATGGGAAATCGTATGGCGCGCTGACGGCGGCGATGCCGCTGCTCAAGGGTGCGGTGGAGATCGACAAGGACACGTCTCCTGCGGCGGCGAGCTTTGTGGGTTACACGGGTGAAATTGATGAACTGCAGATTTCGAAGACGGCGCGGCCTGCGGGTTTCGTGCGCTTTGCGGCGGTGAACCAGGGAACGACGGCGGACGCGGCCAAGCTGATCACGCTGGGTGAGGACGAGGCCTCCGACCACGAGGAAGAGAGCGAGATCATGAAGCATGTCTCGCTGATCACGGACATCTCAAAGGACCTGACGTTTGACGGCTGGGTGGTGATCGTCCTCTGCACGGTGCTGGCGATCATGGGCTGGATCATTGCAGCGGGGAAGATCATGTATCTCAACACGATTGAGAAGGCTTCGAAGGAGTTCATGAAGCGCTGGGAGAAGATTTCGTCTGACCTCACGGCGATCGACACGGAAGACAACGAGAGCATTCAAAACATCGGTGGCAATGTGAGTGGCAAGATGCAGAAGCTGATGCGCCAGTCGCCGCTGTATCAGCTCTACCATCTGGGTGCAGAGGAGATCAGCAACCGCATGAAGTCCTACCGCAAGGTGACCTTCAATCCGCAGGAGAAGAAGGAGGCGAAGGTGATGGGACTTTCCGGGCGTTCGATCCAGGCGATCAAGGCGACGCTGCATGGCGGGATGGTGCGCGAGGTGCAGAAGCTGAACGGCAAGCTGGTGTTCCTGACGATCGGCATCGCGGGTGGTCCTTACCTGGGGCTGCTGGGAACGGTGATCGGGGTTATGATCACGTTCGCCGTCATTGCGAAATCCGGCGAGGTGGAGGTGAACTCCATTGCTCCTGGTATTGCGGGTGCTCTGCTGGCGACGGTGGCGGGTCTGGCGGTGGCCATTCCGGCGCTGTTTATCTACAGCTACCTGAGCTCACGGATCAAGGATGTGGTCTCGAACATGGAGACCTTCATCGACGAGTTCGTCACGAAGATGGCCGAACACTACAAGGAGTAACCGCACACTCTCATGGACGCCGACAACAAATCCTACGATGACATCAACGTCACGCCGATGGTGGACCTCTACCTGGTGCTGCTGCTGATCTTCATCATCATGACGACCGCCGGGGTGCAGGGTGTGAAGGTGAACCTGCCACGCGGCGGGCCCTCCACATCCAAGCCGATCGAAGGACCGAAGATGCAGGCGGTGACGGTGGACAACCAGGGGAACATCAAGCTGAACGCCACGGCGGTGACTCTTGATGAGCTTTCCAGCAAGCTGGAGTCGATCAAGGCTTCCTTGCCGGATTCTCCCATCGTCGTGCGCGGCGACAGCGGCACGCAGTACCAGATCGTCATGGATGTGCTGACGGCGGTGGGCCGGGCGGGATTCACGAATATCGGTCTGGCGACGCAGGCGAAGAAGTAAGCAACGTTTTTTCTACCCTATCATGGCATCCAATCACATCGACGACGACGAGCCCGGATTTTTCCGGCGTTATCTCGTGCTGCTGATTCTCGGCGGGCTGGGGCTCGCAGGCGGTGGCTACATGTATGTGAACCACAAGCCTTCGAAGGCTTCGCCGAAGAAGAAAATGGAGATGATTTCGATCTCCATGCCTCCCCCGCCACCCCCACCGCCGCCGCCTCCTCCTAAAAAGGAAGAGCCGCCGCCGGAGGAGAAGGAAGAAAAGATGATCGAGCAGGCGCCTGAAGAGGTCGTGGACAAGCCGGTGGACAAACCGATGGACAAGCCTGCGGATGAACCGCTGGGCACGGCCATCGGCGGAGGCAACGGCAGCGGGCTGGGCCTTGGCGGCGGCGGCGGTGGCGGCGGCGGCATGATCGGCGGCGGCGGCAAAGGCGGCAGCAAGTGGGGCTCCTATGCCGGGCAGGTGCAGAACCGCCTGGCGGATGCGCTGCGCAACAACGCGGTGACAAAGCGCGCGGGATTTACCAACGTGATCAAAATCTGGGCTGACAACACCGGGCGGATCACGCGGGTGAAGCTCACGGGCACCACGGGCGACAGCAAGCTGGACTCCGCGATCGAGAACGAAGTCTTCAGCGGGCTGGTCCTTAACGAACCACCGCCGGACGACATGCCCATGCCCATCAATCTGCGACTCACCGCACGCAAACCGAACTGAAGTCCCCTTCCCTTTTTTCTCCCTGCTCCATGCTCACTCCAAAACAAGTCTGGCGAAGAACGTACGCCTGTTTCACCGCCTCCCTCCTCGCAGCTCTGCAACCATCATTGATGTTTGCGGCGGAACCCGCCCTGCCTGCGCCGCTGCCGCTGCTGGCTGAGAATGCGCCGCCTGCGCCCGCAGCTGCAACGGCGACTTCATCAAGCACTCCAGCGCCGATCTCGACTGACCCCGCTGAAGCGGTGCCGGTGCTGCCGGACCCGAATGCTGCGCCACCGCAGGCGATGACACCGACGCAGAATGTGACGCTGAACCTGATCAACCGACTGGTGCAAAAGGGCATCCTCACGCATGGTGAGGCGTCTGATTTGATCAAGGGTGCGGAAGAAGATGCGGCCTTTGCGAAGGCCCAGGCCCAGGCGCTGGCGGAAACGCAGGCGGCGGTGGCGGCGCAAACGGCGATGCCGCCGGTGCAGCCGGACGCCGAGGAGGTGCGCGTGACGTACATCCCTGAATCTGTGAAAGCGCAGATCCGCGACCAGTTGCGGACGGAAGTGTTTGCGCAAGCGCGCGCGCAGCATTGGGCGGCGCCGGGCTCCGTGCCGGAGTGGACGCAGCGCATCAAGCTGTCTGGGGACATCCGCACTTTGTACCAGGGCTTCAGCTATCCTGACGGCAACAACAACACGGGGGTGTTTCCGAACTTCAACCTCATCAACACGGGAGCGCCGTTTGATGTGTCTCCGACGAGCACGATCTTCTCCCCACAGCTCAATGTGGACAAGCATCGTGACACTTACCTGATGCGGATGCGTCTGGCTTTTGATATTGATCTTGAAGACGGCTTCACGGCGGGCATCCGCTTTGCGACGGGCAGCACGAACACGCCGGTGTCGACGAACCAGGCGCTGGGAGCGGCCGGACCTGGCGGCCAGGGCGGGAACTTTTCGAAGTATCAACTGTGGCTGGACCGTGCGTTTGTGAAATACGACGCCTCGCTTTCACAGGACTCGCACATCGCCTTCTGGCTGGGCCGCTTTGACAACCTGTTCATGACCTCGAGTGAGATCATGTGGGATAGGGACGTGGCGCTGGATGGTGTCGCATTCAAACTGGACCAGACCTGGAACTCGAACTTCAAAACGTGGGTGAGCGGCGGTGCGTTCGCGGTGTTCAACACCGCACTGAACTTCCCGGACAACAGCCCGACGAAAGCCGCGAGCTATGACAAGTACCTGTTTGCGGCGCAGTTTGGCGTGCAGTTCAAGCCGGTGGAAGACATCGAGGTGAAGATGGGCTTTGCCTACTATGACTGGAAGAACATCGAAGGCCGCCTGTCTGACCCGTTTGTGCCGCTGAACAACACGGATGCAGGCAGCACGGACGCCAGCCGCCCGCTGTTTGCGCAGAAGGGCAACACGTACCGCCCGATCCGCAACATCACGCCGAGCGCACTCAACGGCTTTGGCACGACGAACCAGTATCAATACTTCGGACTTGCGACGCCGTTCCGGCAGTTCGCGTGGTCGGGGCGGATGGATCTGAACTACTGGGAGCCGATGCAGGTGTCGCTGCTGGGTGATTTTGTGAAGAACATGGCCTTCAACCGTGATGCGATCAATTCCGTGGCGGTGAACAACCGCAACGGCGGCGGCGCTGGCAGCTATGCGGGCGGCGACACGGCGTGGTACATGGGCGTGAACGTGGGCAAGCCCTACACCCTCTTCAATGAACGCGGCGACTGGAACATTGGCGTGGGCTACCGCTACGTGGAGTCTGACGCCGTGGTGGATGGATTCACGGAGTCCAACTTCGGCGGCGGCGGCACGAACTTTAAGGGCTACACGTTGAGTGCGGCCATGGCGCTGTCCAAAGCGACTGCGATCCGCCTTACCTACATGTCCGCCACCCAGATCGCCGGGCCGACGCTGCGCTCGGACGTCGTGAGGTTTGAACTTAATGCCAAATTTTAATTTATGAAGCAACGTATTGCATCCCTCATCGCCTTTGCCGGCCTCATGACCGGCGCCACTCATGCCGCCGAAGAGGCGGACCCCGCCATGGCCGTGCTGAAACGCATGCGCGACCAGCTGCGCAACGTGATGATTCTACAGCAGAAAACGGAGGCTGAGCGCGCGACGCTGCAGGCTGCGAACCTGGAGCTGGAAGAGAAGGTCAAGAAGCAGGAGGCGGACTTCAAGAAGCTGGCCAAGGACAGCAACGCGCAGAAGGACGCCGATGCCAAAGCCATCGCGGAACTGAAGGCGAAGGTGATGGAGGAGGAGCGCGAGAAGGCGCAGCTGCAGGAGGCGCTGGCCAACTGGAAGGCCGGGCACGAGAAGCTCAAGCAGGCGGCGATGAAACTGGATGCGCAGCGTGCGGAGCTGTCGGCACGGGTGATTTTGCAGGACCGCAAGGTGGCGGACTACCAGCGCAAGAATGACGAACTGTACAAGGTGGGCAGCGAGATCCTTTCGAAGTACGAGGGCTTTGGACTGGGCACGGCGATCGCCGCGCGTGAGCCGTTCACACGCAACATGCGGGTGAAGCTGGAAACACTGGTGCAGGACTACGGCGACAAGCTGGTGGACAACAAGATCAAGCCTGACGAGGCTCCGAAGAGTGCAGCGAAGCCGACGCCGAAAGATGACCCGGCCAAAGTGCAGGCACCTGCGAAACGTTGACATGATGATGATGCTGATGCGCTCCAACCTGTGGTCCTGCGTGTTGCTTTGCTGCGGCTTGAGCAGCCTTGTGATGGCAGCGGAGAGCGACCCGGTGGTGGGAAGCATCGGAGAGATCGAACTGCATCAGAGCGAGGTGCTGGCATCGCTGGGGACAATGAGCCCGGTGGACAAGGAGGCGCTGGCACGTGATCCCAGCTCGCTCAACCAACTGGTGCGCTCCCTGCTGGTGCAGCGGGTGGTGCTTAAGGAGGCGCTGGAGAAGAAATGGGATCAGGACCCGAGCATTCAGGTGCTGCTGAAAAGCGCGCATGAAGCGGCGATCAGCGACAGTTATTTGAAATCGGTGAGCCGCCCGCCGGACTCCTACCCGAGCGAGGGCGAGCTGAAGCTGGCGTATGAAAACGGACGTGCTGCGCTGACGGTGCCGCGCTCGTTCCGGCTGGCGCAGATTTTTGTGGCGGAAGAAGCGGGTGCGGAGAAGAAGCTGAAGGCGGTGCTGCAGCGGCTGAAGGAGAAGCCGGGCAGTTTTGCCCAGGTGGCGCGTGAGATGAGCGAGGAGAAGGAGAGCGCCTCACGCGATGGCGAGATAGGCTGGCTCAAGGAGCAGCAGATCCAGCCGGAAATTTTGGCGCAACTGCCGAAGCTGAACGTGAACACGATGTCTGCGCCGGTGAAGCTGAAGGACGGCTGGCACATTCTGAAGGTGCTGGACGTGCGTGAGGCCTTCACGCCGATCTTTGAACAGGTGCGTGTGCAGCTGGCGCAGCGCCTGCGGGCCGACAAGGCCCGCGCGAACATGCAGTCTCATGTGTCGGAACTGTTACACGATCACCCTGTGGCCGTGAACGAGGTCGCACTGTCTAAGCTGCTGCTGGAAGTGCCGACTCAGGCCGCCCCAGCCCAACCCTGAATTCCTTTTTTTTCATGAAATTCCCCTTCTGCCAACGGCACTCTCTTTTCCACGTCATGCTGGTGCATGTGATGGTGCTGCTGCTGCTGACGATGCCCTGCACGCAGGCGGGCGACATCCTGCGCATGGGCGGTGGTGCCACCGGCGCCACGGGCGGGACCTCCGCACCTTCAGTCGATGCGACCGCCGCGAATGCTGCGGCAGCGACGGCGCAGGCGCATGCCAACGCGCAGGACATGCTGGCGCGCAACACCATGGCACTGCAGGCGGTGACGGCGATGCAAGAGGCGGCGCGTGCCGCGGCGGCCGGTGCGACCAATGCGGGAGCGAACCCGAACTTCCCGGGGCAGACGCTGCCGGATGTGCCGAACGGTCTGGGCACGGGCGGGCTGGCCCCCGACTCCACCCAACCATGGACGGGAGCGAATACGCCGCAGCAGTCGCTGGAAAATGCGCGCACGATCGTTACGATCCAGCAGACGCAGCAGCAGGCGCTGCTTTACTGGAACACTTTCAACGTGGGCAGCAACACGACGGTGAAGTTTGACCAGAGTGCCGGCGGCGCGGATGTGGGCAACTGGATCGCCTTCAACAAAATCACGGACCCGTCGGGGAATCCGACGCAGATTCTGGGCTCGATCGAGGCGCAGGGACAGGTGTACGTGATCAACCAGAACGGCATCATCTTTGGTGGCGCGAGCGAGGTGAACACGCACGCGATGGTGGCCTCCGCGCTGCCGCTCAATGACAATCTGGTGACGCGCGGGCTTTTGAACAATCCGGATTCACAGTTCCTCTTTTCCGCGAATGCGCAGTTGGCAGGCGCGGTAGGCCCGACGCCTGCGTACACGCCACCAGCCCTGCCCAACACGACCGGGCATAAGATCGGTGATGTGACGGTGCAGGCGGGTGCGCGGATCACAGCGCCGACGTCCTCCGCGAGTGTGGGGGGGCGTGTCGTTCTCGTGGCTCCGAATGTGACCAACAACGGCACCATCAGCACGCCGGACGGCCAGACGATTCTGGCCGCGGGCATGGAAGTGGGATTCGCTGCGCACTCTTCGACGGATGCCAGCCTGCGCGGGGTGGATGTGTATGTGGGCTCGGTGGGCAGCTACGGTGGAACGGCCACGAACGCAGGCCTTATCGATGCGCCGCGCGGGAGTGTAGCCATCGCCGGAAAAAACGTCAATCAGAACGGCGTGATCGAAAGCACGACCACTGCGGCGCTGAACGGACGCATCGACATCAGCGCCAGTTATGACTCGATCGCGAACTCTTCTTATGACCCCGTTAAACGTGCCGATGACCTGCCGTTCCTGCAGCGCTCCACGGGCGTGGTGAAGATGGCGGCAGGGGCTGTGATGCAGATCCTGCCGGAATGGAACAATCCATTGACCGTCGTAGGCACTGAACTGGCGCTGAAGTCCCAGATCAACATCATCGGTCAAACGGTTTACCTGGGGGTGGGCTCCATGATTTATGCACCGAATGCGAACGTGGCCATCAGTGCCGGAGTGTGGGCCTACACGCCCGACCCCAACGGCAGCATCAACGACCTGGTGACTTCGACAGGACAGGTTTACGTGGATCACGACGCGGTGATTGATGTGCAGGGCTCCACGGACATTGTGGTTCCGCTGAGCCAATATCTTCTGACGGTGACACTGCGTGCGGCGGAACTGGCGAATGCTCCGCTGCAGCGAAACAGCTTTCTGCGCGGCCAGACCATCACGGTGGACCTGCGCAACACCGGCACCCGCGCGGATGGCAGCACCTGGTATGGGACTCCGCTGGCGGATCTCTCGGGCTATGTGGGGATCATTCAGCGCACGGTGGGTGAACTCACGACGGCCGGAGGCAACGTGACGGTGGCCGCAGGCGGAAGCTTCGTGCTGCAGACGGACGCCCGCCTGGACGTTTCGGGAGGCTGGATCAACTTTCAAGGAAGTGATGTGCAGACCACGCGGCTCCTGGTGTCAGGCCAGGCGATCGACATTTCACAGGCGGATCCCAACATTGCGTATGACGGTGTGTACAACGGAAGCGCGAGTTCGACGGACACACGCTACAATGTCACGGAAACCTCCGCCGCGATGTGGCGTGGAAATTCGTATTATGACCAGGGCTACCTGAAGGGTGCCGCGGGCGGGACGCTGGGAATCACGGCGCCAGCCATGGCGCTGGATGGCGAGCTGCTCGGGCTGTCGGTCTCAGGCCCGCTTCAGGCGGCGAATCTGGTCACCCCTGCCTCCCTGTCCCTGAAATGGGAGGCGTCCTCGACTGGCAAACCCACGTACCTTTTCTCTTCACCGACTCCCCCGGCGATCCAGTTCAGCAGCACGCTGACACAGACTGCGGCGGATGCGTTTTCAGTCAATGCGAACGGAGTTGCGCCCGCCCTGCGGCAGGACCGGAGAGACACGGTGGTGCTTTCCCCCGAGCTGGTGGGCCAGAGCGGCTTTGGCCGACTGAGCGTCACGAACTATGATGGCAGCATCCTGCTGGCCGCAGGAGAGGTGCTGCAGACCAGGCCGCAAGGCTCGATCTCCCTGATCGGTGCCAATGTCAGCATCCTGGGCAGCATCATTTCCCCCGGTGGCAGCATTCAACTGGCCGCTTTCAACATCTCGCCCTCGGTCATTCAGGAGCTGCGGCGCAATCTGACGACGTCCGATCCTGTGCCGAACGTTGGGCGCGGCCTGGTCACCCTCGGGAGTTCCGCGTTTCTCAGCACGGCGGGACTGGTGGTGGATCAAAGCCAGTCCGCAACCAGCCAGATCTTTCAGCCCATCGTGATCAATGGCGGTAGCATCAGCGTCAACGGGTACGATGTGAATGTGAGCCAGGGCAGCGTGCTCGATGTCTCCGGAGGCGTGAACCTGAACGCCGGCAATCAATTCAGCTATGGAAATGCCGGAGCCATCACCATCAACGCAGCGCAAAATCCCTCCTACTCCTATTTGCAGGGTTCGCAGTTGCAGCAGCTGCGGCTTTCTGGCATCACCGGCGGCCATCTCACTCTGGAAGGTCAGTTCAAGGGCTACTCGGGAGCCACCGGGGGGACGCTGAGCATTCAGGCGCAGATGATTCAGATTGGTGGTACGTCAGCGAATTCCCAGACACTGGTGCTGGCTCCGGGGTTCTTCACCACGGGAGGCTTCACGCAGTATAATTTGGCCGGCTTTGGCCAGGCTCAGGGCGGAGGCTACCTGCCAGCCATCACGGTGACCGCAGGCACGACGGTCGCGCTGCAAGCGCAGGGGTATGTGGCGGTCAAGGACACGAACGGCAGTGGTGCGCTGACTTTGGTCCCCACCACGGCAGAGGAAGGGGTGCGCAAGGCCGCCTCAGTGTCCTTCACCGGGCAGGGTGTCACGGATGACTTTTCGGGCCGCCTGCTGATCCGCAGCGACCTCGTCATGGAGGCTGGTTCCACCCTTTTGACGGATGCCACGGGCACGGTGAGCTGGACGGGGCAGACGGGCTTGATCCTCGGAAGCATCCTGGCTCCAGGCGGCACGATCAACATGGCATTCGCCAACCGGTATCCGAACGACACGGTGCAGACCTTTGCGCAGGTCACGGCCTATTATGGCGCAGGGTCATTGCTGTCCACGGCCGGGAAAACGGTGCTGGTACCGGATGCCTATGGGCGGAAGTTTGGCACGGTGTATGCCGGGGGCACGGTGAATTTGAGCGGTAACATCGTGATGGCCGCCGGATCAACGGTGGATGTGTCCGGCACCAGCGGTGTCATCGACGTTTTACCCCAGTACCTCGGCACTGGCGGCTCGATCCAACTGACCAATTCACTGACGCAGGTGAGTGTGCAGACGGTGAGGGTGGACAGCAACGCAGGAGCCATCAACATCAGTGGTGGGCAGGAATTGTTTCTGGATGGCACACTGAGCGGCAATGCCGGGGGCACTGCGGCGCAGGGCGGCAGCCTGACGGTGGGCTCCGGCAGATTTTACCTCGATACCGAACTGCCTGACCCGCGCGACGTCAATCTGTGGGTTTCACAGAGCGGACCCACGCTCCCCGGCACGTTTGACGGCCTTGGTACAGCGGTCAAGAATGGCAGCGGTGTGGTCTACCCGGCGGCAGGCTACTTCGCAGCGGACAGCTTTCAGAACGGGGGCTTTGACTCGCTGACGCTGAAGGGCGCGGTGGGATTTCTTGGTGCGGTGAACATCACTGCCCGGGGTGCTCTGGACGTGGCGTCCAGCGGCATCATTCAGACGAATGCCGCAGTCAGCCTGACAGCCAGCTATGTGAAGCTGGGCCGCGCGTTTTTGAATCCCATCCAGCCGCAGGAAGTGCAGACGCCCTACACCAAGATCACCGGCACAGGGAACACGGATTTCTTCTACTTCTCTCCGACTTACGGTGCAGGCAGCCTGACGGTGACGGCCAAGCTGATCGACGTGGGCACGCTCTCGATGCAAAATACGGGGGTGCTGAACTTGCAGGCTTATGACGGAGAGATCCGTGGGGATGGTGTGCTGGATGTGGCGGGAAGCATCAACATGACTGCGGCGCAGATCTATCCGCCGACAGCGGTCAATTTCCAAATCGTGGCCTATGACTACACGGTCGGTGCTGTGAGCCAGCAAGGGTCTGTCACCATCGCGGCATCCGGCCAGCATGCGCTGCCGCTCTCCGCAGGCGGGACCTTGAGCATCTATGCATCGAAAATCGTGCAGGGAGGCACGCTGGTGGCGCCTTTTGGGACGATCAATCTGGGCTGGGATGGGATCGGCGGCTGGGATGGCGGGCAGACTGCACCGAAGGACCTGATCACCAATCTGACGGTGCCAGTAACGAGCCAGCTCACGCTCACCTCGACAAGTGTAACAACGGTCTCTGCGGTGGACCGGCTGACCGGCCAGGCTTTGACGATTCCCTACGGCATCAATTTGTATGGCACGACCTGGATTGATCCGCGAGGCATCGACATCACCCAGAGCCTGGGACCAACCAAAGCCATTCATCTCGCGGGCCAGAATCTGACGACGGAGCAGGGATCCGTGGTGGATGTGGCTGGTGGCGGGGAACTCTATGCGTACAGCTGGGTCACTGGCAACGGGGGCACCACGGACGTGCTGGCAGGCGAGGGCAGCTTTGCCGTCATTGCGGACTATGCCTCAAATTATGCGCCTTTCGGGGCCTACAACAGCTCCAAGAAGGCGGCGGAAAATCTGGGGACTGACCACGGCTACGTGAACTCCACACTGCATGTGGGTGATCAGATCTATCT
>CALRWM010000086.1:0-24436 GCA_943371875.1 Prosthecobacter debontii | reverse complement strand
GCGCAGGCTCAGGATGGTGTCCTTGGAGGTGATCGGATTGTTGCCAAACGGAAAGCAGTCCGGCGAGCCCGTGATCGTCAGTTCCTGAATCACCGGGTCCGTGCCTTGCACCAGTTTGAGCGCCAGCGTGGCCGTGCTCGGCAGTGTGGCAAACGTGCGCCGGCACAGTTCAATGTACCGGTTCATGGAATCGCTCTCACGCTGAATGTGCTCGATCTCAGACGCCCCGCGCACCGAGCCGCGGATGATCGCAAACAGCGTGGCCGTGATCATCGAAAGGATCGTGATGCCGATCACCACCTCGATCAGGGTAAAGGCGGAACGCCGTCTAGGGCTGGGCGGGCTTGTAAACATAGACGTCGAGGGTGTCCTCCTGCGGCACTCCGTCAAAAGACGAGGTCGCGTGGATGGTGAGTTTGTACATGTCGCTCAAAACGCCGCCGCTGGTGGTCTTCAAGGACAAGGCTTCCGTGCTGGTCGTATAGGTGATGCCGTAGGTCGTGTCCGCGATGGTGGTGCTCATCTTGGCCAGCGGTTTGTTCCGCAGCTCTTCGAAAACGTTGCGCATGCCGATGCGGATGAGCTGGTCACGCTTCAGCAGATTGGCCGTCTCCAGCGCCTGGTTCAGCGACTTCGCCAGCCCCAGCACCGCGATGGCAAAAATCGTCAGTGCCAGCACCAGCTCAAAGAGAATGTAGCCGCGCGAAACACGGCGATGGAAAGTCGTTTTCATCGCAGATCGACTGTCTCCTTCACAATGTCTGCCGTCAGCGCCGCAAACTCCACGTCAAACGTCGAGGACGGGCCTTCCACATGAATCTTCAGCGGCTGGCACACGCCGCTGGGCTGAAACACCCACAGCTTCACCAGCTCACCCTCGATCGTGGTCGGCTCGGCATCGTACCAATGCTGAATCGCATACTTCACCTCCTTCGGCAGTTCGTATTTCTCCGACCAGTATTCGTCATACTTCGGCGCCGGCGGGGCCAGCGGCAGTTCCGTGGTCTTGTTGGAGCGCCCACCATTGTCGAGATCCGTTTTATCACCTTCCTCGATCGTGCTCTCCACGGCAGGTTCTGCCTCGCCAGCGGCAAGAAATTCGTTCAGTTCCGTAAGCTGCAGGTACGGATTAAAATAGCGGGATGCCGTGAACCCCGTGGCATGGAAGGCCACCTGGTAGGGCCGCTTCTCCTGCATCGCACGCATTCGTGCCTCACGTGCCAGCTTGAGCAGCGCCGTGACCGGCTCCCGCGCCAGCCGCTCATCCTGAAAGCCTTTCAGCATCGGCACCGTCGCCGCTGCCAGTACAGCCACGATGGTCAAAGCAATGACGATCTCGATTAACGTAAATGCCCGGGCGGCTCCATGCCGAACGAAGGAGCGATGACGGGTGGTGAGGGCATCACTCGCGTCATGGCTGGTCTTCGTGCTTCGGCATCTCAAATTCATTGCGCGGTTCGTTGCTTCCAGTTGCCGATGTCATCCTGGGTGCCACTCACTCCGTCGGGACCTGGTGACCAGAGGTCATAACTAAAGGCGGAATTCTCGGCAGGAGAACGGTATTGAAATTCATGATTCCACGGGTCTTTCGGCATGTGGCCCATGATGCGCCGGTAATTGGCGGGAAACGGAGGCGTCGTTGGCATGGCCTCCAAGGCCCGGAGTCCTTGTTCGGTCGTAGGTACAGCCGATGTATTCAGCCTATAAGAAAGCAGGGCGGCTTCTAGAGAATTGAGTTCCGCAGTGACACGCGAGTAATTGCCGAGATCAGGGTTGTTCTTGATCAGTTCGGCAATGCTCGAACAGACTCTCGGCGACAAGGTCGCGGACAAGACCAGTGAAACGAAAAGTACAGCCATGAGAAAGCCAAGGTTCCGATGCACCTGAATGGGAGGTGACGCATCGAAAGCTGAGGCAGGCGGGATCATGACATGAAAGGGAAATCATTTGGCCGCCGTCTTCTTCCAGTTCCCGAGGTCGTCTTCGTCGCCGTCGATCCCATTTGGGCCAGCCGTCCAGACATCGTAGGGCTTCTTCGATTTCTGAGCAGGGAAACGGTATTTGTAAGGCAGGCCCCAAGGGTCTTTTGGAAGCTCTTCCATGAAGGCGCGGTAGTTCTCAGGGATCGGCTCCAGCGTCGGCTTTTCCACCAGCGCCATCAGCCCCTGCTCGGTCGTTGGCATGCGCAGCGCACGGGATTCATAGGACTGCAGTGCCAGCCCGATCGCCTGCAAATCACTGTCCACGCGGGTGTCCTTGGCGGAGTCGATCTGACCTTTAAGCAGGTAAATCGAGCCAGAAGCCAGAATGGCAATAATGGTCAGCGTGATCACGATTTCGATCAGCGTGAAGGCGGCGGTGGTGTGTGTTTTGGGGTTCGATGTGCGGATTTTCATGACGGGACGATTGAACAGGATTTATGGAGAGATGAACAGGAGGAAATGAAGTTGGTTTCACCAGTTTTAACCACCGCCACGGATGCCCGTGACGCTTTGGGCGATGGCAGCGACAATGGAGTAGGCCACCGTGCCGACCATCACGGCCATGACGATCAGGATAATTGGCGTGATCATCGAGGTCATGCGTTTGATACGCTTGTCGAGTTCCTTGTCGTAACGGATGGCGCATTTTTCCATCGATTTGCCGAGCTGCCCAGTCTGCTCGCCCACGGCGATCATGTCCGCCAGCAGCAGCGGAAAGCTGCCGACCTTGCGCAGGGTGTTGGAAAGGGGGGCACCTTCGGAGACCTGGGCAGTGACCTTGGCCAGCAGCGACTGGATGAAGACGTTGGAGGAAATCTTGGAAACCAGGCGGATGCTGTTCAGCAGCGGCACCCCGTTGGTGATCAGATTGCCCAGTGAATGCGCGAACTGCGCGTAAAAGCGCATGCTCATGATGGCACCAAACAGCGGGAGCTTGAGCTTCGTTTCATCCCACCACATCCGGCCGGCTGGGCTGGAAATGTAGCCCCGGAAGGTCAGCACACCCGCCGTGAGGGCGGCACCGATGGCCCACCACCACTGGCCCATGAATTGATTGAAGCTGATGAGCAGCTGCGTGGCCGCCGGGAGCTTCTGGCCGTTCTTGCCCATCAGGTCCATGATCTGCGGCACCATGAACGTCATGAACACCACCATCAGCACCACGCACGCGCCGAGAAGGAATGCCGGGTAGATCATCGCCTGCGTCACCTTGGCCTGCAGGTCGGCCATCACCGCCAGATTGTTGGCCAGACGTCGCAGAATGCTCGGCAGCGAGCCGCTCACCTCGCCCGCAGCTGCCAGATTGCAATAAAGATCATCAAAACTTGGCGAAGCCTTCCGCAGCGCTTTCGCCACCGATGAACCTTCGCGTAGTTCATTGCGCATCGTGGTGGCAATGATACGCAGCGCTCCAGATTCCTGCCGCTCCTGCATCACCCGAAACGCCTGGTCGATCTGCAATCCGCCATCCAGCAGATCCGCGACTTCTTCCGTGAACAAAATGAGCTGGGCGCGCTTCAGTTTCACTGGTCCACCGGCTGCCGCTGCGATTTTCGCTTTCGCCGCATCAGACTTTTCATCCTGCGTCACCTTCACCGGCGTCAGCGCCTGCGCCTCAATTTTTCGAAATGCCTCCGCACGCGAACCGACCGTGACGGATCCTGTGACGGTCTGGCCGGTGGTGGTGAGGGCGGTGTAGGTGAAGGCGGGCATTGGGGTCAGCGCTTGCGAAGAATTTTGCGAATGAGTTTGGGGTCGCGGCGGCTGTCGAGGATGGCGGCTATTTGTACGGTGTCGCCTTCGATCCGGTAATAGATCCCGTGCGGAAAACGCTTGGAAGCATAAAAGTGAAGGCCGAAGCGCTGACGATGCACGCCACCAAACCCACCGAGGGTTTGAAGCTCCGCCTGCATTTTGTCGAGGAAATACCAGCCGGCTCCCGGTTCGTCCTCCTCATAAAAATGGAAGCTCTCGCGCAGGTCTTGTTTGGCATCATCTTCGAGGGTGACATTCATGCCAGCTCTTTCCGCAAGTCCTCGAAAGCCTGGTCAAGATCATGCCAGACAGCTTTGCCGCTCTTGATTTTTTCGAGACGCTTGCGCAGGATTTCCTCCTGCCATGCCGGTGGCTCGATTTCCTCCTGATGATCTTCGACCACCTCCTTCCAGAGAAACTGGAAAGCCTGCCATTTCTGATCAGCCGTGAGCTGTTCGAGCATCAATGCAACTGGCGGATTGTCGTCGAGAATCATGCTGTGAGAATACAGAATCAGGTGCGGATTTGCAACACTACTCGGTCGCTGCGGTCACGGTCATGACTTCTTCAAGGGTGGTCACGCCTTGGGAGGCTTTGCGGAATCCATACTGCCGCATGGGCACCATGCCGTCCTTCAGCGCCTGCGCCTTGAGTTCCATGGTGTTGGCACGTTTGTTGATCTTGTCCTGCAAGGCTTCCGTCATGAGGCAGATTTCCATGATCGCCAGACGTCCGGTGAAACCGGTGTTGCGGCAGGCGCGGCAGCCGACGGGATTGAACAGCTTGTCCTTCCACTCCAGCGGGAAACCAATGCTGCGCAGGTGGCTTTCTTCGTGATGCGCGGGCTGCTTGCACAATCCGCACAGCGTACGCACCAGCCGCTGGGCCTGGAAGGCCCGCACTGACGACGAAATCATAAAGGGCTCAATGCCCATGTCCAGCAGACGCGAAATGCCGCCAACGGCGTCATTGGTGTGCAGCGTCGAGAATACAAGGTGGCCCGTCAAAGCACCACGAATGGCGATCTCGACCGTTTCCTGGTCGCGCATTTCCCCCACCATGATCACGTTCGGGTCACCTCGCAGAATGCTGCGCAGCCCGGCGGCGAAGGTGAGGTCAATCTCCGGCTTCACCGCGATCTGGATGATGCCATCCAGCTTGTTTTCCACCGGGTCCTCGATGGTCACGATGCGGCGCTCCTTCGTATTGAGCTCCTTCAGGAAAGTATACAGTGTGGACGATTTGCCGGAACCCGTCGGGCCGGTGACAAGGATGATGCCGTTCGGCGCGGCAAGGAGCTTGCGAATCGTCGCCTCAGTGGCCGGGTCGAGCCCCAGCGCCATCAGGTCAAACTTTTTGCGGGTCAGCAGGCGGAGAGCGACGGATTCGCCGTTCACACTCGGAATCGTCGCCACGCGCACGTCGATGGGTTCGCCATCAAGTTCCAGGTTGATACGTCCATCCTGCGGCATGCGTCGCTCGGCGATGTCGAGATGCGCCATGATCTTCAGTCGAGAAATGAGCGAGGCCTGCAGCAGTCGCATGTTCGGCGGCACGGGTACTTCCAGCAGCTTGCCGTCCACACGGTAGCGGATGCGCAGATCGCGCTCCAGCGGTTCCATGTGAATGTCCGTGGCGCGTTCCTTCAGGGCTTCACGGAAGATCTGGTTCACGAAATTGAGCACCGTGGCCTCCTCATCCGCCTCATCCAGCACCGTGGTTTCCTGCTTCATGTCGTCGTGCTCATCCCCGCCTTCGCGGCCTTCCAGCAGCTCTTCGAAGTTTTCTGCACCCACGCCGTAGCCTTGGTGCAGGGCTTCCAGAATGCGGTGGCGCGGGGCGATCTGCCAGTTCACGCGTTTGCGCAGTTCCTGGCCCACTGCCTGACGTGCGCTGAGGTCGAAGGGATTGTAAGTCAGGATCGTCGCTTCACCGCTTGCCACATGCAGCGGGCAGATGCGGTGGCGCAGCGCCAGCTTGGCGGGGAAGTTGTTGCGCAGTCCTTCAGCGGCCTCGCCGGCGCCTTCCTCGGCATACGGCATGCCCAGTCCCGTCGCGAGTTGGGCAAAGAAGCGGTCTTCATCCACCATGGTGCTGTCCACCACGGCATCCATGAGCGGCTGGCGGTTGTCGGAGGCCACTTCGAGGGCGTGGCGCAGCCGGGTGGGTTCCTCGCATCCAGCGCTGGCGGCGGTACGTACGAGGACGTCGATCAAAGTAGGGGTGGGCATGTGGGGCGATACAACGCCGCAACGAGGGCAAAGTTTCGCGCTCTCTGCAAGAGGATCATCCATAAAGAAAAACGGTGGAGTGAGGGGAATCATGTGCTACATGCGCAGCCTCTATGAATTCGCACTTCCCCATCCTTCGCCGTTCCTTGCAGGCGCTCGCCTTTGCCGGACTCGCTCTCGCTCTCAGCAACTGCGCCGGCAGCAAAACAGGCGGCCATTCCTCCCTGAGCTATGACCCAGTGACGAAGCCGGTGAAAAATCCCTCGAATGTGCGTTTGAAGCTCAGCACCGGTGCCCAGCGCGTTTATGTGATGGAAGGCAACGAAGTGCTCCTCGCGACCCCATGCTCCGTCGGCACCGCCAGCGCCCCGACCCCCAAGGGCAATTTCACCATCTACAGCAAAGTGGCCAACCGCCGTCGTGTCAGCAGCCCCGGCGCTGGTTATCCGATGACCTTCTGGATGGAGTTCCAGTCTGCCTACGGCATGCACTGGGGCTGGGTGAAGCCTTATCCCTGCACCCACGGCTGCGTCCGTCTGCCGATCAAGGCAGCACAGAAGATTTTCAGCATGGTTCGCACCGGCACCCCCCTCAACATCGCTGTCTCCCAGCCTGAAGACGCCACCATTGGCAAAACTCTGCCAGTGCTTGATGATAGCAAGCTCGCTGACCCGCCAGATTCGTATATGAACAGCAACAAGGTCTTCGAAGACGCTGCCAAGGGCAAAATGTACTACTGAGTCATCTCAATCTCCCTCTCATGCCTGCACCCGTTCCAGTGTCCCGTCGTGTGAATGTTCGCACCCCGGAGGTCATGGAGCGTGTGCAGGCCGAGGTGGAGACGCATTATCGCAGCCGCATTGTTGAGCAAATCCGCGCCAAAGGCAGCGTGATTCAGATCGGCAGCACCACGGTGCGTCTCGCCCGTGATTTTGGCTTCTGCTACGGCGTTGAACGCGCCATCGACCTTGCCTACGCAGCCCGCAAAGTCTTCGCCGACCGCCGCGTTTTCCTGCTGGGTGAGATCATCCACAATCAGGAAGTGAACCGCCAGCTCACCGAAATGGGCGTGGTGAGCATTCCCAATGTCGATCATGAGGCCATGGTCGCCACCATGACGGCGGAAGACGTGGTGATCGTGCCCGCCTTCGGCGCAGAAACACGGCTCATGAAGCTGATTGCCGCCCGCGGCTGCATGGTGGTCGACACCACCTGCGGAGATGTCATGAGCGTCTGGAAGCGCGTCCGGCAGTATGCCAAGACTGGCTTTACCTCCATCATTCACGGCAAGGCCAGCCATGAAGAAACCCGCGCCACCTCCTCCCGTGCCATGGGCGACGACGGCATGGGCAATTACCTAGTGGTGCTCACTCTGGCCGACGTCGATTACGTCTGTGACTTCATTCGCAACGGCGGTGACAAGGGAGCCTTCATGAAGCGCTTCCCGGCCACTGCCCATTCGGATGGCTTCGATCCTGATCTGCATCTCACCCGCATCGGTGTTGCCAATCAGACCACCATGCTCAAATCGGAGACTGAGGAAGTTCAGCGTCGCCTGCGTCAGGCCGTTCTGGATCGCCACGGCCCCGAAGCCGGCGTCACCAATTTCCAGGTCTTTGACACCATCTGCGGTGCCACGCAGGAGCGTCAGGATTCGCTCTTTGGCCTGCTCAAGCAGCCCTTGGACGTTCTCCTCGTTGTCGGCGGCTACAACAGCTCCAACACCACGCACCTCGTCGAAATCGGCGAGCAGCAGCTCCCCACCTTCTTCATCCGCACCGCTGACTGCCTCAAATCGCTGGAGCAGATCGTCCATTTTGACCTTCACCTCAAAGCCGAGAAGGAAAGCTACTCCACCAAGCTCGCTGGCGATGGCCCGGTGACAGTCGGTATCACCGCCGGCGCCTCCTGCCCCAACAATCTCATTGAGGACACTGTGCTGCGCGTGTTTGGGCTGCGGGGGGTCGATGAGGCCGCTGTCCGTGCTGCATTGGATTTGAACTGACATGCAGCACACTCCGACCATTGAAACCCGCGAAGAGGTGATGTTTTTCGACACCGACTGCGGTGGCGTCGTCCACAACATCGCCTACCTCCGCATGATTGAGACGGCCCGCACGCGCCTTGCCGCTGGGATGGGCATGAAAATGCGTGAGATGGCGCAGACACAGCTTTTCCCCGTGGTCGTGCGTACCGAGATCGACTACAAAAAACCCGCCCGCCTCGGGGACGAACTCATCATCCACGGCAGGCTCGAAACCGTCGAACGCGTCCGCTTCTGGTGCTCCTTCGAAGTGCGCCGCGCCGAAGACAACGCCCTCCTCATCACCTGCCGCCAGTCACTGGCCTTGGTGCAAATGCCCGACGGCAGGCCTGCACGTCTTCCAGAAGACTGGAAAACGAAATACGCGCATCTGGCGAAAGCCAAATAGCCCAGTTGCGCCGCAACTGGAGTTGTATGGCGTTTTAAATAAAAAAACATGGAGGACCCTGCCATGAGAAATGCACACAGGGCTTCGCAGGAGCGTCAGTAAAGTGGTCCGCACAGTCCTCTGTGCGGTGCTCCGCCATCTCCTGCCGCTCCGCGCCAAGCCAACTCCGCATTGCGAGTCAGATTAGAGTAAAGGGGACGAACCACCTCGCCAAGCGCGCCAAAGCGCGGTCTTCTGTGCAGTCGTGGGCGCAGTGCACCGCACAGAGAACTGCCTTCGCCTTGTGAACTCCACAGGAGTCCCGCAAGGCTATGGAATAATTGAAAAATGCCTCAGCGCCCGCTGACTCCAGCAGGCTTCTTCGCCTTCTTCTCCGCCTTCGGTTTCGCTTCACGCGGTGGGAACTCCCAGCCCATGATGCGCTTCTCACCGGGCGTGCAGACCAGGAAGGTGCTGAAGGGGCGGCCGCGTTTGGAGATCATGCCCGTGATCAGCGAAGTCTTGCCATCGACAAAGAACTCGCGTGCATTCTCCGGCGTGATGTCCTTCTGGCACAGCTTTTTAGGCAGCCGTGCGTTGCACTTGGAAGTCTCGGTGGCGTTGATTTTGCACTGATAGGCGTCCGCCGTGTCGTAGATCTTTTCTCCCTTGCGGCCTTTCTTGGCGCACACAGGGCAGTCGGCGATCACCGGGCACTCGTCCCAGTTGATGCTGTCAGGATCTGAACCGTCGCCAAAGACGAAGGCGATTTTCATGTCGTCCTTGATCTGCAGCGCCGCGCTGAAGTCCTTGCCCTTCTTGCTGCGGAAGCCTTCGAGAGGTCCGAGGAAGCGTGTTTCGATCAATGTGCGAATTTCATCCTCGCTAAGAGCGCGGCTGGCCACGGTCTTGAAGACGCGAACCTTGCACTTCGGATTTTTGCAGCCGTAGAATTCTTCCGTCTGCTTATAGCCTTCCTTGCTGCCACACACGCCGCAGGTGGCTTGGAAGTCAGGGAAGACCTTGTCCTTGGCCGCTTTGGAGTAGGCCTTGGTTTTTTCCACGACCTGCTTGGTCAGGTGGCGGATGTCTCGCATGAAACTGGCACGGTCCAGCTCCCGATGCTCCATCTGGCGCAGCTTGTATTCCCACTGGCCGGTCATTTCAGGCGAGCTGAGCGCATCAATGCCGATGGCGCTGATCTGCTCAATCAGGGCCAGCCCTTTGGCGGTGACGTGGAAGTCCCGTTGCACACGCTCGATGTACCGGTCCATGATCAGACCTTCGATAATCGCCGCGCGCGTTGCAGGCGTTCCGAGTCCACGCTCGCTCATCGCTTCGGCGAGTTCTTCGTCCTCCACGAATTTGCCGGCGGTTTCCATCATGGAAAGGATGGTGGCTTCTGTGAAGCGCGGTGGTGGCTTGGTCTGGTGCTCGTTCACCTCGACGTCCAGAGTCTCGGCTTTGTCGCCAGGATTCGCAGCCACCAGCAGTTTGGCGGCGTCTTCGCCGCCTTCAGCTGCTTCTTCAGCCGCCTTTTTACCATAGACACCCAGCCAGCCCGGCTCCTTGAGCACCTTGCCGTTGCTCTGGAACGCATCCTGGCCCACCCGCGTGATGCGCGTGGTCACTTCAAACTCGGCCGCAGGGAAAAACACCGCCACGAATCGGCGTGCCACCATGTCGAACAGCTTCTGCTCGGCCTCTGGAAGTTCCTTCGGTGGAATCTGTCCGGTCGGAATGATGGCAAAGTGATCACTGACCTTGCTGCTGTCGAAAATGCGCTTGTTGAGCTTCACCCACTTCTTGTCCAGCGCCGTGGCGGCGTGCGTTCCCAGCTCATGCGGCAGCGCGTCCTGCTTGCGGCTGTCATGACTGGCAAAGGTCTGCAGAGTCTCAGTCACCGTGCCGAGGTAATCTTCCGGCAGGTGGCGTGAATCGGTACGAGGATAGGTCAGCACCTTGAACTTTTCATACAGCGCCTGCGCGATTTGCAGCGTGCGCCGTGCCGAGAAGCCGAAGCGGTTGCTCGCTTCGCGCTGCAGGCTCGTCAAATCGTAGAGCAGGGGAGGGGCCTGTCGCGTCGGCTTGGTGATCTGCTCGATGATCCCCGGCTTGCCCTTGCAGCGGTCGGCGATGGCCTGGGCGGTGCCCTGGTCCCAGAGACGCTCGGCTTTCTTATGCTCATCGTTCTCGTCCTTCTTGAAGCGCTCATCAATCCAGCGGCCCGAATACTGGCCAGCCTTCACTTCAAACAGCGCGATGGCCTCAAAATACGTCCGAGGCACAAAAGCGGCGATGTCACGCTCACGCTGCGCCAGCACAGACAGCGTCGGCGTCTGCACTCGGCCCACCGGCGTGAGGCGGAAGCCCCCATGGCGTGAATTCAGCGCGGTAAGCGCACGTGTACCATTGATGCCCACCAGCCAGTCGCTTTCGCTCCGGCACTTTGCCGCGTCCGCCAGCGGCAGCATCTGCTCGTTGGTGCGCAAATGCTTGTAGGCGTCCAGAATCGAGCCCTGGGTCATGGACTGCATCCACAGCCGCTGCACCGGCTTCTTGCAGCCGCTCGCATCCATGATGTAGCGGAAAATCAGCTCACCCTCACGCCCGGCATCGCAGGCATTGATCACACTGTCCACGTCCTTGCGCTTCAGCAGCTTCGTCAGCAGCTTGTAGCGGTCCGCGCTTTGCTCGATGGGATTGAGCTCAAACTGCTCCGGCATGATCGGCAGGCTGGTGAAGCCCCAGCCGATTTTCTTGCCATCCACCATCGGCATGCCGAGTTCCAGCAAATGGCCCACAGCCGAGGAGATCACGTGTGTTTCATTCTCATACCAGTCCTTCTCTTTGACGAAGGGCTTCATGCCGGGGGCTTTGGCAAGTGCGCGGGCAAGATCGGCTGCGACACTGGGCTTTTCGGCAATGATCAGGGCTTTGGGCATGTGCGTATGAACAGGTTGTATCTGAAAAAGGGCCTACTTAGGGCATGCTTTCACCCCGAATGTCAAGGTGCGCGCTCTTTAGACCGCAAATGGGTTACGCCGTTCAGCCCACTTCAGACTGCCATTCATCTGCAAACAAACCCACACGAACCAAGCCTGCCGCTCATCGAATCACCTTACCGCGCTGCCGATTTCGCGCCCGGCGCATCATCCATATGCACCAAAGACTCAGACCGATGTTTGGACGCCAGATCTTTCATGCCGAGGTGTTCATAAAGGTCCGCCAGTTTGACGTGGCAGGACTTCTTGTCCCGCGCATTGGGCAGCGAACGCTCAAAATCACCCACGGCCTCTTTATACTTGCCCAGCTTGGCATACACGTGGCCCCGGGTATCAAGGAAGAACGGATTGTTCGGCTCCTGCTCCAGCAGTTCATCGATCATCGCCAGCGCCTTTTCCAATTCAACCCGGTCCGTGGAAACCGACGCTATGGCCATCGCCAGATTGTTGCCGATTACCTTAAATCCAGGATTGAGCGAACTGGCGAGTTCAAAATGCGACTTCGCAGACTCGCGGTTGCCCTGCTTCCAGTCCATCACACCCAGGTAGTAATGAAGAAAGGATGATGAGATCCCTCCATTGCTCAGGATTCGCTCCACATAACGCTGGCGCTCTGCAGGTTCACTGGTCAGCTCCTCACAGTCACCGAGGAATGCCATGATGAGATCCTGGCTTTCCGGGCTGATCTGGATGCCCTGCTCCAGCAGCTTCAGCACTTCCGTGCGCTTGCCAGCCGGCTGCTGCTTGAGGTATCGGCTCCAGGAAAGATAAATACCACCGACGAGCTTGCGCTCCTCACGTGTCGGATTGCCATGGGTTGAGCCGAGAATCCACCGCACCGCCTCCTCAAATTTCCGCTGCAGGCTCAGGCTCACGGCAATCGAAAAGCGCACCTCAGAGCCGTTGGCAGCAGCCGCTTTCGACATCCCCCGCAGTGCATTCTCCGCGTGATGGGCGAACTCGACTGCTGCCTCCTCCTGGCCGGAAAATTGCAGCGCAGTCGCCTTTATCAGCAGGAGGTCAGGACGCTTTTTTAGCTCTATCTTGTCCAAATGCGTCAGCACCGTCTGCCACCGCCGCTGTCCCGCAGCAAAGCGCGCTGCCAGCTCCAGCGCGTCCGTGCTGGCTGGATCGCTAAGCAGCGCCTTGTTGATGTGATCAAAAGCCGCCTGCACATCAGGCGTCTTCTGCGCCAGCAAAATGGTGGCTTGGATGACATGGGCCGGCGCGTAGCCAGGCCCGTCCTTGGGCGCGATGCGCGAAAGCAGGCGCAGCGCGTCGCTTTCTCTCCCCATGCCACGCAGTGCCTTCGCCTCGATCAGGATGGCCCGCGAATTCTGCTCCCCATCCTGCATCAGCCTCATCGCCGCGAGGCGCGCTTCCACGAAATGTCCTTGATCCAGATGGCTCTGCGCTTCCCTCTCCAGGCGCAGCACATGCTCCCGGCTGAAGTCGTCACGTGAGTTCAGCACCATGAACACCAGCAGGATCAGCGTAAAAAAAGCGGGCAGTCCCAGCAGCCCGTCCACGCGCTTGCGTTCCTCCAGCATGGAGTTGAGTCGATAACGTAGATCTTGAATGAAATGACCGGTCATTCGCTTTCCTTTCCTGCATGGGGGCTGTGGTTGACAAGAGCTTGAGCAAGGCAACTGCGTGCTTCAGCGAGCAGTTCCGTCACCGCGCTCTGCACATGAGTGTCGTTCTCGGGTTCGACTGACATGATTTGCAGCACATAGGTGTTCAGCACCGGACTCGGATTGGACCAGCGTGAGAGCAGACGTTCTGCCATTCGATCCAGCGGCTTTTCACTCGTGAATGTCTGCGCCGTGCCATTTTCATCCAGCACACTCAGCCAAAGGTGCGCGCGGGCGAGTTCCGTCGGCTGGTTCATCTCCAAAAAGCGCACCGTGTTTTGCGTGTCGCCAGGCAGCGAGCCATCCACCTGTTTCTGAAACTGCCAGCCCTGGCCGGAGTAGCACAGGCGCGTGTCATGAAAGCCCAGGAAAGGGAAATTCACCGCGACAAACGCTTCCTGCCTGCCCTTGCGGTAGCGCCACACCTGATTGCGCACCCCCAGATTCCCGATCATTGAATTTTCCACGGGCTGGTCGCCTTCACGCACCCATCCGGCAAGCACTTCCGGCAGTTGGAATTCGTTCGCGCCAGCGAGTTCCTTCCTTGCCACCGGAGCGTTGGAGTCACGGCTCAGTGCCAGAAGTTCAGGGCCAAGCAGCAGCGTCATGCCGATCACCGCCACCCCCAGGCTCAGGCTGCCAAACAGCCCGCTCACAGCGGCAGGGGCTGTGGGTGTCCCATAAGGAGAAGGGCGCGCTTTGCTCTGGGTGCTGTTCAAAGCGAAATGCCAGCCATGGTCCGCGCTCCATACCAGCAGCAGGTCCAGCAGGAAGAACATGACACCCACAGCTTCATGCGCAGCGCCTTGATCCAGCTCCACTCTCCAGTAGTGCAGACCGCCGATCACCAGGCAGATGCGCAGCACATTCGAGGCCACCGATATCAGTCCAGCTGTCACCAGCAGCACCAGCGCATGAATCCATGACCGGTTGTTGAAACTGCTGATGATCAAAGCCACGCACATGGCCACCATCAGGGTGTTCGTGCCGCTGCACGCATCATCCACAAAAAAGCGTTTCTCAGCTGTCGCGACGATGGTTCCCTGCACCACATGCAGCACCTGCATCGCATCCAGCCATCCCTGGCTCAGCCGCGCCGCCAGTCCGGCAAGCACCTGATGCACCTGCTGGTCCAGCATCATCGGCGGCGGGATGAAAAATAAAGAAAGCGCAGGCAGCGACCATGCGGGCGCTTCATGCCCTGCCGGTTTTCCCTTGGCCACAGCCAGCGCTGCGGAGCTCACCACAAACGCCAGACCCGCCATGAAAGGGGAGACCAGGACGAACGCAACGAGCGCCAGCAGCAGATGGCATGCGACGAGCCACTTAAAGGCGGTGGAATTTTGCGGAAACAAGACGGCCCGGAACATGCCGTCTCGTTTCGCCAGCCAGATCCACGCCAGCAGAGGCAGCGGAAAGAAATGACTGGCAGGATGTCGAATCCAAATCTCTTGCAGAGCAAAAACAAGGCAGACAAGCGATGCAGCTGGCATCAACCACAACGCACTGCTTTTTGCTGGGTTCCGGGAGTTCAAGAGAGCGGAAGGTAAGAGGTTTTTAAATCAGGCCAGAGCAGCAGCCGTGTTTTTCGCGCGGCGCTTGAATGCAAACCCCGCCATTCCCAGAATCCCGCCAAATCCCAGCAGGAGGGAAGGAGGCTCAGGCACCGGTGAGATCGGGGCCGCTGTATAAGTATATGTGACCTCCAGATTGCCCGTGGTGCTGCCCGTGATGCTCGTCAGCCACGAGGTCGTGCTGCCTGAGCCCGAGGCCGTCGGCGTGGCGCCGAACGTGTTGGCCAGATACAGTGGCACCGTTCCGGTTCCTTGAAACGAAGAGAAGTTCGCGTCTGCAGATGTATAGCTGTCCGATTGAGTGAAACCGCTGAAGGTAATGTTGTTGACGGTGTAGGACTCGCCACTCGTCAGAGTCACCGTGCCACCGGCAGGTGTCACTGATTTGGATTTGGAAACTTCAGCGACCAGGTCGCCAGAGGTGCCGATCGAAGGCACAAAGCCGTCCACGGTGTTGGTGAAGCTGATTCGGCTCACGGTGACAGTTCCAGTGTTCATGTTCGTGATCTCAGCCGTGGAGATGCTGGAGTTCACCGTCCAGTCCAGCGTGACGCCTGTCAGCGTACCCAGAGCCGTGTTGAACGGGTTGAAGTAGAATTGGGTCCCGCCAGTGACGGTGCCAAAATCGACGGTTTGTGAGATGACATCAGCCCTGCAGGTGAGAGCCGTTGCGAATACGAGTGTGAGTAGAGCGGGGATTATTTTCATAACAGCCATACAATCGGCAAGAAGAAGAAAGACACAAATCACGAATGGTAAGTGTAGCCTTATAGGTCGATTCCTGCGGAGCCGGCTGTTTGAGCCCCTGCTCGCCCCAATGGTTAAGCAGCTCTCAAAACCACTGTTTTCCCCAGATAAACGCGCATGTATGCGCACAACGGTTTCATTTCACAAACCATCGGATTTTTTCCTTGGTCAAATGTCATTGAAAAAAAGAAATTACAATCTCGCTCAGAGCGCGAACGCAGAAAATGCAGCGGTAAAACAGCCTTAATCTTAGAAGTAAAAAGCCAAAACTTTAGCCGCATGCGCAACTTGTTGCGTCATGCGCAATAGACTGACAGTCCCGCATTGAAGCTTGGGCTCACCGCGCTTGAGCGAGGCACCCTGGCCAGCGCAGCTTCTCTTTCCCTTTGCTCCACGACATCGCAAACCCAGCTTATGTTTTGCAGTCCCGCCTTCCCTGTCCTCCCGAATAACTCCAGGCTCTTCTAAGTACGTAGTTTGAGTTTTCAGCCCGTTCCGAATGCCCCGCAACACCCCAGCCTCTGAAGCCAGCCAACGCACGTATTGTAGTACCGGCTTTGGCCGGATTCTGAAAGCTCACTTCGCGCAGACAGCTGCCGAATAACCTCCCCTGTTACCCTCCGTTCCACACTCTAGCCGCCTTGAGTTCAGGTGCTCCGTAGCTCGAAGAGCGAAGCGGGAAGCGGGAAGCGGGAAGCGGGAAGCGGGAAGGCGGTTCTGGTCGAACGTCCACAAAGTCACGCCACTCAGGCCACCTTTGAACTCTGGATCTGAGCTCAGTCGATTGCGCGAGGCGCAATAATACCGTCATTTTAGGACGCGATCCCCAATAAATCCTAATGGCTCATCATGAGTTTGCAGTCTGCCCTTTCAAATCCAGATCCGGACAGCTTCCAGAATGTTCGACACCCCCAGTTTGCCCAGCGCATTGCGCTTGTGGCTTGAGATCGTTTTCATGCTCAGACCCAGACGGCTGGCCACCTGGCTGGGCCGCAATCCTGAAACCAGCAGGTCCAGTACCTCTTCCTCTCTGATCGAAAGTGCATACTGGGAGGCCTCATCCTCCTCCTGAAAACCACCGGCGGGAGTGATGGATCTGGCCAGCACAGACGCCAGCTCGCTCGACATGTATGGCACGCCTTCCAGCGCTGCTTGCAGCGCACGCTTCAGTTCTTCCACGGACTCATTGCAGCCCAGGCACACGTTGGCACCCGCCTGCATCGCCGTCCTCGTCGTCACCGGCGCAGGCGGTCCGCAAATAAGCATCAGGTGTTTTCCTCCCGTCAGCGCGATCACGGATTTCAATGCCTCGAGTCCGTGCTCCACATCACGCGGATGGAATTCCATCATCAGCAGGCTCACCAGACCAAGGTGTGTGGCCTGCCTGACTTCTTCCACATTGGAAGCCTCAGTCGTTTTGCATTCAGGCAGAATTTTCTTCAGCAATAACTTCCAGCTCGAACGCGTGAACTCGCTCGGGTGAAAAAGCACACAGTTAGGCATGTTCATAATGGTAAAGACTCTTCCTCTGCCAGCCTGCCCAAAGCTGACTCCTTGGCAGCACGATCAGGTGGTGGCAGCAGCATGATGCGTGGGTGGTTGGGGCTCATGTTCAGTTGGAATGATTGAAGGTTGCTCGGCTGCCATGAGGAAAAAATCGTCATCCTGAACGGCTTGGGGAAGAAAAGGGGACAGTATGGTGCGGAGACTGAAACAGGTTCGCTTGGTCGGTGGTGAGTCTTGAATCACTGCTGTCGGCCTTGGTCAGACCACGTGAAGAGCAATCTCATATTTATGCCCGGCCATGATTCAGCGTCATTAAAGCCCGCTCTTGGAATTGCCTAAACAGAGGCTTAATAAACTGTGAGCCAGAGAATCACGCCCTGCCGACTTATAAATCTTTCTGAAGTTAGCGTATCTTCAGCTGGTCCAGCATTTAGTCGCAACACGAGGCATTCTAAAGTCCTGTTGAACCATCCCTCATCCAAAAGAGCTTTCTGTTTAAACGTCCGCTTAGAATGTGTCTTGGGTACAGCTAAATAAATAAAACTTAATTTAGCGGCATTATAAGATTTTCCATATAAATGTATTCACCATAGCAATCAGACTGGTTGCTTTCTCTCTCAAATCAAGGTGCTCATCAGCATCAACTCCATCAAAATAAAATGACTCCCTCTACTAAAAAAATCATGCTTGTTGATGATCACGCCATGTTCGCAGAGACGCTGGGTCAGTACTTGCGGCTGATGTTTAAAGATTTTGAAATTATAGTGGTAACAAGCGCGGAAAAGGCTCGTGAACAGTCTTCCAGACATAACTTTGATGTCGTTCTCATTGATCTGGAGATGGCCGACTGCTCTGGCCTGACGCTCCTCGCGGATTTTGCCGCCGCCATGCCTTCTCCTGCCTGCATCGTTGTCAGCATGCACATTCAGGCCCTCTGGATTGAACGTGCCTTGAAGGCCGGGGCATGCGGCTACGTGGCCAAGGATTCCCCTCCTGGTGAGATCGTCACCGCCATCAACTACGCCCTCCGTGGAAAAAAATACCTCTCGCGCAGTGTCGCTCAGTCCTTTGCTGAAAATGCCGTGAGACTTCCGGCCGGTGGCAAAGAGCTGCACAAAGTCCTGAGCAGTCGTGAATTCGAAATTTTTCTCCAGCTCGCCCACGGCAAAAGTCTCAAAGCCATTTCCTTGGATCTCAGCCTGTCCGCCAAGACCGTTTCTGTGCACAAACACAACATCTGGAAAAAGACAGGCATTGATTCGGGCGCGAAAATCGCCCGCTACTGCGTTGAACACGGTCTGCTCGCTGGTGGCAGCCATGGCTTCCAGGCCGCATAAATTAAGATATGCCCGTCGCATCCATTGCGACTTAAAGGAACAGGCGTTGCTCCCAATGAAACATTGAGAGTAACCTCAAAGATAGAACTCACGAGCCAGGCTGCAGGGGCATAAGTTGCACTCTCCGTGAATGCCTGCACGAGAGTGGCAGGAATTTCCCATGTCCGTCATTAACGACCTGAAATCGCGAGCCCCAAGGGCCGCTCGCGTAATTGGTTGAGTCGTTCGCAATAGACAGACAATCCCGTATTGAAGGCCAGTGCTGTTCCAGCATTGAAGCTTGGGCCCATCGCGCTTGAGCGCGTTCCCCCAGGACAGACACATCATCTCTTTCCCTTCGCTCCACGACATCGCAAACCCTGCTTGCGTTTTGTATAGCGATTTTCAAAACGCATTTCCGCCTGGCAACGCATAACGCCTGTCCCTTCAAGGAGATCACGGGCTCCGAAGACGGCGGGCTGAGGACAGCCCCGCCCTACCTGCGCTGAGCATGCGCGCACCCAGAGCGAGGTAGGGCGGCGGGTCACAAAAAAGCCGTGTGCCCATTTGGAAATGCGCAGACGGCTCGCTGTTTGCTTGTCTTCCTTCTTAAATCGAGACGGTCTTTCCCAGTCGAATGGGCACTTCGCTTAGCCCATGTTCTGCGGTGAGTTAAACCCACGTGACACGGGGCGCAGTGGCGCGGACTCCTCATTTTCACCAGCCTTGTAGTAGGACCGGTGGTAATAGTAATCGTAGCTGCGTGTGCGCTGGGCGAGTCGGTTCAAAATCAGACCCGTCAAAGGAATCCCCGTCTGCTGCAGTTTGCGGATCGCCTCCTGAATGATGTCGGAGGGGGTGCGGTTGCACCGGACCACCAGGAAGGTGCTGTCTGCCAGACCACCGAGTTCCAGCGTGTCGTTCACCGGGATCAATGGGGCGGTGTCGATGACAATGCGGTCAAATCCCGCCGCAAATGCCATGTCCTTGAGCCGCTCAACGCCGCAGGTGGACAGCAGTTCGGCA
Source organism: Prosthecobacter debontii (assembly GCA_943371875.1). Lineage (GTDB taxonomy): Bacteria > Verrucomicrobiota > Verrucomicrobiia > Verrucomicrobiales > Verrucomicrobiaceae > Prosthecobacter > Prosthecobacter debontii_C. The sequence continues at coordinate 5,249 of CALRWM010000086.1, read as the reverse complement.
GGATTGGCCACACGTTTGCCAGCCGGCATGATGGCAAGATGGGCAATGCCACCGCTCAGGCAGACTTCCGCAAACGAAGCCTCCTCAAGCAGTAGATCGATCACACCTTTTCGGCTGCTTGGAATACCGAAAACCTGGGCCAGCTGGGAGCGCCGCAAATCCATGTCAATCAGCAGCGTGCGGTAGCCCTGGCTGGCCAGACTCACGGCCAGGTGTGTTGACACAAACGTCTTTCCTTCATCGGGGATCGCGCTGACCACCATGTGGCAGGTCTGCGGGCCTTTGGCCATCCTTGCGATGATGGCACGAAACTCTCGAAAGCTTTCTGCGACGGCTTTGTGGGCGATCAGCGCAGGCATCAGTCCCTGGGAGTAATCATGCTCCTTGGAACGCTGGTCTTTCGTGTCAGGATGATGCGGAAGATTGGCGATCATGCCAAGAACCGGCACACGCAGTTTCTGGCGTGCGTCCTCCACAGATCGGATGGAGCGGTCTTGCATGACGATCAGACCGATGATGGCCAGACCCAGCATGAAACCGCCGGCGGTGGAGCTGCCCACCACTTTTTTGGCGTTCGGAGACACCGGCTCTCCTGGCACCATCGCCAGCTGATGCACCCAGATGGGAGGCGTTTCCATTCCCTTGGAAACATCCACCTGCTTGATGCGTGTCAGGACCGATTCATAAACCGCCTGGTCAGACTCCATCTCACGTTTCAGCACATTGTACTGCACGGCCAGCTGCTCCAGATCGAGTGCTTCCGACTCCTGCTTTTTGAGCTGCTCCTGCAACCGGCGCTCCAGTTCACGGGCATGTTCACAGCTTGATTCGAGCAGATGCACTGCATCCGCAAGGATGGTGGTCAGCTGCTGTTCCTGATTGGTGATGACCGACTGCACCGACTCGTACTTGGGATGCTTGGGTTTGTAACGTTCCGACAGCAGGGCCAGCGCTGATTTCTGATTGCTGAGCTGCGTCAGAATGCCCGACACCTTGGGATGGCTTGCAATGGTTGGCAGACTCAGCAATTCGTCACGCGGCAGCTTTTCTTCCTTGCAGGCCTTGAGCTGGGTTTCCAGCGTCAGGCGTTCTTTGGATTGATGGTTCAGTTCAGAACCAAGCTCCTTCAATTTCGTAAGCACGAGGTCTTTGCGCTCGTCCAGCGAGATGGCCTGGTTGGAGCGCTTGTAGTCATGCATTGCTATCTCCGACTTGGTCAGCTTGTCCTGCAGGCGCTGCCCTTCGGCCACCAGGGCCTGAACGGCTCCCTGCATGGTCTTGCTCTTTTGACTTTCCAGTTCTGCCACCAGGCTCAGCACCGCTTGGTTCGACAATGACGCCACCTGTTCCGGATCGGCCCCCGTCACATTGAAGTCGATCAGCCGTGTGTCTTTGCGCAGGCTGATGCGGACCATGGAACTCACCGTGGAAATCGCATTTTCTCGGGCTTCTTTGGAATTGTTGGGATGCCCGCCTGAAAATCCGGGAAGCCGCATGAGATTCAGTTCGGTCACCACTCGTCCGATGACCTCACGGCTTTTCGCGGCCTGGATCAGAGTGTTGACGGATTTCTCATCCCCCAGCCCAGGCGTGCTCACGCCGTTCAGACCCAGCAGGGAATTCTGCTCGGAACCAAACTGAGCGACGCTGACGGCTTCATACACCGGCTTTTGGCGTTTGAAGTAGGCATAGCCCAGGATCAGTCCAAACAGGGCCAGCGTGATGGGAATCCAGCTGTGGCGGCGCACTCCGTCCACCAGTTGCGCCGGATTCATGAATGACGGTGATGATTCAGCGTCTGGTCCCAGACGTTGCTGCATCGCCAGCGGTGATTGGTGCAGGGATAAGGGGGCTGGTTGCATAATATTAAAAGAAGCTTTCAGGCACGGTGATGACGTCATCCTCACGGACGTAAAACATCATGGTTTGATTTCCGGACGCCATGCTCTGGACATCCACTTTGAAAATTCTCTCCTGACCTTCCACCACTCGCTTCACGAGCACCTTTTTGAGATTGGCGATGCGTGTCGGGCCGCCGGCCAGACCCAGCACCTGAAGAATGGTCAGTTTTTTTTCCGCCTGCAGCTCATGCGAGCCAGGCCGCTGCACCTGGCCCAGAATGGTGATGCGCTGAACAGAAAACTGGGAAATGAACAGATTCACTTCCGGATGCACCAGGTAGTCTTTCCGGTATTCCTCCTCGATCAGTCTCGCGGCAGATGTCTGGCTCAGCCCTTGGATCTTCACGGCGCCGATCAACGGACATTGAATGGTCCCGTCATTCCGCACCCTGCCGCCTGCGGTCAGCTCAGGTTCGTCGAAAACGGATACCTGGACCATGTCGCCTTCGCGAATCTGGTAGTCGGGTGGAACAATGCTTTTTTGCGAGGATTGAGAGGTTGGGGCGCTGGATGGAAATGCCCCCTGTTGCTGTGCGTTCAGTGCCGGGCTTGCGGCAGCATAGCACAGCGCCAGGCAGAGGCCACGCAGCCAGCCGTTGCCGGGAATGAATGAGAGATGCTTGTGTGTGATCATATTAAGATGAGGTGGTTTCGCTTACCATGAGCCCGTGATGCCGGCTCCCACGAGATCACGCGCAAACGGCTGAGATCCAACTCCGGTGGAATCGTTCGTGGTGTGCTGGTAGAAAACCTCCAGAGACAGATGGCGCTGCAACGCATACTTCAGCCAGGGCCGCGCGAATCGGACATTGTCTGTGCGTGTGCCCGACGTTCCGGCCACGTAGGAATGGTAGGTGGAGAAATCGTAGCCAAAATCAGCGCCGACAGTGACCTTGCTGCCCAGCTGCTGCTGGATGCCCATCATCACACCTTCAGACTGAAAGTATTGCCCGCCCAGTGAAGGGGAGTTCTGCGCCCGTGCATACAGGTTGACATACATTGTCGTTTTGGGACTCGCTGCATACTTGAACCCAATCGTGCCCAGAGGCAGCGTGGCGTCACCCGCAGAAGTCGTGTGGAGCACGTGCACCCCGCCGGAACCCGTGAGAGAAAGTTTTTTGGATGCTTCATACTCCAGTCGCACGAGGTAATCCTGACCGCTCTGATTGCCGCTCTGGTCCACTTCTTGCAGCATTTCATTGAACTGAAGTCCCAGCCGAAACCGGGGTGAAAAAGAGTAGTCTGCAAACACGCCGAACCGGTACGTGGTGGATGAAATCAAAGCATCATAGTGCGTGCGCTGAAGCTGTCCGTTCAGACCCACGCGCACCTTTTCAGAGACTTCATACATGACCTGCAGCTGCGGGGAGAACTGCACACGCGATGCCTGCCCGCCCACATCAAGATCACCGCCGGTCACTTGATGAAAGAGCCCCGAAAGCTTGATCGAGGTTTTCTTCATGCGGTAGGCCAGTGACAGCCGCAGGAAATGATTCAGCGAGTTTTGCTGGCTGTACTTGTCATAAAAGTTGAACTGCGCGTTGTAGTCCGCGAGCACCTGCAGCTTGGCCTGTTCATCTCCGTAGGAGTATTGAAAACCCGGGCTGACGCTGTACATCATGTCGCTCTCAACATTGTTGTTTCTCAGAAACAGATTCGAATCGTAGCGCCACGTGCCGGAAGTGAACACCCGCAGCTTCCAGTTCTTCAGAAGCTTCATCTGGTAGTTCATGAACTCATCCAAAAAGACATCCTCGGTGTCATTCTCATCGAGTGTGTCGAGCACCTTTTCAGAGGCTGGCGCTGCGAGCGATGCCTGAGTGCCGGCGGCCGCGTCACGCATTGTCTCCTGGCCTTCTGCATTCACGGCATGCAACAGCATGCTGCACACAAGCAGTACGGCTGAAACTCGAAGGCGTGTTGTTTTTTTGATGTTCATCGGCTGTGTTAGGGGGTGTCGGCGGAAACAACCGGGAGTGGTTTCTGCGGGGTGGACAAATCGGGGTTCGATGAAGTGTTGGTGGGAGTTGTGCCGGGTGTGTTTGTCGAAGTGCCGCCAATGGTCGTGGTCGTGCCGCTGGATGAGGGGGTGACCAGCTGCTGTTTGGATTGGGCCAGAAGATCGCCTGAAGGTGTGCCACCGGTGAGGTTGGTGACCTTGCCAGTCTGTGTATCCACCAGATCGGCCTCGATTTTACCACCACGGTTGAACAGCCAGATCACCGAACCCTGCGGCACCTTGACCTGTCCGCCCACATCGCCACCGCTGGCCGCTGCACCTTTGCCAATGCTGACCTGGCTCAAGCCTTCGCCCACGGCCACCACGGTTCTGCCTTCATCGTGCTGCACTGTCCAGGTCGCACCAGTGATCTGCTTGGTGGTTTTATCCGTCGGCTGCGTGCCTTCGTTTGACTCGGGCGGCCCGCCCATTTTGTTGACGATCACACCTTCATCAGTCACCACAGTCACTTTGATCGCTGGCTGGGTTTCTTTGGATCTCCCTTGCGAACCTTGGGGGGCTTGATCCATGTGAAACAAAGCTTTCCCTGCGAGAATCGTGCACATCACACTGCCACCGCCATCGGAATTCGTGTCCGCTCCGTCAAACCGCACTTTCGTGTCGGGATAAATCACCACATGAAGCGTTGGCAATGGCTTCAGCGAGGCCCCGGATTCAGCACCACAGGTGATGACCGTGCCAGATCGGACACTGTCACCCTTATGTACCTGCTTTTCACCCAGGCCGCCGGTGGACACCATCACCACACCTTTAACCGCCGCAAACCGCGCCGAGACATGAGTCCCTTGCTGAGCATTCAGTGCTCCAGCGGTAAGAAATACCATCAGCCAGCACAAAGAAATAGGGTGACGTAGCATTGTCAGGCTGTTGCCCGGCTCCGTTTTGTCATTTGCCATGAAAACACGATTGTTTAGAATCATCATCAACTATAAAGCACAGGAATCTCCATAGAGACGCTTGCGTGGCTTAATTCTGCTTAAGGCTATGCTTATTGACAGCTCCACTTCTGAGAAGTCCCGGCCGAAATAAATCCAAAGTAATAGACTGAGCCTCTAGGAATTACAGCAAAGCTCCGCCATCAGAAATGCTCATTTTCCCAAGGCAGCCACCACTTCCGCCCGCTGCAAGGCCACCCCTCCGCTCCGTCTATAGCGATTTCCAAAACTGATTTCCGGATAGCGGAGCAAAAAGTGCTGTACAAAACGGGCGGCAGTGCTTTGAGGATGGTTGTTGAGAGCGCAAGAACTCAGACCTGATGTGGACAACGCCACGCTGGAGCAACTCCAGGCGGCGATGGAGGCCGCGCCCAACAAGCGCAGCTATATCAG
>CALRWM010000085.1:0-24942 GCA_943371875.1 Prosthecobacter debontii | reverse complement strand
GGTTCCGGGCGAATGTTCCAGAACACCCGCCATCCAGAACCGGCTAAAGCCGGGACTACAATACGAAGATTCAATCATCCCAGAATGCGCCGTATTCGAGGAGGGGATAGGCCTGCCAGATGCGGGCCGCTTGATCCCGGCCAGTCTCTCGCAGGTAATCATGCGCGCTGGACCAAGGCCAGTCGGTCCATTTGGAGGCATGGCCGTGTTTGACGGCGTTGTGATGGATGTAGTTCACGGTGGTCCAGAAGTGGGATTCGCTGCGCATCGCGCGATCGGTGGTACGGTGCCAGCAGATACGTCCACGTGATTTGTCTTCACCATTCCAGGCGAAGGACACTCGTCCATGCAGTTTGCCGAGGCATGTGATGAGTGGTGCGAGATCTGCGGTGGTCGTCAGCACATGGTAGTGATTGGGGAGGACGCACCATGCATGGATGACCGCGTTGATTGACTCAAACGCGTGCTGCAACTGCTTCACGAAATCTTCCATGCGTTCGATGGACGCCCCGATGATAGGTGCGTGTTCGTAGCATGTTCCCGTGATGAGATACTGGCTCGTCTGCAGGCCACTAAAGTGCGGCGGTCCATGCCAAGGACGATTCAGCAGCTTGCGGCGCTCCAGCACTTCTTCACGCATCTCCTGCGTCCATTTTCGCCAGGCGTACATGGCGTGACTTCAGCGCGAGTGTCCGAGTCACGCAAGGCTGTATTGTAGTCCCGCTTTTAAGCGGTTCTGGACAGCGGGTGTTTTGCGGACGCACGCCCGGAACCGCCTGAAGGCGGGACTACAATACGCACGGTGGGTTTGCGATGCTGGGAAGCGAAGGGAGGTTTATGCCCCAATCAGCTTCCGCGCTTCCGCGAGTGCCGCATCCACCTTGGCCACGTCCTTGCCGCCGCCGCGTGCAAAGTCCGGCTTTCCACCGCCTTTGCCACCGACGATCGGCGCGATGCTCTGGATGATCTTCCCGGCCTGCACTTTGCCCTGGTGCTCTTTGGCGACGCTGGCAATCAACGCCACGCTGCCACCGCCCGTTGCGGCGAGGACGACGATGCCGTTGAAGGTGCCCTTCAAAGCTTCAGCCACGCCCACAGCGTAGTCGGCATCCACATCACCGAGGTTGGTGATGATGGTGTTGTTCGCAGCGGTGGCGATGAGGTCTTTGGCCTTCATAGAAGCCTCGCGCTGCTGCGCGGCTTTCAGCGCTTTTTCGAGTTCCTTCTGCTGCGTGAGAATCTGATCGAGCTTCTTCTCCAAATCGGCGGCGCCTTGGGCGCTGACTTTCCCGGCGAGGAGCTTTAACAATTCGGCATCAGCGCGAGCGGCGTTGTAGGCCTCAAGGCCGGCGATGGCTTCGATACGACGCACGCCGGAGGCGACGGCGCTTTCGCTGACAAGGCGGAAGAGGCCGATCTCGCCGGTGCTGCGGGTGTGGGTGCCGCCGCAGAGTTCCATGCTCCAGCCGTCGAGCTTGTTGCGCTGACCGCCGATCTGCACGACGCGGACGAGGTCGCCGTACTTCTCGCCGAAGAGCGCCATGATGCCGTTGTTGGACTTGGCTTCGACGTAGGGAACTTCAGTCCAGGACACGGGATCGTTGGCGACGATGCGCTCGTTCACCAAGCGCTCGATGTCGCTGATCTGCTGCGCGGTGAGCGCGGCGCTGTTGAAATCGAAGGTGAGCTTGTCAGGCGTGACGGAGGAGCCCTTCTGCGTGGCGTCCTTGTTCACCACTTCATGCAGCGCCCAATGCAGGATGTGGGTGACGGTGTGGTGCCGCTCGATGGCGTGACGACGCGGCGCATCGACGATGAGCTTCACCGTGGCATCGACGGCAGGAGCTTCGTCGCCTTCGAGGAAGTGCAGCCAGGTGTTGCCGACCTTGGTCGTGGCGCTGATCGGATACGTGTTAGCTCCGAGAATCAACTGACCCGCATCACCAATCTGCCCGCCCATTTCGGCATAGCAGGTGGAGACATCCAGCACGACGGCGGTCTTGTCCTTCATCTCGACGACTTCAAGCACGCGCACGTCGGCTTCGAGAGCATCGTAACCGATGAACTTGGTCGGCGCCTTGGTTTCGATTTCGGAGACGGAGACGACCTGCTTGTTCTTCTTGCCAGCTTCACGGGCGCGCTCCTTCTGCTCTTCCATGAGCACTTCAAAGCCTTTGGTGTCTACGGTCAGGCCGCGCTCGCGGGCCATGAGTTCGGTGAGGTCGAGCGGGAAGCCGCATGTGTCGTAAAGGAAAAAGGCAAAATCACCGAACACTTTGCCGTGAAGATTGATGGCCTTGATTTGGTTGTAATAGGTGATCGTTCCGGGACTCTGTTCACGCGTTTTGGCGTCCGCGTGGGTATCGACAGCCCCTTCGAAAATCTCGATACCCTTGTCCAAAGTCCGGTTAAAGCTCTCCTCTTCCAGCTTTAGCACACTCTTGATCTGCTCCTTCTTCGTGCGCAGCTCAGGGAACACATCGCCCATTTGCGCGGCCAGCACATCGACGAGCTTGAAGAAGAACGGCTCCTTAAACTCCAGCGTGCGCCCATACTTCACGGCGCGGCGTAGGATGCGGCGGAGGGTGTAGTTGCGGTCGGAGTTGCCGGGCTGGATGCCGTCGGCGATGGCGAAGCTGAGGGTGCGGAGGTGGTCGGCGATGACGCGGAAGGCGACGTCGATTTTTTCCTGCTCGGTCACGGGCACCACATGACCCTGCTCATTGGCTTTGGGCAGAGTGCTGGCGTAGGTTTTGCCGGAGAGCTTGGTGAGCTCGTCGAAGATGGGCTTGAAGACGTCGGTGTCGTAGTTGCTGATTTTCGCCGTCTCGAAATCGGTGAAGTTCTTGGTGCCCTGGATGATGGAGCACACGCGCTCAAAGCCCATGCCGGTGTCCACGTGCTGTGCGGGGAGCGGGACGAAGCTGCCATCCGGATTGGCGTTGTACTGAATGAAGACGTTGTTCCAGATCTCAATACAGCTCGCGTCGCTGCCGTTCACAAGCAGAGCACCGGCACGCTGGCGGTCTTCGTCGAGGTTCGGAGCGCCGGGGGTGAGGTCGATGTGGATCTCCGTGCAGGGGCCGCAGGGGCCGGTGTCGCCCATCATCCAGAAGTTGTCCTTCTTGTTGCCGTTGACGATGTGGATGTCGGGATCGAGGCCGATGCTGCGGAACTTCTCGGCCCAGATGTCCCAGGCTTCCTGGTCGCGGTCAGCGGGGTCGCCCTTGCCGGGCTGGTAGATGGTGGCGAAGACGCGCGTCGGCGGGAACTTCCAGCGCTCGATCACGAGCTCCCAGGCCCAGGAAATGGCCTCCTTCTTGAAGTAGTCGCCAAAGGACCAGTTGCCCAGCATTTCGAAAAGCGTGTGGTGGTAGGTGTCCAGGCCCACGTCTTCCAGATCGTTGTGCTTGCCGCCGGCGCGGATGCACTTCTGCGTGTCCGCTGCGCGGGTTGGCAGGCCTTTGTGAAGGACGCCGGGCCAGGTGTCCACGTCCGCGCTGCGCTCGCCGAGGAAGATGGGCACGAACTGGTTCATGCCGGCATTCGTGAAGATGCGTGCGCCGTCGCGGCTGGTGTAGCCCACGTTGTCACTGGGGACGATGGTGTGCTGCTTCTCCTTGAAGAAGTCGAGGAAGCTCTGGCGGATCTGGGCGGCGGTGGGGACGGCGGACATGGCTGGAAAAGGGAGCGCGGATGGTAGCGGAATGCCGCCGAAGGTAAAGGCGGGGTTTTTGCGTCTGGAGGGCCCGCAGTGGCCGCTGAGGATGAGCCGGGCCATCCCTCAGGGCGTGCCGCCACCGCGCATCCGCTTCAGGCATGGAGAATGCCGCTACGCGTCAAGATCGGCGCTTATCCGGCGTATCACTGAGGTGATTCGCCCCTTCATCACCCTTTTTCTGGTTGCCTCCGCAGTCGCGGAGCCGGCACCGCGTCCCATCCAGTTCTCCAAGGAGATCCGGCCCATCCTGAGTGAAAACTGCTTCTTCTGTCACGGCCCTGACGAAAAGAAGCGCGAAGCCGGTCTTCGCCTCGACGACGAAACCAGCGCCAAAAAAAATCACGAAGGCACCACCGCCGTGGTGCCGGGGCATCCTGAAAAAAGCGCCCTTCTGGAGCGCATTGTCAGCAAAGACGCCGACGAGGTCATGCCGCCGCCCAAGCAGCACAAGACCATCTCGCCCGCGCAGATCGCCCTTCTGACCGAATGGATCAAACAAGGCGCGCCCTGGGGCAAGCATTGGAGCTATGAAAAGGTGGTGAAACCAGCCGTTCCCGCAGGCTCCAAACAGCCGGTGGACGCCTTCCTCCTGCAGCGCCTGAGCCAGGAAGGCCTCAAGTATTCTCCCCAGGCCGACACCGCCACACTGATCCGCCGCGTCGCGCTGGATCTGACCGGCCTGCCGCCCACGCTCGCAGAACTTGATTCATTGGCCAAGCAGCCCTATGACAAGATCGTCGATCATTACCTCTCCCTTCCCGCCTACGGCGAGCATTGGGCACGGCAGTGGCTCGATCTCGCACGCTACGCGGACAGCTCCGGCTACCCCAGCGACCAGCCGCGTGAGATCTGGGCCTACCGCGACTGGGTCGTGCGTGCGCTGAACACGAACATGCCGTTTGATCAGTTCACCATCGAGCAAAACGCCGGCGATCTGCTGCCCAATCCCACGGACGACCAGCTCATCGCCACCGCATTTCACCGCAACACGATGACGCAGAACGAAGGCGGCACCGATGACGAGGAGTTCCGCAACGCCGCCATCATCGACCGCGTGAACACCACCTTCGCCGTCTGGATGGGCACCACCATGGCCTGCGCCCAGTGCCACACGCACAAGTTTGATCCCATCACGATCAATGAGTACTTCCAGTTCTACGCCTTCCTCAATCAAAGCGCCGACAGCGACAAGAAAGACGAAGTACCGCTCCACAGCTTCGACACCCGTGAGTTGATTCAACAACGCACGAATCTGAAAAAGGAGATCGAAACTCTGGAGCAGAAGTTCACCTCCCCTGCCCCCGCATGGCTCGCCGGACTCGATGCCTGGGACCAGGGCTTTGCCCGCGATCTCGGCTGGCAGACACCCCAGCCTGCCAAGGTGACCGCGCAGTCCAAACAAACCGCCGCCATCGCCGCAGGCGGTGCCGTTTCGATCCCCAAAAACAGCGACAAAGACAGCTACACTATCGAACTCCCCGCCACCGGCGACAAACTCAGTGCACTCCGTATCGAAACGATTCCCGCTCCCGGGTTCGGCAACTTTGTCATCACCGACGTGAAAGCGGAAGTCGTGCCGCCTGACTCCAAACAAGCACCGCAGGCGCGCTACGTACGCATCGAACTGCCCGGTGAGAAAAAGATGCTTCAACTGGCCGAAGTCCAAGTATTCAGCGGCAGTGAAAACATCGGGCCAGCCGGTGTCGCCACACAAAGCAGCCTCTACACCGATGCCGCCGCCAAGCGCGCCATCGATGGCAACACTGAGGGCGATTACGCGAAAAGCAGCGTCGCACACACTTCCGGCACCGACAACGATCCTTGGTGGGAAGTCGATCTGAAGGCCTCCAAACCCGTGGACCGCGTCGTCGTCTGGAACCGCACGGATGGCAACGTCGGCAGCCGTCTCGATGGCTTCCGTGTCGTGCTGCTCGATGACAAACGCCAGACCGTGTGGAAGAGCGATGCCACACCCGCGCCTGCAAAAGACAAAGCCTTCACTATCAGCGGCCCGGTCGCCGTGAGCTTCACCACCGCGCTGGCTGATTATGAGCAGACCGGCTTTACCGCTGCCTCCGTGCTGAAACCCAAAGACAAAAAGCAGCAGGGCTGGGCCGTCTCAGGTGCCGCCGACAAGCCGCACATACTCACTCTGCTGGCAGCATCTCCGGTGGTCGTTCCCTCCGGCTCCAAGCTCCGCATCACGCTCGCACAAAACAGCGAGTTCAAGCAGCACACCCTCGGCAGTTTCCGCCTCAGCTACACCGGAGATGCCCGCGTGCAGCAAGTCACCAAGGTGCCGCAAAATGTCGTTGCCGCCCTCGCCCAGGCAAAGGACAAACGCACGCCCGCGCAGCAGCAGACCGTGGTGGAGTACTTCGTGCGTAACATCGCCAAAGCATCTGCCACCGAGCGCACCCGCCTTGCCGCCGCGAACAAAGAACTCGCTGCCCTCAAGCCCGTCACCGTGCCCATCATGCGTGACCTCGATCCGAAGCAGCGCCGCGTGACGAAAATCCAGCTGCGTGGCAACTGGCAGGCGCTGGGAGATGAAGTCAACGAAGGTACTCCAGCCACCTTCAATCCCCTGCCCGCGAACGCGCCGCGCAATCGACTCACCATGGCCAATTGGCTCGTCAGCCGCGACAATCCGCTCACCGCACGCGTCACCGTGAACCGCCTGTGGGAAAGCATCTTCGGCACCGGCATCGTGCGCAGCAGCGAGGAGTTCGGCAGCCAGGGAGATCTGCCGGTGCATCCAGAACTGCTCGACTGGCTCGCCGCCGAGCTCATGGACAGCGGCTGGGACATCAAGCACATGCTCAAGCTGCTGCTTTCCAGTCAGGCCTACCAGCAAAGCACCAAGACCACGCCGGAACTCAATGAGCGCGATCCTGACAATCGCCTCCTCGCCCGTGGTCCACGCTTCCGCCCCACCGGCGAACTTCTTCGAGATCAAGCACTCGCCGTCAGCGGCCTTCTCAGCGCCAAAATGTACGGCCCTCCCGTGCGCCCCCTGACGCCGAATCTCGGCCTTACCACCGCCTTTGGCCGCAGCAACGACTGGACCCTCAGCCCCGGCGAGGACAAGCACCGCCGCAGCCTCTACACCGAAGTCCGCCGCAACAGCCCCTACGCCAGCTTCACCACCTTTGACGCCGGCAACCGCGAAGTCTGCATGATCCGCCGCAGCCGCACCAACACACCGCTGCAGGCCTTCGTGACGCTGAATGACCCCGTCTTCATCGAGACGAATCAAGCCATGGCCCGCCGCCTCGTCACCGAAGCGAAAGCCACGCCCGACCGTCTCGCCCTGCTCTTCAAACTCTGCCTCTCACGAGCACCGAACGCGCATGAAACATCGTCTTTGACGCAGCTCTACACCGAAACACTCACCACCTATCGCGCCGACTCAGCCGACGCCACCAAAATGGCCACTGATCCCCTTGGCCCCGCACCCAAAGACGCCGACATTGCCGAACTCGCTGCATGGACGACCATCGCCAATGTGGTGATGAATCTGGATGAGTTTTTGATGAGGAGGTGATTCAATCCGAAGCCATGGCGACCAAAAAATCCATCGACGTTCCTATCCACACCGTGCGCGGTCAGCGTGTGGTGCTGGATTCTGATCTTGCAGCGCTTTATGGCGTCAGCACCGGCCGGTTTAATGAAGCTGTGAAACGTAATTCGAAACGATTTCCCGAAGATTTCATGTTTCCACTCGCACCTGAAGAGATGCTGCTTTTGATATCGCAAACTGCGATATCAAAAACCGAAGGTCGCGGTGGTCGTCGCAAGCCAGCACGCGTATTCACCGAGCACGGAGCTCTCATGGCGGCCTCGGTATTAAACAGCGCTCGTGCTATTTCCATGAGCATTTATGTGATCCGTGCCTTCGTCGAAATCCGCGAGAAACTTGCCGCCAACGCAGCCATCTTGAAGCGCCTGGCCGAGATCGACAACACACTGCTCATTCACGATGCCTCGCTGCGGGACATTTACAAGAAGCTGCTGCCGCTGCTGACCCCGCCGCTCTCACCTCCCCGTAAGCAGATCGGCTTTCATCCCTGAACACCCAGCCAAACTTGAGGTCACAATCTGTGACCTCAAAACCCACTTTCCCATGAACCCCATCACACACGACACCCTCCAGCTCAAGACGCGCCGTCAGTTCCTCGGCAACGCGGGCCAGTTCAGCCTCGGGGCCATCGCCATGCATGCGATGCAGCAGAAGGCGGGAGCCAGTGCGGCTTCGGACAATCCGCTCGCGCCGAAGAAGTCTCAGTATGCGCCCAAGGCCAAGCGCGTGATCTATCTGCACATGTCAGGTGCCCCGCCGCACCTCGATCTGTTTGATTACAAACCGGAGCTCGTGAAGCGCAGCGGGCAGGACTGCCCCGACTCGATCCTCAAAGGCCGGCGCTTTGCCTTTACCACCGGCGTGCCAAAACTCATGGGCACACCGCGCACCTTTGCGCGTTACGGCAAAGGCGGCATCACCATGAGCGATGCCTGCCCGAACTTCCACACCATCGCCGATGAGATGTGCATGATCCGCTCCATGAACACGGATCAGTTCAATCACGCGCCGGCAGAGCTGCTGCTCTTCACCGGGCATGCGCGGCAGGGCCGGCCCTCCATGGGTTCGTGGGCCACCTATGGCCTCGGCACGGAGAATCAGGATCTGCCGGGCTTCGTCGCCCTCATCTCCAGCGGCACGCAGCCCAGCGGTGGTCAGGGCTGCTGGGGCAGCGGCTTCATCCCCAGCGTGTATCAGGGCGTGCAATGCCGCAGCAAGGGTGATCCCGTCCTCTTTGTCAGCGATCCCGCCGGCATGAACCGCGCCATGCGCCGCAAGACGCTCGATGCCCTGCAGGATCTCAATCAGCAGCAGGTCGCCGAATTCGGCCATCCCGAGACCGTCACTCGCATGGCCCAGTATGAACTCGCCTTCCGCATGCAGACCAGCGTGCCCGAGGTGATGGACATTTCGAAGGAGCCTCAGCACGTCATCGAAGCCTATGGCGCCAAGCCCGGCGAGGCCAGCTTTGCCAACAACTGCCTGCTCGCGCGCCGCCTCATTGAAAAAGGCGTGCGCTTTGTGAATCTCTTCGACTGGGGCTGGGATTTCCACGGCACCAGCGAAGGCAGCGGCATCACCACGGGACTCACCAATAAAATGGCCGCAACCGACAAGCCCGTGTCCGCGCTCATCAAAGATCTCAAGCAGCGCGGCCTGCTGGACGACACCCTCGTCATTTGGGGCGGTGAATTCGGCCGCACCCCTTTCCGCGAAGGCCGTACCGCCGCCAGCAAAGTGCTCGGCCGCGATCACTACCCCGACTGCTTCTCACTTTTCATGGCCGGTGGCGGCGTGAAGGGCGGCTTCGAATACGGCAGCACCGACGAACTCGGTTTCAGCGTCGCTGAAAACAAAGTCCACGTGCACGACTTCCAGGCCACCGTGATGCACCTGCTCGGCTTTGATCACGAGCGCCTCACCTACCGCTTCCAAGGCCGCGACTACCGCCTCACCGACATCCACGGCCACGTGGTGAAGGATCTGCTGGCGTGACCCCTACCCTCCCTGCACCGGCGGCATGATCGCCACTTCGCCGCCATCGTGCAGCGGCTCGTCACGCTTCACATAGGTTTGGTCCAGAGCCAGGAGCAGGCTGTTCTGCCAGTCGCGCAGCTTGGGCCAGCGGGATTCGATTTGAGCGAGCAAGTCACCCATCGTGGCTCCCGCAGACACTTCGAGGGAGATTTCGTCCGCGCCGGTGATGTCCCGCAGGACAGAGAAAAATAGCACGCGCAGCTTCATGATGCGGGATTGGGGTTCAGGATGCCAATACAGGGCAGATTGCGGAAACGCCCCTGATAATCCATGCCGTAGCCCACGACGAATTCATCGCCGATCTCAAAGCCGGCGTCATCCAGCGGCACCTCACGCAGTCGCTTACGGCGTTTGCTCAGCAGGACGCAGGTGCGTAGTGACGCAGGCTGTTGCGCGAGGAGGCGTTCGCAAATGGCGCTGAGCGTGAGCCCGGTGTCGAGGATGTCATCAAGCAGGAGCACGTCCTGATCGCGCATGTCAAAGTTCGCGGGCCAGTTCACCTTCACCTCGCCAGTGGTGGTGGTTCCGCCTTGATAGCTGCTGGCGCTCAGGGTGTACAGCCTCACGGGCATTTCGAGTTTGCGCAGCAGATCCGCCACAAAGAAGAGTCCGCCATCCATCAGCGCTACAACGGTCACGACTTTGCCTGCGAGTTCCACATTCAACCGCGCAGCCATCGCATCCACACGCTCGCTGATTTGCGCTGGGGTGAGCAGGATGCGTTCGAGATCTTGGATGACGCCGGTGACGGAAGATGGCATGGAGCAAAAGAGTGTGTAAAAGGCCAAAGCTGACGTAGCGCAGGCCGCACGACACGCGTTTCTTGTAACCTGAATGAACCCAACTGACAAACCGAACCTGCCCGACCTGCGCGTGAGTTACGACCAGGGCGAACTCGACGAACACAGCGCCCCGGCCGATCCCTTGGCGCTCTTCACGATATGGATCAACGACGCCCTCGCCCACAAGCTGCCGGAGCCGAATGCCATGAGCCTCGCCACCAACGGTCTCGACGGCACTCCGACCGTGCGCACGGTGCTGCTCAAAGGCATCGACGAGCGCGGCTTTCATTTCTACACCAACTACGAGAGCCGAAAGGGCCACGAAATCGCCGCCGATGCCCGCGCCGCCGCCTGTTTCCTGTGGACGGACCGCCATCATCAGGTTTGCCTGCGCGGTTCCATCTCCAAGCTCGACCGTGCCGATGCAGACAAGTATTTCGCCAGCCGTCCTTACGGGCATCAAATCGGCGCCTGGGTGTCCGATCAGAGCGTGGTGATCTCAGGCCGTGAATGGCTGGAGCAGCGTGATGTCGAACTGAAGGCGCAGTATCCCGAAGGCCAGGTCCCCTGCCCGCCGCACTGGGGTGGCTACACGCTGCAGGCAGACGAAATCGAGTTCTGGCAGGGCCGCGTGAGCCGGCTGCACGACCGCATCCGCTACCGCAAAGAAAACGGCGTGTGGGTGAAGGTGCGCCTAAGCCCGTAATCCCCAAGGAGCGGCACTTGCCAAGTGCCGGTTCAAGGCTTGGGAGTATGTCATTCAAACCCCATCCAAGGAGCAGCACTTGCCAAGTTTCGCTTTCCGGGCCTTGGGCCATTTCCCACCCCAAGACCGAAGAAATCTCGAAAGCTACTTGCCTTTCATTACTTTCAGTTTTTAATGAAAGCGTGAGCAAAGAACTACCAGAATGGGAAAAAGCCCGCGAAGAATTCGTGGTCCAATGGGGTTCGCTCGGCACGCAATGGGGCATCCCCCGCACCATGGCCCAGATTCACGCCCTGCTCATGACGGCCCCTGAACCCATGTGCACGGATGATGTCATGGAGCGCCTGGAGATCAGCCGCGGCAATGCGCACACCAATTTAAAGGATCTCGTCGGCTGGAACCTCGTTCGCATCATCACCAAGAAGGGCGACCGCAAGGAGTACTTCGAGGCGGAGAAGGATGTGTGGAAGATTTTCATCACCATCTCGAAGGAGCGCAAGCGCCGTGAAATCGAACCCGCCATCCACCTCCTGCGCGACTGCGCAGCCCGCACCAAGGATGAAGCCGTTGGCCCAGGGAAGGATTTCCACCAGCAGATGCAGGACCTCGACGAATTCCTCAGCTTCGGCGTCAAAGTGGCCGACACCGTGATCTCCATGAAGCACGCCTCCGCCCTGCAATGGGCCATGCGCCTCCTCGGCTGATCTTTTCACACCCACATGTTTCAAAAATTCCTGAAAATTCAGTATAAACAAATTTCCCTCAACCCAAACACAAACCACACACCCATATGAACGAAACCGTCATCAGCTACAGCCTCTACCTCATCCTCGCCGTCAGCATGACGGTCTGGGTGGCGCGCACCCTCCACAAAAACGGCCGCATCTTCCTCGTCGATTGCTTCAACGGGAACACCGACCTCGCTGACAGCGTCAATCACCTCCTCGTCGTCGGCTTCTACCTCATGAACATCGGCTTCGTCTCGCTCTATCTGAAAAGCACCGAGGAAATAAGCGGCGCACGCGGCGTCTTCGAACTGCTCAGCGGCAAGATGGGCGTCGTGCTGCTCATGCTCGGCGGCATGCACTTCTTCAATCTCTACGTCTTCACCCGCATGCGCCGCCGCGCCACCCTGGCCAACCTGCCACCACCCGTGCCACCGATGCATCGCGTCAGTAAAGCTCATGACATCCTCGACACGTTGTGAAAACGTTCCTGCGCAAATTGAAGCTGTCGTTACTCGCGATGTTGTGTGGCTGGATTGCCTGCAACATCGCCTGGTGGGTGGGAATGCTTACCGAAGTTCATTTCGACGAAATTCGGATTCAGGACGCACAAAAGTTCCTCTTCCTTGGCGCGGCTACTGGCATCGTGATACTCGCTGCATGGCTGGTGATCTTTCTACCCGTGGACCTGCTGATATCTGATCAGTCTAAGCTGCGCAGACCCTGGCCAGCCTCTATCCTTGGATTCATAGCTGGGAGCAGCGTGGTTGTTATCATCATGCTCAATGCATTCTTGGGCGCTGGTTCCTTCGGAGCAGAAGTGTACACTTGGCAAGCATTCTTCCTGCTGAGCAGCCCCGGCATCACGGGCATGGTGGCAGCCTATGTCAGGTCACTTAATCGCGAACCCTCATTGAAGACGCCATGAACACCCTCACCATCTTTTACGATGCCCGCTGCGGTCTGTGCTCGCGCTTCCGGCGCTGGATGCTCGAACAGGCCGCGTATGTGCGGCTGGATTTTCTGCCTTACGATTCGGCGCAGGCCCTCCAGCGTTGCCCGGATCTGCCCAACCTGCGCGCCGATCAGGAAATCGTCGTCATGGGTGATGACGGCTCGCTCTGGCAGGGCGCGGGAGCCTGGGTGACATGCCTGTGGGCGTTGCGTGAGTATCGTGAATGGTCCCTGCGGCTCGCCAGTCCGGCCATGCAGCAGATCGCCCGCCGCGTGGTGCACTGGATTTCCAGCAACCGCATCGGCCTTTCCCACCTGCTGCGTCTGCGCAGCGATGACGCGCTGCGGGCGCAGATCACTGAGACGACTTGTGACAATGGGGCCTGTTCCATTGAAACACGAAACGCGGCTTGAATGAAGACAGCGGTCTGCGCTGTAATGGCTGAATGTCATTCCTCCGCTGCCTCGTCACCGCATGCACCCTGTCCGCCAGCCTTCATGCTGCTGAGGATAAGATGCGCCTCGTGCGCGAAACTGAGCCACTGACTCCAGAGCAGGAGCGCACAGGGCTGCACGTGCCGCCGGGCTTCACCGTGCAGCTCTTTGCCAGCGAGCCGATGATCAACAAGCCCATCAACATGGCCTTCGATGCGCGTGGCCGCCTCTGGGTGTCATCCACCGTCGAGTATCCCTACGCCGCCGACAAAAGCCGCTGGTCCGACGAAAAAGGCACGCGCGTCAAAGACAGCCGCGACGCGATCAAAATCCTCGCAGACACCGATGGCGACGGCAAGGCCGACAAAGTCACCGACTTCGCCGACGGCCTCAACATCCCCACCGGTATTCTCCCTTGGCACAAGCCCGAGCACAAGGCCGGCTGCATCGCCTGGAGCATACCCAACATCTGGTACTTCGCCGACACCGATGGCGACGACAAAGCGGATCACCGCGAGATTCTCTTCGGCCCGCTCGGATATGAAAAAGACACGCACGGCATGTGCAGCAGCTTCCGCCTCGGTCTCGACGGTTGGGTGTACGCCACGCATGGCTTCAACAACACGAGCCATCTGAAAGCCAAAGATGGCAGCACGCTCGATCTCCACAGCGGCAACGTCTTCCGCTTTCGTCCGGATGGCTCACGTGTCGAGAAGTGGACCAGTGGTCAGGTGAACCCCTTCGGCCTCTGCTGGGATCGCTTTGGCAATCTTTACAGCGCCGACTGCCACAGCTCGCCCATCTATCAGCTCATCCGTGGCGCGTGCTATCCCAGCTTCGGCAAGCCCGATGACGGCCTCGGCTTCGCTCCCGTCATGTGTGAGCACAGCCACGGCTCCACCGGCATCTGCGGCATCGTTTATCTCGACGGCGGCGTCTGGGGCCCCGAGTGGGACGACCACACGCTGGTGGGCAACTGCGTCACCTCCCGCGTGAATCACGACAAGGTCACCTTCACCGGCTCCACCCCGAAGGCCAACGAACAACCCGACTTCATCACCAGCGACGATCCCTGGTTCCGCCCCGTCGATCTCCAACTCGGCCCCGACAACGCCCTCTACATCGCCGACTTCTACAACAAGATCATCGGTCACTACGAAGTGCCACTCGATCATCCGGGCCGGGACAAAGAACGCGGAAGAATCTGGCGGGTGGTGAAGGATGACCATGCCAAATCTCTGACCGACTGCCAGTTGGAAGCCATGACTGACAAGGAGCTGGCGCAGCAGCTGGAGTCCCCAAATCTCGGACGCCGTTATCTTGCGGGAGAGCTGATCAGCCAGCGAGGCGGGGTAGCGTTCGAAGAGGTTATTTCAGTCATACCCAAATCGAGTACAAAAACACCGCTGACTCCAGGAATGTCCCTGCGCATGGCCCATGGTCTTTGGATCGGCGCCCGGTTTGGCAAAGCGGGAGCCAGCCAGTTCAAGCGCATTGAATCACTGGATCTTTTCAACTCGGTCCACTGCTACAAGGTGTTGAGTGCTTTCAGGGATCAGACTGCCGTGCCCGGTTATTTTGCATTTGCCCTGCCTGAATTTGACCATGTCACAATTCCAGGTGTGAGCAGTCATGTAACTGTCACATCAAGAGTTGTCGGTGAGACAACGGAGTTCAATGTGACGAATGGCAAGGCGGTTGAAACCCGTGATTCTGCGGAAAATCGTAAAGCTAAGATCGAGTGTCTTGGTATTTCGGAGGACCCGGGGGCGGTGCAGGAACTTCAGTCTTTGCTTTCCATGGGAACCAGGAGGAATGACCCCACGATCACGCTGACCACCAAGATCGCCTTGAGGCGAGTTCTCTCCCTGCCCGGGAACTTCAAGGCTCTGCCTCCCGACGCCACAGGTGCCGCCGAGGTTGTTCTGGCCACGCCAAATGCCGAAGCCAGCGCATGGCTGTGGCGGATGGAAACTTTAGAATCGAAAGACTCCATGGCGCGGCCTTTGATTCTCGGACACGTCGCTCGTTACGGTGCCCCGGAGCTGTTAAATTCCGCGCTGTCAAAGGAACATCAGGTAAGCGCCACGAAATCACTCCCAACCCAGATTGAAATGATTCAGGCCATACACAACGGCCTTAGCGAACGCGGAGCCCCCGCCAATCCCGAGCTGCTACAATGGGCGCAGCAGCTCACCACGCAACTTCTCGATTCCGCACAGCAGCAACCCATCTCCATCTGGACCTCCTCAGGCGATGCCCAATGGTCGCTCCAACCTCGCAAATGCACAGACGGCACTCAGGCCCAAGTGCTCCAAAGCATGGCCAAAGGCGGCGGGGATGAGGAGAAGCGCACGGGGGTGTTGAAATCCAAATCGTTTGCCGCACCAGCAAACCTCGCGCTTTGGATCAACGGGCATCTCGGATCTCCAACGGCCCAAGCGCATGAGAAGAACTTCGTGCGCGTGGTGGATTCACAGAGCGGCACCACACTCGCCAGCGTGTTCCCACCGCGCAATGATTTGTGTCAGCGAGTGGAACTGGATCTCTCGAAACATACCGGCAAGACCGTGCGGCTTGAGATCGTGGATGGGGATGATGGGAAGGCTTATGCGTGGCTTGGCGTCACGCGCATTGAGCCAGTGGTGGTTAGCGTGAATGATTTCCAAAACGAAGACACTACACGCGAGAGCCTCAAAACCCTCGCCACCATGCTCCAGCACAGCGCCCCGGCCGCGTTGCGTGAAAAACTCGCCGCTTACCTCCCACCACGCCCCGCGCCACCGCCGCTGCCCGTCTCACCCGAGCAACGCAAACAGCTCGACACCCTCATCGCCGCCCGCGTGGTCGCCTTCACCAAAGCCAAGCCCGATCTCGAAACCGGAGCCAATGTCTTCAAGATGAACTGCGCCGCATGCCATCAAATCAAAGGCGAAGGCGGCCTCATCGGCCCGCAGCTCGACGGCATCGGCGCACGTGGCCCCGAACGCCTTTGTGAAGACATCCTCGACCCCAATCGCAACGTCGATGCCCACTTCCATCTCCACACCCTCACCCTGAAGGACAGCAGCACCTTCGCCGGCTTCCTCAAAGCCGAACTCGGCCAAGTCAACGTGCTCGCCGACGCCACCGGCAAAGAACACCGCATCGGCAAGAAGGACATCGCCAAAACCGAAGTCACCCCCATTTCCCTCATGCCTCCCACGTTTGGACAAACAATCGAAGAAGGGACATTCATTGATTTACTGGGCTACTTACTGAATGAGAAGGCGGGGAAGTAGAGTTCAATTTGCCGCCAAGCCATCGATATCATGCCCATCGAATTCGACGTTTATATCACTGAAAAACTTCTTCGACGTGTCGCGAGACGTCGGCTGCTTCAACACTGGCCGCGCTTATTGTTCGCCGTGGTGTTGGTTATTGTGGCAGTAGCGTTGGATTATCGCCCGGGCCCATGGAGCGCTTCTTCGATTTTCGGTATGACGGCCATTGGTTTTCTGCTGGTGTTATATCCCGCCATTGAGATCCGGCAGCGGCGCAGCATTGCCGCCTGGAAACATATGCAGGGGGATGCTCCCGTACATTACCGGTTGAATGAGGAGACGCTCCAGGCGCAGTCCAATCTTGGGAGCACCGAGTTGAAGTGGACGGTGTTTCGTGAACTCATTGAACATCACGACTGCTTCCTGCTTGCCTTCGTTCAGGGAAATCACCTCACCTTGCCACGTGAAGGTGTTCCTGCTGAGGCGTTGGATTTCATCCGCCTCAAATTTCAGGAGCTGAAGCTTCCCATCAAGCGCGCATGATTCTTCGCCTGGCTTCCTTGATGATTCTTTTCGGCGTCGTCATGGCCGCTGACGTCCTCAAACCACATCCCAATGCCGTTCCAAACATTCATCCGCCGGGCGAGGTGGACAGGCCGGACATGGTGAAGTTTGTTGTGTCGGATTCGGCAATGCTGCCGGGAATTGTGGTGGATGAGATGGATGCGGAGCTGGTGGGGGAGTGGCAGTACTCAACCCATACGCCGCCCTATGTCGGGCTGGGTTATTTGCATGACATGAAAGCTGGCAAGGGGGCCAAATCGGTGACCTTCAAGCCCACTCTGCCAAAGGCGGGCTGGTATGAGGTGAGGCTGGCGCATTGCTACAATGTGCGGCGTTCAACGAAGACGCCGGTGACCATTCATCATGCGGATGGGGAGGCGAAGATGGTAATCAATCAGCAGCAGGAGCCGGAGCATGGGCGGCTGTTTCGCACGCTGGGCACGTTTCGGTTTGAAGAGGGGCGTGCGGGGTGGGTGCGGGTGTCCAATGAGGGCACGGAGGCGGACAAGGTGGTGATTGCGGATGCGGTGCAGTTTCTGCCGGTGGCCAAGTAGAGCACAAAAAAGCCGGGGATCTTGCGACACCCGGCTTTGTGAATGATGGATCTTAATCGTCCTCGGCTTCGGCGGCAGCGGCTTTTTTGCGCTTCTTTTTGCCACCGGCGTTGCGGAGAGCCTTTGGAATTGGGTCTTCCTTCTTCTGCAGGGCACGGCGGAGCTTGCGCAGGGCGATGTTTTGCAGCTGACGGATACGCTCGCGCGTGACGCCGAACTCCTGACCGACTTCTTCCAGCGTGCGTGGCTTCTGACCGGCAAGGCCGAAGCGGGCGTCGATGATCTTGCGTTCGCGTTCGTCGAGAACGGTCAGCAGGCCATCGAGCTGGCTGTGCATGTTCTTGTGCGAGAGCAGGTCGAACGGGGTCTGGGCGTTTTCATCGCCAACGATTTCGCCGAACTCGGTGCTGTCGTCGTCGCTGATCGGGGCATCGAGCGAAGCAGGGCGCATGGAAGCGACCTTGAGCTGGCTGAGCTTGGCACGATCAATGCCGATTTCTTCGGAGAGTTCGTCGTCCGTGGGTTCGCGACCGAGTTCTTCGGACATCGCCATGGCCACACGGCGCATCTTGCTGATCTTGTCCACCATGTGGACAGGAAGGCGGATGGTCTTGGACTGGTTGGCGAGGGCGCGTTTGATGGACTGTTTGATCCACCAGGCGGCGTAGGTTGAAAGTTTGCCACCCTTGTTCGGGTCGAAGCGTTCCACGGCCTTCATCAGGCCGATGTTTCCTTCGGAAATGAGGTCGAGAAGTGGCAGACCGTAGTTGGCGTAATCCTGGGCGATCTTCACCACGAGGCGCAGGTTCGCACGAATCATGTGCGAACGGGCTTCGGGGTCGCCGCGTTTGATGCGTTCAGCAAGCTCGACCTCCTGGTCGGGAGTCAGCAAGTCAGTCTTGCCGATCTCACGCAGGTAAATCTTAATGCCTCCGTCGAGTTCCATATAAAGCGTTCTAGTTGGGTAATACGATACAAGGACCAACGTCCTTGCCCCGAGCTGAGACGCAGGGGGTAGTCAGTATAAAAGCAAATTCAGACTTCGCTCGTGTTTTTTGAGCAAGTTTGCGGCCAGCATAGGATATTGGACCGAAGGAAAGTGGCACAAGCGAAGAATAGACAACCTACGTTCAACTAAACTTTCGGGTGATCGTCAACATCATTTCTAAAAAAAGTTAAGATTTGTTAATAAAATCACCTGCAAATCGGCACTTTTTCAGCTTTGAGAGACCTTGGGTGGCGCTTTTGGATTTTTATTTATCAAGGCTGGCAGTTTGTCCCGCCTCGGTGATGCCGCCCGCTTGACACCGCCCGCTCCTTCCCCGACTTACTGCTCCCTCAAAATTGCCATGCCCCGCCAAATTTCCTACCGCGAAGCCATCCGTGAAGCCCTTGACGAAGAAATTGCTCGCGATCCCATGGTCGTGGTGATGGGCGAAGAAGTCGCCCAATACAATGGGGCTTACAAGGTGACGGAAGGTCTTTGGGACAAGTGGGGCGACAAGCGTCTGGTGGACACCCCCATCAGCGAGGCCGGTTTCATCGGCATGGGCATCGGTGCCAGCATGCTGGGCGTGCGTCCGGTGATGGAGCTCATGTTCTGGAGCTTCTACACGGTCGCCTGGGATCAGATCGTCAACAACGGTGCGATGGTGCGCTACATGAGCGGCGGCAAGATCAACGTCCCTATCGTCATCCGCGGTCCTGCCAACGGTGGCACCAGCGTGGGCGCCACCCACTCCCACACCCCGGAAAACATCATGGCCAGCTTCCCCGGCATGAAGTGCGTCTGCCCCAGCAACGCCTACGATGCCAAGGGCCTCATGAAAGCCGCCATCCGCGACAATGACCCCGTCATGTTCATGGAGAGCACCAAGCTCTACGGCGAAAAATGGGATGTGCCCTCCAATGACGAGCTGCCTAACGGCGAACTCTTCATCCCCCTCGGTCTGGCCGATGTAAAGCGTGAAGGCACCGACATCTCCCTCATTGCCCACGGCAAGGCGGTCATCACCTGCCTGGAAGCTGCGAAGATCTTGGAAGAAGAGCACGGCATCAGCGCCGAAGTCGTCGATCTGCGCACCATCCGCCCGCTGGATGAAGACACCATCCTTGCCTCCGTCGCGAAAACTCACCGCGCCATCTACGTCGAGGAAAACAAGCCCTACTGCGGCATCGGTGCCCAGATCGCCTACATGATTCAGGAGCGGATCTTCGACGAACTCGACGCCCCCGTACAGCGCGTATGCAGCCTCGACTCCCCCGCGATCTACAGCCCGCCGCTCGAAGCCCTGCAGCTGCCGACGGCGGAAGTCGTTGTCGCCAAAGCGCTGAGTATTTTCTGATCCGTCTCCTTTTTCGCCCTTCTCTCAAAACTTTTCATTCGTCTTCGCCATGCCCAAATTCATCGAAATGCCCAAGCTCAGTGACACCATGACCGAGGGAACCCTCGCCAAATGGACCGTCAAGGAAGGGGACAAAGTCACCGTCGGGAAAGCCATCGCCGACATCGAGACTGACAAGGCCACCATGGAATATGCCAGCCCGTTTGAAGGCGTGCTGCACAAGTTCATCGCCACCCCCGGCGGCAAAGTCCCCCTGGGCGCCCCGCTGGCCGTGATCCTGGAAGACGGTGAGGCTGCTCCGGCGGATCTGGATGACCTCATCGCCAAAGCGAAGGCCGCTGCGGCTCCGGCCCCTGCGGCTGAGAAAAAACCCGCCGCCTCTGCTTCGAAGGTTGCTGCTTCCGGTCCACGCCTGCCCCAGGCCCCGCAGCACAAGAGCCGCGCCGTTGCTGGCGGTGCCGCCCTCCGTGTCAAAGCCTCCCCGCTCGCCAAAAAAGTCGCTGCGGAACGTGGCGTGGATCTCAATTCACTCGTCGGCACCGGCCCTGGCGGACGCATCGTGCGTGAAGACGTCGAAAACGCCCCTGTGGGCGGTGCTTCTGCGGGTCGCGTGGCTGCCACACCGGCCATCCGCCCGGTCATTGGTCCTGAAGACGAGCGCGTGCCCACCAGCAGCATGCGCAACATCATCGCCGAGCGCCTCCTGGCCTCGAAGACGCAGATCCCTCATTTCTACCTGCAGATGGAGGTCGATGCCGGCCCGCTCATGGCCTTCCGCGCCCACCTCAATGCTTCAGCCGAAAAGACCGGTGGCAACAAGTACACCGTCAACGATTTCATCCTCAAGTCCGTCATTCGCGCCGCCCAGGCCCAGCCTGCGATCAATGCTGCGTGGGATGGCGATGCCATCGTGAAGTTCAAATCCGTCGGTCTCAGCGTCGCCATCGCCATTGATGACGGCCTCGTCACCCCGGTCATCAAGGAGGCGGAAAAGAAAACGCTGCTCCAGATCAGCCAGGGCGTCAAAGATCTTGCCGGCAAGGCCAAGAACAAGAAGCTCAGCCCCGATGACTTCGCAGGCGGCACCATCACCGTCTCGAATCTCGGTGCTTTTGGCATCGACCAGTTCGCCGCCATCATCAATCCGCCGCAGGCCGCCATCGTGGCCATCGGCAGCATCCGCTCCGCGCCTGTCGTCAATGACAAGGGGCAGATCGTTGTTGGTCAGCGCATGTGGGTCGGCCTCAGCGGAGACCATCGTGTGGTCGATGGCGCTGTAGCAGCCACCTTCCTTGCGGAAATGCGCAAGCTGCTGGAAAATCCGGCGCTGATGCTGGTGTAAGCCTGTTGGTTTAAACGCGCGCCTGCCTCGTTCTGCGTGGCAGCCGGCGCTGCAGCCAGTTCATATCCTCCGGCTGCAGATAGCTCAGGTAGAGCGTCATCATCGCGAGAAAGAACAGCATCAGGTTGTATGACATGAGGCTGATGCCCGCGTGCAGGAGGATTCCTGCACCGAAGCCAAACCAGCGCCAGCGAGGAACCATGAGAAGAATGGGAATCGCGAGCTCCACGAGCAGCACCAGATAGGTGACTATTTTCAGTAGGAAGCCATAGTTCAACACCCAGAGGCCGGGCCACCGTGCGTTGTGGGAGAGCAGGAAGAAGCTCATGAAGTCTCCGCTCATCCAGTATTCATTGTCCAGTCTGGCCAGCACGGCCTGCAGATAAATCGCCGCCAGCTGCACTTTCATCAGAGTCAGGCCATAGCACGGCACCTGCAGCTCAGGCGCCGCCCGTTTGCGCGCTTTGCGTGATCGCCACGACCAGCAGGCAGGCATGGGCGAGACCAGCACCAGAAAAGAAGTGCAGCGCAAGACCTCATCCCAGCCCACCAGGATCAGCGGATTACGCATGGCGTAGGACATATACCAGACAAACACAATGCCGGCCGCCACCCGCGGCCACACGCCCAGCAGCAGCAGCACCATGCCGCAGCCGCTGAAAAACATGTAGTTTGAGACTGCGCCCACGTCACGGCACAGGTCAAACACAGACAGATAAGCCCCGACGGTGTACTTCCGCACGACTTCCTGATCCGCCATCCCCACATCGGTGAAGAAGATCTCACGGTCCGGCCAGATCTGGATCAGATTCAGCAGCGACACGAATGCGAACGCGATTCGTATGCAGGCATACAAACGGGAATCCGCCGGGTTCAGAAACAAACCGGTGAAACGGGATTGAAGACTTTGGGTGCCCGTCGTCATGGAGTGGCTTGCACTTGGGTTTTATTGGCAACGAGCGTTTCCAGCTCAAAGGGTCCCAGCACGGAAGGGCGCTCGACAGCGATCTCCTTGAGGGAGCGCACCCCCAGCAGGCTGCGAGTGTAGGCTGGGATCACCTCCAGGCTCACCTGGGTCCGGGGGCCGTAGCGCCCAGTGCGGAGCAGCGCCTCCGCCGCACTCTTCATGTAGGACTCACGAAACACACCTCGTGTGGGGTTGAAGACGACATTGACCATCCAGTTGTTGAGCCGCACCTGATCGTGCTGGGAAAACCGCCGCAGTCCCGGCAGCACCATTCCCACCTCTCTTGGTTTTTGTCCCCGCTCCTGGACGATCAGCCGCGCTTCTGTACGGTGCATGTTTGGAATGGTCTCAAACATGTTCCAGAGCTGGTGGCAGCGTGTTACACGCTCATAAAGGTTGAACACCGAAGACACATGAATCCGGTCCCGCCAGCGCGTGGGCAGCGCACCAAACAGAAGAAAGACCAGATGTGCCGAGGCAAAAACCACGATCATTATTTTTCGGCTGGACTGGGAGGGAGCACGCATGGGCTGTGCCCAAGAAAGAACCGTGATACACCATTCATCAAACGAATAGAGCAGCATTCGGCACCTGCGGGGCAGCCATGCTGCATGGGTTGCGCGGGTCTGGTCAGCTTTTGCGGAGCATCGTATCATTTGCACGGCTGCCAGACGGACTATCATGCCGCATGGAACTGCCCGATGTCATCGAACAATGCCTGAGCCTTCCCGGTGCGGAAGAAACGCAGCCCTTCGGACCTGAAGCGCTCGTGTACAAAGTCTGCGGCAAGATGTTTGCCGTCACCTCACCGGATGAGTTTCCCGCCCGCATCAATCTCAAGTGCGACCCCGAACGAGCCATCGAGCTGCGAGATGAACACAAAGGCATCAAACCCGGCTGGCACATGAACAAGAAGCACTGGAACACCGTGATGCTGGATGGGACGGTGCCGCCGTCTCTGGTGCGGGAGCTGGTCAAGCATTCGTATCAGCTCGTGGTGGACGCGCTGCCGAAGAAGGTGCGGGAGGGTTTAGGCCGTGTTTGAAAACTTGGCTCGCAGGGGATCTGACGCATGTGGGGGCGGCTGCGGTTTTGTATCACCGCTACGCGGTTCCACGAGAGAGAGCGATGAGTGGGGGCGTTTACCGTGGGTTGGCACCCACGGCTACTGTTGTGCCAGCCCTCCGGGCTTTCGGAAATGATTCTGCGGGGCAACAGGGCTGCCACAAGCGGCATCCATTTACACGGCGAACTCTGAAGGCTTTCAAACACGGCCTAGCGGCGAATCGTTAACAGATGTTTGCGAACCCATGGTTCCAAAACCTTCAGCGCCTGGCAGGTCTGGTGCTTTTAGCCAAAGGCAGAATATCAATGGGATCTTGCGTGGGTGCTTCCGACTCATGGATCACCATGTATGCTGTACGATTGTCGGGATGATGAAGATCACCATCTTCAAGAGTATAAACGATACGACCCGGTTGATTGGCCGCATGTGCCACCAAGAGCTTGAATTGTCGCAAGGTCACCCAGGCGTATTTGTCGATGTCTCTTCGATACACAAAAATCTGTCCACGATCGGTGACGTAGGAATACAAAACGCCGGGATCAATCCCAGGCGTAAAAAAGGCTCGAGTATCGGGAGGGGCCTGGATCAAGGGCAGGTCTGGTGCGGGATCTTTGCCATTTTGCCAGCAGCCGGAACAAAGTGTCACAAAGACAGTCAGCAATACTCGGGTGATATACCACTTTGAATTCATGAGACCCAGGCAGCTATGTTACCCAACCACAAGCTCCACCGGACAATGATCGCTGCCCATCACATCCGCACGAATGGTGCATGACTTCAGTGCGGGTTTCAGCTTCTCCGAGGCGAGCCAGTAATCCAGACGCCACCCGATATTCTTCGCCCGTGCATCGGGTGTGCGCTGGGTCCACCAGGTGTAGCGGCCGGGGTTGGGATCGAACTGGCGGAAGACGTCGAGGAAGCCGGCGTCGAGGTGCTTGGTAAAGCTGGCGCGTTCGTCATCGCTGAAGCCGGGGTTCATGCGGTTGGATTTCGGATTGGCGAGATCGATCTCCTGATGGGCGCAGTTGAGGTCGCCGCAGGCGATGACGGGCTTTGTCTTCTCCAGCTTCTTCAAATGAGCACGATAGGCGTCATCCCAGGAGAGGCGGTAGCTGAGGCGGGCGAGTTCGGCCTGCGAGTTTGGTGTGTACACATTCACGAGGAAGAAGTCCGGAAACTCGACAGTGATCAGGCGGCCCTCGCGGTCGTGCTCGTCGATGCCGAAGCCAAGCGTGTTCGTCTTGAAGGGTACGCGGCTGAGGATGAGCGTGCCGGAATAGCCTTTCTTCACCGCGCTGTTCCAGACGGCGCTGTAGCCGCTGAACCAGCCGAGATCCACCTGCTCCTGCTGCGCTTTGGTTTCTTGCAGGCAGATGACATCGGCATCGCCTTCGAGCATGTATTCGCGGAGGCCTTTGCCGAGGGAGGCACGGATGCCATTGACGTTCCAGGAGGTGAGTTTCATGTGAGGGCGGATTGAAGCCGAAATCGGTGCGCAGGAAAGGAAGGAATCAGAGAAGGTTGCGAATCGTGGCGTCTGCGGCTTTGACTGCTGCATGAGCTTTGATCTGCTGGCCCCGCATTATCGCTGGATGGAGGCGCTGTGTGCCGCCGGCCAGTTGCAGCGCTGCCGCACGGCGTTGCTGGGGGCGATTCCTGCGCCGCAGGAGGTGCTGGTCTATGGCGAGGGCAATGGCCGCTTTCTTGTGGAGCTATGCCGTCGCTTTCCTGCTGCACGCGTGACCGTGGTGGAGGCAAGCGCGGTGATGATCGATCTCGCGCGTGCGCGACTGCGAAGTGCGGGACTGGCAGGTGCGCAGGTGGAATTCATCCACGCAGATGCGCTGAAGTGGCAGCCACCAGCGGCGGTCTTTGATCTCATCGTGACATGCTTTTTT
>CALRWM010000084.1:0-25014 GCA_943371875.1 Prosthecobacter debontii | reverse complement strand
GTGACCGTGCGCAGCGCTTCCGCCTCATCACGCCCAAGCACTTCTATGTTTCGCCGTTCTTTGCGCTGGATCTGAGCTTTGATTTCAAGCTGCAGGTGCCGGGTGAGAAACTGGAGATTCACATCGACGACCGGAAGGAGGATGACCGCATACTGCTCACCTCGCTTACCGGCAAACAACGACCGCTGACGGACGCCGCTCTCCTGCTCTGCGCGGTGAAATATCCACTGCTCACACTGCGCGTCATTTTTCTCATCCACTGGCATGCGCTGCGGCTGTGGCTGAAGCGCATTCCCTGGCACCGCAAATCAGCCGAAGCCGGGCTGCAAATCGGCGTCCTGCGTCCCCACGAATCCATCGCCCCCTACAAACCATGAACGACACCATCACCTGCGACACCGACATCTCCGTCTCCACACCTGCGGCGGCGAAGCCCGGATTTTATGAGCGGCTTTTCATGCTGTCGCTCAAGCCCTTCGTTCACGGGGGGCTTCGAATGGTGCACCCCGATGGTCGTGCGCATGTGCTGGGAGAGCATGGCGCCACGGTCACGGCCGAGATGCGCATTCGCAGCCGCGATTTTTTCAAGCGCTGCGCCTTGTTCGGCAATGTTGGATTCGGTGAGGCCTACGTCGATGGTGAATGGGAGACTGACGACATCGCGGCGGTGATCGAGTGGTTCATTTTGAATCTCTCCAAGACTCAGGGATCGCGCAGTTCCTCCGGGAAGGTGGCCTGTGTGAATCTGCTGAACTTCGTCAATCGCGTGCAGCATCTGCTGCGTCCCAACAGTGTGAGCACCAGCCGGCGCAACATCGCCGAGCACTATGACCTGGGGAATGAGTTTTATTCGCTCTGGCTTGACGAGACGATGACTTACTCGGCCGCGCGTTTCGAGCATCCTGGGCAGCCGCTGGCGGATGCGCAGTATTCGAAATATGAGGCGCTATGTCAGAAACTGCAGCTCAAGCCGGGAGACCATGTGCTGGAAATTGGCTGCGGCTGGGGAGGGTTCTCATGCCATGCGGCCAAGCAGCATGGGTGTCGCGTGACAGCCGTCACGATCTCGCAGGAGCAGCTCAAGTATGCCACCGAGCGTGTGGCGCGTGAGGGGCTGACGGATCAGGTGGAAATTCGCCTGCAGGACTACCGCCATATCACCGGCCAGTTCGACAAGATCGCCTCCATCGAGATGCTGGAGGCCGTGGGTGACGAGTATTTGGAAACCTACTTTGCGAAGTGTGCTGAAGTTTTGAAGCCCGAGGGGCTGCTGGCCTTCCAGATGATCACCGTGGCGGACTGCCAGCACAAGGATCTACGCAAGGGGGTGGACTGGATTCAGAAGCACATTTTCCCGGGATCGCTGCTGCTCAGCGTGGGACGCGTCAACGAAGCCATCAACCGCACCAGCGAGCTCTTCATGCACGGTTTGGAAGATCTCGGCGCTTCGTATGCCAAGACACTGCGGGTGTGGTTTGAGCGCTTTAACGCCAAAGTCACCGAGGTGAAGGCGCTCGGCTTTGATGACCGCTTTGTCCGCAAATGGAACTTCTACCTGCAATACTGCGAGGCCGCTTTTGCCTCGCGGAACATCAGTGTCGTGCAGGCTGTTTACACCCGCCCGAACAACGCTGCGCTGCATCGCACTTTCTGAACATCATGATCTGGTTTCTTCGAATCTTCTTTGTCATTGTGCTGGTGTCCATGTTTGGCGTCACGAGCTGGGCTTCGCAGCAGTGTGCGCTATGGGCCATCCCGGGTTCGGTGGGCGGGCATCCATGGTTCATCGCCACGCTGTTTGACACCTACTGGGCCTTTCTCACTTTTTACTGCTGGGTCGCTTACAAGGAGCGCTCGTGGTTCGGCCGCATCGGCTGGCTGCTGGGCATTCTGCTGCTCGGCAACATCACGATGGCGGTGTACATGCTCATCCTGCTTTTCCGTGTGCCATCGAATGCGCGCATGGAAGACATCCTGCTTCGAAAGGCATGACGGAACCCATCCAGCGAGAATCTTTGTGGCGCCGCTGGGTGGTGAAGCCGGTCATTGCGCAGCTGGCGCAGGGGACGACGCCTGCCAAAATCGCGCAGGCCATCGCCTTTGGTGTCACGACGGGAGTCTTTCCGCTGCTGGGCACCACAACTGTGCTGGCGCTGGGGGTGGGCGTTGTGTTGAAGCTGAACCAGCCGGTGCTGCAGGTGTTTCGTGAGCTGACGTAT
This sequence comes from Prosthecobacter debontii, assembly GCA_943371875.1. GTDB lineage: Bacteria > Verrucomicrobiota > Verrucomicrobiia > Verrucomicrobiales > Verrucomicrobiaceae > Prosthecobacter > Prosthecobacter debontii_C. Next base: position 22,795 of record CALRWM010000084.1, on the reverse strand, counting down.
CCGCTGCATCTGGCAAGCATTCTCCTTTTCATGCGTGCGGGTGAGTCACTCTTTGGTGCCGAGCATGTGCCGCTCTCGATTCCCATGATGATGGAGCGGTTCTTTGCCAGCCCAGGGAAGTTCATGGCTGAATTCGGCATGATAGGACTCTACGGCGTGGTCGTGTGGCTGCTGCTCGCGCCGCTGCTTATTGGCGTGGTCTTTTTCGTCAGCAAACCCCTCGTCGAGAAACTCGCCAAACACCTCAACTTCTCAAAACATGATGCATGATTTCTGGTTCCTGATGGGCATGGGCACGGTGGTGGCATTCCTGCTGTTTGCACTTACATGGCTGCTTAGTTTGAAGCTAAACAACTTCAGCTTTGTCGATGTGACGTGGTCTTACGCGCTCGCTGTGATGGCGCCGCTCTACGCGTGGCTGGCTGGAGGATTCACGGAGCGCAAAATCATTGCGGTGACGATGGGAGTCTTGTGGAGCGTGCGACTTGGAACGTATCTCCTAATCCGAGTCAAAGGGCACCATCCTCATGAGGACGTGCGCTACGCCGTGCTGCGTGAGAAGTGGAAAGACGGACTGGCGAAGAACTTCTTCTTTTTCTTTCAGGCGCAGGCTTTGCTGATCGTGCTGCTGGCGGTGCCTGTGCTGCTTGCTTGTTTGAATCCAGCTCCGGAGTTGAACCTCATTGAAATGGCAGGGGCCCTTGTGTGGTTGATCGGTCTGAGTGGCGAGGCCTTGAGCGATGCGCAGATGAAGAGATTCAAGGCTGATCCTGCGAGCAAAGGCAAGGTGTGTCAGCTTGGGTTCTGGCGCTACTCGCGGCATCCGAACTACTTCTTTGAGTCCGTCGTGTGGTGGGGGTTCTGGCTGTTTGCCTGCGGTTCACCGTGGGGCTGGGTCACCGTGTATGCTCCGGCGTTGATCCTGTATTTTCTGCTGCGTGTCACCGGCATCCCGCTCACGGAGGAATGCGCCGTGAAGAGCAAGGGCGACGCCTACCGCGAGTATCAGCGCACCACGAGCGCCTTTGTGCCGTGGCCGCCGAAAAGTTGAATCCAGCCTGTTTCCAAGATCGCACAACTCCCCAAACCGCATGAGCACCATCAACGCCATCCTCGCCAAGAACATTCTACCGGACAGCATGATCCGGATCGGCATCCGCCAGCGGCTGGCCGAGACGTTGAAGGAGAACAAGCAGCCCACCGCCGAAGCCCAGCGCGCCGCCCTGATGCGCTACGTGCAGGATCTCAAACAGATGCCCGTGGCCATCGCGACGGATGAGGCCAACGAGCAGCACTATGAGGTGCCCACACGGTTCTATCAGCTCGTGCTCGGCAAACACTTGAAGTACAGCTCGGGTTACTGGCCGGATGAGAAAACCACCTTTGATGAATCCGAAGCGGCGATGCTGCAACTGACCTGTGAGCGCGCGGAGCTGCAGGATGGCCAGCGCATTCTCGAACTGGGCTGCGGCTGGGGTTCGCTGTCGCTGTGGATGGCAGAGCATTATCCGAATGCGCAGATCACCAGCGTTTCCAATTCGCGCACGCAGAAGCTGTTCATCGATGCAGAGGCGGCGAAGCGTGGCTTGAAGAATCTGACGATCATCACCGCCAACATGATTCACTTCGAAGGTGTAGGCGCGGGCATCTTCGACCGCTGTGTCTCGGTGGAGATGTTCGAGCACATGAAGAACTACCAGGAGCTGCTGCGCCGAGTTTCCACCTGGCTGAAGCCGCGCGGCAAGCTCTTCGTTCACATTTTCACCCACCGCGAATACGCCTACCACTACGAGGTGCGCAGCGATGACGACTGGATGGCGAAATACTTCTTCACCGGCGGGCAGATGCCCAGCGATGACCTGCTGCTCTACTTCCAGGATGATTTAAAAATCGAAGACCACTGGTGCGTGAGTGGTGAGCATTATTCCAAGACCAGCGAGGCATGGCTGGCGAACATGGATGCGAACAAGGCGGAGATTCTGCCGTTGTTTGCCGAGACGTATGGCAAAGACCAGGTGACCAAGTGGTGGGTCTGGTGGCGCTTGTTCTTCCTTGCCTGCGCCGAGCTGTGGGGATACCGCGGCGGTGAGGAATGGATCGTTTCACACTATCGCTTTATCAAACCATGAAAACGACACTGACACTCGCGGCTGCCATGCTGATGGCGGGTCATGCATTCGGAGACTTCGCGGAACTCGTGAAACAGGGCGATGGTTATGATGCCCAGTTCAAACCGGAGGCGGCGCTGCAATACTACCTGCCTGCTGAAAAGTTGAATGCCAACGACGCATCGCTGTTGGTGAAAATCGCGCGGCAGTATGTTTACCGAATGGCGGATCTCTCTGGCAAGGCCGACCAGCTAAAGTCTGGGCGCACCGCGCTGGCCTACGCCGAACGTGCGGTGAAGCTGGCCCCCAAGGAGTCTGATCCGCATCTCGCGGTCGCCATCTGTCTTGGCAAACTCTCACCGCTGCTGGGTAACAAGGAAAGCATCGAAGCGTCGCACAAGATCAAGGCGGAGGCGGAGACTGCGGCGAAGCTCAATCCCAAAGATGACTTTGCCTGGCATCTGCTTGGGCGCTGGAATCAGGAACTGGCGCAGATCGGCGGCATGACGCGTGCTGTGGCCATGATCGTGTATGGTGCCTTGCCCAGTGCGTCTTATGACGAGGCGGTGAAGTGCTTTCAAAAGGCCATCGCGCTCAATCCGAACCGTCTCATCCACTACGTCGAACTTGGGCGCACCTACGCGCTCATGGGACGCAAAACGGAGGCGAAGCAGTTCATCGAAAAAGGACTCGAGATGACGAACCGTGATCAGGATGATCCGGGGACGAAGGAGAGAGGGCGCAAAACGCTGCAAACACTCGACTGAACCGTTCGCGCTCGTTACTTGCCTGCTTTTGCAGATGACATGCGGCCATCTCCTTCCACGTCAGGAAGGAACATGGTCAGCAGGCCCAGCAGGGGCAGGAAGGCGCAGAAGTGGAAGACGAAGTTGATGCCCTGATGATCCGCCAGTTTTCCCAGCACGGCGGCACCGATGCCGGCGATGCCGAAGGCCAGTCCAAAAAACAGGCCCGCGATCATGCCGACTTTTCCGGGCATGAGTTCCTGCGCATACACCAGGATGGCTGAGAAGGCGGAGGCGAGGATCAAGCCGATGATGACGGTCAGCACCGCCGTGAGGGCCAGCCCTGCATGCGGCAGCCACAGGGAGAAAGGGGCGGCGCCCAGAATGGAAAACCAGATGACGCGTTTGCGGCCAATGCGGTCTCCCACAGGGCCACCCACGATGGTGCCGACGGCCACGGCGAAGAGGAAGAGGAACAGATAGTACTGCGAGGTCTGCACCGACACGTGGAAGCGCTCCATCAGGTAGAAGGTGTAGTAGTTGCTCAGGCTGACCAGATATACGTACTTGGAGAAGATCAGCATGACGAGGATGGCCATGGCAAAGGCAATCTTGCCGGATGTCGGGCGGGCATGAGCGGTGGCTGAACGCGCTTGTTTGCGCTGAATGCGATGCAGATTCCGCGCCTGCCAGAGGCCGATCTGCCACAGCACGAAGACCCCCAGCATCGCGATGATGGAGAACCACGACAGGGCAGCCTGACCATGGGGCACGATGAACCAGGCAGCCAGCAAAGGGCCGATGGAAGAGCCCGCATTGCCACCCACCTGAAACAGGGACTGCGCCAGACCGCGCCTCCTGCCTGCCGCCATGTGAGCGATGCGCGATGCTTCGGGATGGAAGATGGCGGAGCCCGAACCCACCAGCCCTGAGGCGATAAGGATGGCAGGGTAGCTGTGGGCTCTGGAGAGAGCCAGCAGGCCGATCAGAGTCAGTCCCATGCCGACCGGCAGAGAGTAGGGCAGCGGCCGTTTGTCCGTGATGTAACCTACTAGAGGCTGCAGCAGGGATGCCGTGACCTGGAAGGTCAGCGTGATGTATCCGAGCTGTGCAAAGGTCAGTCCGTAGGTTTCCTTGAGCACCGGATAGATCGCAGGCAGCAGGGCCTGGATGGTGTCATTCAGCATGTGGGAAAAGCTGATGGCGAAGAGCAACGCAAAGACGGTCTCTTTTGCGTCCGGTGCTGCGGTGGAGGAGATCGCGTGAGGTGGTTGGTCCTCGATCATCGTGTCATTCATAAGGACCGCGACATTTCGTCTGAAGGCTGGCGGGCACAATCTGGCAGGCTGGTGCTAGGTGGCCTCTGGCTGGTATTTTTCTCGGATTGCGTCGCGGAACTCGCCGGGTGTCTGTCCGGCATGACGGCGGAAAAAACGGGTGAAGTAGGAGGGGTCCTGGAAGCCCGTCTGGTAGCCGATTTCGGAGACGCTGAGGTCAGAGTGCAGCAGCAGGCGCTTGGCATCCAGCAGGCGGCGCTGGCGGATGAGCTCCCCGGCAGCATGACCGGTCTCCTGATGGATGACGTCGTTCAGATGATTGACAGTGATGCCCAGCTCCTTGGCATACGGTGCCAGAGTCTGCCATTCCCGGAAGTGGTGCTCCAGTGACAGATGAAACTGGCGGGCCAGGAGCGCAGCGCGCGAGGTCTCCTTGACCGAATGCTTCTGCGCATAGAGACGACCGGCCTGGATGAAGAGGATGCGCAGCGTGGCGCGCAGCACCTCCTGCACCCCAGATTGCGCGGAGTCGTATTCCTGCTGCAGTTCGGCAAACAGCGCGGTGATGCGTGCGGCTTCATTCGGGCTCACCGTCAGCCATGGCGTGACGCCGGTGCTGAAGAAAAACGGCAGATCAAAGAGCATGCTGGGCGGCGGTGCGTGGTGATCAAAGAACTCCTGCGTGAAGGAGGCCACCGTACCCTGAGTCTGCGGTGCAGGGCGGATGGTGTGCACCTGCCCGGGGCTGAGGAAAAACAGCGTCAAGCCGGTGACGTCGTGATCTCGGAAGTCGTGCATGAGCCTGCCTGCGCCGGTGATCAGGAAGATCTGGAAGAAATCATGGAAATGCGGGATCAGCCGCTGGGGCTCCTGCCTCATGGAGAATTCCAGCGGCATGACCACAAAGCCCTCTGAGCGCAGCCGGTCCTGACCGTACACGCTCATTTGCAGAGAGGGGATGGTGCGGCGGTTCATGGGGGAATTTTTGTTACGCTGGCCGTTGAAAGGGAGACTGTGCGGACACAAAAAAAGAGAGGCTGTTGCCAGCCTCTCTTCGTGAGCTTTCAGACTAGATCGTGGGGGTCAGATCATGCGAGCGCCTTGGCCACGGCTTCGGCGGTGATGCCGAGCTGCTTGAAGACGGTGTTGCCCGGAGCGCTGAGGCCGAAGCGGTCGATGCCGATGATCTGGCCCTGGGTGCCGACGTATTTCCACCAGAGGCCGGAGACGCCGGCTTCGATGGCGATGCGCTTTGTGCAGGCGGCAGGAAGGACGGACTCGCGGTAGGCGGCGTCCTGGCGGTCAAAACGCTCAAAGCAGGGGAGGCTGACGACGCGGACGCCGGGCTTGCCCTTGGCACCTTCGACGGCCCACTGGACTTCAGAGCCGGTGGCGATGACGATGGCTTCGAGGGGGGCAGTTTCCTTCACCAGAACATAGCCGCCTTTGAGGGTGCCTTCACGGCGGGTGGCGGCGCTGGCGGTGCCCTGATGCGGGAGATCCTGGCGGCTGAGAGCGAGCAGCGTGGGACCATCGGCGCGGCTGAAGGCGGCGGCGAAGGCCGCGGCGGTTTCTTCGGCATCGCCGGGGCGGATGACGTCGAGATTTGGGATCACGCGCAGACCGCTGACGGTTTCCACGGGCTGATGGGTCGGGCCGTCTTCACCGACACCGACGGAGTCGTGGGTGAAGATGTAGGTGACGGGCAGGCGGGAAAGCGCGGCGAGGCGGATGCTCGGGCGGCAGTAATCGGCGAAGACAAGGAAGGTCGCGCCACTTGGGAGGAACAGACCGTCATAGGCGATGCCGTTGCAGATGGCACCCATGGCGTGCTCGCGGATACCGAACCAGATGTTGCGACCGGTTGGGTTCGTTGGGCCGAAGTCGCCCATGCCGGTGAGGTAGTTCTTGGTGGAGCCGAAGAGGTCGGCGCTGCCGGTGATGATGTGTGGCACCGCCTTGGCGATGTGATTGAAGATTTCGCCGCCGCTGTTGCGGGTGGCGGCCTTGCCTTCCGCCGGATACTCAGGGACGAGCTTGAGCAGGTCTTCGGCTTTCAGCGAGCCATGACGAGCGGCGTCGAGCTCTTTCGCGAGCCCTGGATTCGCTGCACCCCAGGCGAGGAAGACCTTGTTCCATTCGCCATGGATCGCGGCGCGTTTGTTCTTCAGGTCGGCGAAGTAGGCCTTCACCTCGTCGCTGACGTAGAAATGAGTGCCTTCTGGCAGGCCGAGGCCCTTCTTGGCGGAATCGACGAACTTCGCGCCGCCTTCGCCGTGGGCCTTGGCGGTGCCGGCGACTTCAGGGATGCCTTTGCCGATGAGCGTCCGGGCGATGATGATCTTTGGCTTGCCGTTGTCGCCCTTTTTGGCGTTTTCGATGGCGGTGGAAATGGCGTCGAGGTCGTTGCCCTCGATGACCACGGCGTCCCAGCCGAGGGCGGAGTAGATCGCCAAGGTGTCCTCGTCCTGCGTGACCTTGGCCATCGCATCGAGAGTCACATCGTTGGAATCATAGATGAGGATGAGGTTGTCGAGGCGGTTGTGACCGGCGAAGGCCACGGCTTCACGGGCCACGCCTTCCTGAAGGCAGCCGTCGCCAGCGAGGACGATGATGTGATTGTCGATGATCTTGTGGTCGGCGGTGTTGTATTTCGCCGCCGCCATTTTGCCGCTGAGGGCAAAGCCGACTGCATTGCCAATGCCCTGGCCCAGCGGGCCGGTGGTGCACTCCACGCCGACGGTCTCAAAGGACTCCGGATGACCCGGTGTGTGGCTGCCGAGCACGCGGAACTTCGAGACTTCATCGATGGAAAGTTCATAGCCGCTCAGGTGCAGCCAGGAGTAGATGAACATGGAGCCGTGGCCGGCGCTGAGGATGAAGCGGTCGCGGTTGAGCCATTTCGGATCGGCGGGATCGCACTGGAGGGTTTCGCCGAAAAGGACGGCACCGATTTCGGCGCAGCCGAGGGGGAGGCCGAGGTGGCCGGAGGAGCACTTGTGCACGGCATCCATGGCGAGACCACGGGCTTCGTTGGCGGCTTGAGCGAGGAGGGTTTTATTCATGTAGAGAGGTTCAGGGTCAATGAGGGGCGGAAACGCGCCAGATGCGGCCATGCGCGGGACGCTTCCTTACTGGCGCAGGGGTCGGTTTCAAGGTCGAAAACTGGGGGGAATCGGTCATCATCGCCCCTTGCCAGAATGAAATTTGCCCCGGATGGTACCGTGTGAACAAAGGAAACATCCCTCTCTGGATCGCCGGAGCCGTCCTGCTGTACATCGGCTGGATCGCGTTCGACATGCTGCGTCCGGTCTCGGGCGGGGGGACTGGGCACACCACTTCCATCAGCGCTGTACGCCTGTCGAAGCTGCCTGTGCTGGTGGAATTTTACGCTGACTGGTGCGGCCCCTGCAAAGTCGTTGGGCCGATGGTGGACGAACTGGCGCAGGAACTGAAGGGCAAGGCGGTGGTGATCCGCATCAATGTCGATGAGGATCCTACGCTGGCGCGTGAGCATGGAGTGGGGCCCATCCCCACCTTCATCGCTTTCAAATCAGGGCGCGAAATCGGGCGTGAAATTGGGGGCATTCCGAAAGAGCGGATGCGACAGCTGCTGGGGCTGTGAGTTGCTCTGAACAGGGCCTACTTTTTCTTGTTCTTCTTCGCTTTCTTTGCAGGGGGCCCACCGCCGTCATCAGGGGCAGGCTTGCTGCCAGTCAGATCTGCGAGTAATCGCGCGACATAGCCGTTGAAGCGGGCATCGGGGGATTCCCCTTTGGCGGGGAGTTCTTTGAGCTGAGCGGCGATGGGCTTGGCCTTGTCGCCGAGATCGCTGATGGCGTTCAGGGCGCTCAGGCTGGTGAAGACATCGTGCTGGCTCCAGTTGGCGAGGTTTACGAGCTTGGTCAACGCGGCTGGCCGGTCGTAGTCGTTACCGTGTTTGGCGAGCGCCCAGTTGGCGACGACCTGGACGTAGGTGGAGGTGTCGCGTGCGGCTGCGGTCAATTCCTGTCGCGCTGCCTCGACTCCATCGCCGCCGCGCATGAGGATGCCCATGGCGGACCAGTAGCGGATGGCGCTGTCTTTGTCGGCAAATCCGGCTTTGAGATCAGCCATCGCGTCGGGTTTCATGGAGGAGGCTGCTCCAGCGGCTTTCAGGATGCGGGCGAGGGGATACATGGAGTCATCGTGAGCCATGTCGTAGGGGGTGGTGCCTTCGGCGCGGTGGTGCACCTCGCCTTCGGCGATCATGCCGACGTCGCGGATTTTCAATGCGAGGTTTTCCTGTGCGGCGCGCATCTTGGCGAGTGTCGCTGAGTGCTCGGGCTGGGCGGCGAGGTTGTGGACTTCATCGGGATCGCTTTGCAGATCGTAGAGTTCCTCGGGGTCTTTCGGCACCTTCCAGAAGATGGACTGCTCGGGGGTGAGCTTGCCAGCGTCATAAAGCTCCCGCCACACGCGGGTGCTGGGTGTTTCAAACTGGTAGTTCACGTGCTGGCCCTGGGAGAGATGGGGCATGTAGTTGCGGAGATAAACGAAGCGGCCATCCGTGACGCTGCGGACGCAGTCGTAGCGCTCGTCCATGCGGCCACGGAAGCCGTAGACGAAGGGCTGCGGTTCACTTTGAAACTTGCCGGCGAAGGCGTGGCCTTGCATCCATTCGGGAGGCTGCACGCCGATGAGGCTGAGAAGCGTGGGTGCGAGATCGACGAAGCTGACGAGGCGGTCTGACTTCACACCAGCACCGTATTCCTTTGGCGCGAGGTGCTTCCAGTTTGGCGGGAAATAGACGACCATGGGCACCTGCAGGCCGGAGTTGCAGGGCCAGCGCTTGTTGCGTGGCATGCCGCTGCCGTGGTCGGCGTAGTAGAAGACGATCGTGTCCGCCGCGAGGCCTGCGGCTTCGAGTTCTTTCAGGCGTCGGCCTGCGGAGGCGTCGGCGAGCGTGACCTGATCATAGTACTGTGCCCAGTCCTGGCGTACTTCGGGGACGTCGGGATGGTAGGCGGGGACGCGGACTTTGGCGGGATCATGGATGGCCACGTGCGGGCGTTTGCGGAGCTGGCTTTCGTGGCTGCACTGCTCGTTGAAGATGGCGAAGAAGGGCTGGCCTTCTTTGCGATTGGTCCAGTGCGCCTTGCCGTTGGATTCATCCCACACGCCTTCGGGCTTTTGCAGGTTGTAGTCCTCCTTGTTGTTGTTGGTGCAGTAGTAGCCGGCTTCGCGGAGGAACTGCGGATACATCTTCGTGCCTTTGGGCATGGCCACCATGCTGCGCATGTGCTCGCCGCCGGTGGAGGGGGAGTACATGCCGGCGATGATCGTGGTGCGCGCTGCGGCGCAGACCGGCGCGCAGGACCAGGCGTGCTTGAAGAGCATGCCTTTGGCGGCGAGCGCATCGACGTTGGGGGTGTCGGCATAGGTGTCGCCGTAGCAGCCCATGTGTGGGCCGTGGTCCTCGCTGGTGAGCCAGAGGATGTTGGGTTTGTCGGCGGCGAATGACGAAACCAGAATGAGGAATGACGAAAGGAAGATGCTCAGGAGCTTCATGAACCGGGTGGAACGATGGCGGGTGCTGCGATCCTTCATTTCAATGTGCGTGCATGGAGAAAGCCGCCGCCGGGATTGTGCTGCGCAACCCGTGCGGATAGACATGATCGCCAGCGGGCGATTTCTATGCGTCATTCGAGTTTCATGAACATCTATCGACTTCTTCAGCTTTGCGCCGTGCTCCTGATTTCTCAGCCGGCGCTGGGGCAGGCAGCGTCACCGTTGGCGTTCAACCCAGATGCAACGGCGCATGAAATCACTCAGCTGAAGACCCGAGTCAGCCAGCTTGAACGACAGGTGAAAAAATTGGAATCCACTGGCTTGGTGCTATTCTTGTTTGGCGTGTTTTGTGCGCTCTGGGCGCAGAACACCGGACGGAACGCCTGGCTCTGGTTTTTTCTGGGCCTGTTTGGCAGCCTGATCACGGTGATCGTCCTGCTCGTCAAAAACTCCAATGACCGCTTTCGAGAATCGCTGCGCGTCAAACTCGACTAACTTCCTGCCATGACTCTCCGCCACGAACTTCAGGCCGAATACGCCCGCTACCGCACCCGTCGCTGGTTTTTCAAAGACTGCGGCGTGGGCTTGGCGAGCATCGCGGCGATGGATCTGATGTTGCGTACGGCCAGTGCGGCTGCGCCCGTGAGTCCGCTGGCGCTGAAGAAGCCGCATTATCCCGCGAAGGCGAAGCGGGTGATTTATCTTTTCATGGGTGGTGCACCGAGCCATCTGGAGCTGTTCGACAACAAGCCGGAGCTGTCTAAGTGGGACGGCAAGCTGCCGCCGCCGGATCTGCTAAAAGGCTACCGCGCTGCGTTCATCAATCCCAACAGCAAGCTGCTGGGGCCGAAGTTTAAGTTTGCGCGACATGGGCAGAGCGGTGCGGAACTGAGCGAGCTGCTGCCGCACACGGCGAAGATGGCGGATGATCTGACGATTGTGCGTTCGATGAAGACGGACGCCTTCAATCATGCGCCGGGGCAGATTTTGATGAGCACGGGCTCGCAGATTTTCGGCAGGCCGAGCTTTGGGGCGTGGACCCTCTACGGTCTCGGTACGGAGAATCAGGATCTGCCGGGCTATGTGGTGATGCAGAGCGGGCAGAAAGGGCCCAGCGGCGGCATGAGCAACTTCGGCTGCGGTTTCCTGCCCACGGTGTATCAAGGCGTGCCGTTTCGCAGCAGCGGGGAACCCGTTTTGTTCTTGAGCAATCCGGAGGGCGTCAATGACGCGACGCAGCGGGACACGCTGGATGTGCTGAAGCAGCTGAATGAAGAGCGGCTCAACGTGGTGGGTGATCCTGAGATCGCGAGCCGGATCAACAGTTTTGAGCTGGCCTATCGGATGCAGCAGACGGCACCGGAGCTGATGGACATCAGCAAGGAGCCCAAGCACATCCTTGACATGTACGGTGCGAAACCGGGCGAGGCGTCCTTTGCCAACAACTGCCTGCTTGCGCGGCGGCTGGTGGAAAGTGGTGTGCGTTTTGTGCAGCTCTTCCATGAGGCGTGGGATCATCATGGTGGCCTGGTGAATGGTTTGAAGACGCAGTGCGGTCTTACGGATCAGCCTTGCGCCGCTTTGCTTCGGGATTTGAAGCAGCGTGGGCTGCTGGAGGACACGCTTGTGATTTGGGGTGGTGAATTTGGCCGCACGCCGATGGTGCAGGGTGGCAATGATGGGCGCGACCATCATCCGAACTGCTTCAGCATGTGGTTTGCCGGCGGCGGCATGAAGCCTGGCCTCACGCTCGGTCAGAGCGATGAGTTTGGGTTCAATGTCACCGAAGATCCGGTGCATGTGCATGACCTGCACGCGACGCTGCTGCACGTGCTTGGCTTTGAGCACACGAAGCTCAATCAGCGATTCCAGGGCCTTGATATGAGGCTGACGGGAGTGGCTGGGGAATTGGTGACGAAGATGCTGGCGTGAATGGAGGTCGGCCTTCCAGGCTGACTATGGATCAGGGCGTCTCGCCTTTGATCCGCCAGACGAAGGCGAGACGCCTCGATCCGCTGACAGCCGGGACGGCTATCCTCCGATCAGATCCCATACCCCGCGCGATAGGCCTTGTGGATGATCGCGTCGGCTTCGGGGGTGTTGGGTGACTTCATCGCCTTGGTGTCCCATTCGACGCGTTTGCCGAAGCGTACGGCGAGCAGGCCGACGAGGAGGGATTCGGTGAAGGGGGCGGAGTACCAGAAGCCGGACTTGGCATCCAGAGGGTTGCCGGATTTGCAGGCTTCGAGGAATTCTTTGCGGTGGCCGCTGAGGCAGCGGGGGATCGTTTTCGCGGGACTGATGAACTGCTGCATCTTGGTCTCGGGTACTATGCGTGGAGTGCCGGACCAGCCGCCGGCGAGGATGCAGCCTTTGTCTCCCACGAAGTAGATGCCGTTGTCGCCGAGGTTGCGCGTTTCTTCGAGGCCTTCCGGGCGCGGGGGCAGCTTGCCGCCGTCATACCAGACCATCTTCACCGCAGGGCGGTCGCCTTTGGCGGGGAAGTGGTAGGTGATGATGCTCCAGGTCGGATACGATTGATTGTTGTTGGGGCCGTTCTCGGCCTCGACCCAGTCGGGGGCATCGAGATCCAGCGCGTAGAAGGCGGGGTCGGCGTTGTGCACGGCCATGTCTCCCAGCGCGCCGCAGCCAAAGTCCCACCAGCCGCGCCATTTGCGCGGGCAGAAGTCGGGATGGTAGTCGCGTGCTTTGGCTGGGCCGAGCCAGAGGTCCCAGTCGAGATTCTTGGGTATGGCGGGTGTGTCGGTGGGGTAGGCTTTGCCTTGGGAATCCCAGAATTTGCCGGGGCGGTCCGACCACACATGCACCTCGGAGACTTTGCCGATGGCGCCGGCTTGAATCCACTCACGCGTGAGGCGGATGCCTTCGCTGGCGTGGCCCTGATTGCCCATCTGCGTGACGCGTTTGGTTTCCGCTGCCACATCACGCATGGCACGTGCTTCAGCGATGGTGTGGGCGAGCGGCTTCTCCACATAGACATGGCGTCCGGCACGCATGGCCATGATGCTCGCGGGCGCATGCACATGGTCCGGCGTGGCCACGAGCACGGCGTCGATGTCCTTTTGCTTGTCGATCAGCTCGCGATAGTCGCGGTAGAGCTTGGCGCCCGGGTATTTTTTGATCGTGCCGGCGGAGTGGTCGAGATCGACATCGCAGAGGGCGACGATGTTGGCGAGGCCTGAGTCATCCAGATCCCTGATGTCGCCACCGCCCTGCCCCCCGATGCCGATGCAGCCGAGATTGATCTTTTCACTCGGCGGAGTGAATCCGGTACCGCCAATGACATGGCGAGGCACGATTTGGAAGCCGAATACTGCGGCTGCAGTGGATTTAACGAACTGACGACGAGGAAGCTGGGTCATCTCCAGAAAACGTAAAATAAAAACAAGCTCTTGCGTAGACCCTGCTCTCAGTTTCGTATTAGTCCTTATGAAACGACCTTGGAAAGACATCTCCGTTCCCCTGCGCGACGGCATGATACACTGGCCCGGTGACCCCGAGTGCCACATCAAACGTGTGGTCAGCATGGACGACGGCGCCGTGTGCAATCTGACGCACTTGAGCATGAGCGCCCACACGGGAACGCACATGGATGCGCCGCGACATTTCATCGCCGATGGTTTGACGATGGAGCAGATGCCACTGGAGCCCGTGATTGGCCGCTGCCGTGTCTTTGAGCTGCTGGACTGTGAGGATCAAATCACGGTGGATGACCTGAAGAAACTCAAAATAGCCCCGCGCCAGCGCGTGCTGTTCAAGACGCGCAACTCGACGCGAAGCTGGGCGATGAACGAGTTCGACAAGGACTTCGTCTCCATCCGTGCGGACGCCGCGCAGTACCTCGTCGATCAAGGCGTGGTGACCGTGGGTGTCGATTACCTCAGCATCGGCGGCTTCAACAAGGACGGTGTGGAAACACATCAGATCATGCTCGGTGCTGGTATCTGGGTGATCGAAGGCCTCAATCTGGCCGAGATCAAATCCGGCTACTACGAGCTGATCTGCCTGCCGCTCAAACTGGAAGGTGCCGACGGCGCTCCGTGCCGTGTGGTGCTGCGCTAACCCGCGCGCCGCTTCATCTGATCGCTCGCATGGTCGAGGATGCGGCGCTCCTCGGGGGTGAGGCTTTGCATGCCTTGATGGCTGATTTTGTCGAGGATGTCATCGACGGTGGGAGTGCTGCTTTTTTTCGCGGGCTTCCGGGTCGGCGGTGGTGACCGTTTGGGCAGGGAGGGGAGCTTCAAGGCACCTGTTTCATAGCGGATGAAGGCGTAGGCGGTGCCGACGTTGGCGGCGAGGAGGAGGAGTGAGGACCAGTCGCGCGCTCCGAGGCTGCCGAGGGCATTGAGGCCCACGAAGACGGCGGCGAGGATCCAGGCATCAATGGTGAGAATGATGACGCTAAGCTTCGCGTGGGGGTAGAGGGTGGCGAAGGCGATAAAGACGCCAAACTCAAGCTGCATCATCCCCATGCAGGCGAAGCCCCGACTGCCGAAGAGGCTGATCAAGGTGATGGCCAGCGGAGAGATCAGCAGCAGCAGGAGCAGCAGCCGGACAAAGGCGCGACGGCCCAGGTGGCGCTCCACGGCTTCGCCGAAATTCCAGAGCAGGAGGCAGCCGACGAGTGTCCAGAGACTGGGAGGATTGACCAGGATGTAGGTCAGCGGTGTCCAGAGATGGAGCTGACGAAAAGCGCTGTCGTAGGTGAAGACAAAATGCCCCATCAAGTCGTAACCGAGCACCGCGGTGATGATCATGCTCGCCGCTCCGGCGAGTGCGATGATGGCGGCGAGATAGACGGGGTGGGTTTTCCACCACGTCAGCGGGAGTCGGTCTTTGGATTCGGGGAGCCAGGAGTTGAACATGAGTTTTGATGTCTACTTACGCACACGATCGACGAGAACGGCGCAGAGGATGACGAGGCCGAGGACGATTTTTTGCGTGTTGCTTTCGACGTTGGTGAGGTTCATGCCGTTTTGAATGACGGCGATGATGAAGGCGCCGATGAGGGTGCCGGGCATGGTGCCTCTGCCGCCGCTGAGGCTGGTGCCGCCGACCACGACGGCGGCGATGACATAGAGCTCATACATCTGGCCGTAGGTGGGGGAGCCGCTTTTGAGCAAGGATGCGGTGACGACACCGCCGAGGCCGGCGAGCAGTCCGCACAGGACGTAGGCGATGAGGATGACACGCTGGACGGGCACGCCGGAAAGGTGCGCGGCTTCCACATTGCCACCGACGGCGTAGAGGTTTCTGCCGAGGCGGGTCTGCGTCATCACGATGTGGGCAGCGGCGTAGAGCAGCAGCATGAGGACCACGGCGTTGGGCAGGCCCAGAAGATCGGATCCACGCCCTAGTCGGGCAAAGGAATCCGGCACCTGATAGACGGATTGATTTTCGGCGAGTCGATAGGCAAGGCCGCTGCCCACGAGCATCATTGCCAGCGTGACGATGAAGGGCGGCATGCGCATGCGTGTGATGAAGGCACCGGAGAGCAGGCCGCATGCGCCGCACAAAGCGATGCCACCGAGCCCGGCGACGAACATGCCAGCGGCTCCGGCATGCACACCGCCGCAGAAATCACGTATGATCATGGTGGTGATGACGGCGGAGAGTGCGATCAGGCTGCCCACGCTGAGATCGATGCCGGCGGTGATGATGACCAGCGTCATGCCGATGGCGAGGATGGCGATGACGGCGATCTGGTTGGCGATGTTGAGCAGGTTGTCGGTCTTGAGGAAGACGGGCCAGGCATGGGGTCGTGGTCGCACCACGCGGGCTTTTTTGAGAGCGGGGAAGTCGGTGGGGAGATCACTGAACACGAGCCAGGATGCGGTGGCTTGATTGCAGGCGATCACATCGAGGCCGCCCGATGCGGCGGCACGCTGCAGTGCGGCGCGGGCGTCCTTGGGTTCGCCCAGGACAATTTCAGCGCGGGAGCCGAGTTCTGACTGGAGGGCTTTGGCAAAGGCGATGTCTGCGGTGGTCGGGCGTACGACGATGAGGACTTTCGCCTGAGGGGCGATTTGCGTGGCGACGTCCCTGGCAGCGGCGGCGTTCTGCGGGTATTGCGTTGTCCAGGTGGCGACGCTGAAGAAGACGCAGAGCAGCAGCAGTGCGATGAGCATGCCGGAGCCGGTGAGGTGGTGGCGGATGAAGGCGGGAAGACGGCTCATGCGGAAAGAACGATCATGAGGGGCGGAAGAATGCAGTTCAAGACCAGACGTTCAAGATTGACCCCGGGCGGCGTTTCAGGGTAACCTGCGGCACTTATGAAATCGCGCTTTCTTTTTTTGATTGTCCTGCTGCTGGCCGCCACCCATGCCTGCGCCGACTGGGTGCTGGTGCAGAAGACTGACGCGGATGGCAAAGAGAGTGTCGTCACCACGAAGATCAAGGGGGAGCAGGCACGGGTGGATATGGGAGACAAGATGTCCGCCATCCTGGGGGCTGAGGGCATGGTCATGATGATGCATGCGCAGAAAGTGATGATGAAGATGGATCTGGCGACGCTGAAGGCCTCCTTGGAAAAGACGGGAAAGGGCCCGGGTGGCCAGCCGGCAGCCAAGCCTGTGGCGACGGGGCAGAAAGAGAAAGTCGGCGAGTGGGATGCTGAAATTTACACCTGGGAAGGAACGCTGGGCAAAGGCCGCTTCTGGGTGGCCAAGGATTTCCCGAAACACGCGGAGATCAGCGCCATCAGCGACAAGCTGGGCAAGGTGATGGGTGGCGTGGTGTCCGGCATTTCACCGCAGGCTTCCGATTTCGACGGCATGGTGGTGAAATCCGAGATGACGATGATGGGCAAGAGCGTGGTCTCTCATCTGGTCTCTGCCAAAGAAGAGACGGTGGCTCCGGAGGAGTTTGCGCCGTCTGCCGGCTACACTGAAATGAAAATGCCCGGAGCGCCGAAATGACCTACGGCGTCAGCACACACGCATAGGCGGCGGTGTTGGAGCCTGGCATGGAGATGACCACAGGCTGCTGCGTCTGCCGCACGGCCAGAGTTCCAAGTACAAGCTGCAGGGCGCTGCTGGCACCCATGCTTTCCCCGAGGACGTACTTCGGGCTGAGCACGGCGTCCCAAGGCCGCCCGGACCAGGCCGCGATCTCGGTGTGGTCCAGTTTGGCGATTCCGGTGCGATCATTGATGAGCGTGGCGGGGCCCTGGAACTGCGCCAGCGTTTGTGCGGCAAGTTCGGGCAGAAGGTCGCAGCGTTCCTGCCAGGAGAGGTAGCCCAGCGGACCGATGATCT
Organism: Prosthecobacter debontii; assembly: GCA_943371875.1. Lineage (GTDB taxonomy): Bacteria > Verrucomicrobiota > Verrucomicrobiia > Verrucomicrobiales > Verrucomicrobiaceae > Prosthecobacter > Prosthecobacter debontii_C. The sequence goes on along the minus strand of CALRWM010000084.1, from coordinate 5,837 downwards.
CGCTGACGCGGGGGCCGCCGCCGCTGGCGGAGAGCAGGAGTGCTCCGGCACCTTCTGAACCGATGAGTTTGGGATGATAGTAGGTGAGCGCCTCGGCGCTGAGCCAGTCGCATTCTTCAGCGGCGATGAGCAGGCATTCCTCCACGAGGCCGCTGCCGATCCAGAACGCGGCGGTGTCGAGCGCCTCCATGATGGAGTTTGGGCTGCCCAGCAGCGTACTGACCGCGCCATCGACTCCGAGGAAGGATGCGACGTGCGAAGCGGGCGCGTTGAACACGGTTTCAGGAAAGATCAGCGGGCTGGCCTGGGCGGGATTTTGCAGCACCTCGTCGTAAAAGCGGCCGGTGTAGTTCACGCAGCCGTTCATCATGACGAAGAGAATTCCCAGGCCGGGGGGCGCAGTGGAGGGGTCGTGCCCGGCATCTGCCAGTGCCTCCAAGGCCGCAGCCACGGAGTAGCGTGTGATCGCGCTGGAGCGGCGCAGGCGCGGATGACGCGCGATTTTTTCCGGCGGAGCGGCGGGGGCGAAACGGGATTCGCAGGGCCAGTTCCGAACATCCCCGGGGCGGGCACAGGAGCGGGAGGGCAGCGGTGTTCCCGCCAGCACGGCCGCGTGCATGGCGGCGGCACTCCAGCCTGCGGAGCTCACGGCGCCGACACCACGGATGCGGATATTGCGCGCGTTCATGCGGACCTCCTTTGCAGCACGAGGGTTGCGTTGGTGCCGCCGAAACCGAAGGAATTCGTCAGCGCATAATCGAGCGAGGCGCGCCGGAACTGGCGCACCAGATCAAAGTGAACGGCGGGATCGATCTCGCGCACGTTCAGGCTCGCGGGCAACCACTGACCCTGCAGGGCCATGAGGCAGATCACGGCTTCGACGGCACCAGCCCCGCCGAGCAGATGACCCATGGCGGACTTTGTGGAGCTGACGGGGATGCCTGCCACGGCATCACCCGCCCAGGCGGCGATGGCGGAGGCTTCGGCCACATCATTGAACGGCGTGCCGGTGCCGTGGGAATTGATGTAGCCGATTTGAGCGGGTGAAACACCGGCCTGGGCGCAGGCGGAGGTCATGGTGCGGATGGCGGCTTTGCCTGCGGGATCTGGCTGAGTGAGGTGATGAAGGTCGGTGGCGGTGGCATAGCCGGAGACGTTTCCCAGGGCCGCGCTTTGGCGCACCTCCTCGGCTTCCAGCAGCATGACGGCGGCACCTTCACCGAGGGCCAGGCCGTCCCGCTGCGCATCAAAGGGGCGCGGAATGCCGCTGGGTGCGAGGGCGTGCAGGGTGTCGAACCCGGCAAAGACGAGCTTCGCGATCGCATCGTATCCGCCTGCGAGCACGCGTTTGGCCCGGCCGGAGCGGATCATGTCCGCCGCCCAGCCGATGGCGTTGGCACCGGAGGCGCAGGCATTGGAAACGATGATGACCGGGCCGCGCCAGTCAAACTCGGCGGCGATGCTGCTCATCTGGCGCTGCGGCTGGTAATACTCGGCACGCGAAAGCTGTGTCGGTACGCGGGCGGCATCCTGATGCGCGTGTTCGAAATAGGCCTCTCCCAAGGGCATGGCCCCGGCGGAGGTACCGATGACCATCGCGTCGATGCCCTCCATGTTCTCCCTGCCAGCCTGCGCGAGTGCCTCGCGGATGGCCATGAGCAGCATGCGCGTGCCACGGTCAAAGTAGGTCTGCTTGTGGGCGGGGATGCGGTGGAAGAGGCTTTCCGCGGGCAGATCCACCACTCCGGCGGTTTTGGCGATGAACTCGCGGGTGTCGAAGAGTTCGACCGGCTTGAAGGCCGTGCGGTCCGCCGCCAGCGCTGCTTCATTCGCCTGCCAGCCCATGCCCAAAGGCGAAACGATCCCCGCTCCGGTGATAGCGATGTTCTTACTTAAAGGTGAAGGCACTAGGGAGGACGGGATGAGATTCGTTGTGAGGAGGGTTGAACTGCTAACGCAAGTGTTCATTCTACCGCACGGCGCGGCCTATGGTTTACGCTTCGCCGCAAGGACTGCAAATGTTTGGTGAACGCTGGGATCGTATTGTGGCTGAGCGCGGCGCGCAGGCGGCTTTGTATCTTGCTGACGGACGTGCCACCACGTTCCGCGAGCTGGATGCCGAGGCGCGTGCAGCAAAGCCGAACGGTGATTACGTGCTGGTGCAGGGCGAGGTGCCACAAATTTTGCGCCTGCTGCTGGTCGGATTTTTGCACGGCGTGCCGGTGCAACTGGTGGAAAAAGACCGCTCCCGCCGCATTCCCGCCAGCCCGCCGCCTGCGGGGACGGCCCTGATCAAGCAGGCCGTGGGTGGTTCGGGGGTGCGCCGCTGCCAGTTTTTCACGTTTGATCAAATCGCTGCGGATGTGGACCGGCTGCATGCGGCGCTGGATCTTGGGTCACGTGGCACAGGGGTGGCGGCGATTTCCTGCGCGCATTCCTTTGGTCTGACGACGACGGTGCTGCAAACGTTGCTCAACGGAGTGCCCACCTGCTTTGCGCCGCAGCCCTTTGCGCAGCCGCTGACGGAGGCGATGAATCACCACCGGCGCGTGTTTCTGCCGGGGGTTCCTGCCTTGTGGAAGGCCTGGCTGAGGGGCGATGTCTGCTTTGACAACATCAGTCTGGCGATCTCCGCCGGATCCCCGCTCACGCTCGACCTGGAGCGCATGGCGCTGGAGCAGCATGGACTGAAAATTCACAATCTCTACGGGACGAGCGAGTGCGGTGCGGTGTCCTGGGACGAGACGCTCGATTTGCGTGAGGATGGGAGCGATATTGGCACCCTCCTGCCCGGCGTGCAGACCCAGACCGATGCCGAGGGCCGTTTGGTGGTGAGCAGCAGCTCCGTGGGGCTGGGGTATGACGACCAGCAGCCGCAGGAGAGCTATGGTGCCGGGGTGTTCACCACCAGCGATCTGGTGGAGCAGCACGGCAGCCGCCTGCGGTTTCAGCAGTGCACGGGTGCAGGAATCAATGTGGCGGGCCGCAAGCTCAGCCCCGCCGAGATTGCTGAAAAAATCATGAGGGCATCGAAGCTGGACCAGGTGAAAATTTATGGCGCACGGAGCCGCGATCCCGAGCGCTGTCAGGACATCGTGGCGGAAGTCGGCCTGCCCCAGGCGGAGATTGATCCTGCTTTTAAAATCACAGCCTGTTCATTGCTAGCGCCTTGGGAAGTCCCGCGTAAATGGATCGGCAGAACATGAACACCCGTTTGCCATCCAGTGCCCTAAGGCGCATCACCCGGCTTTGTGCCCGGCGCCATGAGCGCTTTTACTCGGTGGTGAAGCTGCGTTCTGATCCCGTTTACGCCGCTGTCACCCAAGAGCTGCAGGGAGCCCCCCTGCCGGTGCTCGACATTGGCTGCGGCATCGGCCTGCTGGCGTTTTATTTGCGTGAGTCAGGCTTTGCGCCTGCCATCGCTGGTTTTGACTACGATCCGCAAAAAATCTCCTTTGCGAAGAGCATGGTCGCGCTCAGTGACTGCGAAGGGCTCAGCTTCATGAATGGCGACGCCCGCGCAGGACTCCCGGAATGCAGCGGTCATGTGGTGATCCTGGACATCCTGCAGTTTTTCACGCGGCAGGAGCAGGAGGCGCTGCTCAAAGCGGCGGCATCCCGCGTGGCGCAGGGCGGGAAGCTGATCATTCGCACCTGCCTGCAGAACGACTCCCTGCGCTTTCGCATCACCGTGGCGGGAGACTGGCTGGCCAAGCTGACGTTTTGGATGAAGGACGCACCGGTGTGCTACCCGGACCGTGCTTTGTTTGAGTCCGTGCTGGGCGCCGCCGGGTTGCGGGTGCGGGTGCAGCCGCTATGGGGCGGCACGCCGTTCAACAACCATCTCGTTGTCGCTGAACGCGAGTGAGGCCGGTGGCACGCATGGAAGGCCGCTTGCCGTCACCATGGAGGCGACGGCCTCAGCCACTTCGACGGCCACGGGGGTTCCTTCGTGGATCAGCACGATGGCACCTGCTTTCAAGCGGTGAGAGATGCGCCGGGTGATGGTGGGCACGTCTGTCAGCACACCGTCGAATCCCCTTGCGTTCCACATCATCATCCGCAGGCCCAGTGAATGGGCGATCAGTGCGGTGAAGAGGTTGTGATGGCCTGCGGGCGGGCGGAAGAAGCGCGGTGGCTGCCCTGGGCAGAGGGCGGCCAGCGTTTCCTGACAGCCTGCGATCTCGCGCCACAACCTGGCGGGGCGGAGCATCCAAAAGGTGGTGGCAGGATGCGTCTGCGTGTGGTTGCCGATTTCGTGGCCGCGTGCGAGGATTTCGCGCACGAGCTGCGGATGTTCTGCCGCACGTTCGCCGACAAGAAAGAACAGCGCCTTGATGCGGTGACGGTCGAGGATGTCGAGAATCGCCGGGGTGTGGTCGGGGTGCGGACCGTCATCGATGGTGAGCAGCACCGGATTTCCTGCGGGAGGCAGTTGTTTGATCATGCGGCCGAACAAGGCGCAGCGTGGCACCAGCGTGCCGATCATGATGGTGGTCAGGACGGTGCAAAACAGCAGGGCAGCCTCCAGTGGCTGCCCGCGAGCTGCCAGCCAGATCACCACCGGCACCGGTCCGAGGGCCAGGGCGAAGCGAAAGTACGCACGCCGCAGGCAGCTGGCACGAACGGCCGCATTCATGCCGGATCGCGGGTGACGAGCGGTTCAAAGACAAACCATTGGTCCCAGTGCTGGAGAAGAAATTGATGCATCACCGGGAGCCAGGCAGCGCTGATCTCGGCGGCCTTGGCCTTGCGCCCGCCCTCGAAGAAGGGTTTGCCAATTTCAATACGGTAGGCGAGCCGTCCCCTCCGAGTGAGGAAGACCGGGTAACAAGGCACACCGGTCACCTCCGCGAGCACCAGCGGACCACGTGGGATTTTAAAAGTGACGCCATCAATGTGGGCCAGCGTGGGGGTCACCTCACCCAGCACGCGGTCGCCCTGGACGCAGACGACTTCGCCTGCGAGGAGCAGGCGGCATAGCTCCATGCCGAGATGGCCGCCGGGTTCGTTGTAATGAACGTGCAGATTCGGCTCACGGCGCTCTTCGTCACAGAGTTCCTTGCCGCGCAGCTTTTTCAGCGAGTCCGAGGCCTCCGGCATGCGGACGGTATGGACGGGCCGGGTGAATTTGCGCGCGAAGAGGCTGGCGCCGATGTCGTAGTTGCCGGAATGCACGGTGAAGATCAGCGCGCCGCCCGGGTGTTTTTCCAAATCCTCAAAGTCGCCTTCGCCGATGATCTCCCAGTCGATCTTGCGCTGAAAATGCAGGTGCCAGAGGCGGTCAAGATAGGTCAGCGAAAACTGGAGGAAGACCTGAAATCCTGCGAGAGAGCTGGAGCCTTTGCCGGGAATGAGGGCGCTGAGATTGGCACGGATGGCCTCACGCGGCTCCACTGCCAGGATGTAAGCGATCAAGGAGAGGGGATAGGCGAGCAGAGTGAAGACCGGCGCGGGCACCCAGTGCATGCAAAACAAAATGGCCTGCGTCCAGCATGCATCATGCAGACCCATGCGCGGGGGAGGGGCAGGCGCGGTCGGCTCGTGAGTTGCAGATTCGGCGGATGGCATTATTTAAAGGCGTACCATGGATGGGATGAAACGTTGTGTTTCGACTGTCACACCCTCTCCGACAACTGACTTTTTCAGCACTTGCACGCATGAATTCATCCAACACCGATTACGACGTGGTCATCATGGGCGGTGCTTTTTCCGGCGCATCGGCGGGAATGATGCTCAAACGCGAGCATCCGGAGATGCGAATCCTCATCGTGGAGCGCACGGTGAAGTTTGACCGCAAGGTGGGGGAAAGCACGTCCGAAGTGGCGGGCTGCTTC
>CALRWM010000083.1:0-25323 GCA_943371875.1 Prosthecobacter debontii | reverse complement strand
GCCTCCTGGCACAAGGTCAAAACGCTCAACTGGCACCACTTCGAAGCATTGTTCCTGCCGCCTTACAGCCCGGACTTCAACCCTATTGAGCGGCTGTGGCTGCGCCTGAAGGCCGACTTCTTTGCCGACTGGATCGCACGAAGCGGCGCAGAGCTCGAAGACCGTCTTTGCCATGCCCTCAACCACTTCATGTCATCGGCCACTCAGACCGCCTCCATCTGCTCGATCCGGAAATGAGTTTTGCGATTTGCTATATTCGCCAGCTGCTCTTTCGCAAACAGCGCAGCCAGTTTCGCATCCTCTTCACCATTTCCGGCAAACGTGTGGTCGTTCTCTCGGTGCGGCATCACTCACGCAGACCTCTGGAAGAAGGCGACCTGCCGGTTTGAAAGCATGACCTATATCATCCCACAATGAATGGAATAGGATGCTTCTGCTCCAAGCCCTGCGGATTGAACCGAAAATAAAGATTTCGTTTGGGAACAAAGAGAATGGGGCCGTTTTTCAGCCCTTCAATGTCTGGTCCATGCGGCTGAATACCACCCGCACCTTCATTCATCACCGGGATAGGAACACCGCCGGGTCCAAGAGTTTTCACGGATGGCTTTGGTGGTGGCGGTTCCCACCAAACTGGAACAGCAAAGCCTTGTGCTTCCCAGCCGTAATCTTCTCGTTTTAAAACAAATTGGAACTCTTGAACGTCGACAGTTGTCCACACGCATTCATAAACGAATAACATTTCACCCATGTCGCCATCTGATGCCCCGCCGTACCAAACACGAATGACATTGTCTTTGTCACTGTCCGGAGAAGAAGCACGGGTAAACCGACTCGGATACTTGGCCACCGATTTTCCAGATGCATCACCAAGTTCATAATAAGAGGTCGTGGAATACCTGCTCGATCCAAGCTTGATGAGCTCCCCCAAATGAAGTTTTAGGGTCATTCCATTGCCGAGATTACAATGCCCCTTTTTGAAAGTGACTTCACTTTTCTTTGCTTGGGCCGCATCTTCTGCCGTGGCCGCGACGAGGTGATTTTTGATGACCCAATCTTCGAACGAGACCTCGTGTACGTCTTTCACAGCTTTGCGCCCGGTTGCACAAGCAGACAAAAAGACACCGAGGCAAAGCAAAGTGGTGAATTGCAGTTTCGAGGACATCTCAATATAGATACTACCTTCTCACCGTCGCAGGCAACGTCTTCTCCAGCGCCGTGAGGATCGCCGTATGCGCGGCATCGACTTCGGCAGTTTCGAGGGTCTTCTCTGCGGACCGGTATGTCAGCGTCCAAGCGATGGACTTGCGGTCCTTCGCCATCTTGGTTCCCGATGCATCCGCAAAGACATCGAAGACCTCGGCCCCCACAAACAACGGATGTTTCTGAGAGGCAAAGAACGCAGCCACCTTGGCGTGCGGAAGATCTGCTGGGACTTCCATGGCGACATCACGCGTCATGCCAGGGAAGCGCGGAAGCTCCTCAAACTTCGTCGGGCCGGTGCTGCCCTGACGCAGAGCGCTGAGCAGCAATTCGGCGACATACACCGGATGACGCGCATTGATTTCACGCGCGCGTGCAGGATGCAATTGCGCGATCCAGCCGAGGATGCGGTTCCCGGCACGCAGTTCACTTGTCAGCAGGCAGTTGGCGCTGTTCTCCTTCACGGGACGCACTTCGAGCGGCGTACGCGTGAGGTTTTGGATCTGCCCAACCAGTTCATGAATGTCAGCGGCCTGTGGTTCACGACCATGCCAGCTCGTCGGAGACACCGGGCCACTGAGAAGCACGGCCAGGCGCTCCTCTTCACGGCTGCCGCCCTTCGGCAAAGTGAGGAAAACACGGCCCAGTTCGAAGAAACGCAGGCGATGCAAACCCTGCCGGATGTTGAGCGCCGCTGTGGCGACAAGACCCGGAACAATGCTCGGGCGCAGCGTGGTATGATCCTCACTGAGCGGGTTTTTCACCGCGACACCCTGCCCACCACCGAGACTGTCGGCGAGCTGTGCATCCGCAATGAGGCGCAGCGTTTGCGCTTCGAAGAAACCGCGCGCGGCAAGCGACTGCCGCAGGCCCATCGCGAAATCATAGGTGCGGTCAGCCGCTTCGACCGGTGATGCCACCGCAACCTGACGTGACGGCACGCGATCCAGACCGATCACGCGGGCGATTTCCTCCATGAGATCAACCGGACGTTGAAGATCGAGGCGATAGCTGGGAATGCCCCAGTGGCTCTCGTGCTTGCTGGTGGACTTCTTGGTCAGGCCGAGCTTTTCGAGGATGGCGTGAATTTCATCGCCAGTCATGTCAGGCGTCCCGAGCAGCTTGCGCGCACGGTTTTCATCCAGCGTCACTTCTCCGACGAGCTTGGGAGCTTCACCCGCGACTTGAACCACATCCTCAGCGGTGCCACCCGCGATGGTAAGGATCAGCTTCGTGGCGAGTTCCGAACCGCCCTGCACCTGCTGCGGATCGATACCACGCTCAAAGCGGTAGCTGCTGTCGCTGCTGAGTCCAAGACGACGCGAAGTGCGGCGAATGCCGCTAGGGGCGAAATAGGCGCTCTCCAGCAAAACGTTCACAGTGCCTTCAATGACACCCGTTTCCTCACCACCCATGACACCCGCAATGGCGACCGGACGCTGGCTGTCAGCAATGACAAGGTCATCAGTCTGAAGCGCGTAATTCTGCCCATCAAGCGCGAGGAACTTCTCACCCTCAGCAGCCATACGGACGACAATGCCGCCCTTGAGCTTGTCCATATCGAAACAGTGCAACGATTGCCCCATCTCCATCATGACATAGTTCGTGATGTCCACGATGCTGTTGATCGGGCGCAGACCAATGCTTTCCAGACGACGACGCAGCCACTCCGGACTTGGGCCAACTTTAACGCCCTTGATGATACGCGCGGTGTAAAGCGGGCAGGCTTCCGCAGCCTTGATCTCGATTTGCTCTTCGCCTGCAGCCTTCGTTTTCGTGCTCGTGCTAGCGTGATGGCGTTCACCTTTAAGAGGCAGGCCGGTGAGTGCAGCCAGTTCGCGGGCAAGCCCCAGATGGCTGAGAAGATCAGGGCGGTTCGGCGTGATCTCCAGATCAAACAGCACATCCGCAGGATTGAGCTTGTTGAAGGGCGTGCCGACAGGTGAATCAGCCGCCATGATGAGCAGGCCACCGGTGTCCTCGCCAATGCCAAGTTCCTTGCCGCTGCACAGCATGCCAAGGGAATCGACCCCGCGCAGCTTGCCTTCCTTGATGGCAAATCCGCCGGGCAAAACAGCCCCCGGCAGCGCGAGCGGCACCTTGTCACCGGCTTTGAAATTTTTCGCACCGCAGACGATCTGACGCAGCGTACCGCTGCCGTCATCTACCTGACAAACGCTGAGTTTGTCAGCATTCGGATGCTGCTCAAAAGATTGAATCTGCGCCACGACGACCTTGTCGGTCGCGACCCCGCGTTCTTCAATGCCTTCAACTTCCACACCCGCGAAGGTCAGGAGATCAGAAAGCTGCGGGACGGTGTAGGAACTCAGGTCAAGATGAGTGCTGAGCCAGGAGAGGGAAACTTGCATGATGCGGAGCGGGGTTGGACAGGATTAACAGGATGACAAAATTGATCAGGATTAACGCGATGTACGGCGGAGCACAGCTCCCTAAGCTGCGGTCTGGAGTTGCGATTTGGGGCGGTAAGTTCGGAACTTATGGCGCCAGTCGAGACTCTTGGCTCCAAAGTTAATGATGAGGCCATCTTCGATGCCGGTGGTAGCCAGGTAGTTCACCGTTTGAGTTTCATGCATCTTGGAGATTGCCTCACAGGATTTGAGTTCCAACAATAGTCTCAGATCCCCTGCGGCGATGATGATGTCTGCTTCGAACTTTCCGACCAGCTTGCCTTGATAGAAGACATTCAATGGCACATTGGACTCAAAGCCAAGGCCAGACTCGGCAAGCTCGATCTCCATCGCACGATGATACACCGACTCCAAAAACCCAGGACCCAGCTCACGATGGATGCCCATCGCCATGCCAATCACCTGGTGTGTCAATTCATCGATCGTCATCAATCGTCCCTAGGTTAATCCTGAAATTCTGGAATCTTGTAAATCCTGTCAAAAGCAGCTTCCTCACGCGGCAAACTGCTGCAGAAACCGCACATCATTCTCAATGAGATGCCGGATGTCGGTGATGCCATGCATGATCATGGCCAGACGGTCGAGCCCAAGACCAAAGGCAAAGCCCGTGGTGGTCTCCGGATCGAAAAGGTTGTCGCCACGCGCCTTGTTGATCTCAGCAAACACAGCCGGATCAACCATTCCGCAGCCCGCGATTTCAATCCAGCGCGCATCCTTGCCCTTCGCTTCCAGCTTCACATCAATCTCAAAGCTCGGCTCCGTGAACGGGAAGAAGTGCGGGCGGAAACGCACCGCCGTGCCAACACCAAAGATCTCGCGGAAGAAGTATTCCAACGTGCCTTTGAGATCGCCGAGGCTGACGTCCTGATTCACATAGAGACCTTCCAGCTGGTTGAAGACACTCAGGTGCGTGGCGTCAATCTCATCCCGGCGATAAGCAGCGCCCGGCGCAATGATGCGGATCGGCAGCGCTTTGGCAGCCTCCATGGTGCGAACCTGCACGCTGGACGTATGCGTGCGCAGCAGGCGACCATCCGGAAGATAGAACGTGTCCTTCTCGTTGCGTGCTGGGTGATCAGCAGGCGTGTTCAGCGCATCAAAGCAATGCCACTCGGTTTCAATCTCCGGCCCTTCCGCCAGGGCGAATCCCATGCGGCGCAGCGTGCGGATGGCGAGATCACGAATCTGCGTGAGCGGATGCAAAGCGCCAACGCCAGCTCCCGGACGCCCCGGCAGCGTGATGTCGATGCCTTCCACGGCTTTGCCATCCTGTGCGGCCTGCAGCGCGAGCTTCTTCGTATCGATGCCTTCCGTGATGGCGGTGCGCACTTCGTTGAGCTTGGCACCCACCTCCTTCTTCTGCTCCACCGGCACATCCTTCATGCCCTGGCTGAGAGCAGTGACACTGCCTTTCTTGCCCAGAAAGTTCACCCGCACAGCTTCGAGGGCGGATTCATCCTGCGCAGCGTCAAGGGCGGCAAGGGCTGCGGTTTTGAGAGAGTCGAGTTCGGAAAGCATGGAACCGGCCACTTAGCTGCGACATGGCCCTCATGCAACTGTTGGAACCACCCGGTCTCTCACGCGCTCACGCCCTCAGCAGTTCCGGACTGCGCAGCATCAGCTCCGTCACCTCGGGCGGACAGCCGATGCGCAGCGGCACTCCCACGCAGCCGATGCCGCGGTTCACATACATCTGCAGCCCACCCACCTCGTAGCGGCCAGCGAGGTACTTTTTGCCAAATTTGGCGCGACGCAGTGACATCGGCGTCTTGCCACGGAAGACGAGCTGTCCACCATGCGTGTGCCCGGAAATTTGCAATGCCTTCACACCGGCGGCGGCGATGGTGTCAGCGGCATCCGGCTCATGCATCATCAGCACCAGCGGCTGGTGCTGCTTCCAGTCCTGCAGCGTTTTGCGCACATCAGGTTTGTTCACATACCTGGAGTCAAACCCGCCGAGAACCAGCGTCCCGTTGTCCGTGTGGATGCGCCGAATCTCATTGCGCAGCACCGGAATATTTCGCTCCGTGAGTGCCCGAATGACCTCAGGCGCACCACTGGCGAAATCATGGTTGCCCAGGCTGGCATACACGCCGTAGGGCGCTGTGAGCTGGGAGAGAATTTCCGCCACCTTCGGCGCCGGGCGCGCCGTGTGGGTCACAAAATCACCCGTCAGGGCCACCATGTCCGGCAGCAGCGAATTGCAGAGTTCCACACTGTGCAAAATATCCTCCTCCGTAGTGAAGGGCTCCAGATGCAAATCACTCAACTGGGCGATGCGAAATCCATCCATCGCAGGCGGCAGCCCGGGAACCAAAATTTCGACACGCTCAACCAACAGCTTCTGCTTGCGCTCACGCGCGAAAGCGGGCGATGCGGAACCGACTGCGGCCAGAGCAGTGAGCTGGCGCAGAATGCTACGACGGGAGTAAGGTGCGGACATGATGGATCAGCAGGCTGGCTCGATAAGAGCGTGAACGCGCAACTTTTGATACGCAGGGGGATGGAGGAACGACGCGCAGAATGCCACGTCTCCTTCAAGCACTGATGCTGGGGAAAAGCCGTGCATTGATTAATAACCAACAGTCCGCCTAAAAGTTCAAAAAATCAACCCATTCATGCCTCCCTTGCCCGGTGTGGAGCGGGCATAACAAAACAGCCGGAGCTTGCGCCCCGGCTGTTGAGAATCTTGTAGGTTCCGTTGTAGCTTACGCTGCTGCGGTTTCCTTCGGCGCTTCGGCGGCCTTCTTTTCCAGCGCGGCCTTGGCCTGCTGAACGAGAGCTTCGATGGCGGCGATGTCTTTGACAGCAAGGTCCGCGAGGACTTTACGGTCAAGATCGATACCAGCGAACTTGAGGCCTTCCATGAATCGGGAATAGCTCAAGCCGAGGGGACGGGTGGCGGCGTTGATGCGCTGCACCCACAGGTTGCGGAAGCTGCGCTTCTTGGCCTTGCGGTCACGAGTTGCGTAGGTTTCGGCTTTACGGACGGCGTCCTTCGCATAGCGGAAATGCGTGGAACGGAAGCCGCGGTAACCTTTGGCTTTTGCCAGCACGCGCTTACGGCGCTTCCGGCTGGCGGGGGAGTTGGTGGCTCTTGACATGTATCTTTCTCTAGGATCAGGCTGTTGTTTGGGTAGCGATGGCTTGCCTCACCTGGTCGAAGGCCTCCAGAGGGAAGCCAGGCAAGTTCATCGTGGTCTCTATTGAGAGACCGTGGTCGTCTTAGCGATGGGAGAACGGCATGTTCGCCTTGATTGCTTTGACATCCACTTCCGCCACGAGGGCGACTTTACCGAGGTTACGTTTACGCTTGCGGCTCTTATTCTGCAGAATATGGCGCTTGCCTTGTTTACGGCGCAGCACCTTACCCGTGGCAGTTATTTTGAACCGCTTGGCGTAAGCTTTCCTCGTCTTGGCGATACCGGCATTTTTGGACATAGGGGCGGCGATGGTAAAGGAGAAGCCCGGTTCGGCAAGGTCTTTTTCACCTTCTCATGCACTCTCATCAAATTTCCTGCCTACGTTTGCTCTCAAATATGGGAGTCAGAAATATCTAGAATATCAAAAATTAAAGTTGTCTTAATTATCTAAGATTGCTAAATGAGTCGGAATCACGCGGATAATTCATGACTTCCTCCCTCTCCACTTCCTCCGCAACTCCAGCTGCAATCGCTGAACTGGAGCAGGGGCTGGAGCATCTCAAGGTCGCCAATTATTACCTTCGCGTCGCACTCGATCAGGTCGCCGATGGCGTGGTGATCGTGGAAAGCGAAGCCACCGATGCCAAAAGCGGCCAAAAGGTCCTTTTCAGCAATGCCGCCGCCGCCATGCTGGCCGGAGCAGACCCCGAGGCAGGACTCCGCGGCCTAGGCCTCAATGATCTCGTGGCTGACGTCAAAGACGCTGCCACACTCCAGCAAAGCCTGCGCCTGGCCGTGGATCAAGGCGGCTGCCATGAGTGTGAATGCCAGTTGCAGAGCCTGCGCACCCAAACCCCGGTGCCCAGCAAGTGGCGCGTGCGTGCCGTTTTCAACAGCATGCGCAAGCTGCTGAACTTCACCATTCTCATCAGCCCTGCTCAGGCCGCTGCCACGACGGCCAGCACCAAGCCTGAGCCAAAACCAGCAGCCGACGATCTGGACGCACAGTCTGCACAGATGCGTAAAGACAACCTCGCCGCGCTCGCCCAAGGCATCGCCCATGATGTGAACAATCTGCTCGGTCCCGTCACGGTGCGTCTGTCGGCGCTGATTCAGCAGGTGCAGGAGCATCCGGCCCTGGCTCAGGAACTGCAGCTTGTATTCGCCGGATTGAAGCGCGCCAAGCAGTTCACCTCACAGGTCGTCACCGCCTCCAAGTCCTCCCCTCGCAAGCTGGAACCCACCGACATCGTTTCCCTGATGCGCGACACCGTGGAATTCGCCGGCGCCGGTTCCAACGTACATGTCTGCGTGCGCAACGACGAGAACCTGCGCCAGGCCATTGCCGATCCCGTCAAGCTCAGCCAGGTGCTGCAAAATCTCGTCATGAACGGCATCCAGGCCATGCCTCGCGGCGGCTACATGGATGTGCAGGCGGCCAACCATCTGGTGGGTCCGGCTGGAGACGGCAAACTCAAGCCCGGCAAGCACGTGCACATCATCGTGCGCGATCGCGGCTGCGGCATCGCCAAGGAAAACCTCGACCGCCTCTTCCGCGAATCCTTCACCACCAAGGCCGACGGCAACGGCATCGGCCTCACCACCTGCAAACGTTTCGTGGATGAAATGGGCGGAGACATTCGCGTGACCTCCACCCCGAACATCGGCACCGAGTTCAGCGTCTTTCTGCCTGCGGCCGCAGGTTCCGGTGGCACACGGCCTCTGACGCCAGCGGACTCGGCTCCCGTTCCGCTGAAGCATGGAAAAGGCAAGGTGCTCATCGTCGATGACGAAGACGACCTCCGCAAAGTCGCCCACATGATCCTCACCCGCTGCGGCTATGAAGTCGTGCAGTGTGACAACGGCCAGGACGCCGTGCGCATTTACTCCAGCCTCTTCCGCACCGGCACACCGCCCGATGTGGTGCTCATGGACCTCACCCTGCGTGGCGGCATGAACGGCACCGAAACTGCCGCCGAAATCCTGCATCTCGATCCAGAAGCACGCATCGTCTGCACCAGCGGCAGCGTCACCGAAGAAGTCCAGATGATCTTCCTCGAACGCGGCTTTGTCGGCGTCCTGCCCAAGCCCTACGAAGCCGGCGAGCTCACGCAGATGGTCCATCGCGTGTCCACCATGATGAAACGTCATTGAGCCGGGGCGCATGCGTGCTTGAGTGATCTTTTCCGCTCCGCATGAAAACACGCCGCCACTTCCTCTCCGGTCTCGCCACCGCCGCCGCCGCCAGTTTCACTGAAACACTGCGCGCTGCACCCGATCCCAAGAAGGACGTCGTCATCGGCCACGGCAGTCATCGCTACAAGGTGAACAAGGAATGGGTGCCCGCAGGTCAGGGCCGCCATCACCCCATCCTCAACTGCCACGAAATGGTGCAGGTCAAAGACGGCCGCCTTTTCATGATCGGCGATCACTGGGACAATCAGATGCTCGTCTTCAAACCCGACGGCACCATCCTCGACTCCTGGGGCAGCGTCTGGCCCGGTGGCCATGGCCTCACCCTCTCGAATGAAAACGGCGAAGAGTTCCTCTTCGTCACCGACAGCGGCCTGTGGAAGTCCGGCAGCGGCGGTTATCGCCAGACCGGCCGCGTCACCAAGACCGATCTCGGCGGCAAAGAAATCTTCTCCATCAGCCATCCCATGAGCGTCGGCGCTTACGAGCCCGAAATGGTTTTTAATCCCACCGAAACCGCCATCGCCCCCAATGGCGACATCTACGTCGTGGACGGCTACGGCTCGCAGTTTGTGCTGCGTTACGATGCACGCGGCAAGTTCATTCAGCGCTTCGGCGGCAAAGACGGCGTCCCCGCCGAAGAACGCCTCAACAACGCCCACGGCATCGCCATCGACACCCGTCAGGGCGCTGACAAAGCCACCGTCATCGTCACCTCACGCGTGGACAACTGCTTCCGTCGTTTCACCCTCGACGGCAAATACCTCGAAACCCTCGCCGTCCCCGGTGCCATGGTCTGTCGCCCCGTGATTGCCGGACAGGAGCTCTATGCCGGCGTCTGCTGGTCCAAGACCCCCGAGATCAACAAACTCCCGCAAAACCCCAGTGGCTTCACCGTCATCCTCGATGCCACCGGCAAAGTCGTCAGCGCCCCCGGCGGCACCGAACCCGTGTATGAGGAAGGCAAACTCAAGCCCCTCATGCAGGCCGAACGGATTTTCGATCATGGGCACGATGTCTGCGTTCTCGACACCGGTGATCTCGTCGTCTGCCAGTGGAATGCTTTTCAAACCTACCCGATTAAACTCGAAAAAGTGGCCGCGTAAGCAGGTCTGGCCAACTTCTGTGTTTGCGCTGCGGCAAATGACGAATGAGTAAGTGCGAATGACAAAAAATCAGGACCTCCTCTGCCCGGGGTCTTCATCCGCCTCGCCCTCTCGCTCTTAATTCATGAAATACCTCACCATCGTGCGTCATGCCAAATCCAGCTGGGGACAGCCTGGACTCGCAGATCATGATCGCCCTCTCAATGAGCGTGGGCAGCGGGCCGCCCCGGCAGTCGCCACATTTTTACACCGCACCTACTTTGGCGGAGCCGATTCCCCTCCCCTGCTGCCGCTGCCAGAT
Organism: Prosthecobacter debontii; assembly: GCA_943371875.1. Taxonomy (GTDB): domain Bacteria; phylum Verrucomicrobiota; class Verrucomicrobiia; order Verrucomicrobiales; family Verrucomicrobiaceae; genus Prosthecobacter; species Prosthecobacter debontii_C. The sequence continues at coordinate 14,951 of CALRWM010000083.1, read as the reverse complement.
CGGCTCGTCACCAGCACCGCCCTGCGCGCCCTGAGCACCGCGCAGATCATGCGCGAGACCTTCGCCATGCCCGTGGAAAGCCTCCTGCTGGAGTCCCGCCTCTACCTCGCCGATGCCGACCGCATTCTCGACGTCATGCGCGGCTTTGAAGAGAGCTGGAATCACACCATGATCTTCGGCCACAACCCCGGCCTCCACGACTTCGCCGAGCACATCCTCGCCCGCGCCAACATCCCCAAGGTCCCCACCTGCACCGCCATCATCATGGCCTTCCCCCACGAGTTCTGGGGCCTCGCCGACTGGAACGAAGCCCAGCTCATCGGCTACATCACCCCCAAGTCCCTTGAGCGCCGCTTCCCGGATCTCTACGCCGGCATCTCGCGCGAAGACGGGGATGATTGAACAAAAAAAGCGAAGCCGAAATATTGCCTCTCAGGACTAGGCCGCATGGCTGGTCTCAGGCACCACCGGCTTGCCAACTCGACGGATGGTCACCTTGTCGATGCGCTGACGATCGGTGTCGGTGATCTCGATCTGATGCTCACCGGATACGAAGTTCTCTCCTTCTGCCGGCACATGGCCGAGGTGATGGAGAATGAAGCCGGAAAGAGTACGGTAAACACCTTCATTCACTTCCTCCGTGGGAACAGCTAGGCCGGTGAGGGCAGCCACCTCCTCAATGCTCATCTGGGCATCGGCGATCCAAACCCCTTCCGCTTCCTGACGTGCCTGCGGGCGCTCGCGCTGGTCTTGGTCGGGCATGGAGCCTAGAATGGCCTCCAGCATGTCATTGAGCGTCACCAAGCCAGCCACGCCGCCAAACTCATCCACCACCAGGGCCTGATGGCGACGCTGCTCGCGGAACTCCTCGATCACCCTCCGGCAAGACATCATCTCCGGCACGAACAACGGCACCTTCAGCAGCGGTTCCATCTGAATTGACCCGCCTCCCTGCTGCTGCTTCGACCACAATGACTTGAGAGCGATGATGCCGAGAACGTTGTCACGGGAGCCTCGGTGCGCTGGGAAATAGGAGTGGCCGCTTGCTGTGATCTTTCGACAGTTCTCCTCGTCACTTTCGTCGAGATTGATCCACACGATGCTGTTTTTCGGCGTCATCACGTCACTGACTAAAAGATCGTCGAGCTCAAGCACCCCCTCCACCATGCGTTGCTCCCCCGGCTTGAAGACACCGGACAGCGTCCCCTGGTGAATCATGGCACGCACCTCCTCCTCAGACACGCCAGGCTCGGTGCCAGGAACCGCCCCTAACAAGCGCGCGATGAGGCCGCTGGTTGCATCCAGCAGATTCACCACCGGGGAGGTCAGGCGGGACAACACCGCCATTGGCGGACTCAGGCGCATGGCGGTGCTTTCCGGCGACTGGATGGCAAGGCGTTTGGGCACCAGCTCCCCAATGACGACAGTCAAAAAGGTGATGGTGCTCACCACGATGATCGTCGCGATGGTCTCCGCCCAGATGTTCAGATACGGCACCTTGGCCAGCACCGGGGTCAGGTCATCGATCAAATTGCCGCCACTGGAAGCACCGGCCAGGGTGCCCACCAAGGTGATGCCCACCTGTACGGTGGAAAGAAAAACACCGGGATTTTCCACCAGTGCCAAGGCAGTACGTGCCCCCCTCATATCCTTGTCAACGAGGGGCTGCAGCCGCGCCCGGCGGGAGGAAACAACCGACATCTCCGCCATGGCAAAGATCCCGTTGGCGATCAGTAACGCAAACAAAAGCCCCAGCTCAAAAAGTATTCCAGTCATCGTCGGCAACCAACCGCCGAATCACTCTCTCCGCAATGACAACGCAGCATTGTGTTGCTGGCCGACTCAGCTCCCCCCTACCCGCCCATCCGGCTCCGGTGCTCGCTTGGCCGCCAGCCAATCCACTTCTTGAACGTGTTGCTAAAGACAAACGGATTCTGATACCCCACCTCGTGTGAGATCGTCTCAATCTTCAAATTCGTCGTCGAGAGCAGCTCAGCCGCCTTGCGCATCCGCAGCCACGTCACGTGATGCATCGGCGTACGCCCCAGCGCCTTCCGGCACAGCCGTCTCAGGTGCTCGGCGCTTACGTGCGCCTGATGCGCTAGCTCATCCAACGTCCAGTCGTAGCCCACATTCGCGGAAACCTTTTCCCAGATCCGGTGCAGCCGATCATCCACCTGCCAGGGCTGCGCAAAGCGCTCGATATAATGCTGGACCAATTCCACCCAGTGAAACATGGCTGCAGGCTGCGCCGCGCTTCCCGCTTCTTCGACCAGCCCTTCAATCGCATTCCACAACGCCGCACCTGCAAAGGGTGCCATCAGCGGCGAGCTGCTGCTAAGGATCGGCGTCTGCTCCGGCTGCTGCTCATAGCGCACCCAGCAGCAGCGCCAGATCTTGCCCGGCACCGCATGAAAGGCGTTCACCATGAAAGGTGGCAGCGCCACCGCCATGCCTGCGGTGCATTTCTTCCACACACCATCCACCAGCACACGCCCCTCCCCTTCCAGGCAGGCCAGGAAATACAGACCTCCCTGGTGCATCCGCACGATTCGGTAGGGCGCACGCGCCGTCATCACCCCCGCATGCGCGATCCGGTGCGTCGCCAGCGTGGTGCATAGCGGCGCACTGCGCAGCCAGGCGCGCGCATCCCGCTCCGACCCACGCACCATGCGGTACTCCGTGTCAGGCCCGTGGGTGTGCGTTTCGGATAGCTCTTGGATGGCGGCGCGGGCGTGCATAGGGCGGAGTTTACGGTTGTTTACAATTGTTGACCGTAGTTGACGATGGTTGCAAACCACTGTCATCCACCGTCAACTATCGTAAACCACCGTCAACCACATCAAGCCATGCCCAATCCCTGGACCGGAATCGGAAACCCCTACACGAAGCAAGAAGTCGTGGACCGTCTCAAAGCCACCCGCGCCAAAGGTGAGCCGATCATCGCCGCGGGTGCAGGCACGGGCATCAGCGCCAAGTTCATCGAAAAAGGCGGTGCCGATTTGATCATCATCTACAACAGCGGCCGCTTCCGCATGATGGGCCACGGTAGCACCTGCGGCCTCATGGCTTATGGAGATGCCAATGCCATCGCCATGGAGATCGGCGAGTACGAAGTCCTGCCCGTCGTCAAAGAGATCCCCGTCGTCTGCGGCGTGCACGCCACCGACCCCCGCCGCCGCATGTGGCACTGGCTGGGCCGCGTCAAGGAGATGGGCTTCTCCGGCGTGAACAACTTCCCCACCCACACCATCGTCGACGGTCATTTCCGTGGCGTCCTTGAAGAAACGGGCATGAGCGTGGAAAAAGAGTTCGAAATGGTCGGCCTCGCAACTCGCATGGACATGTTCAGCATCGTCTACGTGGCGACCCCTGAGGAAGCCATCAAAATGGCCAAGAACGGCGCAGACGCCATCATCGCGCACGTCGGCACCACCGTCGGTGGCAGCATCGGCGTCACCAATGCCGTGGTCAGCTGGGATCACACCGTGAAAGTCACTCAGGACATCATTGACGCCGCCAAGAGCGTGAACCCCAACGTGTTCACCCTCACCCACGGCGGCCCGATCAACACGCCTAAGGATGTGGAATTCATCCTCAGCAAGACCTCGGCAGACGGTTTCGTAGGTGCCAGCAGCCTGGAGCGCATGGGGGTCGAGGATTCACTGACAAGCCTCACACGCGAGTTCAAACGCGTCCCTATTGGGCGTTAGTTCCCAGCTTTACCCCCCAAAAGGGTGGACTTGGCCCCAGCGAATCGCATTTTGCAAAAAAATTACCGGCGTGTATGGTCGGACTCGCGTTACTTAGTTGTAACAACCCCCGCACATGTCCGACGACCCCTTCAACAATCGCCCCGACGGCCCCAACCGTCGCAACCAAGATCCGCAGTTCAACTGGCGTGGTTTCATGCTCTTCGCACTCGCGATCACCCTGCTGATCTCGGGTTTCATGATGAACAAGGGACTGGCCGGCAGCCGCAAGGTTTTCAACTACGCTGAATTCAAAAAACACGTTGAAGCTGACCTCATCGACTCCAAAAAGCCGTTGGAGCTCATCAACTCCGACGCCACCTCAAAGCAGATCATTCAAGGCAGCTATTTCCCAATGCCTGCCAGCATCACACCGCCTGTGGTCAAAACGGGTGACGCTGAGCCAGCAGCTCCCGGTGTGACGAAACCCGTCCTCACTGAGCCAGCAAAAGACATCACTGAAAAGCCAGCCCTCGAAGCCGCCAAATCGGATTCCAAGGATTTCAGCGTCGCAGTGAACATCGAGTTCCAAAAGGAGGAGCTCCACAAGCTGCTCGACGCTCACAAGCTCGTGCTCATTCCTGTCTACGACAATGAGATGTGGTCCTCACTCATCGGCTTCCTGCTGCCCCTGCTGGTCATCCTCGCCTTCTTCTACTTCCTCGTGCGCCAGCAGCTTCGCAGCGCAGGCCGCGGTGCCATGAGCTTCGGCAAGAGCAAAGCCAAGATGCTCGCCCAGGACCGCAACAAGGTCACCTTCAAGGACGTGGCCGGCGTTGAGGAAGCCAAGGAAGAAGTGCAGGAAATCGTCGAGTTCCTCAAGGATCCGAAGAAGTTCCAGCGCCTCGGCGGCAAGATCCCCAAAGGCGTTCTCATGACCGGCCCTCCCGGCACCGGCAAGACCCTCCTCGCCAAAGCCATCGCGGGCGAGGCCGATGTTCCATTCTTCAGCATCAGCGGCTCGGACTTCGTCGAAATGTTCGTCGGTGTCGGTGCCAGCCGTGTGCGTGACATGTTTGAGCAGGGCAAAAAGAATGCCCCCTGCCTCATCTTCATCGACGAAATCGATGCCGTGGGCCGTCATCGCGGTCACGGCATGGGCGGTGGTCACGACGAACGTGAACAGACCCTCAATGCATTGCTCGTCGAAATGGACGGCTTTGACACCCAGGAAGGCATCATCATCATCGCCGCCACCAACCGCGCCGATGTGCTCGATCCCGCCCTGCTTCGCCCCGGCCGTTTTGACCGCCAGGTCACCGTGAACCTTCCCGACGTAAAAGGCCGCGAGGAAATCCTCCGCGTCCACGCCAAGAAGGTGAAGCTGTCCGACGGCGCCGACCTGTCCAAGATCGCCCGTGGCACACCAGGATTCTCCGGTGCCGAACTGGCCAACCTGCTCAATGAGGCCGCTCTGCTCGCCGCACGCAGAAACATGAAATCCATCACCAATCCCGAGCTTGAAGAAGCCCGTGACAAGGTGCGCTGGGGCCGTGAACGTCGCAGCATGGCCCTCACCGAAAAGGAAAAGGAAAACACCGCCTATCATGAGGCCGGCCACGCCATCCTCAACGAGGTGCTTGAACACACCGACCCCCTCCACAAGGTCACCATCATCCCTCGCGGCCCTTCCCTCGGCGTCACCATGATGCTGCCGGAAGAAGACAAGTTCACCCACCGCAAGAGCGAGCTCATCTCCAATCTTATTGTCACCATGGGCGGTCGTGTGGCCGAAGAAATCCAGTTTGGTGATGTCACCAGCGGAGCAAGCGGCGACATCCGCATGGCCTCCCGCATCGCCCGCAGCATGATCTGCTCCTGGGGCATGAGCACCAAGCTCGGCATGATCGAATACGGCGAAAACGAAAGCAACGCCTTCATGGGTCGTGGCAGCAGCAACTACAGCGAAGACACCGCGCAGAAGATCGACGAAGAAGTGAAACGTCTCATCGACGAAGCCTACGCCACAGCCAAGGAAGTCCTGCTTAAGCACAAGGACAAGCTCGACGTCCTCGCCCACGCGTTGCTCGAATACGAAACCCTCGACGGCAACCACATCAAGGAAATCATGGCTCATGGCCGGCTCCTCAATCCCCCGGAAAACAAGAGCAAGCCACCACCCCCGCCCCCCCTTCCCAAGTCCCCGGACGCACGCCCAGTAAAGCGTGAAGACGAAGACGACGGCGGCATGGCCCCCGGCCTGACAGGCGTGCCGGCCTGACCAGCACAGGGATCATCCTGATCCCTTCACTTCAACACTCACCGAAGGGGGATCAGCAATGATCCCCCTTTTGATTGGAGCATTTTAAATCATTTCATGGCCTTCTTGGTGCATAACATTGTGCGGACATGAAGCGAATCCCCTCTCCCCACCGCTGACAAGGCAATGCCCATGATACCCTTTGGGGAATCGTAGCGAAGCGGAGATAGACGAAGTCAAAGGTAAGGGTGAGGGGATTCGTTTTGTGCCCGCACGATGGCAAGACTTCGGAATCATGCCACTACAGGCCTCCTCCAGTACTGTTCTTCAGCCCCAAAGGGGCTGTGCATCATAGCGAAGGGTTGCCGAGCCTCAGCGAGGTTACCCTGGTACCCGCCATCAAATCCGGGAAGCAAACCCAAAGCTTCGCCACACCCCACGCCCACCAGCAGCGTCTGCAAAGAGCTCCGCCACACATAGTCGCCGCGCTCAGACAAGCCGCTTAAGTCCCCTTCTTCATTTCAGCCGCAACACCAACCGCACCGCATCCAGCCTGACTGTGGTCGCACCAATAGCCGCCGCCAGCGCATCCCGTTGATCACGCAAGGCAACGATCTCCTCAGACCGCACATGCGGATTGCGCGCCTGCAAATCTTCAAGTCGCGCGATCTCTTCATCCATCTGCTTGCGCATGGCCGCCACCGCTCGCTGCTGCAGCGTCTTGAGCTGCGCTTCGGCAAGTTGCTGCGCCTTGCCCAGCATCGTGGGCAGCAGCTTGTGGCGTACCGTTTCGTTCTCAACCGTGCGCGTCGGATCACCCGGCGTGAGCTTGGCTCGGGTGAAGGCAGGGTCCGCACTCAAATCCTTGCCCTGATGATCCACCGCGACCCGCAAAGGCATGGCAGGCATGAAGCGCGTGGCATGCAAAGCTGGCGGTGCGATGCACTCCGCAATGAAGCACGTTTGCAGCACCAGCCCCTCGCCACCTGACGCCTTCCAAAACGCAAATCCAGCATTGCCAGCAGGTGAGCCGAGCAACACATCCAGCCCAGCGCAAACCAGCGGATGATCCCAGGTCAGAAACGCCTCGTGGTCACGCGAAAGCGCACGTTCACGATCAAAAGAAAAAGTTAGCCCTTCCTCCGGCAATGAAGGCAGCGCGTCCGTGATGAGATTGTCAGGACGAATGTACCAGGTCCGGTGCGTCATCTCCTCGATATGCATGCCGAAGTGGTCGAGCAGACGGATGAAGAAGCGCTCGAAATCCAGCCCCGCATCCACATCCCGAATGCGCTCGATCATGCGTGCCGCGAGGCGCGGCTTGCACGAGTTCAGTTCCAGCAGGCGGTTGTGGCCGCGCTCGAGCTTCTGGCGCACTTCAAGACTCAGCGCCTTCGTGCGGCGGATGCAGTCGGCGAGTTTTTTGGCATTGAAGCCGGTGCAGAGGCCTTCGATCTCCTCTGCGAAGCTGTGCAGAAGCTGCGTGGCCCCCTGCAGACTGTGTTCAAAGGCGTCGAGGCCCTCATGATACCAGCGCGCCAGCACCTCCCCTTCACTGCCGGCGATAAACGGCACATGAATGTTGATCGTCCCCTTTTGCCCAATGCGGTCAAGGCGGCCAATGCGCTGCTCCAGCAGTTCCGGATCTCGCGGCAGATCATACAAAACAAGATGCTGCGCGAACTGGAAATTGCGGCCTTCGCTGCCGATCTCGGAGCAGATCAAAATGCGCGCCCCCTCGGGATCCGCAAACGCCGCAGCGTGCCGGTCCCGCTGCATCAAAGTGAGTCCTTCGTGAAACAGCACGGCATGCACATTGATCTCACGCAGCAGGCGCTCATGGGTGTCTTCAGCAAGCTTGCGCGTGCGGCAGATCAGCAGGACCTTGGCTTCACCAAGTTCGCGCAGGGTCGCGGCAAGCCAGCGGGCAAGCGCCTCGTCGGGTGTCGCCCCTGCTTCAAGAACAAGCTCCCGCAGATGGCACTTCCGCGGTGGGAACCCCTGAATCACCGCACGCGTGTTCCGAAACATGACGCGACCCGTGCCAAATTCATCCAACAAGTCCGCCACGAGGCGCTGACGCGCGCTTTCATCCCCTCCAGCAAGCTCCGTGGCATGCTGCTGCACCCGTGGCGAATGGCTCGCGAAGAGTTCACGATCTGCGGCACTCATGAGCCCGCCCTGCAGGATGCGATCCACCACCTGCGCGACCTCTTCGTAGCGGGTGGATTCAGCAAGAAAGGCGTTTAGGTCACCATAGCGATCCGGGTCCAGCAATCGCAGTCGGGCAAAGTGACCTTCAGCGCCAAGCTGCTGCGGCGTGGCGGTCAGCAGCAGCACGCCAGGCACCCGCTGGGCGATGGCTTCGACCACCTGATAAGCGACACCCGGTGCTCCGACAGCCCACTCAAGATGATGCGCTTCATCAACAATCAGCAGATCCCAGGCAGCATCCGCAGCCTGCTGCGCACGCTTGGGCGAGCCGCTCAGGAGCGACAGCGGGCAAAGGACCAGCTGGCTGTCGAGGAAAGGATTTCCCTCAGGATCTCCCGCTTCGATGGCGGCGCAGCGCTCTTCATCAAAGAGGCTGAACATCAGATTGAACCGCCTCAGCAGTTCGACGAACCACTGGTGCGGCAGCGCATCAGGAACCAGCACCAGAATGCGTGAAGCACGCCCCGTGAGGTTCAGGCGATGGAGAATCAGACCGGCTTCGATCGTCTTGCCAAGACCCACTTCATCCGCCAGCAGGACGCGCGGCAGCAGGCGCCCCGTGACGTCTGCGGCGATGGACATCTGATGCGGGATCGGATCGACTCTCCCCCCGATGAAACCACGCACCGGCGAGGCCTGCATGCGGCAGCGCCATTCCACCGCCTCGGCTCGCAGGGCAAAGGCCTGCAGATCATCAATGCTCGCCGCCAGCAGGCGCTCCTGCGGCCCGCCAAGACTGAGTGTGTCGGCAAGGTCGGACTCAGGGACGCTGCGTGAACCACAATGGTACAGCAAAGCCCCGTCAATCGAGGCAACAGAGTCGATTTGAAGTTCCTCACCATCTCGCAGGGTGATTTTGTCGCCAGCCTTGAAACTGGCGCGTCTCAGAGGCGCCCCGTTGCGGGCGTAGCGGCGCTTTTCACCTGCAGCAGGAAAGCGCAGGTCAATAAAATTGCCTTCAATGCTGCTGACGATTCCGAGACCCAGTTCGGGCTCGCTTTGACTGATCCAGCGCTGGCCGGGTGCGGGGGCTTCCATCAATGCCTTGTTTGTATTTTCCTATTTGCCGAACAACCGTTTGAAGAAGGATTTTTTCTTCGGTTCCGCTGGGGCCGGGGCCGGGGCAGGCACACCCTGCTGCGGTGGCATTACCATTCCAGGCGCAGCTGAGTTGGTAAAATCAATGACGCCCGGCTTGATCGAGGGAGCAGCACGGGGATCGACATTGACGACTTTCGGCTTCTTCGCGGCTCCCTGGGCATCGTATTCATAGATCACCTGCTGATAGCACTGACCGCTGAGATTGAAGGAGCGCATCTCCGTGGCGCGTCCGTACGCATCAAAATAAACCTGGGAGCGGGCCACAAGGTTGCCACGTCCGTCGTAGATGTGGCCCTGCGTAGGCAGCCCGCGTTCATTGAGCAGGTAGTGCTTCTTGGACACCAGCGCCCCACCCGCATTGTAGGTGGACTCGATGAGCTCGTTCGTGGTTTTGTCAACAATGGTCTCCGAGTGCGAATTGTCGGGATGGTAGGTACTCTTGGCCACAATAGGCGTGTTAGCCGGCGCGGCGGGCTGCGCGATGGCAGAGGTCACCCAAAGAAGGACAAAAAAAGCAGAGCAGGATTTCATGACAGAAACGAAGATGGCGGCAGAATAACGCCCCCCTTGCTCCGCGACAACGACAAATCCCGACTTCCCCCCCTTCCCTGCGTCATGTTTTCCTCCACCGACACCCTCTGGGCTGAATTTCTCACCCAAACCATCGCGGATTTCGGCTGCACCACGGGCACTCTGCACCGCCTGGATCCGGCGGACCGCCATCTCAAGCTGGTGGCGCATCAGGGCATCCCGGACGCACTGATGCCCATCATCCAGTCAATCCCCGTCGGCAAAGGCATCGCCGGAGTGGCCGCAGAGCGCAAGGAACCCGTGGAAATGTGCAATCTGCAAACAGACACCTCCGGCGTGGCCAAACCCGGCGCGAAACAGACGCAGGTGCAAGGCACCCTGGCCGTCCCGGTGCTGGATGGCGAACGCCTTTGCGGCACCCTGGGCATCGGCAAGCTGGTGCCATATGATTTCACTCCGGAGGAAAAGGCAAAGCTGATTCAAACCGCCCGCAATATTGCCGCCAGGCTCCTGCCCGGTTGATTTCCTCCAGCATCCGTAATCTTGGCTGCACCCCTTCCGGTTGTCCAGCAGGCAGCAAAAAGCCCGATCGCGCCACAGAGGCCGACCGGGCTTTTTCATGAATCAGACCCGCTTACAGGCTGCTGTAACGGCGGCGGCGGCTGTAGAAGAGGCCGAGGAGACCGAACATCAGCAGCAGCATCCGGGAAGGCTCAGGGACGACAACGATGACGCCATAGGTCTGGAAGGCCGAGGTGTCGAAGGAGAAGCCAGAGCCAGGGGCGAAGCTTGGGAGATTGAAGTCCGCGGCAGTCAGGTTGCCACCGTTCACAGTCAGGCTGCTCCAGTCAATGAGCTTGAACATGTCACCCACAGCAACCGTTCCGGAGCTGTATCCGTTGTCCACCAACTGGAAGGCCGAATTGGAGGCACCTGCGGTGACAGTGAGGGTTCCACCCACATTAATGAGGTCGTGCTTGGCCAGCGTCTGCAACGAATTCAAAGCGCTGCTGTCGGCAGCGAGGTTGGCTCCCAGGATGTTGAGAACGTTGTTGGTGATGGCGTCGTAGGTTCCGCCCTGGAGGACGCCTTGAAGAGTGGTGTAATCCGTTCCTCCGTTGACGTCTGCCAGATTGGCCGTCGAATTCGTGATGCGCACTTGAATCTGCGAGCCATCAGTGACGGTCACGTTGCCGGTGAAGCTCAGCGCCTGATTAGCCGTGGTGCCAACACCGGGAGCCAGAATACCGACGTGCGTGGTGTCTGTGCCGATGATCGTCGCTCCGGCGATGACACCCCCAGAAATCGTGCTGGTGCCGCCGGACAGGACGGATGCCGTGCCGAGGGTGCTTCCACCCGCGACTGTCACCGCACCCGAGCCGTTGAGGCTGCCCGTGGATCCATCGCCAACCTGCAGCGTGCCTTCTTTGACCAGTGTAGGCCCAGTGTAAGTTTCAGTGTTGTTGAGCACCAGGGTGTTGGTCCCAAGTTTCGTGACTCCTACTGCACCACCACCGGTGCCCGTGCTGTCTTTGATGACGGCCGTGACCGTGAAGCTGCCTCCAGCCGCGTTGGTGGTGTCAAAGCCGATCGCAGAGCCCGCCAGCAGTCCGTTGCTGGTCACAGTCGTCAGGTTCGTGAGGAGCGTGCTGGTGTCAGCCGTGGTGAATTCGCCCGTGCCTCCCACATTGAAGGCAACGGTGCCTCCGCTGTTCACGATCAACTTTGCGGCAGTCCAGTTGGCGGTGACATTGTTGTAGAGAGCCACTTCCTTGGCGAACTGCAGGGTGCCGCCAGTGTTGACGGTCGTCGTGCCGGTGTAGGTGTTCGCGCCAGAGAGGGTTTGCGTGCCTGTGCCCTGTTTGACGAGGTTCAAAGCATTCGTGCCGTTGGTGATCACACCGGCGAAGGTCGTGCTGGTGTTGTCACTGCCCGTGGTCAGGGTTGCTGCAGCACCGCTGTTGGTGATCAAGCCACCAGTCGTGGTGGTGTCGCCCGCCAGCGAGCCGACGGTCTCAGCCTTGCCGTTGATGTCAAAAGCCGCTCCTTTGTTGATGATCAATGCAGAACCATCAGGAATGGCGCCCGCGGCACCCAGCTGGAGCACACCATTGGCAACGGTGGTCGATCCTGCATAATTGTTGGTGGCGCTGGAGAAGATCAGAGTGCCTGCACCCGCCTTCGTGATGCCGGTGCTGGTGCCACCCGTGATCTGACCACTGATGGTGTCTGAGACCAGCGGAGAGGTCACCGTGATGGTGTGAGCGCCTGCCGCCAAAGTCATGATGCCGCTGAGGGTCACACCATTGCCGGACACCGTGCCGCCAAAGGTGAAGTCTCCTTGAATGCTTGTGGCGTTGCCAATGGTGCGGGCAGTGCCGTCGGACAGGATGGTCGAGCCATTGTTCAACGTCAGCGTGCCGGTTCCCACCGGACCTGCTGTCACTGCTGGAGGTGTTCCAGTGGAAGCTCCACCAAAGATCACCGAGGTGTTGGTATCAACCGTAACGCCCGTGGTGAATGTGCTTGCACCGCTGAGGACAACCGACCCACCGCCTGTGATCTTGACATTGCCACCGGCGCTCGTGATTGGCGCGGAGATGACCAGCGCGTCAGGGGACAGGCCGCTGACCGTGATCACAGGCGCTGCATTCGACAGGACCAACGCCGTGCCGGAAATGGTCGGTGTGCTGGCCAGGTTGTTGTTCGACACAGTGATCGCGTTCGCAGCCGTCAGGTTCAGCGATGTTCCAACCGCAAGGGTTGGATTCGCTGTGCCGCCTGCCGAGTTGTTGAAATTGATGCTGTAGAGGGTGTTGGTGCCGCTCATGGTCAGCGTGCCGCCACCATTGATGAGGACGCTGGCGGACTGCGCGATCTGGTTTGCAGCCGTTGCCGTCACAATAGCGCCGTTGTTGATGACAAGACTGTAGCCGCTGGCGGTGCCGCTGCCGTTGGTGCCGGCACCTGCTGTCACAGCAACGATGCTCGTGCCGTTGGCGCTGGTGTTGCTGAGGGTGAGTGTGCCGCTGTCAACAATCGTGCCGCCCGTATAGCTGTTGCCCGTGGCATTGATGCCCAAGGTGAGGAGGCTGTTGACGCCAGGAGCACCCGTTTTGACCAGAGTGACAGCTCCATCGACGGTATTGTCCGCAATGTTGGCCGTGACCGTCATGGCGCTCGTGATGTTGTTCAGGTTGAAGAACAACTCAGCAGGAGCTGCGCCGGTGCCAGCAGTCAGAGTACCGTTCTGGATCGTGGAGACACCAGAGTTGGTGCTTGCACGAAGGATACCACCGGAGGTGATGACCAGTGTGCCTCCGCCAAGGTCAAGTGTCGGGACACCAGCAGCACCAGGAGCGATTTGCAGCGAGTTGATGGTGTTTCCGCCCGCAGCCAGCGTGATGGTCGCAGCAGCAGTGATGGTGTTGATGCTGTAGTTGCCCGCAGCATTCGTTGTGGCCCCAAGAGTTCCGGCAGTCGTGATGTTGATGTAGCCCGTGGCGTTGAGAGCCACGATGCCGGAGTTGCCAAAGGTCGTGCTGATGGACGCGGAGGTGGCCAGCGGTGCGAGCGAAACGGTGAACGTCGTCGCGCCAGTGATGGTGGCGATCGTTGTTCCCGGTGCGAAGTTGGTGCCAGTGACCGTCTGACCCACCACCATTTGCGTGGTGTTGCCAGAGGCCAGAGTCACCGTGGTGCTGCCCTGAACCGTTGCGACGTTGAGTGTCTGCGCGGAGGCCAGCGTGGCCCAGTTGTCCGCAGTGCCTGCTGCAGCACCCGCCGTGGCCCAGCCGCCGAGGATGGCGCCCGTGCCTGCCACTGAGAACGTGCCGCCCACGAGGGTCGGAGCAGCGCCGTTGATGTTTGTCACAAACTGCTGGGCAGTGCCGGGAATGCTGGAACCAAGGCCGGTGCCTGCAAAGACCGCCGTCGCGCCAGTGGTGCGTGTCAGGTTGTCAATGGTGAGCACCGCAGTATTACCAGTGGCCAGAGCCGGTGGTGTGACGGTGAAAGCGTTCGCGCCAGTGGCTAGTGTGACACCTGCACCGGAGGAGCCGATGGTCACATTCGTGGAGACATAGTTCGCACCTGTCAGAACGAACGTGCCGTTGTTCATGGTGATCAATGCGCTGCTGGAGATGCGGCTGTTGTTGTTGGACAGAACGTTGTTGGTCAGGTTCAGCGCCGCACCGCCAATGTTGATCGTCGTGCTCGAGATGCTGCCGCTGTCCTGCAGCGTCACCGCACCGCCAAGGATGTTCGTCGTGCCGCCGTAGTTATTGGCGCTTGTCAGCGTGAGGGTGCCGGTGCCTTCCTTGTAGAAGTTCAAAGAACCACCAACAATGCCGCCAAACGTCGAACTGGTGCTCGTGCTGGTGATGAAGTTTGCCGTGGTGCTGCTGGTGACGGTGCCGCCGGTGCCCCCCACAGTATTATTGTTGCTCAGGGTGCCGACCGCCTGGTTCTGACCGTTCAAATCCAGCGTGCCGCCGTTGACCACAAGAGCCTGCACCGTCGGAGTCGCTGCACCTGGAGTGACCACAATCGTGTTGGCCAGACCGCTGTTGAGGAGCAGGGTGCCGGCATTCACCGTGGTGGTGCCAGTGTAGTATTCCGCGTTGTTGAGGCTCAGCGTGCCGCCGCCGTTTTTGGTCAGGCCACCGGTGGTTCCCAGCAGGAAGCCATTGATGTTCAGCGTGGAGGTGCCGGTCACATGGATTTCAAACTGAGCATTGCTGGTCGTGGTGGCTGAACCCAGGTTCAGGGTGCTGTTCGTCGTCGCAAGGATACCACCGGTGTTGATGGTCAATGCATCAAGGACTGCACCGCTGGTGTAACGCTGCACGGTCGTTCCCTGGATGGCCTGGCCGCCGCCTGTGGCATTGATGCCGGAGGAGGTGTTGAGCGTGAGGCTGTTCAGTGAGGTGGCGCTGCTGTAGGTCTGCACCGCGCTGAAGTTACCAAAGTTGGTGGTCAGACTGCTGCTGAGCGTGGTCGCAAGCTCGGCGGTGGTCATCGCACGCAGGGTGTTCGTGTTGACGGAATCCTTGACGAGGAAGCCCGTGCCCGTGCCGCTGGCGCTGTTGTCGGCAATGATATCCGAACGGATGGCCATCGTCGTGGAGCCATTGGCTCCGGTTCCCTGACCA
>CALRWM010000082.1:0-25978 GCA_943371875.1 Prosthecobacter debontii | reverse complement strand
TGAGCTAATGCCCCGGAAATTAAAAAAAAACCGGCTCCCCTGATTTGGGGAGCCGGAGACTAGCAAAGCGCTCTGTTTTGACAAGTGCTATTTCGACTTCTTCGTAGCACCACCTTTGCTAGGAGCGGAATCCTGCACGGTTGGTGCCGCAGGAGCTGCGCCTGCCTGTGGCTTCGGAAGCTTTTCAAAGATCTTCTTCGCTTCAGTAACTTCTTCAGGCTTCATCTTGCCTTCCAGCTGCTTGATCACGTTGGCGGTGACGTCCATGTCAGCCTTGTTGCCGCTCTTCTTGGCGACTTCATCAGCCTGCATGGCGTAGGCCCAGGCACGGGGAAGTTCTGGAGTGCCGGGAACCACACCGACGGCATACAGGTTGGCGAGGCGAAGCATGGCCAGGGCCACGCCCTGCTGGGCTGCATCGGCATAGAGGCCTGCTGCCACCATGCGGCTCTGACGCACGCCTGCACCCTGTTCATAAAGGATGCCAAGAGCAATCTGCGCAGGGGCAAATCCCATGTCAGCGGCGCGCTGATACCAGCCACCTGCTGCCACCACGTCCTGAGCGACTCCGGTCCCGTTGGCATAGAGGCCAGCAAGGCGGTTCATGGCTTGGGCGATGCCGGCCGTGGATGCCTTCATGAGGAAGGTGAATGCCTTGGCAGGATCTTTGTCCACCACCGTGCCGGTTTCATAATACACACCGACGTTGTAGAACGCTTCGGCAAGGTTGTTCTGGGCGGCAAGACGATAGAGGTCGAGGGCGCTCTTTGGGTTTGGCTGGATCAGGATGTTTTCCTTGTCGTCACGCTTGCCTTTAGGGTCTTTGATGATGCCGGTTTCGAAGGCATTGCCGAGGCGGAAGAGTGCCTGGGGGTCGTTGCCATTGGCGGCCTTGGTGTAGTAGTCGAAAGCCTTGGTCACGTCCTGTTTCACATCAGCACCATCTGGGCCGACTCCGTTTTCATAGATCTGACCGAGAATGCGGTTCGCAGCAGCAAGGCCTTTTCCAGCGGCTTCTTCGAACATCTTCAATGCGGCAGGCACATCCTTCTTCACCAGTTTCGGGCTTTCCTTCGTCTCAGGATCACCATTCAGAAGGCGGGCACCGTAGGTGCTCAGGGCAACTGCGCTGCCCTGCTTGCCGGCTTCGATGAGGTAGTCGAGAGCTTTCTGCTGATCCTGTGGGACGCCTTCCACTCCAGCGGAGTAGATCTGT
The DNA here is from genome assembly GCA_943371875.1 of Prosthecobacter debontii. Lineage (GTDB taxonomy): Bacteria > Verrucomicrobiota > Verrucomicrobiia > Verrucomicrobiales > Verrucomicrobiaceae > Prosthecobacter > Prosthecobacter debontii_C. The sequence goes on along the minus strand of CALRWM010000082.1, from coordinate 24,762 downwards.
GCCAGGCCGAGAGTGGCTTCGCCGTCTCCTGCCTTTTCACCTTTTTCCAGAAGCTCCTTGGCTTTCGCTGGGCTCTTCTCCACCACCACAAGACCCTTTTCACCTTCGGTCACGCCTTGCAGGTGAAGCTGGGCCAGCATGCGACGGGACACTTTGTTGTCGGCAGCTTCAGCTTCCTTGATCAGCTTGATCGCTTCCTTCACGGCATCCGGATTCTGCGCGCCAGCCTGCATCAGCACCTGGGCGAGTTCGGATTTGGCGAGGATCTGTCCTTTGTCGGCAGCCTTGCGGAACAGAGCGGCGACTTCATTGATGTTTGCACCGCTGAGCACTCCCCAATGGGCAAGAGCATAGACGGCGTCCTTGTCATCCTTCTGCGCCAGTTCGCGCACTTTCGCGACGGCGTCATTGAAGGACTTGTTCACATCTGGGCCAGCGCCAGGATTTGCCTGAACCTTGTCCTGGTCAGCCTTGAGAGCTGTGAGGATGTCGGTGAACTCTTTGGAAGCTCCTGGCATTTCGGCAGTGTCGATGCCTGCGACCGCGACAAGTGCCGCGAGTTTAAGTTTGAGTGCTGTAAGTAACATAGGTGGTTGTGATTTGGAGGGGCGTTTGACCCGGTAGATCCGGAGGTGTTCAGTTTTCGACACGACCAAAGACACATCAAGCTTTTGATGAAAGTATATTATCGGTCATCACAAAAACTCACACACAAAATTCTGAGGGGGTGCCGTTGACGCGGTTTTTCCAAATCGTCCGAAATCACCCCAAAAGACGCCAAATCCGACAGCATCACGATTGAGCACGTCATTGACGCAAATCCGCAGCCCTCCATCCTGAACGTCCTCCATGGCCGAAAATTCCACTCCCACCACGACCGCAGACACACCTCAAAACGGTGATGCCGCACCTGCAAAAAAACGGGAGAACTTCAAAAAGAAAAACGAAATCCCCACCGCAGAGGAGCTCCTCGCATCCTTCAATCGCGCCCTTCCCTTCAGTGATGAAGCCGAAAAAGGTGTCCTCTCCTGCCTCCTGCAGGATCCCCTCGAACGTCTCAGCGACTGCCGCGTCAATCTCCCTGCCCTGGCCTTTTATCACGACGCCAATCGTACCATCTACGAAAAGCTGCTGGAGTTTTACGACAAAAACCTCCCCATCGATCCCGTCACGGTCACTCACGCGCTGCGTGAGCAAAACCTCCTCGACAAGGTCGGTGGCGCAGCCGCCATCTCGGAACTGTTCGCCTTCGTTCCGATCCCCTCGCACTTCCCTTACTATAAGAAGATCGTCCTCGATAAGCACATCCTGCGGGAGCTTATCCACGCCAGCTCGCTGAACATCCATCACGCCTACGAGCACGGCAAAGAACAGATGGATGAGAACATCGACACGCTCATCGACCATGCCGAACAACGCGTGCTCGCCGTGCGCGAATCCGTCGGCGCCAAGGAGGGCATCAAGACCCTCTCCACCCACGTCATGGATGCCATCGACAGCATCCAGTACATGCTGGAGCATCCCGGCCAGCTGCGCGGTCTCTCCACCGGCTACACCAAACTCGATGAGATGAGCTCCGGCCTGCAGGGCGGTGAAATGTTCGTCATCGCCGCCCGTCCTTCCATGGGTAAAACCTCCCTCGCGATGAACATCGTCGAGCACATCGCCGTGGACTGCAACACCCCCTGCGTCGTGTTCAGTCTGGAAATGAGCGCCACCATGCTCGTTCGTCGTCTCCTCGTCTCCCGCGCACGCCTCAGCATGCAGGACCTCTCTCGCGGTCTCCTCTCCCGCGCTCAGCAGGACGCCCTCGCCAAAGCCACCCGCGATTTGCAGAAGGCGCAGATCTTCATCGATGAAACACCCGGTCTCGACATCATGGAGATGCGCGCCAAATCACGCCGCCTCAAAAAGCAGCACGGCATCCAGATGATCATGATCGATTATCTTCAGCTCGTCACCTCCCAGAGCCGCCGCGCCAAGGACAACCGCCAGATCGAAATCGCCGAAATCTCCGCCGGCATCAAAGGCCTGGCCAAGGAACTGAACGTCCCCATCATCGTCCTCGCCCAGCTCAACCGCGCCGTCGAATCCCGCAAAGGCCAGCGCCCCGTCCTCTCCGACTTGCGCGAGTCCGGTTCCATCGAACAGGACGCCGACATGGTCGGTCTCCTCACCCGCTCCGACTACGCCGGCGCCAAGATGGAAGTCGAAGACGAGGAAGCCGAAGAAAAGAAAAAAGGCGAGGCCATGCTCATCCTCGCCAAAAACCGCAACGGCCCCACCGACGACGTCCTCCTCCGCTTCATCGACCACGCTATGCGCTTCGTCGAGCGCAGCGAAGAAGCCGAGTCGCCGTAAAGCCCACTCAAAGAGGCTGCTAAACTGCCGCGCATCACAAACGCACGTCAAGCTGCGGCGCAGCTTGGGTTTGTTGTTCACGCTTCAGCGTGTCCGGGAGCGCCGGAACACGCTAAAGCGTGAACAACGTACTCATTCAATCATCCCAGCCCGCACCGTAATCACGGATGGGAAAGGCCTTCCAAACACGCACCGCTTCTTCACGACCCACGGCGGCCAGATAATCCGGCGCACTGCTGAACGGCCAGTCCTGCCAGTGCTCCACCTGACCATGCCGCACGGGATTGTGATGGATGTAGTTCAGCGTAGCCCAAAAATGCGCGTTATTGCGGATGGCACGGTCCGCCGGGGCGCACCACACTTTACGCCCGCGCAGCGCATCTTCGCCGTTCCAGGCAAAATTAAGATGCCAATTAAGATGCCAGGCATTTTATAATTGATCTCGCGCAATTTTCAAGCACTTTTTAACCCATGCACACTGCCCACCCCCTTGATTCTCAGACTCCCCCGCTCGAAGCGCAGCTTGTCGGTGTGAATGCGAAAACAGGGCTCTATCCCGGCGCGCGTTCCTGGTCCGGTGGCAGGTTCCGCATCCTGGGCAAGGGACCGCTGGAGTCCTACTGCTACCATGTCATGTCACGCACCTGCGGCGGCGAGGTGTTCTTTGACGATGTTGAAAAAGAAGCCCTGCGCCGCGTGCTCTGGCGCATGGCCGAGTTCTCCGGCATCAAGATCGTGACCTACTGCCTCATGAGCAATCACTTCCATCTGCTGGCCGAGGTTCCCCATCGTGCGACCTGGCTGCAGCGCTTCGAGGGCCCCAAGGGCGAAGCAAAGCTCTTCGATCACCTGCGTACCCTCTACAGCCGCGCCTACTTGGGACTGCTGCGCGATGAACTGTCAGATCTGCGCACGCGCGGTATGGTCGCACAGGCCCAGCAAAAGCTCGAAACGCTCAAGAAGCGCTTCTGCGATCTGTCCTTGTTCGTCAAAGAAGTGAAGGAGCGTTTCAGCCGGTGGTTCAACAAGCGGCGCGGGCGCCGGGGAACTCTGTGGATGGACCGCTTCAAAAGCGTGCTCGTCGAAGGCAAAGGCGAGCCGCTGCGCACAATGGCCGCCTATATCGATCTCAACCCCGTGCGCGCCGGTCTCGTCAAAGATTCCAAGGACTACCGCTGGTGCGGCTACGCCGAGGCACTGGGTGGCAGCCGCAGGGCGCAACGCGGACTGTGCAAGGCTCAGAGCAAGCCGGTTGACGGCTGGAAGAGTGTCGGCGCCGCAGAGGCCTATCGCTGCCTGCTGCATTCAGAGGGTCGGGAGGTAAAGGACGCGAAGAATGAGAAGGTGGTGAAACGCGGCGTGACTGCAGAGTCGGCACGAGCAGTGTTGGCGGAGAAAGGAAAGCTCAGCCCTGCGGAACTGGTGAGGCTGCGCGTGCGCTACTTCACCGATGGAGTGGCGCTGGGCAGCAAGGAGTTTGTGGAAGGAATCTTTGAGGCACACAGAGAGCACTTCGGTCCGAAGAGGAATAAGGGCGCGCGGCGCATGGGCGAGTCGGATGCACCCTTCTACACGCTGCGGCAGTTGCGATTGCAGCCCTTGGGCTGATGGCAGGCAACGAATAATGAATATAGCCTTGGTCGTGGGCCGCATGAAGGCCCCCGCCTGCGCATCAATTGATTGCGCCCGTATTCAGTGGCAAACCGCAACCCACATCATCAGAGCAAGTCGCTTGGCCCTCCAAGCGCCATCAAGCGGCTCCAGACGTTCTTTCCAGAAATGAGTTTGGGATTTGGCTATAAACCTCACTTCTTCAGCAGATCACGGATCTCCGTGAGCAGCACGATGTCAGCAGGCGGCGGAGGTGGCGGCGCGTCCGCCTCTTTTTTCCGCGTCATCGCCATCAGCTTGTTGATCGGTTTGACGATCACAAAAAACACGACTGCCGCCGTGATCAAAAAGCTGATGCCCGCCCCGATGATGCTGCCGATATCGAGCTCGATAATCTTTTTAACCGTGTCCATGACCGGCGTTCCATCGGCCTGCACCAGCGGCTTGCCATCCGCTCCCATCTTGGCCACTTGCAGGCTCACCTCCCTGAGAGGGATCGTCAGCTTCGGACTTGGACCTCCGCCAAACAGCGCCAAAAGCGGCTCCACGATTCCTTTCGCAAATGACGTGACAATGCCTGTGAAGGCAGCACCAATGATGACACCGGTGGAAAGATCGACGACATTGCCTTTGAGGATGAACGCTTTGAATTCTTTGAGCATGACTTAGGAATGATGAGGTGAATGTGACCGGTTCTGCGAACCGGTCACGTTCTAAACCCATCAGCAGGTGTCAGGCCAGCACAAAATGCGCTCACACTTCCTGCGCAACCCGCCAGCTCTCGGCATCCAGGTTCTCCTTGAGATGCCGGTAACTGCTGGCGATTCGCTCACGCGTCATCTTGCCGAAAAAGCGCACCAGCCTCACCAGCTTGTCGATTTCCACCTCAGTCATGGATGAGTCGTTCACTTTGCTTTGCGCATGGGCCAGCGTGCAGCCCCACACAAACAATTCGGCCCCCACATCGACAAAGTGGCCAAGCAGCACCTGGCGCTTTTCCAGCTTGGGACCATTCAGCGCCATCGCAAGGAACAGCCGCCGCGCCAGCACCCGGCTCTGCCGGGCAACGGCATCGAGCTCGAACTGCAGGGATGGATGCAGCAGATCCTTCGCGTCTCCGGCCCCCAAGGGCAGCCATTTCAGCGGATACCATGTGGCATAAAACCCTGCGGCACGCATGGCGGCCTTGGCTCGCACCTTCCACGGCAGCGTCGGATTCACCGCATCAGCACCGAGGTTGAGATGCGGCTCCAGCGCCTCACGCGCGATGAACAGCCGCATGATCTCGCTGCTGCCTTCAAAGATCGTGTTGATCCGTGAGTCGCGGAACAGACGCTCCACAGGCTCCGGCACATCACCGCGTGCCTTGAGAGAAGCCGCCGTTTCAAACCCGCGCCCACCACGCATCTGCATCGTGTCATCCATGATGCGCCAGGACTTTTCGCTGCCCCAAAGCTTGCCGATGGCGGCCTCAAGGCGGACATCGGCGTGCTTGTCACGATCCACCATCGCCGAGACATAACGCACAATGCTTTCCATGGCGAAGGTGTCCGCGGCCATGCGGCTGAGTTTGTCCGCAATGGCAGCGTGGCGGCCGATCGGCTGCCCCCACTGCTCACGCGAGCGCGCCCAGCGTTTGCTGATATCGAGGCAGCGCTGCGACAAGCCCGTGCATGCAGCGGGCAGAGTGATGCGCCCCGTGTTCAACGTCGTCAGCGCCACCTTGAGACCGCGACCAACGCCGCCCAGCACATTCGCCACCGGCACTTTCACGTTCTCGAAATGAATCACCCCGTTGTAGAGCGCTTTGAGTCCCATGAAACGGCAGCGATGCAGGACCTCCACTCCAGGCCAGCTTGTTTCGACAATGAAAGCAGTCGTGGCATTCGGCTTCTCTGCCGTGGGTGTTTTGGCCATCACCACAATCAACCCGGCCTTCGTGCCATTGGTGCACCACAGCTTCTCCCCATTGAGGATGTAGCTCTCGCCATCCTCATCGAGTCTTGCGATCGTTTTCATCCGCGCCGGGTCTGATCCCACTTCATTTTCCGTCAATGCAAAGGCGCTGATCTCCCCTTTGGCGCAGCGCGGCAGGTATTTTGCCTTCTGCTCCTCGGTGCCAAACAAAATGAGCGGCTGCGGGGCGCCGATAGACTGATGCGCAGACAGCAGCGCCGCGAGATTGCCACAACGGCTCCCCAGCAGCATGGCCGCCCGCGAATAATTCGTCTGCGAAAGCCCCAGCCCGCCATATCTCACGGGGATCTTGATCCCGAAGGCACCGATCCGCGCCAGCTCGCTCAGCAGCATGTCAGGAATTTCGCCCTTCGCGTCGATCTCATCAGGGTCCGCATAGAGATCAAGCACCCGCTCAAGCCGGTGCAGAAACGCGTCTCCTTGATCGTGGTCTTCCCCGCTTTGTTTTGGAAAGGGCAGCAGTTTGCCAAAGTCCGGCTCACCAAAAAAGATTCCGGCGGCGATTCCGGTGTTGCGCCGTTCATCACGCGCGGCTTCCGCCATTTCGAGCGCGGCACGCTGACCCGCATTCATGCGGGAGGTGTCGATCTGCGTCTTGGCTTCAGGCTTTGATTCTTCCAGAGTAGTTTTCATGGCTTGGTTCTCCAGTTGAGGGTTTTAATAATCAATGATGCCCGTATCCCGGGCGAAAGTGATGGGGCCGCCACGGAACGGCGGGTAGCCGGTGCCAAGCACCATGGCCAGATCGATGTCATCCGCGTTGCGGGCGATCCCCTCCTTAAGACAACGCATCGCCTCCTGGCTGATCAGCAGCGCAAGATTGGTCTGGATGCTCTCATGTCTCGGCAGGTCGGAATGAGTCGTGGGCAAGATCTCCTTGCCGTTCTCATAACGATAGAATCCCTGCCCCGTTTTTTTGCCGAGGTGACCCTCGTTCACCATCTTGTCGAGAGCATCGGTATGCGGAAACCTATCCGGGAAAGCACTGGCAAGCGTCCTGGCCACATGCGCGGCCACATCGAGGCCAATCTCATCCAGCAGGCGCATCGGCCCCATCGGCATGCCAAACTCCAGCATCGCCTCGTCGATGTCCTTCACCGGAATACCGCTCTCATGCAATCTCACCGCCTCCATCAGGTAAGGCACCAAGATGCGGTTCACCAGGAATCCCGGGCTGTCTTTGACGACCACCGGCGTCTTGCCAAGCTTTTGCACAAAACTGACCACCGTAGCCAGCACGTCCGGCGAAGTTTCCGGCAGCGTGATGATCTCCACCAGCGGCATGCGATGCACCGGATTGAAGAAATGCAGACCAACGACGCGCTCCGGATTGGGCACCGTTTTTGCCAAATCCGACACAGATAACGCGCTGGTGTTCGTGGCAAGAATGGTGTCCGCCGAGACACGTGCGGCCAGGTCCGCGAAGATCTTCTTTTTCAATTCCATGCTCTCCGTTGCAGCCTCGATCACAAGATGGTGCCTGTTAAGCGGCACCGGCACATGCGTCGTGCTGATGCGGTCCAGCGTGTCCCGCCCCTGAACCTTCGTCACCAGCCTTCGGCGCGTGGCGTCTGAAACGAGGCCATGAATCCGTTCCAGTCCACGCGCGAGGCTGTCGTTGGTGACATCCGTCATTAGCACACGGATGCCACGCGAAGCTAAGATATGCGCAATTCCGGCCCCCATCACACCCGCACCGATGACGGTGGCGTCATGGATGGGCAGCGCCGTACCGCTTGTGGCAGGACGCTTGTTGGCTTCTTCACGCTTAAAGAAAAGGTCAATCAGCCGGGCCGAATCGCGGCTTTTAATCAGTTCAGCCACCGCATTGCGCTCCAGTAGCAAACCTTTCTCAATCTCGCCATGAACTGCATGCGTGACTACTTCGACGGCCTTGCTGATTGAAGGATAAAGACCGCGGGTCTTTGCAAGCACCTTGCGTTTCGCCAGGTAGCCGATGACCGGAGAGAACAGATTCTCAAACCGGAACCGCGGACTTGGGCGTTTTTCACGCGCAAGACGGTGGACCAGTGTCTCAAGACGCTCAGCTGGCACCACGTGGCTGACAAGTCCTGCACGTTTGGCGGCAGTGGCATTGAGCAGCTTGCCGGTGGTGATGAGATCGAGCGCTTTGCGCACACCGATAAGCCGTGACAGCCGCGTGGAACCACCCCAGGCAGGCAGAATGCCGAGCTGTGTCTCCGGCAGGCCTATCTTGGTGCTGTCGTGATCGCTGGCGATGCGCCAGTCGCAGGCGAGGGTCACTTCAAATCCGCCGCCCATGCAGGCACCGTGAATCAAGGCGATCTTCGTTGCCTTCAAACGTGCCAACCGGTCAAATACGGCCTGTCCGAGCCAGATGAGATCATTCACCCGGACATGCTGCATGTTACGAATGGCCTTGATGTCAGCACCGGCGATGAAGATGCGTTCTTTGGCGCTGCGCAAAACCAAGGTTTTGACACGGGTGTCGTGCTCGAGGGTTTCAAGCAGATGATTGAACTCACGCAGAGTCTCTTCATTCCAGACATTCACGGAGGATTTGGGGGAGTCGAAGGTGATCCAGGCGATTCCGTCGAAATCGACGTCGAGCCGAAAATGTTTCGGCGGCATCGGATGACCGTGAATGATGTCCTCCAACACATGTGGCGGATCGTGGATGATTGAGGGGTAGTTGAGGAAAGTTTTCATGGCTTTGAGTTGGATGAGAATGTTCTGCTTTAAATTCATAATGCTTCGAGGCAGGCCGCCATCCCCTGCCCCCCTCCCACGCAAAGGCTGATCACGGCGCGTTTGCCGTCGCTGGCATGCAGTTGATTGAGCGCCGTCTGCACGAGCCGCGCACCGGTGGCTCCAACGGGATGGCCCAGGGCGATGGCTCCGCCGCAGGCGTTGATCTTTGCAGGATCGATTTCACCCAGCGGTGCTTCCAATCCGGCGCGGCGGGCGCTGGCGGGATCGGCAAGGCATTTCATGACTGCGAGCACCTGGGCGGCGAAGGCTTCGTTGATTTCAAAGACGTCGGCTTCATCCAGTTTCCAGCCGCTGCGATGAAGTGCGGCATCCAGCGCGCGCACCGGGCCCAGCCCCATGCGTGCAGGATCACAGCCAGTGGCTGCATAGCTGACAAGGCGGCCCAGCGGCTTCCAGTTGTGCGCTGCGGCGGCTTCTTCGGTGGCGACGAGCAAGGCCACAGCACCATCGGTGATCTGGCTGGAGTTGCCCGCAGTCACCGTGCCGGTGACCGTGTCGAAGAGAGGCTTGAGTTTGCCGAGCTTTTCGAGGCTGGAGTCGGCACGAATGCCATTGTCCGTCGCGACGAGGTTGTGACCGAACACGGGCGCGATTTCCTGATTGAGCAGGTGATTCGCCCGCGTGGCGCACAGGTGACTGCGCATGGCAAAGGCGTCCTGCATGTCGCGAGTGATGCCAAACTCACGCGAGAGCACCTCCGCAGTTTGTCCCATGTTCAAGCTCGAAACGGGGTCCGTCAGGCCGAGTTTAAGACCGATGACGGGGGCAAAGTCAGACGGGCGGAAATGCAGCGCGGCCTTTACACGACCGGTGAAATCCCGCGCACGATTCATGGCGGTGAATTTTTCAACGGCAGGCCGTGAGAAATAGAGCGGCATGTTGCTCATGCTTTCCGTGCCTCCGACCACGAAGACCTCACCCTGCCCTGCGCACATCTTTGCGTGAGCGAGGGTGAGCGCTTCCAGGCCGGAAGCGCAGTTGCGATGCACGGTCATGGCGGGTTTCGATTCCGGCAATCCTGCGCGCAGCGCGATGACGCGGGCGATGTTCATCGCCTCCGGTGGCTGGCCGACACAGCCGAGAATGGTTTCATCCACCAGCATCGGATCAATGCCAGTGCGGGTGAGCAGTGCTGCGACGGCGTGACGTCCGAGTTCGACCGCATCGAGATGCGCGAGATCGGTGCCGGCGCGAGAGAATGGCGTGCGTGCAGCGGCAACTATAACAAGTGAGGGAGTTTTCATGGCGTTAGGAGCTGAGTGCCACATGGGTTGCGGCGGGTTGGGCTTTGGGGCGATGATCGACAATTTTCTCCTCCTTCAGGAGACGTCCGATGCCGAGCTGATCGCGAAGTTCGGACATTGAATGGAAATGAAGCCCATTCGGTGTGATCTCCGTGGCTTCGTGAAAGCGGCGTGACACGGCGAGTTCGAGTTCGGATTCGCGCACGCCGGGTTCAGCTGTGAGATGCAGATGCACCTCATCCATTTCGAGCGGGTCATCATGGCGCTTGCGCAGTTCGATCTGCCAGGCGGCGATGCCTTTTTGATCATCCAGCAGATGTTCGAGCAGGTTAAAGTTTACCAGCGTGCCCTTCAGCTTGTCCACATGCAGCTCGCGCACTTCACTAACGCGTGAGATGGGGCCCAGCAGGCGCGGACAAGTGCGGCCGCAGTTGGGGCACTTTTCCCAGGTCATGCCGCCTTCGGCGATGTCGCCAGTGCGATAGCGCAGCACGACGGTGCCACGCGCATTGAGGGGCGTGAAGACAATCTCACCTGGCTGGCCATCGGGAACGACCACTCCAGTTTCAGGATTGATCAGCTCCACGATTCCAAGATCGGGGCTCAGGTGATAGCCGCTGGCTTCGTGGGATTGGCCGACGCATTCAGGGAAGGCCATTTTTGCTTCGGTGAAACCATAGGTGGCCATGACGTGCGCATCCGGGCTGCCAAGCTGGGTGGCGAGATCGCGCAGGCGGGCGCGAAGGCCATCGGCGACTTTTTCACCGCCAAGGACGAGGCGTTTCAAATGGGGCCACTGCTTGCCGGTTTCATAGGCCTCACGCAGCACATGATAAATGAAGGTGGGCATGCCGATGAGGATATCGGGCTGGATTTTGTCGATGAGTCTGATGTTGCCATCTGTGCCCAAGGTCTTGCCGCCTCCGGTGCTCAGCATGAATGTACCAAAGCCAAGCCCCGCATGGTGCGCCAGCCAGAAGGCCAGATGTGGCGCATAGGGGAAGAGATTGATGTGCTTAAAATCCCGCTGCGAGCGACCTGCCAGCATCAAGCGGCTGCCGCTGATGTCGAGATTGTGCAGGTCATGCTTGGTGTAGAGAAACGGCACGGGATCCGACGAACGGCCGGTGGTGCTGGTGAGCAGAATGGGGCGAAACTCAGCCTCCGCCTGATCCTTCGCAGCGGAGCGACCATGCAGCAGAGCGGTGCAAATCATGCCGGGTTCGCGGCGAAGCACCGCCTCATCTGGAACCAGCACAAAATCACGCGGGTTGGCGAGATCCTTCTTTGAAGTGAATGGCACGTGGCTCCAGTCCTCGAACGATTTGATGTCGAGAGCATGGATGTCGTGCTCTTCAAAAACGCGGTGGTAATGCGCACTGAAGGGAATGACCCGGCGGTGCAGATAATCACGCAGCTGCTTGAGCTGCCAGTGACGCCATGCCTCAGGCGGCGTGGAGTTCCAATCGGGTGTGTGACGGAGAAATTTCATGGCTGATTGTCTCCTGGTTGAGGTTGGTTTCGGTCTGAAACAGAGCACGAATAGCAGGCAGCGCGGCGGTTGCGGCGTCGCGGCCTGCCTGCAGGTACTGCTCAAAATTCTCGTAATCATGCCACGTCGAGGTGGCAAAATACGGATGGATGACCACGTCGGCGGCGGCTTCCTCTTTCTTGATGAGGTGGAGCTGCGCGGCCATCAAAGCGCGGCGGAAAGTGTCCAGCACATTGCCGTTGGCGAGCAGGTTTACCTTCTGCCAGAACGTACGGAAGATTCGCGACAAGGCGCGGTCAGCAGGCTTGTCGGCCTGCATGAAAGTGTGGTCACTATTGGATTCGAATTCATCCGGTGCGGGCATGACGTTCACCGCGATGATGCCATCGAGATTGAAGCGTTTCTTGAGCAGCGTCACCGGCAGGGGCTCGGAAACACCACCATCGGTGTACCGCCGACCGTTCAGTCTGACTGGTGCGCACACTGCTGGAATGGCCGAACTGGCGTGCACCGCATGCGAAACGATGCCTGAATCGAACACGTAGGGAGTTAGGCGATCCAGATCGGTGGCAATGACCAGAAGAGGCTTTTCGAGATCGGCAAAGGTCTTTTCGCCAAGATCGCGTTCGAGGTGCTTGCGCAGTTTCTCACCCCGGATCAGCCCCTCTGAGGGCGGAATGATGAAATCCATGAGAGCTTTCAGCGTGGGCCGGTCTTTGATCTCGCGTGCGCGCTCTTCCAACTGGGCACCACTGAGGCCGGCGGCCCACAAGGAGCCCACGTAGGCCCCCATGCTGCAGCCTGCCAGCGCAGCGATGGAAATGCCTTCCTTTTCGAGCACTTGAATGACGCCGACGTGCGCCAATCCGCGCGCGCCGCCACTGGATAGAACCAAACCGATTCGGGGTTTTTTTCCTCCCCCTGAGCCGTGCTTGGAGCTTTCTTCGGCACGACTCCATCCCCGGAAGGGAAGTTGGAGCTGGGTGTTCATGACCTGCGGTTGTTGTTATCCTTTTGGACCCCTGATGTGAGAAATTGATTCAAAAATAGCGAATCTTTGTGCATAGATCGCATGTCATGAACAATTCGGATCTAAGTCGCATGCTCAAACATGCCGCAACCGCCCCCCCGGTGGCAGTGCCGAGCGCACTGGAGGAAGCGATCATGGCACGCGTGCGGGTTGATGATGGCCGGGCCAGACGCTGGCGGTCGTTTGTGCAGTGGCTGCTGATTCTGGCCGCCCTCACGGGCATTGTGACTGCGAGCATGATCGGGTGGGCTCTGGCTTCACGTGACACCACCCATACCACACCACCCACCATGGAACTGTTTCGCACAGGAAAGCCGCAATGAACTCACGATTAAAATGGCTGCTAATCTCGGTTTTCCTCTCCGCGACCCTGGCTGGTGGAACCGCATGGCTGGTCACGGACTGGACGCTGCACCGCCATGGTGAGAGCCACGCCCACGATCATGCACCCACAGATCTGCATGCGTGGATGCATGAGCACCTCGACATCACGCCCGAACAGCATGAGAAACTGGAGCCACTTGAAGCGGAGTTTGAAAAGCTCCGCCTGAAATTGAAGGATGAGGTTCGTCTGGCTGATGTGGCGCTGGCCCAGACCATCCGTGAGCCCAAAGTGGACGAAGCCGCGATGAATGCGGCCTTGGAACAGTTGAACAAAGCTCAAGGCTCGCTGCAGAAAGCCACGCTGGATCATTTTTTTGTGATGAAGCGCTATCTGCGTCCCGCGCAGGCCGCCAAACTTCTGGAGTGGACCCATGACAGCCTCACCCGCGATTGATGCACTGTTAGAGCCGCAAGCCGAAGCAGCCGCTGACGATTCAGCGGAGGCTCTGCACCTGCGTGCCGCGCAAGCGGGCGACATGGCCGCGTTTGAATGGATCGTCCGGCAGCATGAAGCGCGGCTCTTCACCTTCTGCTGCCGCTGGCTGCGCTGTGTGGAAGATGCCCGTGAAGTCTGCCAGGATGCCTTTGTGCGCGCCTGGCAGGCGCTGCCTGAGTTTGAGGGGCGCGCCAAGCTTTCGACCTGGCTGTATCAAATCGCGCTGAACCTCTGCCGTGACCGCGCCAAATCGCGCGCCTCACGGCAGCGTGAAAATACGACAACGATCAATGACATCGACCAGCCTCTGCCGTGCCCGCAGAATGCCCCAGATGCGAGCGCGGAATGGCAGAGCGAGATGCAAAAACTCGAACGCGGGCTGGCACAGTTGCCGGAAAAACTGCGCACGGCGCTGATGCTCAGCGCCATGGAAGGCCTGAGCCATGAGGAATGCGCCAAAGTACTGAATTGTTCTGTGCGCGGCACCGAGGGCCGCATTTACCGAGCCCGGCAAATGCTGTTAAAATGGTGGGATGAAGAGGGTCAGTGATGCGGCTTCTTGACTGAAACACCCAGGGCTTTTTCGATATCCTGTGCAGCTTCTGACCGCCAGCCAATGATGGTGCTGGGAAGCAGACCACCAAAAATCAGAAAAACGACGCAGGCAGTGAGTGGCCAGCGTTCGCGTGGCAGAGCATCTGGAATATCTATGACGTGCTTGGGCAGCACTCCGAGGAAGAGAATGCTGAAAAGACGCATAAGATTGATGGCATTGAAGGCCGTGGCCACCGGCAGGCAAAGACCGACCCAGGGATGATTTTCCAAGGCCCCGTGGAACAGCAGGTCTTCAGCGCAGTAGCCTAGCGTTCCGGGAAGTCCGATGAGTGCGAGGCCGCAGACGAGGAAGAAGGTGGCAAGACGCGGCGTCTTGGTGGCAAGACCGAGATGGCCCGAAGGATCTTCAATCACGCTGACACGGACTTCGAGCACCCGCACGATGCAGATCAACCCTGCTGACGCGGTGGAGACAACAAGCCAGTGAATGAGCGCGCCAGTGATGCCTTCGGCATTTGCAGTGGCGAGGCCGACCAGAATGAAACTGGCCTGGCTCAAACAAAGATAGGCCAGCAGTCGGCGGGGCTTTCTTTCCACCAGACCACGCACACTCGTGATCAGTGCAGTAGCAAGTGCCACCAGACCCAGAATATCGAGAGCATGCTTCGCGGTTTGCGGCAGCGCTATCGCCTCAGAGCGGGCGATAAGCAGCGCACCGAGGTGACCATTGAAAAGCAGGGCTGTGGGAAGCAACGGACCATGCTCAAAGGCGCTCACCATCCATCCATGCAGAGGAAATACACCCTTCCGCAGGATGACGGCGAAAATGATCAGGCCGAAAGCCAGCATCGTGGTATGCGAAAGGTCTTCCAGCTGCGTAGTCTGCAGGACAAAGATGGCGGCGGTCAATGCTGCGCAACTGGTGATGAGAATGACATTGGCATATCTCTGCCCCGGATGTTTGCCGAACATGCCAAGTACAAACGGCACGCTAGTAAGCCACCAGCCAGCCACCAGAACGGCAAGATTTGTGCCGGCATAGGCGATCTGCGTTGCGGCTGACACGATAAGCATGCCCGCCAGCGCCTTGCCTGAGGCGTCACGTTTTGGAGCGAGTGTGACAAAAATGGCCGTCAATGCGGCATAAAAGGCCATGGGCACGGCATCGAGACCGTCGGCGTCAAAAAATGGCAGCAGGGGATCGAACAAACGCCCATGGCCGGCAACACCGACTTCGCGCGTGGCGAGAAGAAAGCACAGCAGTGACATGAAGGCGCTGCCGATCGCGATGGGCCGCGGGTTCCTGCCGGTCAATGAAAGAATGGCACCCACCGCTAACGAAGCAATGCCAGTGGAGATGAAAGGAAGCGAAAGGTATTGCATGGGCCCGGCTCAGGAAGCTTGTTTTTTCACCGTCTCAGCGGCGGTCTTGGCGGTTATGTTTGGTTCAAAAATGGCGAGCACTCGGGCGAGACCTTTCACTGGGGCAATAATAAAGCGGTCCAGAATGGCGTCGTAAAACCCACGGCCAAGAGCAAACCGATAAAGCCACACCTGCACCGGGAGAGGCAGGAGAGATTCATAATAGCCGCCCGTGGGGTTGATCTTGCCGCCGGCGGCGGAGTGCACGCGGTTGTAGTCACGAAGCATGGATGGGGAGCGCAGAAACTGCAGCGTACGCAGCACCGCATGGCTGACCATGTGAATAACGGCAAAGGTGGTCCAGCCAAAGCCGATCTCGGCAAAGATCAAGCCAAGCTGGGTCTGCGATGCATAGGCGAGCGAGGTTTTTGCATCCGCGCAGGTGCGATGGACCAACGTGCCGAGGAAGGCGGTGGTCAGACCAATGAAGATGACCAGACCTGTGGCCGCTTTGGACTCGTGAATCAGCGGTTCAACACGCAGCAGCAAATACGCACCCGCATGGACGGAGATGGCGCCATAAAAAACAGCACTCGAAGGTGTGGGGCCTTCCATGGCCCTCGGCAGCCAGCCGCAGAACGGTCCCTGGGAGGATTTGCCGCTGGCGGCAAACACCAGCAGTACGGCGATGACTGCGGCCGCGCTGCCATCGAGATTGTTGCTGTGGCCGGGCCAGTCACCCGTGAACATGCCTCCCCATGAGGCCGTGTGAAACCAGTGATGCGCAAGAAAGACCGCCAGCAGCATGAACAGATCGGCGATTCGATAGGTGCCAAACACCCGCAATGCATTGCGCACGGGATCCGGCCGGTATTGGAAGAAGCCGATGAGCAGCACCGAGGTGATGCCTACGATTTCCCAGCCGGCGATGAGCAGATCCAGTGAGTCAGCGGTGAACACCAGCAAGGCACCAAAAGTGAAAAGATGCAGCAGCAGGAAGAAACGGTAGAAGCCGGGATCACGATGCAAATAGCGCACCGAAAACGAGCCCACCACACCTGCGAGAATCACGGTGATGCAGACAAGCGGGAATGAAAGCCTGTCGATGAGCAGCGAGATCGGGAAACCGTAGTCAGCGACAGTAAACCAGTCACCCAGTGACACACGTACCGAGGCAAGCCCCCCCTGCCCCATCTTCCACCCGATCATGACGGACAGAATGGTCAAAAGAGCATAAACTGCTTTGGTGAGGCGTGAGATGGCACGCTCAGGCACATGGATGCCGACGAGCCAGATGAAACTGAAACCGAGAAAGAGCAGGCCAGGAATGGCGATAAGGATGGGAAGCAGCGTTTGGGGCGACATTTGGAAGGAACGGTTAGGAGGACTGCAGCAGAGCGATCAAGCAGCCTTGCCAGCCCTGGGGTCAATACGGGCGAGCGAGAGATGCTCCATTTTACCTTGATACCAGGCCCTGGAATTCGGGGCCACAGGAAGCGGCTCTTCATCACCTTCGAGCTTTTCAAAGACGCCGTCACGATAGACTTCGATATGACCGTCATCGGGATCCATGGTGGCAAGGCGGATCCATTTGTTGCAGACAAACTCGGTCAGTTCTGGATTCGCCTTGATGACGCTCATCAGACGTACCGGGGTGGATTCGACAATAAACAAAATGCGCACCGGTTCGTGAATTTCGACGGTTTGCACCGGCAGCCCGGTGCGGAGATCACCTTGAAAGCCGTTCATGACTCCCACCAGGCCGGAGATGTTGTGCGGTAGTTTGGTGCCGCTGCCATAGACTTCGTTGTCCACGGTCGAGAAGTAATATTCGAGGTTGATGCCGCCACAGACGGGAATCACGGCGCCCAGCACCCGTCCCAGCGCTTCATTGTCAGGATCCTTCGTCGCATCGTAGGAGACCAGGAAGGCACGGCGGTCCATGAACAGACCGCGGGTAAACTGACGCCGCCCGACGTAACTGACCGCATTGGTGCAATGGCCGTACTCAGGCCGGGGCTCGCCGATGTGTTCAGCACGTTCCTGCACATGCCGCAAGCCTCGCTCGGGTGAAAAATCCGGGCTGGCGGCTTCAAACCGACGGGTACGCTCATGGGCGCTCAGCGTGCGCGCCTTGTCCAGCGACCGGCTTACGCGCACAAAGTCCGCGCGATGCGACTCTGGCATGAGTTCGAGGTCAAAGAAGTCAATGTTATCACTGCAGGTGTCGTGATAGCCGCCTAGGAACCAGGTGTCTTCTGGAATCACGACGCCTTTGTCCTTCAGAGCTTCACGTACTTCAGGACGGTTGGCGATAATGGCAAACAGACGTGCGTTGGGCGCGCCCGTGCGTCCGCCGCAGGCACCACAGCAATAGGCGGACTCATACGGATTGTTCAAACTGGTGGACCCGTGACCAAGAATGACCACCAGCCGTGCATGCGCCTTGTGCAGGCCGGCAGGCCCGAGCACGGCATACACACGATCCGCCTGCTCCTGGGTGGTGAAACCGCGCATGAGTCCCGTGGTCGCATCACGCGAAGCCTCGTCATCCCGCATGTAGGCAAATTCGGTTTTGGGTTCGGGCAGGAAGGCAAGGTTGAGACGCCTGATGAAACGTCCGTAACGGAGCGGCGTGAACACGCGCAGCACCAGCGGAAAAAGACTCAGGAAGCCGAGGCAGGCCGTGCTGATCCAGCCACGCACCAGCGTGCGCGAGGAGATGAAGCTGTTGCGCATGACACTGGCCCAGGCGCGCCGCAATCCCTGCCGCCTCTCGTGCAAATGCGCGTGGTCATCCAGGGGCTTCTCACGCACAGAATGGGCGGGTTTGACGACGACGGGGCAGAGGGAGACACCGTCCGCATCATCAAGGCCGGCATAATTGATGGCCACGCCAAAGAAACCAGCCGCTCCCACGGTTTCAATGCTCGGATCGATTTCCTCAAGCGCACGCCGGATGGACTCTTCACGTTCGTCGATGCAAAAAACAACCTGCGCGGCAAGGCGGTCGCTTTCGGGCTCAATGCTCGGCATGGCACGGTGCTTGGCCAACGGAATGAGAATGCGCCGCTCATGCCGCCGCTCGTACGCTAGATGCAGCAGACGACGGCGCTCGATTTCGTTGCAATGCAGGATCTCGTCATCCAGTCGGGTCAGATCTTCACTCGACAGGATTCTCATCACATCGCTGGTAATACCGAGAAGCTGCGCGACATCGAAAACACGCGCCACGTGGGTAAGCGGGTCAAAGCGTGGCACGGAAAGCTTGAAAGAATGCCAGGAGGCCGTGTCTCCAGCAATGTCCCGCAGCGCCACCACCGTGTACGTGAGCCGCAATGCCAGGAATTCCATGATGGAGCAGCGAATACGTTCATGTGGCGCAAGCGTGACGTCATTTTCCAGCATGCGAATCATGCCAGCCCAGCCGCGCAGCGCGAGCAGTTCCTCGGTAATGAAGGCATCCCACTGATCCGCGGGCACGGCAAGCTCATGAAGTGCGTCGAGGATCACGGTCTCGGCATCCTTGTTTTGAGCCTCCTGGCTCAGGAAGGCCTCGCGGACACCGCTAAGACGAGCCGGAAACAGGGCCAGCGGCTGCGGCATGATCCGCCGCGCGGCTTTGAGCAGACCTTCCTGACGCAAGGGCATCGGCCAGTAGGCAATGCCCTGGTCAAGGTAGGCGCCGGTGAGGCGGATCAGCGGCGGATGAATCAGCAGATCCATGTCGATGCCAAACTTAGCAAGCACCGCATCACGGGGACGCTTCGGCTTGACAGGAGAGGGGGCGGGCTGCGGCTTCACTCGGGCTAGGCAAGCGTCCCACAGTGCCTGCGGCGTGTCAGCACCCAGCATGTTGGCGGCGGCATTCGGCAGGTCATGGCGGAAAGATCTCAGCCAGTCGCCCTCCTCAATCTGCCAGGAAATATTGATGCCGTTCACCCGCCGCACGCCAGGAATGAGCATAACACGGCGGAGCTGGCGGCGAGTAAGACCGCCGGTAAAGATTTCAGCGTCAGGCTCGCGGCTGATGACATCCTCAATGTCTTCGTCAAAGATGCGCTGACGGGCATGCTCGGCCTGGTAGGTTTCTTCGGAGAGAAAGGGTTCGGCACCAAAAAGGCCGGCCCCTTCCACCACAGCCTCTTCAAACACCTTGTGTTGAAGCGAGTGGAGCGTGTTGTGATGCACAAAGACACCGATGGGGCCCTGGGTGGGCAGAAAATGGGCGGCGTGATCGACCACATGGCGCAGGTGCTGCACGGAATCCGCCGGTGCGGAGACTTCATGCGTGTGACCGTGGGAGCCACAGGGGTCAGATGGGTTGTGCGTACTCATTTAGCGTGAATTCAACTAACTCCGGTTGAGTGAACTCCGCTATCCCTTTGAAAGGGGGTATTCAAGCACCGGTAGAAGGGGTCGTGTTTTTCAAACTACGGGTGAAAACCTACTTAATCCTCTCGTACTTCTGGGTGTTCCAGCATTAATCTGCCAATTTCCGGACTCGGAGCCTATTCGCCCATCCCGTGTCCATGGCGAAAAGTTTAACCTGTCAAAGGGACAGAATTCCTTCCCCGAGTCTGCGATGATAGGAAGTGCCTCCCCCCCCTGCCGCCTTGGCAGGTCATAAAGGGAGGCTTGAACCACCATCCTCGAATGTTTTTGCCAAATTCGACATACTTCCAACCCCGTTTCTTCGCTCATGCACTGCTTGCGGTAGCACTGTTCCTGCCGTGCCTGAACTCCAGTGCCCAGTCGTCGGCTTCCCCATCCATCTCGCAATCCAGCGGTTTTGGTCCCACCAATTTTTATGACGGCAGGCCCGCCCTGCAGCGCTACGCAACCGCCAGCAACCACATTACCTTCGACGAGCATTTCAACACCCGCTTCGAAATACGCAACAACAACAACGACTTCAACGCCACGGTCAACGGACCGCAGGACTCTGACTGGCTCCTCACCCGCTTCCGCCTGGGTGCCCTCTTTCAGGTCAACCAGTGGCTTAAATTCTACCTCCAAGGCCAGGACATCCGCGAAATCGGCGGCAAACGCCCCAACAACGTAGGAAGCTTCGGTGCGGATGGCGACGACTACTTCGACCTGCTGCAAGGCTGGGCAGCCATTGGTGACGAAAACCATGGGCTGAGTCTGCGGGCGGGCCGTCAGGGCTGGAATTATGGCAATCAGCGCCTGCTGGGCAATCCCCAGTGGAAGAACTCCACCAACATGTGGGATTCGATCAAACTGCACTACCAGGCCTCCAGCTGGTTCATGGACCTGTTCACGGGCAGCCCAGTCTCCTTCCTTAAAAGCAAGCCAAACACTTCGGATTACTTCAATGTGCATGAACCGCGCAATGCGGTCGTGACCGGTGCCTACTTTTCCTCAGCAGGGTTGATCCCTTGGCAGAGCTCGACGGATTTTTATTTGCTGAACTACATGGCCAACAAGGCCCCAGTCATTGCGGGACCGCCCATTGGAGCTGTGGGCAACACCAACGTCTGGACACTGGGCACACTATGGAAAGGCGACCCTAAAAAGCTGCACAACTGGGACTATGATGTGGAACTGGACCTGCAGTTTGGCCGGGCAGGAGGCCTTGCCCAGCAGGCTTTTGCCGGTCACTGGGCTGTGGGTTACAACTTCCAGGATGCCTGGAAATCCCGCATTGGCTTTCAGTACAACTACGCCTCCGGCGACGGCAATGCGGCGGATGGTAGAAGCACCACTTTCCAAAACCTCTTCCCCGGCAACCACGCGCTGTATGGGTTCATGGACACCACCGCCTACGCCAACTTGAGCAATCCTCAGCTCAACATCACCCTCCAGCCCACAGAGAAGCTGAAGGTGACGTTTGATGCCATGGCCTTTTTTAATGCGACGAACAGCGACGCCTGGTACGGCTCCAACACCACCACAGCGGTTCGCCCTCTCAACGCCGCCGCCACCTCTGCCAGCAGCAAATACCGCGGCACTGAGTTCGACATCAACGCCTGGTACAAGATCAACCCGCATGTCACCCTCCAAGCCGGTTACGCCATGTTCCTCGCTGGCAGCTATCTCGCACAGACCGGGGCCCATAGCACCGCGCACTTTGGCTACACTCAGATGACCATACATTTCTAACCTCCCCCAGACTAAATCCTGCCGGCCTTCACCGTCCCCCCTCACAAGGGAACATCTTTTGAAAACCGGCGGCATGACGACGCACTGCATCCATTACCTTCAGCAATACAAACGCCCATATGTCCTCACCCACTACCGCTTCAAAACTCGAAGGCCCCGTGCCGGTCGGCAATTTCGCTGGCTTCAAAGCTTATTTCAGCAAAGACATCATCTCTGGCTTTCTGGTCTTCTTAATTGCTCTTCCTCTGTGCCTTGGAATTGCCAAAGCCAGCGGCTGCCCAGCCATCGCGGGGATTTTTACAGCCGTGATCGGCGGCATGCTCACCCCCTTCTTGAGCAACTCAGAGCTGACCATCAAGGGGCCTGCGGCTGGCATGATCGCCATTGTGCTGGGCACGGTCAGCGAGCTTGGCTATGAAAAGGCGCTAGCGGTCGGCGTGGTTTCGGGGTGCCTTCAAATCATCTTTGGCTCTTTCAAGCTCGGAACCCTGGGTGAATTTTTCCCTGTGGCGGCGGTGCATGGCATGCTCGCGGCCATCGGAATCATCATCATTTCGAAGCAGATTCACGTTGCGCTGGGTGTTGCCGTCCATGCGAAAGAGCCGCTGGAATTGCTCGCAGAAATCCCAGACAGCCTTGTTCACATGAATCCTGAGATCGCCCTGATCGGTGGCATCGCCCTGGTGATTTTGTTCGGACGAATGTTGATCAAAAACAAATTTGTTCAGTCCGTCCCGGGACCGCTGATTGTCCTCCTGGTCGCCGTGCCGCTTTCCTTCTATTTCGACATTGGCCACAAGCACATGTACCAGTTCCACAACCAATCCTTTGAGGTGGGTCCGGACAAGCTGGTCAACCTGCCGCTCAACATTCTGGATGGCATCAAATTCCCGGATTTTTCCGCCATCACATCCGGTGCCAGCATCAAATGGATCGTCATGTTCTGCCTCATCGGCAGCCTGGAGTCACTGCTCAGCGCCAAGGCCGTCGATCTGCTTGATCCATGGCAGCGCCGCACGAATCTGAACCGCGATCTGCTCGCCGTAGGCCTCGCGAACACTCTGGTCTCCTTCATCGGCGGCCTGCCGATGATTTCAGAAATCGTCCGCTCCTCCGCCAACCGCAACAATGGTGCCCGCACCCGCTGGGCTAATTTCTGGCATGGCACCTTCCTGCTCTTTCTCGTGGCCACTGTGCCCTGGCTGCTGAACAACATCCCGCTCGCTGCGCTGGCAGGCATGCTGGTTTTCACCGGCTATAATCTCGCATCCCCAAAAGAATTCCATCACATGTGGGAGGTGGGCAAAGGCCAGTTGATCGTTTTCGTCGTTACTTTGATTGCAACCCTTGCCACCGATCTGCTCATTGGCATTGCAGCGGGTATCGTCGTCAAACTTTTGCAGCATGTCATCAGCGGCACGCCCTTTGGCAACCTCTTCATTCCACATGCCGAGATCATGAAAGATGGGGACCACCCCATCATGCACGTGAAAAAAGCAGCCATTTTCAGCAACTGGCTTGGCCTACGCAAACATCTTCTCTCACTCAATGACCATGCCAGGGTAAAAGTTGACCTCTCAGGCACCCATCTGGTCGATCATACGGTCATCAAGAAACTCGAGGAAATGGTGCAGGACTGGAAGATTGAAAATCGCGAACTCATCATCGCTGGGCTCGAAGACCACGTTCCTGTTTCCCCCCATCCGCAGGCGGCACGGTACCGCCGTCAGACCGTTTGAATAAGATTCTTGGGTGGCAGAGCAAAAGAGCGAACCGGTCCCGCTCTCCTGGTCAGACAGTGGGCGCCTGGAGCGGAATCACTACCTCGATTCGTAGTCCCTGAGGCATCACGCTGCTGGCTGTCAGCTCGCCGCCAGACTGCCGTGCCCTTGCACGCATGCCCACCATGCCGAGGCTGGGACTGTAAATGATTTCTCCAGTTTGATTGGGCAGGCCCTTGCCGTTGTCCTCGATGGTGAGAAGAATTTTTTGATCCCGATGCGCCAGGCGGACCTTCACCTCCGTGGCTTCGGAATGCCGGGCGATGTTGGTGAAAGCCTCCTGGGCGATGCGGAAAAGATGAGTTTCCGTTTCATCTGCAAGCCGCCCCGTGAAGTCAGAATCGTAGTCCACTTTCAGGCGCGTGCGCTGGCCGAACTTTTCCGCCAGCCAGCGCAGTCCGGCATCCAGGCCAAAATCATCCAGAATGACGGGCCGCAGCAGATGCGAGAGTTCGCGGACGTTGGCGATGGATTCATCCACCAGATGCAGGCAATCGGCGCGCAGTGAAGGAAGATCCTGGGTGGAGCCCTTGGTCAGATTGGAGCGCACGGCGGCCAGCGACTGGCCCAGCTCATCGTGAAGCTCATGGGAGAAGCGTCGTGCGGCCTGTTCCTGAGTTTGCAGCATGTGCCAGGACACGCGGCTCAACTCCTCGGACTGCCAGCGAATTCGCTGGATGCTCTTGCGCGCAAAAGCAATGGTCAGCATGGCGCATATCGCGGCCAGGACGGTGCTGGACCCCAGCAGCAAGGTGGAATCATCACTGAGAGCCTGAGACTGTTGCTCCAACTGGTGTTCGGTCTTGGTGAGATGCTCTGAACTGCTTTTGATGAGCTTGTTGACCAGTTCGACGACCCTGCCGTGGTGCAGGAACAGGGTCTCCAGCTTGTCCCGCTGCACCGGCACACGGCTTTCCAGCAGCCGGTGTGATTCCTGGGTGAAGGCTTTGATTCCCTTGTCCAGATTCGCCCACAACTCCGCATCCGCCAGAGATCGCACCTCCGGCCCCAATCGAGAAATCTGGCGATCACTTTCATCCAGTTCCTGCAGCAGCTTGGCCAGATCGGCACGCTTCAGCTCGAACTGAGCGAACTGGTGCAGCACCCCGGTCATGGTGTTTTCCTCCGACTGCACATCCTGCCGAAGCCTGGCGATGAGGAACTGGTCCCGTGCCATCTGCTCCACCCCGTGCCGAATGCCCTGGCTCTGGCGTACAGCAATGAGGCCCGCCGTTCCCAGCAGCACCATCACAAGCAGGAAACCCAGCGCGAGAACACGCAGCACATAGCGTTCGGTGATCCGCAGAAAGGTGAACGACATGGCAGAATCAGTAAATCAAACCGTTGCGAATGGAGAAGCGCACCAGTTCGCCGATGGAGTGCAGGTTGAGTTTCTCCATGATCCGGCCCCGATGAGCCTCCACGGTGTACACGCTCAGGTTCAGCACCGAGGCGATTTCCTTGTTGGTCTTGCTCTCCGAGATCATCTGTAGCACCTCCCGTTCCCGTGGTGAGAGCAGGTCGATCGGGTTGGTGACATGCTTGCGATAGTCGTCCAGCACCGCGTCGCTGACCTCTGGGCTAAGAAATCCTTTGCCGTTGGCAACGGCTCTTACAGCCGAAAGAAGATCGCTTTCGTTGCTGTCCTT
>CALRWM010000081.1:0-26574 GCA_943371875.1 Prosthecobacter debontii | reverse complement strand
TCTGCACACGCACATCCCGCTTCAAGGCACGCGCTGTTCGTCGTATATGCTCGATCATTGCCAGCCACTGCTCCGGCGAGTCATGCGCACAGTTGATGCGGACACAGGATGCCCCGGCTTCTATGAGGTTGCGGCACCAGATCGGATCGATTGCCGCTGTTGCTGGCAGCGTCACCATGATCCGCACCTTGGATGCATTGGACGGCCCCAGGATCACCTCGGCGGCATCCTGAATACGCTGAAAGCCAGAAGTGAATGATTTCGGTGCAGGCCAATTAGTTGTTTCTTCTCCCCTTTGATCTAATCTCGAAAGCACCGCCAGCACCGCATCAAGACTCGCCATAACATGGGATTCACAGCGCCCGAGTGACGACAGGCCGAGATGCGAAAGCTCGTCCTGCACCCCCCCGCAGATCCTGGTGCCGCAATGACAGGTAGGCTGCCAAATTCCTGGTATTCTCTGTAAAATTGTCGGGCAATTGTACGTCCTTGGCCCACTTCTTCAAAATTTTCTTTGTTCCGCGCTCGGTGGCTGTGCGGATGCTGTCCAGTTGCTTTCGTAGCTCCGAGATGGTTGGCTGCCCAAGGTCTTGTTTCATGCTGGATCATCACCTCAGGAAGGCGGACCAAACAATCGGGGGAACTTGGCTAAAGATGCTCATGATTTGCGTGTCGAAAACGACACGGGCAGTTTATCAATGCATCCACAGTCACCATGAACATCCGCCGTCCCAACACCAATTGCCCAATGAAATGCACATTTAGCAACGGTGCCGAGTGCGTATGCAATCTCATCGCCGTGACCGGAGAAACCTCACCCATCTCGCTTGGCCTGCGCATTGGACTCGGCCATTTTTATGGAATTCGTATGCTGCCTCCCTTCGTGCGTGGAACGCTTGGCTCGTCGTATTGGTCCACTGGTATTGATTCAGAAAACTCGCCACAGCCAGTAGTGCCTAAAAATCAGAAAGGCACTCAAGGTTTCAACGTCCCCGTAAACAAAGGTTCTTCTAAGCCCTAACTTGCTATTGGCTATCCTCCATGGGAGGGCATCGTGATTGAAGCTGACTTGTTTCTTTGAAGGATTTCCAAGTCTCAAGTTCGAAGCGGAAATGTTGCACGTCACTTCTCGCTATTCGACCTGGGAACACTTCAGTTATGCCCGCCTTGTGGCCAAGTGTGGGGTGTGTCGATATGCTTCGTCTCGGAAATGCCCATCAACCAAAAGTCAGGCTCCGAAGGCAGCCGCATACTCGTCGATCTTGTGCCCGTTTAATGTCCCTCTTATAATAATTGTGATGAACAGAGAATCAGCGCTCACAGCACTTCAGACGATCAACGCCAAGGTTTCCACATGCACACAAAACGAGGTCAGGCCTGATGTAGTCGATTGCCTTGAAAGTGCGTCAAAGAAGCTGGTCGAAGCGGTTACGGGTGACGCATACGCTCAAGAGCGCACGAATAACCTAGTCGTATTCGTGCGTGCTGGTTTTTTGGGCGTGACATGCAAACCAATCAGCTATCGACAGGAAATTTTGGAGAGCGTCAAAACGCTTTACAGCTACATCTCGCGTCGACCAGATTACACCGATGCTTGATGTCAGTCCACATTCGTCTTTGATCCGTCGTTTGATCTCTATGGCCAAAACCATAGCATCACCCATTTCGCTGACATGCGTTCAACCATTGTGGTGAAGCTCCGCAAAATTTCCATAATAAGAGCGGATTCAGCGCGGTAGGTCGCCATCCGTGGTCGAACAAAATGCCATGCGGACAGAGCTTTGCGGCAGTTCTCGAAGGCATGGCGGACCGGACCTTGAACTTCCTGGCCTCATCCCACCTCCAGACTCAAGCTAAAGCCAGCGACACTCTCACGCGATTCGGAGCAAGACCAAACCAGTCCCATAATGGTTCTTTTTTGAATTGGTGCTGCAGATACCAGGTGACAAGCACCCAAATGATCCCGATGCCATATCCAAGCGAAGTGCCTAGCCGAGAAGGCGCAATCATCCTTCCGTGTGTGTGCTCTGATGGCGAAAATCCCCTGCAGCAGCGCTCCCATGCAGCCTTGTGCCGCCTCTCTTCAATATAACAGCAAGCGTCGCACAACAACCATGCAGCCTATGATACCGAGCGCGCCCAAAACGACATAGGTCACGTAGTTAACCGAGCGGTCCTCACCATCTATTGTGTGCTGATACTTTTCGATTTCCTGAACCTGCTCCCTCCGAATCTGCTCCTTGGCAGAGGGTTTTGCCTGTGCCATTACCATGATCGGTGCCAGGCATCCCAAAAATCCGAGAACGATGGAGAGATGCAGGCTAGGCACTAAGCGCATGGAAGACGAATGAAGTCGCATATACGAAAGTGTACGATCTAGCGACTAGCTATCCATCTAGGATTTGAACTTTAATTTAGGTGATTTAATTTTTAGATGCACCGCAATTGGTTCTGATAAACCGTATATTGTTCTCATTGAGGCGAGTCAGAGGTTGAAAAGGCTGTTGGGACTCTGACATCTGGCGGTATGCTATGCGGCCTCAGCTTGTCCGACAATGCCCGATGCGGTGGCGGGGGAAACGACTGTGACGCGGCACGAGGCGATTCTGGTGCAGCTGGCGGGGAGAAATGGAAAGAATCTCTGCACTCATGACTGGGAAGAAGTGAAGGGCGGCAATGAGCAGCGTGCGGGCTGTAGTATCAAAAAGTGGCAACCCTACGGCAACGCAAAAAGTAGGAACGATAGCGGCGGCAATATGAGAGTTCAGCCTTCCTCCGCGCATGCGTTCCTAAGTTTTTCCATGCGTTCCAGGAGCCAGTCGGGCAGCTTTTGGATTTCTCCACGGTCAAGACGCCCCCATTGCACCTGTTCTTCCTCCAAGATTGCTAGCTCTTCTGCGGAAATCGGGGGTTGCTCTCTATCATCCGGCAAGTCATTGGGGAGAGTTTCCATGGTGGTGCTTATGGAGACTAAGCTGTTCACTCGTTGTGCAAATGTCAAGATTTGTGCTGTGATTGCACTGTCACACCTAAATAATGGTCCGCGTTGTTTCTGTGGAGTAGTTTAAGAGGAGGTAACGGATAGGCGACAAATCAAAGACAGCAAGCCGAGAGGGAAAGGACTGTGGAATGGGTTCTGAGGCTGAAAAAAATCCCTCAATGGCTGCGAGGATCACAGCACGGGAAATGCGGCGGCAGCCTTCACTAGAGATTCCTCTCCAACACTGTTGTACATTTCGGAAATCTGCGCAGGCTCGCGGATGCAATGTCCGAATCACACACCCCACCTCTTGCCTCGGTATTTTGGATGGTAACGTTGCTCGATGGAGGCAAAGAACGCATCCATATCGACGTGGAGAATGGCGCTATTTCAGCATGCTCACCTTCACGCCCATCGCATCAAGCAGCTTCTTTCCCATTTGCCGTGTTTGATCGTCGGAAGGCTTAGATGAAAAACGTCCTTCAAAACTGTCTGCGGGCATGTCTTCATGCATCACCCAGGTTCCAGAACTTGCCATTACCGAGACGATGAATGGGCAGGAGGTGAGTGATATTGCCCTGCGGAGCCTGGCCAATCAACACCACCACCTCTTCACGGTCATACGATTCAGAGGGTGGCGTTAACGTGTCCAGTGGCTCATCTGCTTTGGCCTTGGTGATCCATGATTCCAGAATGAGCACAACTGCAGAAGCACCATATGAAGCAGTGATCAGACGAACCTTGTTGGCGAAATCGCCCAGCTTGTCCGGGTTAAAGAAAATGGTGCCTTGGTCCGTCGCAGCCATCGCCATTGCAGCCCATCCCAAATGAGGCCGCGCCTGAGCTGGCGCTGCTCATGGGAGATTTGCAGGGGCTCCCCCATAAGCTCGCTCTATCGGCCGATGCTGGAAACGCGGAGATGGCTGCTTTTTATCTGCATGAGTCACTGGAGCAGTTGCAGACGATTCAAAAGGAAGCGCCGGAGTTTGAGCGGCTGCCCATCGCCCTGCTGATTGACCGTCTGGTACTTCCTGCCTATGAAGCGCTGCAGGCGGCAGTCACGAAGAAGCCGGTGAAACGTGAACGGCTGCTGCAGGGGCTGGATGCCGTCATTCAGAGCTGCAACACCTGCCACATGGCCACGCAGCACGGCTTTCTCCGCATCACTCGCGGCACGGAAGTGAATCCCTTTAACCAATCCTTCGCACCATGAGATTTTTGCCTTTAGTATTCCTCCTCACTTCAGCAATCGCTGCTGAAACACCGAACCGCACTGTGGTGAGCATCGCTGGCTCGACTGGCGGCAAGGTGCTCAATCGCTGCCTTGGCTTCATCGTTGAAAAGGAAGATTTTGTGCTCACCAACTATGAAAACCTCACCTCGCAACCGGATGGAAGACTGCTGGTGAAGTTTGCGGTGACCTTAGGCGAGAAGAGCTACACCGCCGAAATTATCGGCGTCGAGCCAACGATCAACATCGGCATCCTGAAGCTCGAAACGGACGAAACCTTTACGCCGGTCGTTTGCGCTGTGAAACGTGAAATCACACCCGGAATGGCCTTGCACGCGGGTTCCCTCGAAAACGGCGTTTTGGAGACCATCGCCGGCTCCGTCACCGCTTTAAACACGAAGCTGTGTTATCAGCACATCCTCGCCTCGACCATGTTTCGCGCGAAGACCCCCATTCCGGAGGCATCGCTCGGTGGACCAGTGTTCTTTGCAGATTCAGGCGAAGTGGCGGCCATTTTCACCGGCTACAAGCCTGTTCCCGAACCGGGTCTTGCCGAGGACACGAGCGAGACGCATCTGCTGCCGATCAATCTGTGCTTCAACATCTACGAGAGCCTCAAAACGAAGCGCAGCTTGAAGTCGCCCTGGAACGGCTTCTCCGTGCGTCCCTTGAACGAGAATGAACAGCGCCATTTCCCCACCGCGAAGAAACATCGCGGCGGTGTGGCCATCGAGGACGTTTGGGACAACAGCCCCGCGCAGAAACTCGGCATCAAGGCTGGCGACATCCTCGTGCAGTTCTCCTACAGACGCATCCTGAGCGTCGCCGGCTTTCAAAAGTGGCTCTACATGTATGGCATGGGCCAGCCGGTGAAGCTCATCATCCTGCGCAACGGCACCGAGTATCTGATGACGGACTATGTGATCGATGAGCGTCCGCAATTGGCAAAGCCCAAGTGATGGGTCTCCTGCAACGTCAAGGCAGGCTGGGCCAGCAAAGCCAGGGAAAACAAACAAAGAACAATGAGGAAATGAAGTTGTCACATCATTTACACATCTTTAGATGCTTGCAAAAGGTCACAAAACCTCGTGCGACGTGTTCTTCACACTTGAATCGCGAACGAGCCTCCGAGCCTTGCGGGCAGATCAGGGTTGGGCGTAAGGCTCGATCCACTCACCAGGCGTTCCTGAAAGTTCAGAGTGCATACTCACAAGCGTGGCTTCCGCACTCTGAACTCTTGGCATCCCAAAGCACGAGCGATCACTCAAACACCACGCGGTAGAACTGCTTTCCCTCTCCGGCAGGTATCGTCGTGGTGAAGACGACGCGCTGATAGTCGCCGAAGTCAGTGATGACGGAGTTTGCTTCCCAGTTCGGCACGGTCGTCCAACTGCCGCCGACGAGCAGCGTGCTAGATTCGATGCGGGCTTGCAGCACAGTGGTGCCTTTCGGGCGGTAGAAGGTTAATGTGAACTGATTGCCGGTGGCTGAGGTGACGAGTGGCTGGTCACTGCCGCTGAGAGGATTGCCACCGAGGAGGAATTCCGCGTAGTTGCTGCGACCGTCGCCGTCCGCATCGGCGTTAGCGCCGGAGGTGGCGGAACTGAGCAACTGAGCGAAGCTGAAATTCTGCAATTGCCATTTGGAGAACGAGTGCGTCCCGGTGCCGAGGAAGATCCCATCCACAAACTGCGGGAAGTCGATGAACGGGTTGCGGTTGCCCTGGGCGCGAGTGACGCCGTTCACCTGAGCGCCGGAGTAGATGGAGTTGTTGCGGTTGCGTTCGTAGTCGGAGGGCGGGAAGGCCTTGTGCCAGGCGAGCAGCGTAGAGAGCACACCCTGGGTGCCGGTAGGAGCGGTGTTGTCAGCGAGAACGAGGTCAACGGTGAGCGGTTCGCTGCCGTCGTAGCGTGTCATCATGTAAAGCTGCGCGCGGGCGACGATGCCTTTGTCGCGGTCAAGCGGCTCCCAGTAGCTGCCGTCGCCGTGAGATTCGGGGGCGAAGGCATCGTGGTGAAGATCGGCGCATACGTTATACGGATCGTTGGAGCGAAGGCTGTTTACGGTGTCTTTGCACGGGAAGAGGTGATGCAGGTCGCTGTAGTCGGGGCCGTTGTCGCCCACACCGTCGCTGCGAGGCCAGACATGCTCGCGATTCCATCCGCCGCTGATGTTGTTGCTCAGTTTTGGCAGAGTCGCATTGGAATACAAAAGGCGCACCTGGTTGCTGCCTGTCGAGGTTTCATCGATCACCTGCATCACTTCATCGATCGTCCCGTAGTCGATGACTACATGATTCTTGATGATGTTGTGAAGTGCGCTTTGCAGGGCAGCGCCGCTCAAACCGGCCGCAGGCGCATAGTAAGTGATGACGTCGGTGTTCGGCGGTAGTTCCACACCAGTGAGCGTGAGATTGACGAAGACCATGTGGTGATCCGATGCATCGAGCGCGGCGGTGATCGGGTCTGATCCTGCGGCAGGCCAAAAGACGCCACCGCTGTTCGCGGTAAGGCCGAAGATGGAAGGCAGCACGTAGTCCACGCGCACGCCGCCGCTGAAGGCGGCTGTGTCATCCGGCTCCGGGCCAGCACCACCGCCGGGGACGAAGGTGCTATTGATGAGCGGGTTCGCCGCGATCGGCGCGCCACCCACTGCGGCCACGCCGCCAATGAGCTGCTTGATGGCCGGGTCGGTGCCATCCCCTTCGTTATTATCGGAGTTCTGGTCACCGAAGATAATGAAGCGAGCGTTCGGTGTGAGGCCGCCAGATGCGGTCGCAGACGTTTCAGTGTCGTCGTAAATGTAGCCCGACTCAGCAGGATTCACATAGTCGTTCCAGAAGCGAATCTCATCGCTGTTACGGCGGCCATTGTGGTCCACACCGGCGATCCACGGCTGGCCTGACGCGGGATCGTCAAACACCGGCGGCGTTGGATGACTGACAAGCGCATGCACGATGGTGCCGTTGATATTGACTGGCACGTCCGCATGACTCTTGGAGGACAGACGGAACACGTTGAGTTCCGCAGGCGAATACCAGTCCCCCGTGCCGGCTATGTTTGGATTATCCGGCAGCTGAGCGCCTGGCATGTCCCTCCAAAGGAACTTTTGAAAGGTGCGAATGTTCGCCGTATCAATGGGATGCTTCGAGAGCACCACAAAACCGTATTCACCCGGATGCAGGCCGAATCCGAAGGCATCCTCACCGTAGCCTGTCGCACCGGGCGTGCTGACAATTGAGCCGTTGTTGTCGAGATCGAAGCCGGAGTGAACGCCAGTGTTCACGGGCGTGATGAAAACATACGGGTAATAGACCGGTGATTCACCGCTCTGACCGACTTCAAGGTAGTTCTCCTTGAAGCGTTTGACCGCCTTACCTCCCGCGTCGTAATCAAACTCGTTGAGCAGGATGATGTCCGGGTTATTGCGCTGAATGACGCGCGCGATCTTCTGCGAGTTCGTGTTGGTGAGCGCAGAGAGATCGTTGATGAGAGCGTTCTCCGTGTCGCGGAAGTGCGAGGTGTTGAAGGTGGCGGCCTTGAAGCTGTTCGTCTTCGCCACGGCCGTGTTCGTCACGTTGATCGTGATGGTGCCGAGCGTGTGGTTTGTGCCGTCGAAGGCGTGCAAGCGCAGCTCGTGCGTGGGATGGTTCACCGTGTCGAGCGCCAGCGGATTGGCGAGTGTAATGATGCCAGTGTTTGGATTCACGGCAAACGCGCCCTTGTCGATTCCACGCTGCAGGAAGCAGAGCTGTCCGCCTTCAAAGAGTGTTTTCACTCCAATGAGACCGTTCGTAACCGAGTGCGCCTGCACGTCGAACAAGAGCAGCGTTCCGGGGGCTTCACCGAAGAGCGTGGACACATCGATGATACCCGAGGACTCCCAGTTGCCAAAGTCTGCGACGTCACCGTCTGTCGAGCCAAGCGGCAGCACATTGCTGCGGTTCGTCATCGTCAGGCGCGTGATCTGGCTGTTCGCTGGGTTCAGCCGCCAGATGGAGGTTTCCTTGCCTGTCGAACCAAACACATTTGCCCCGTCGGTATTGGCCTGGTCTTCCTGGATGTAGATGAAGCCGTCGTCAGCCCAGTCCATGTTATCCTGGCAGCGCAGACCATTCTGTGGCACATCAAACTGGCCGCCGCCCATGTCATCGCTGTCATAGACGATGCGGATGCTCGCAGTCGGGGCGGAGAGGTTGGCAAAGTCAATGTCCACAATGTAGGTCGTGCCCCAGTTGTCGGCGGGAAAAAGTGAGCCGCGCCCCGTGGAGTTGAAGGCGAAGATCGTGCCGTCTGTTGGGCTGGTGGACAAGTCTTCCGGGCGTGAGAAGGAGAAACCGCCAAGCGCATCCGCATCGGCCTGCAGCACGGTGTCGTTCTTGTAGCCGAGCGCATCGTAGCCAGCGGTGCCGGCATTTGCCGGGACACGAGCGGTGATCGGCACCCAGGCACCGGCACGCGTCTGTCCGGTGCCATGAAACTGCTGCGGTGTGAGATCTCCATTGGTCGCTTTCCACACAAAGAGCTGGCCTCCCTTTAAACCGTTGCGCTCGATAAAGTTGCCCGCTGGGTTCTTCACGCCCACATACATGTAGAGCGCGGTGCCCGGCGTGTCATCGCCCAGCACGAAGGCGACATGCGTCGTGGTGCCGGTGTCCACCTGCGCGGCGTTTTCCCACTCACCGCGGCCAAAGTCGGGCAGCGCCCAAAGATCGCCAGTGGTCACATCCAGAGCCCACTCCGTGCCGCCGTGCGGAGCACCGAAGGCCGTCCCGCTCTCCTCACCCGCAAAGTAGATGCGGTCCTCAACGCCACGATTTGCACCGAACAGATTCGGCTCGTACAATGAGGCGGAGCAGAATCGGTCCAGGCCGCCGAGATCGAGCTGACTGGTGCTTGTCACCACATTGCCCGCGCGGTCATACATGCGTGCGATGGCGAGGCCACCGTCCACAATACGACGGCTGGCCTTGTCCACGTCGATGTAAGTGATGCGCGAGCCGCCCTTGTCCAGCACCGTGCCGTTCGCAAGCGTGAAGGCATACCCAGCAAGGCCGGCACCGAGCGGCATCGCGATCTCATGGCTCATGATGACTCGCACGGTAGTGGCGTTCAGTGCGAATGCGCCGAGGCCGTCCGGCGTGCCGACCGGCGAAAAGCTGCCAGCGCTGCTCGCATTGAGCGCGCCGGTGCTGTTGAGGATGGTGTCGCCCATCGTGAAGAGCGGGTTCACCACGCAGTTCGTGCCCGCAATGGCTTCCATGTATGTAGAGCCACCACTGCCGCTGAGCATTTCATACTTGATGCCCTCCCTGCCGTTGATGTTCGAGTTGAGCTGTCCGATGACCGTGCCCGCTGGAGCGTTCTTGGACACGGCAAAGGGGCCCGCCGCTGTGATCGGTGGCTGCGCGGTGCTGAAGTCCCACGTCGTCGTGTCACTGATACCGGCGAAGTTGTTGCCGCTTACATCCTGAATCGCACCATTGGAAATCTGCACGTAATAGCTGCCAGCGGACTCCAGCGCGTTGACGGGATCAATCGTTACCGTGCCGAGATTCACCGTCACCTGCGAGCTGGTGGCATCAATAGTTTCAAAGACGCTGTTGTCCCCACTGCGATAGATCGTGATCGTGCCGGATGTACCCTTCTGGATCAGTTCATTGAACGACACCTTCAGGTTCGACGAGATTGGCAGGCCACCCGAGCCATCGGCAGGAATGAACAGTGCGATGGCTGGCGGCGTGGTGTCCACGCCCGTGGTCTCGGAGACGGTGAATTTCAGCTCAGGATCGCCGGGGTCAAACGTGTTGCCCTTGCCGGAGTAAGTGATCGCAGCAGGTGCCGTCGTGGGTGCCAGGATGAGGCTGAATTCCTCCCCAGTGTTCAACTTCGCCAGCATCGCCGGAGTAACGAGGCTGAGGTCAAGCGTGAACGTGTCCTTAACTCCACCCGCCTTCGGGGTGTAGGGGAATTTGCCGAGCGACACCGGCGCGGAGGAGAACTGCGTGATATCGATGCCGTTGACGAACGTTGGATTGAAGGTCTTGCCCGCGTAATTGCCGCCGACGACATCCGTCATCAGGAACAGCTCCAGCTCCGTGCCCGCGCTGAACGTCCGGTCATTGTGCGTGAGAGTGAACTCCGCGCTGGTGATGCCCGTGATATTCGACGCGCCAGACAGTCCGAAGTCCAGCTTGCTGAAACTGAACGACCCGACGTCATACCGGGCAAAAGACCCCTGGCCGTTGCCTTCCGCATAGTAGTCCGCGCTGGCGCTGGCACCAGCAGGCAGCACCTTGACCTCGGTGGTGAAAGTCTTTGTCGCCGTGGGGGAAGCCGACGCTGCAATCGTGGTGAAGTTCCAGGCCGTCGCACCGCTGATACCCGCGTAGTCGTTATTGGCGAGGTCCGTGATCGCCCCTGATGGAACCTCAATGTAGTAGCCCGTGGTGTAGTCAAAGGAGCCCGCCGGGGTGATCGTGACCGTCGCGCCGGACACCGTGATCTGGCTGGAGCTGACCGCGATGGTTTCAAAGATCGAGTTGTCACTGCTGCGCTTGATCAAAATGTTGCCTGCCGCCCCTTTCTGCACGGGCTCATTGAAGATGATGCTCGGCGTGGAAGTGATCGGCACACCTGTAGCATTGTCCGCAGGAGCAAAGCTGCTCACAAGCGGAGCCGCACTATCTCTGGTGAGGGTGGCATTGACCTGCAGGTTGTCGATGCGGTTATTCCCGGAGGCGCTGCTCGCTCCCGTGAAGGTGCAGCGGAGCCTGACGTTCGCCTGCCCATCCACCGCGTTGATCGCGCTGAGATCCACTGTGGCAAGCGCATAGGCCGCCGGTGGAGCAATCGCTGGAGTAATGTTGGTGAACGCACCACCACCCACACTGTAGGACCAGGCGCCGCTGTTGTAGCCGGTGCCGGTCTTCTGTGTGGCATACGTCACCACAGGATCGGCGTAATCAGCCAGGTTCAATTGCAACTCAATGTAAGTGCCATTGCCAGGAAACGTCGCACCACCAGCGATAAGGCTGAGTGAGGCCCCTGAAGTATCGGGTGAAATGGCGTTCACCGTGGAGCCCGCAAAGTCATCCACCGTGCCGCCATAGCCCGTTAGCGAGATTGTCCCCGCGCCTTGATTGGCCGTGATGGAAGTGGGCACGCCCCCGGATCCCGGGTTGCTGGCCGCGGCTATGGAGAGCGAGTTGAAGTTCCAGTAAGCCACCGTGTCAGCTACAGCAATTGAATGCACCAGCAACGAAGCAACGAGACAGAGGAGTGTTGTTTTGATTCGTATCATGGTTTGAAAGGTGTTCAATGGTCTATCGAGTGACCTTGAACGAAACGCATGCGAGCTACTGTGAATCATTCGTCACGTCCTCGAAGCGTGATTAAATCGTCACAATGTTATATCGGCATGCCACCCGTTTCAGAGACGTTCATCATATGACGAAAACGTTTAACATGCATCTCGTCCTCAAAACAAGATGTATTGGACTCCGTTATTCGACCAAGAGTTAGCTAAGTTAATCCATGAATATTAACGCATTGGAGCGGCTGAAGAAACCATCTGAATTAATCGACACACAAATGCCCGCGAGTAAGCCGGGACGAGTAGTCAGCTTAAATCGGTAGAACTGACGGCCGATTCTGAGAACAGTGCTGTTGTGAATTCCACGTTGGTCTATCACAGCCGCCCCCAGGGGCGTGCAGTTGAGCAAGTCCGAACTTTTCTCGATCATCCCCATTTCAGCAGGAATCGACAAAGGCCAGGACAGCATCCAAGAGAATCCTGGCTGCACGGTCACCAGACGATAGACATCACCGAAAATGGCTTCCACCCGCAGGGGTGGCAATAAAAGGGTTGCGGATCCCTGCTGCGCTTGAACGCGGTCATTGCGCAGCGTCCGACACCTCACAGGCGTCAATGAATGACACTTTGGCAAACAGGGGGCCGCCTCTTTATTGACACTCTAATAATGATTAACCGAAATACATCCATATCTTCATCGGTTGAAGTGACTTGAAACTCGTCAGGCTCTAACTGCCGGCCACAAGCATGGTCGCGTTCAGCAATGTTTTTATTGGGAGGTTGGTAAATAGGAAGGGGGAAGAATAACATGCGACGCATCGCGGCAGGTGCTGCCAAATGGTCTGCGCACGCTTGTTTAACGGCTTCATTCCACCTCGAATAATACTAGCAGTGACGTCATCACGGAGGTGTCTAAAACTGGCGTGTACAAATTAGTTTGTGACACTTTAGATACTGCCGAATTCGTTGCAATGGTTGGGTTGGGTGGGGCTGGGATGCGGGCTACTGAGCCAGCTTTAAGAACACTCTCCTCCCATGAAACCGACATTTGCAGCCGCATTATTTAAACGGAAGTACTCATTGGCCTCTGCATTGATAACATCACTTGGTGTCATCGCAATTGCTTCCGCGCCCCTCACAGCCGCTCCATTCACATCGGGTAACGTTGTTGTTGAAAGAATTGGAGATGGTTCCACGGCTCTGTCCGGTTCTGCTGCGCCGATTGCAATTGTGGAGTTCAAACCTGATGGGACCACCAAGCAAACGATCACTACTGATTTCACGGGCAGCAATCTTCTCACAGATTCAGGTACGGCCACATCAAATGGCTACCTTGGTTCCAATGGAGCATTCTTGGCAGTCCCCGGGGTCAACGCAGCTGCCGGCACAACGGGTGTGGCCAGCTTGAATACCAAGGCTGCCAATATTTTCAGTGCTGCTGGTGTCGTGGCCAATCGCGCGACCTTCCCCACGGGTGGTCCGACGGGAACACCTCCTTCCCCGTTCTCCGGCAACAATTACCGTGGCATCTTTCCGACCAGCTCCACCACCTTTTATGCCAGCGGCACGGCATCCGGCACGCCCAACACTGGCGGACCTTGGTACTTTGACGGCACCAACTTCACCCAGTTGAGCACGACTGTCACCAACATCCGCAACATCGCCGTCTTCAACAAGCAGCTCTATGTTTCATCATCGAGCGGTGCATTTCTAGGCGTTTCGTCCGTGGGTGCTGGAACTCCGACGACCGCAGGTCAGACGACGACTCTGGTCATCGACGGGGGCACCGGTGCCAGTACTTACGGGTTCGTGTTTTTCGACACTGATGGCAATGGAGTGCTGGATCGCGCCTATCTCGCGGATGACCGTGCATCTGCTGGCGGTGGGCTTCGTCGCTATGACTTCAATGGCTCCGTATGGACCAATACCTATTCCTTGCTCTTTAATACGAATACCAACGCCCTGACCACGACGACTGGCACCGGAATCATCGGTATTCGTGGCCTGACCGGCAAGTGGGACCGTAGCACCAGCACCGCCACCTTGTTTGCCACGACGACAGAAGCCACCAACAACAAGCTCGTCTCCATAACTGAATCTGGTTCAGCTCCGACAGTCTTCACCACTGTGGCCACAGCTGGAGGTACAAGTTATGTGTTCCGTGGTGTGGGGCTCGCCCCCGCACCCTCTTCGGTCGATCTTTCCAAGTATGTCCGGGTCGGTCGCTATGACCTTCCTGAGCCAACCCGCACGACGCCTCCTGCCAACAACCTGCTGGCTCAAGAGGCCTCGGGTGTCGCTTACAACTGGGACACAGACACCCTGTTCATTGTCGGCGACGGCGGCACCTCCGTGACAGAAGTGACGAAGACGGGACAATTCGTCAGCTCCATGACGCTCCCTCCCGGCGGCAGTGCCCAAGGCACGGAGTTTTTTGACACGGAAGGCATCACCTATGTCGGCAACGGCCAGTTTGTCTTCACCGAAGAGCGTGACCGCCAGGCGGTCAAGTTCACCTATGTCGCCGGTGGCACCCTGACCCGCGCTGCTGCGCAGACGGTCAAACTGGGCACCACTGTCGGCAACATTGGCCTGGAGGGTCTCACCTACGACCCTCAAACAAGCGGCTTCATCTTCGTCAAGGAGATGGATCCCGAGGGCATTTTCCAGACTACCATCGACTTCGCCGCGGGTACGGCCTCGAATGGTTCAGCTACAACGGTGAACTCCACCAACCTGTTCGACCCAGCCTTGGCCAGCCTGGAGGACATGTCCGACGTGTTTGCGTTCTCCAACCTGCCTTCCATGAGCGGCCAGCCCCAGGCGGGCAACCTGCTGATTCTTAGCCAGGAGTCCGGCATGATCCGCCAGGTGGACCGCTCCGGGAACATCCTCAGCTCGCTGACACTCGTTGCCGACGCCGGAAATCCTCTGACGATTCAGAATCAGACCCAGGAGGGAATCACGATGGACCGAGACGGCATCATCTATGTGGTCAGTGAAAATGGCGGCGGAGACCAGGATCATCCCCAGCTCTGGGTCTTCGCCCCGTCCGATGTCACCAATGCGGCACCCACAGCAGTTGCCTTGAGCACTGCGACCTCGTCGCTTCCTGAAAATGCCACCACTGCAGCACCAGTCAAGATGGCGAGCATCCTCGTCACCGACGCGGACGGCGTGGGTGTCAATGCTCTCTCCGTCTCTGGAGCTGACGCTGGCGCTTTCCAGATTATCGGCAGCGGCTTGTATCTGAAAGCTGGCACGACGTTGAATGCCACGACCAAGTCCACCTACAATGTCACTGTCAACGTGGACGACACCACCGTCGGTGCCACTCCGGATGCCTCCACCAATTTCGCCCTCACCATCACGCCGGTCACCTCCGGTTCGGGTGCCATCCGCATCACGGAGGTTGCCCCTTGGAGCAGTGGCAACAGCGCCGTGGCTTCCGACTGGTTCGAACTCACCAACACCGGCGTCACCGCCGTGGACATCACCGGCTGGAAAATGAATGACAGCGCGGCCTCGGCCGGCACCGCAGTTGTGTTGGTCGGTATCAGCAGCATCGCCCCAGGAGAGTCAGTCATCTTCGTTGAGGATGTGAACAAGATCCCCACCTTTCTTACCAACTGGTTCGGTGCCAGCCCCCCTGCGAATCTCCAGATCGGTTCCGTGGCTGGTCCTGGCCTCAGTTCGGGCGGAGATGCGGTCAACATCTACGACGCTGCCGGGAACCTGCAGTCCAATGTGGTCTTTGGCGCTTCGAGTGCTTCCCCCGGGCCCTATTTGACTTTCGACAACACGGCTGGCTTGAACAACGCCACCATCACTCAGTTGAGCGCCCTTGGTACGAATGGCGCATTCACAGCGGCGGCCACCACGAATGAAATCGGTTCTCCCGGGACGGCGAGTGCTTCCAGCACCGTCCTTGTTTCCATCACGGCCACCGATGACAGCGCGGCGGAGCAGGGCAGCGATCCCGGCACCTTCCGCATTTCCCGCACGGGCAGCACCACCAGCGAACTCCAGGTGGTTTACACCATCGCCACTGGCAGTGGCCAGGCAACCAGCGGCGATTACACGCCCGCCCTGACCTCTCCAGCCACGATTGCCGCAGGTCAAAGCTTCGTTGACCTCACCATCACCCCGGTCGATGACGCCCTCATCGAGGGGCCGGAGACCGTGACGATCACCCTGGGCGACACCGGCAGCTATGATGTCGGCACCAGTGGCACTGCTACGGTCACGATCACCGACAATGATGTGAACCTGCCGCCGACCGCCGTCGCTCTCGGCAACACCGTAACCTCACTCCCCGATGACACCAGCACGGCTTCGAACGTCCGTGTGGCTGACATCACCGTCACCGATGACGGCCAGGGAACGAACACTCTGGGGCTCACGGGGACGGATGCCAGCTTCTTCCAGATCACTGGCAACTCCCTCTATCTCAAATCAGGCACCACTCTGAGCTTTGCGTCAAAGCCCAGCTACAGCGTCACGGTGACGGTTGATGACACCACCGTGGGTGCCACACCCGATGCCACCACGAACTTCACACTGACAATCACCGCCGCACTTCCCCCGAGCACCATTATCATCACGGAAGTGTCTCCTTGGTCGAGCACTGCAGCGAACAGCCCCGTTGGCTCGGACTGGTTCGAACTCACCAACACCGGCTCCACCCCAGTAAACATCGCCGGTTGGAAAGTGGACGATAACTCCCACGCCTTCGGGACGGCCATCGCGCTTAATGGCATCACGAGCATTGCGCCGGGAGAGTCCGTGATCTTCATTGAAACCGCAACAGCCGGTGACCTTGCCGCCAAGGCTGCGACCTTCCGCAGCACTTGGTACGGTGCCAATCCGCCTGCCCACCTGCAGATCGGCAGCTACTCAGGCTCCGGCATCGGACTCAGTGGCACGGCAGATGAAGTCGTCATTTTTGACTCCACTGGCAACATCATGACCGGTGTGGCCTTCGGCGCTTCTCCCACGGTGGCCCCATTCGCCACCTTTGACAACAAGGCTGGCCTGGGTGGCACGACGGTGCCCTTTCCCACCATTTCGACTTTTAGCGCAGTCGGCACCAATAATGCCTTCGCTGCCGTCAGCGATGCCAATGAAATTGGCTCGCCAGGTCTCTGCATCAGTAGGCTCATCATCACGGAAGTCGCCCCTTGGTCGAGCACCAATGGCCTCGGCCTCACGGCTGATTGGTTTGAGCTGACCAACATCGGCACTGTTCCCGCCGATCTCACCGGTTGGAAGGTGGACGACAGCTCCAACGCCTTCGCCAGCGCGCTGGCCTTGAATGGCGTCACGACCATCGCTCCCGGCGAGTCCGTGATCTTCATCGAAACCAGCGGTGCGCAAACGGCGGCCGGCAATGTGACCGCCTTCAAGACCCTGTGGTTCGGCTCGAACCCTCCTGGCAATCTCCAGATCGGCAACTACGGTGGCTCCGGCATCGGTTTGAGTTCCTCGGGAGATGCGGTCAATATCTTTGACGCAGCAGGCAACCGCATCACCGGCGTCAGCTTCGCGGCATCTCCGACGGGCCCCTACGCCACCTTTGACAACAAGGCCGGACTCGGCAGCGCAACACTTCCGATTCCTGCCATCTCGACCTTGAGCGCCGTTGGCGTCAACGGCGCCCTCACAGCCTCCGGCGATTCACAAGAAATTGGATCCCCAGGGACAATCACCAACATCGCTCCGACCGTTGCAGCGGGAGACGTGACCAGCGCCAGCGCAACCCTTTGGACCCACAGCTACGCGCCTGGTACGGTGACCTTTGAATATTCGACCGATTCAACCTTCGCGACGGGTGTGAGTTCCACGACCGGCACGGTAGCCGACGTCATGCAGCCGGTGAAGGTTTCTGTCAGCGGCCTCACTGCTGGCACGTCCTACTTCTATCGCGTGACCGACGCAGCCACTGCGACCGCCACAGGTCGCTTCAAGACCGCCCCTGCATCCAGCTCGACGGTTGCCCTTCACTTCGGCATCTCCGGTGATGAACGCGGTGAACTTGCTCCGTATCCTTCGGTGAAGAATGCGGCTGGCAAGAACCTCGACTTCTTCCTCCAGTTCGGTGACACGATCTATGGCGACGTTTCCTCTCCTGCCGTGCCAGCCGCCCAGGCCCGGACCCTGGCCGAATACCGCGCCAAGTTCAACGAAGTGTATTCCAGCCGCTACGGTTTGAACACCCTCGCTGATCTTCGTGCCTCGACCGCCATCTTCGCTGTGATCGACGACCATGAAGTCACGAACGACTTCTCCGGCGGTGAACTCCGCACCACCGATGCCCGCTTCAGCAGCGACACTGGAACTTACATCAACGAAACCGAGACCTTCCTCAACGGAACACAGGCTTTCCGCGAGTATCACCCCATCGTTGATACCAACTACGGAGCCACCGGCGATCCGATCACCGCGAACAAGCTGAACCTCTACCGCTACAGCGTGCACGGCAAGACAGCGGCGACTTTCGTGCTCGACACCCGCAGCTTCCGCAGTGCCCCGCTGACACCCGTGAGCGACATCACCAACTCCACTCAGGTCACCAACTTCCTCGTGAGTTCCTTCACCCCCGGCCGCACCTTGCTGGGTGCCGCCCAGAAGACGCAGTTCAAGGCCGACTTGCTCGCCGCCCAGTCCGACGGCATCCTCTGGAAATTCATCTGTGTCCCAGAGCCCGTCCAAAACTTCGGCGTCCTTGGCGCAGAAGACCGCTACGAAGGTTATGCCGCCGAGCGTACAGAACTCCTGAAGTTCATCGATGACAACAAGATCACCAACGTGGTCTTCATCACTGCGGACTTCCACGGCACCGTGATCAACCGCCTGTCCTACCAGGTTGGTCCCGGCCAACCCCAGATGCAGACGAACTCGATCGAGATCATCACCGGCCCTGTCGGTTATGACAAGCCCTTCGGTCCGACCATTGTCGATCTTGCCATGGCCGCAGGTTTGGCCGCTCCTGGCACCGATCTCTACTACCAGTCTCTCACTGCGGTTCAGAAAGAAGGCTTGGTATTCCAGAACATCA
The DNA here is from genome assembly GCA_943371875.1 of Prosthecobacter debontii. Taxonomy (GTDB): domain Bacteria; phylum Verrucomicrobiota; class Verrucomicrobiia; order Verrucomicrobiales; family Verrucomicrobiaceae; genus Prosthecobacter; species Prosthecobacter debontii_C. The sequence continues at coordinate 7,992 of CALRWM010000081.1, read as the reverse complement.
TCAACCCAAGCCTTACCCCTCTCGGTTACAACCCTGTCAGCCTGACCAATAACCCGCTGCCAACCTGCCACCTGCTCAATGGTCTCTACACCGCCACCAACAGCTACGGCTGGACGGAGTTCACCATCGACGGCACCACGCAGGAGCTGAATGTGAAGACCTGGGGCATCGCTCCTTACAGCAAGGCCCAGCTTGACGCTGATCCTGCTGGCGTCACGGCCCGCACTCCTGCCATTGTCAGCGAGTTCGTGATGGCAGTAAAGCCAACCTTCAACGCTGCAGCCACCGCAGGCTTGACCTATGCCAGCACCGACGCGCCCGTCGATTTGACCACTGCTACCGGAGCCTACCCATCGGGCGGGACCTTCTCTGGAGTGGGTGTCAGCGGAGGCACGTTTGATCCCACTCTGGCCCGCGTTGGGGCGCACATCATCACCTACAGCTATACGGATTCCCAGGGCGGAGTGCAGACCTCCACCTTCACCGCAACGGTCAATCCTGTCCCGGCGGCGTTCACCCTCCAAATTCTCCACTACTACGGTGAAAGCGGCCTTCTCGGCGTGCAGACTGCCCCGATCCTCGGTGCGATGATCGACAAGTTCGACGGCGACTACGCGAACACCATCGTGCTTGGCGAAGGCGACAGCTTCATCCCTGGCCCATGGCTGGTCGGCGGCGCAGATCCCTCTTTGAACGCTGTTTCTGGCATCGGCTCCACCGCTCTTGGCCGCCCTGACATTGCCATCATGAACGCCTTTGGCACGACGGCTTCCGCACTCGGAAATCATGAGTTTGACCTTGGTTCGCCGGTTCTCCAAGGCGCTATCCTTGGCAGTGGAGCCTGGGTGGGAGCGCAGTTCCCCTTGATCACTGCCAATCTTGATTTCGCTGCGGACAGTTCGTTGAAGAGCCTTGCGGACGCAGGTCTCGGCGGCACTGCGGGTGCCATTGCCGGATCGGAAGTCACCTCCATCAAGGCAAAGATCGCTCCTTATGCCATCAAGACTTTGAATGGAGAGAAGATCGGCTTCGTCGGTGCCACCAATCCCGACCTGCTGACCAAAACTTCACCGAACGGCACCGTGCCCAAGGATGACGGCAATTCGGGCACGAGCGATCTCGAGGAAGTCGCCATCTACGTCCAGGCCGCTGTTAATGCCCTCCAGGGCTTGGGTGTAAACAAGATCGTGATGGTGGATCAGTTGGACACCTTCGACCGCAACAAGTTGCTCGCGCCGATGCTCACCGGCGTGGACATCATGGTCGCCGGTGGCGGCCATGAGCGCATGGGAGACGCAAACGACACGGCCTCGGCTTTCAATGGTCACGATGCCGACTTCGTGCCCGACGCATACCCAATCGTCACTGCTGGAGCAGATTCGAAACCCGTGCTGATCGTCACGACCGACACCGAATACACATATCTTGGCCGGCTCGTGGCTGATTTCGATGCGAGCGGGAATCTGATCGTGGGCAACTTGGATGTTATCACCAACGGTGCCTACGCCTCCACGGAAGCCGACCTGCAGGCCGTTTATGCCACCAGCGACACCGCCGCGCAGATCATCGCAGCAAGCACGATCGGCAGCAGTGTGAAAAACATTGTGGACGCCATCAACACCATCATCGTTTCGAAAGACGGTAACGTCTTCGGCTTCACGAATGTTTACATGGAAGGCGACCGCGTCTTCGGGCGCACCCAAGAGGTGAACTTCGGCGACATCTCGGCCGACGCGAATGCCTTCAAGGCGAAAGTCGCCCTTGGCCTCCCTGCTGATGCGGCCGTATTTTCGCTGAAAAACGGCGGTGGCATCCGCGCCTCGATCGGTTCCATCGACGAGGATGGCTTGAAAATCGCCCCGCTTGCCAGCACGGGCAAACCTCTCGGCGCCATCTCCCAGCTCGACATCGAGAACGCCCTGCGCTTCGACAACAAGATGATGGCCTTCGACACCACGCCTGCCGGCCTGCTGGCGATTCTCGAATACGCCGCCGGTCTGAGCAGCGGCCCTACGGTGCAAAACGGCGGCTATCCACAGGTGGGCAACATTCGCTTTTCTTATGACTCCGCTCGTGCCTCTGGATCGAGGGTCCGTTCCATCGCGCTCATCAACGAGGCCGGTCACATCGTCGCACGCGTGGTGGAAAACGGTGCCGTCCTTCCTGGCGCGCCGGCCAGCATTCCCTGCGTGGCGCTGAACTTCACCGCCAATGGCGGCGACGGCTACCCGATCAAGGCCAATGCCGACAACTTCCGCTATCTGCTCGACAATGGAACGCTCTCCGCAGCGATCGACGAGGCGCTCGACTTCACTGCCGCCGCTAACGTTCCCGCCAACGCCCTGGGTGAGCAGAAAGCCTTCCAGGACTACCTGCAGGCGCATTATGCCACCGCCCTGACCGCCTACAATGTGGCTGACACGCCAGTGGCTCAGGACATGCGCATCCAGCAGCTCGCCTTCCGCAGCGATATGGTTCTCGATGGTCCAGCCACCTTTGCGGCATGGCTTGCGGCCAATGGCTACACCTCCGCAAACATCAATGGAGACACGGACAACGACGGCATCCCGGACAGCCTGGAATACTTCTTCAACCTCAGCCCGAACAATCCGGCTGACCGCAGCAACTTGCCGAAGGTGGTCATGAACGGAGCAGACCTTGAGTTCCGTTTCACCTTCCTGTCCTCCACCACCTTCCCCGGTTACCTCAACAGCTCCACGGACCTGACCACCTGGGTCGCCGCCGTGCCGGGCCTGGACTATGAAGTGATCAACGAGGCGCAGAGCAACGGCGAGACTGTCGTCCGCTATCGCATCTTCTGCAATCCGACTCCCACGGCTACCGGCCCCTTCACCTACCTCACCCCCTTCACCACCGCCGTGGAACGCGGCAGCATCAACAATCTGACCATCACCAATCATGGCATGGTGGGAACCGGTCGTCTGACCGGCGAGGCCGTGGACAGCTTTGGCGAAACCTTGGGTGCCTCCTCCGGCCTGTCCATCACCGGCTGGTCCTACAACTCCGGCACCGGCCAGTTCAGCGGCACCTTCAATGTGCTCCCTGATCGCGGCTACAACAGCGGCACAATCTACTCCAACTACGCTGCCCGCATTCACGAGCTGCCCTTCACCTTCACGCCCTACTACGGTGCGGGTCCTGTGGCGCAGAGCCAGATCTTCCCGACCTACAGCAGCACAACGAAGTTCACCTACCTCGACGGTGCCACCACCAAGTACACCACCGGCCTGAATCCGACCGGCGTCAGCACCATCCTCGGCCAGGTCGTCGGCACCGTGCCAGCCTTCAACCTCGCCTCCGGCACCACGGAAAATCTCATCAGCTTTGATGCCGAGGCCCTCCATGTGTTCCCGGACGGCTCCGGTTTTGTATCGGACGAATACGGCACCTACCTCTGCCGCTTCAACAGCTCCAAGCAGATCACCCGCATTGTGCAGCTTCCCGCCGCGGCCCAGCCTCATAAGCCAGTGGGCACTCTGAACTTCGATTCAGTCAACGCTCCCACCAACGGCCGCCGCAACAACCAGGGCCTCGAAGGCATGTCCGTCTCCCCGGACAACACCCGCCTCTTCGCCCTCATGCAAAGTGCCGTTGTGCAGGACACCGGCGCTGGAACCCAGGGGCGCTACAACACGCGTCTCTTCGTCTTTGACATCGCTGGCGCGAATCTGGAAGACCCGGTGCTCATCGGCGAATATGCCGTGCAGCTTCCGCGCTACGACTTGAACGGCAACGGCTCCGGTCTCGACACCACGGCGGCCCAGTCGGAAATCGTCGCCCTCGGCAACACCCAGTTCCTCATGCTCCCCCGCGACGGCAACGGTCTAGGCAAAGGCACCACCGATCCTATCGTGGCAAAAACCGTCGATCTGGTGGACTTCTCCACGGCAACCAACATCCTTGGCGTGTATGACGCCGAAGGAAATCAGATCAGCCCGGCGGCGGCCCTGCTCAGCGGGATCACACCTGCGACCAGCACCGTGGTCATCAACATGCTCTCCAGCACCGATCTGGCCAAGTTCGGCTTCAACACCAACACCGCCAGCCCGAACCAGTTCACCGTCAATGAGAAGCTCGAAGGCATGTCGCTGGTGCCGGATCTCTCCACGCCTTCGCCCGAAGACTACTTCCTCTTCATCGGCAACGACAACGACTTCCAGTCCTCCGACGTGAAGATGATCGATGCGACCGGCGCGCTCGTCAGCTATGGCGACGCCCGTGATCGTGGCATCACCAACGACACCACCTTCACCGTCTGGCGCATCACCATCTGCCCGAACAACCGGAAGTTCTACCGAATCCAGGTGAACACCGCGCCTTGATCCCACGGCCCCTGCTCGGTTGTGGGAATCCAGCATCTCCAGTCGCTCATGACCTTACCGCACGTTGAAGCAGCCGATTCATGCCGAAAGCTGGATCAGGCATGTGAACTTCTCTATCAGAGCCATCAGCTCTGCTTGGTGAAGTTCGCCTGCCAGCGCGGCTGCGACGAGCATGAGGCCTGGGATGCTGTGCAGGAACTGTTTCTGCGCATCTTTCGCATCGGGATGTTGGAGCATCTCTGCACAAAGCCTCTGGAGTGGCAGCGCGCCTGGCTGCTTCGCACGCTGAACTGGATCGTCCTCAATAAATGGCGCCACAAGAACGCCCTGCGCCGTGGTGATGGCAGCCTCACAGTGTCCATCGACGCTCTGCTCGAAGCGGGAAGTGACCTGCCCGGGCCTGGCTCGCCGGAGACCGAGCATGACCGGGCATGGATCATGTCCATGATCGAGCGCGGAGTGAACAGGCTGCGGTCCAGTGTTGGCGATTTGCAGTGGAAGCGCATCGAGCCCACGTTGTTCGGGATGGACTCTGCGGAAGATGTGCCGGACTATACGCCAGCACTGCGCGTGGCCGTCCATCGTGCGCGCAGCAGGCTTCGCGACATGATCGCCAGTGAAGCCGGAGTTGGTGCCGGAGTTGGTGCCGGATCAGAGCAGGGGAAAGCAGTGCTGTTTCAAGCTCTTGCCGTCCACAATTGACAGTGATGGCGCTAGTGTCCTTTCAGACAAGTTCCTTGAATAAATGTTGGACCTTTCCGAGTATCAAATCAGCAGAGGCTGTCCAGGTGAAAGGCTTGGCTTTTCGATTGGGCTCCACCAAGTAGGCATGGATGGCTTGCTCTAATTGGGCCACGCTATGGAAGCTGCTGCGACGCAGCTTGCGCGTCGTCAAACCGGAGAAGAAACGCTCCACTTGATTGAGCCACGAGGAGTAGGTGGGTGCCCTGATTCAATAATACTGCCGGATGTAGCCGTAAGCCTTGTCGAAGAGTTCCTGGTCAGTGTGCAGCTTGTATTTGAGCAAAGTACGCCGCAGAGCCTGCCGCACCTCCCGTTCGCCTTGAGTGGTGTTCTGCCAGTCCGGGAAGCGCACCTCCTTCACGATGCCGTCGATGTCCGCCACGATGCGCTCGACGATGACGTGAGTGTGCTTACTCTTCACCTCGTTAAAAAGTTCCGTCAGAGCGTTCAGAGCCTGATCCTGCTCTTCCTTGGGGTCGGTCTGCTTCTCGGTTTCCACCGTGTCCTTCGCCACTTCGAGGATCGCTTTCAGAAACTCCAGGCTGTTGAGCAAGCCTTGCTCGTGCCGCTCGCGGTTCTTTTCCAGCCGTTCGCCAAGCTCTTTGAACTTTGGAATGCCCGCATGCTTCCGCAGTCGGGCGATGAGTTTGATTTCCACTTCGCGGGCTTTCTTGCCGGGGTTGGCGTCCTTGAAGATGAACTGCTTGTAGTCCCCCGCATCAATCGTCCCCCGCAGGAGCACGGCAGCGCCCCAGAGGTAGGATTCGAGGCTTTGCTGAGTGATGCGGGTCATCCAAGTTTCCTTTTGGCGAGAAATAGATATGCGAACGGCGAGTTTCTGATGGCGGCCTTTCGTTCCTGAACTTTGTTAAACCAATGCATTCCGACTTCAATCAAACCTGCTACGGCTGCACCACCAGCAACCCAATTCACTGGCACTGTCGCTAGAGACGTCGCCTTGCCCGCTACGACTGCTGCGGCCCCCAATAAAGTCGGTGAATTTGGTTTAATAAACGACTGAAGAGAACCCAGCCAAGAACCAATGGTATTCGCCGTCAATGCCTTTGAAAGGTCCAGGGTTTGCTTTCTGATTTGGTCCTTCTGAGACTGAATGAGGGACTTGAGTTGCCCGGCGTCCTCGCATCTAGCAATGAGTTGCTCAAAGTCATCCATCGCAGCATGAAAAGCAATAAGTTCGGATTCATGCTTCTTTTTGAATTTTATGATCTTTCGCAGTGGAACATCAGGATTGGGCGTTGGAATCAAACCGGAAAATTGTGGCGATACAATCAGGTTTTCTGATTCCTTTTCCTCGTCGTCTCCAAACATAACACCGAGCTCGGCGGCCGAATCAGAACTTGGAACGGTTGGCTCTGGAGCATTCAGTGCGAGATGTTTGGCCAGCAGGGCCATATAGACATTTGCTGTTCTGCTTTCAAACAAGTAAATACCGCGTTCCTCTTGGGATTTGATTGCTAAACCCCGCTCTTCAAGCTCCTTAAACACCTCGTGTGCAACCTTACCACTATAGATGGCAACGGCACATCTTTGGACAACAATCGGTGTCTTTGTCTTTTTAATCTTCGAAGGATAAAGCGTTTGTTTCAACTCATCACGAAGTGCCTCACGTGATCCAGGTTTCCCCATAAGTGTTTCAGGATTGAAGGGTTTGAAGATACCCTCCTTGTAAAGACATTCGATTTCAGGCGTGTAGCGCTTCAGCATCTGCGCATCCATTTCCTCGTTGTAGCTTTGAGGCACAATCGCACCGAGCTTGTCCCAGTAGAGCAGCGATTTCCGAATCCAGGTTCCACTCGTTGGAATTTGAATCTCAGGGTAGTAAAGAATGGTTCTGCTCATGGTATTGTTGTGGTTATGAACTGACCGGCACAAGAAGCGCATTTTTTTTCAGCAACGAAACAAGTCTATCCTCCGCCGCAAACGCCGCCTCGGCGCTCTCCTGCAGTCGCTTCATGGCGTCCTCCACGGTGAGCACTTCACTGGTGACCTTCGGCTCGACGTATCGGGGGATATTGAGATTTTGGTCGTTGGCCGCGATCTCGTCGAGGGTGACGAGGCGGGCGATGCCTTCGACATCGGTGTAGTCGCGGACCCAGCCGTGGATGCGCTCGACGTGCTCGGGGAGCAGTTCATTCTGGGCGCGGCACGTTTTGAACTCTTTTGACGCATCGACGATGAGCACCTTGTTTTTCCGGTCCTTCACCTTCTTCTGCCGGAAGACGAGGATGCAGGCGGCGAGACCGGTGCCGTAGAAGAGGTTCGGCCCGAGGCCGATGACGGCCTCCAGCAGGTCCATGCCGAGGAGCCTCTTCCGAATCTCGCCTTCCTTGCCCATGCGGAAAAGGGCTCCGTGCGGGAGGACTACGGCCATGCGCCCTGTTTTGGGGGCCATGGATTTGATCATGTGCTGCACCCAGGCGAAGTCGCCGCTCTTGGCGGGCGGCATGCCGGCGAAGTTGCGGCCATAGGGATCGCTGGACCAGACTTCGTCTCCCCACTTCTCCAGCGAAAAGGGCGGATTGGCGATGACGCAGTCAAAGGTGGCGAGGCTGTCGCCGGAGAAAAAGGCGGGGCTGCGCAGAGTATCGCCACGCACGATCTGGAAGTCTGCCGCGCCGTGCAGGAAGAGGTTCATGCGGGCGATGGCGGAGGTAGTGAGGTTTTTCTCCTGGCCGTAGAGCTTGCCCCAGAGCGTGCGGACATCTCCTCGCGTCTCCTGCACATGATGGATGGCCTCCAGCAACATGCCGCCCGTGCCGCAAGTGGGATCATAAATCGACTCGCCCTCATGGGGATCGAGAATGTTCACCATGAGCCGCACGACAGAGCGCGGGGTGTAGAACTCGCCCGCCTTCTTGTTGGTGGCGTCGGCGAACTTCTTGAT
>CALRWM010000080.1:0-26716 GCA_943371875.1 Prosthecobacter debontii | reverse complement strand
TAGAGGGTGCGCAGGTGATCGAAGAGTTTCGCTTCGCCAGTGGGGCCGTCGAAGCGCTGCAGCCAGGTCTCGCGGTGCGGCACTTCGGCGAGCAGATGGAAATGATTGCTCATGAGGCAGTAGGTGACCACCTTGATGCCGGAGAATTCGGCCATGCGCCAGATCACGCGGCGCAGCGCCTCTTTTTCCACGTCGTCAAAGAACACCTCGCCGCCGCAGGTGCGGGACATGACGTGGTAGCAGTAGGATTCGAGAGGCCCCCTGCCGAGGATGCGGAATCTGCCGCCGGACCACGAACGCGCGCCGGGATAGAGGCCGGTTTTCGCATTCACGCCGATGAGCTGCTCTTCGAGCGGGAGCGCCTGGGGATCAGAGGTTTGGGCGGGGTTCATGGGGCGGAAGGTGTGTGGAAAATAAGCGCGAGCAATTACTAAATGCCTGGCATTATTTTTTTCAGGTAGGGCGGCGAGGCGATGGGGTCTTGGAACCGGAGCGGGGTGCAGATGGAGGGCTGCGGATTGCGCGGAGGGTGACCTTGGGGATTCAGTGCTTGCGGCCTGACTGGGCTCGAGATTGCTCTCGGTGAGGCCTTGCTGAGGGGGCAAGTGGTCTACTGGATCAGGGCTTCGAGATCGCTTTCGGTGAGGCCTTCCATCATGGGGGCCTGGTCGTTGAGGGCGGCTTCGACGAGGCCGCGTTTTTGGGCCTGGAGTTTGAGGATGCGTTCTTCGACGGTGCCGCGGATCGCTAGGCGGTAGGCGTTGACGACTTTTTGCTGGCCGATGCGGTGGGCGCGGTCGATGGCCTGGGATTCGACGGCGGGGTTCCACCAGGGGTCGGCGAGGATGACGTTGTCGGCGGCGGTGAGGTTAAGGCCGTAGCCGCCGGCTTTGAGGCTGATGAGGAAGATGCGGCAGTTGGGGTCTTTCTGGAAGCGGGCTACCTGCTCGGAGCGGTCCTGGCTGCTGCCGTCGAGGTAGGCGTGGTCGAGTTTTTCGGCCTTCAGATGGTCGCGCATGAGGTGCAAAAAGCGGACGAACTGGCTGAAGACGAGGAGCTTGCCGCCGGATTCCATGACGGATTCGATCTGCCCGAGGAGGGCGGGCCATTTGCCGGAGAGGTCGTCCTGGCCGAGGCCTTTGAGGGCGTCGGGCTGGACTCCGGTGAGGCGGAGATCGCAGCAGACCTGACGGAGGCGCAGGAGCACGGTGAACATGGTCATCTTGGCGCCGTTCTGGCCGGAGCGGCGGCGGGCGGCTTTGATCTCCTCGCGGCCCTCCTCCAGGATCTTGCGGTAGAATTCGCTCTGCGCGGCGCTGGGGGTGCACCAGAGCACCTGCTCGATCTTCTCGGGCAGGTCCTTGAGCACCTGGCGTTTGGTGCGGCGGAGGAAATAGGGCAGCGTGAGTTTCTGCAGGCGCTGGGCGGCATCGCGGCCTGCGGGGAGGTCCAGGCCGGACTGGATGGGGCTTTCGAAGCGCTCTTTGAAGGAACTTTGATTCCCCAAATACCCCGGCAGGGCGAAGTGGAAGATGGACCACAAATCGCGCACGCCGTTCTCCAGAGGGGTGCCGGTGAGGGCGATGCGGCCGCTGCAATTGAGGCTGCGGAGGGTCTTGGCGGCGTCGGTATCGGGGTTACGGATGAAGCTGGCTTCATCCAAAAGAATCAAACCAAAACGGATGGTTTGGTAATGTTTAATATCCCTGATGATCAATTGATAAGAGGTCAATATCACGTCAAACGAGGGGATGGTGCTGAGCGCTTTTTCGCGGCCTGCGCCCTGGATTTGGAGTACCTTGAGGGTGGGGGCGAAGCGCTCGAACTCGGCCTGCCAGTTGCCGAGGAGGGACTTGGGGCAGACGACGATCATCGGGCCGCATTGGTCGCCTTTCCGCTGCTTGAGGAAGAGGGCCACGGCGATGCTCTGGACGGTTTTGCCCAAGCCCATCTCATCGGCCAGAATGCCGCCGCGACCGCGCAGGATGCGGGAGGTCATCCAGCAGACGCCGTCCATTTGGTAAGGACGGAGCATGCCAGCGAGATCGCCGATCTCGGTTTGGACCTCGGCGCTGGTAACGGTAATCTCGTTAGCGGCACCTGTGGCTTCATCGCCGAAGTAGGCGGCGTGGGCTCCGTGGACGCGGGCGCCTTCGGGGGTGAGTTCCATGGGGACATCCCGCAGGGATTCCTCCAAATCGTCCACGGCGGCGATGTCGAGGATGTAACGCTTGCCGTTGGCACCCTTGACGGAGCTTTGGCCGGAGCGGACCAGCCGCAGGACTTCGGCACGGGGGAGACGGAAGCCATCCGTGGACTCGTAGGCGAACTCCATGCTGAGCCAGTCGCCGCCGCCGCCCATCTGGCCAGCAGGTGCGACGAACTTGGTCTTAGGCGCGATGCGCTGAATGCCGCGAGTCGCGGAGCGCCAGCGCTCGCCTTCAGTAACGGTCGCGAGGTTACGCAATTGCGGGAGCTCGGAGGCGTAGAAGCGGAGGACGTTCTCGCTGCCTTGCAGCCGCAAGACCTGGCCTTCGGGCTTGAAGCCGAGAGCCTCCAAGCGGCGCAAAAGGCGGAATTCAGCCTCTATGTTTTGGACGTAGAATACAAAGCCATTTGATTCATCCTGAAGTGGGAAGATTGAATGACTGCTATCGGAATGGCGCACGGGCCAGGAGTGTGAATTGTAACGAGCTGAGAGTTTCGCATCCACGACCTGCAGCGAGCCGTCGAGCTGGATTTCGAACTGGCAGGGCACGGGGGCGACGTGGAATTTCTCCAGGCCAGCGCCGCGCAGTTCCATCTGGAAGCATTCGCCCAGAGATTCCCCCTGCTCTGCCAGCCAACGTAACGGCTTGATAACGTTTGAACGACTCAGCTCTCCCGCAAGGGTGGTGAGGGCGGGGGTGTCGGCCAAGTGACGGAAGAGGGAAGCGGTCTCCTGGCAGATCCACCAAGCGCCCATGACGTGCTTCTGGTGAGCGCCTTCCAGTTTGAGGCGGACGGTTTGGGCATCGACAGACTCGACGACCAGCGGCAGACGGACGCGCTCGGGGGCGACGTGGAAGAGGCGCTCCTGGCCGTTCGGCTTGCCGACGAAGACGCGAGGGTGCTCGGCCAGCGTCTCCAGAAAGGTGTTCAGGCCTGCGCCTTTGAGGGAGATGGGCAGGCTCTGGGGCTGCTTGATGCCCTGGCTGGCGAGCCAGGCGGCGAAGAGGGAGGTTTCGCCCTCGCCGCCGGGGAGGTATTTCACGAAGACGCCGAAGGGCTCGCGGATCTGTCCCTGCAGGAGGGGTTCGGGGAGGTAGAGGGAGTAGTGGCCGGGGATCTTGAGCGGGGTCAGCGCGGCCGGAGTTCCGGGTAATGTAGTCCCGGCTTTAGCCGGTCCGGAAGCTCCGCCAGTATGTGACGCGCCGCCGCCTCCAGAACCGGCTGATGAAGGGCGTAGACCGCCGGAACCGGCTGAAGCCGGAACTACAGTACGTGCTGTGGGGCCAGAAGCCCTGTTGCCGCCGCTTTGTTCGCGGACGTGGGCGAGGGCCACGGCGAGGGCATGCTCGCACATCATGCCGCTGCGGCGGGCGTGGGGGCAGGTGCAGAGGTTTTCCACATCGGAGGAGGTGCGGATGCGCAGGCCGGTGGTGAATTTCAGTTTTCCAGAGCCGGCGGTGCCACGGATCATGCCATCACTGCTGCTGGTGACGACGGCCAAACCTGCATCCACCAAGGAGCGAGCGGACTTCATCACCGCCCAACCGCCGATTTCTCCGAGCCATTTCTCTGTGATTTCCATTTCGTGCTGGCGTGTCCCATGGTTTATCTGCAAAGTCCAGTGCCAAGTACCTATGAGGATTGTCGCCATTTCCAACCAGAAAGGCGGTGTCGGTAAAACGACGACCGCTTTGAACCTCGCCGCGTGCCTCACCCAGCGCGGGGTGCGGGTATTGCTGGTGGATCTTGACCCCCAGGCGAATGCCACCAGCGGACTTGGTCTGGCCCAGGAAGACGGGGGCAGCCTCTACTCCGCCCTGGTGGACGGCACGGACCCGCGTCTGGCCATCCGCAGCACGCGGCTGCCGAACCTTTCCATCATCCGCTCCCATCAGGAGCTGGCCGGTTGTGAAATCGAGCTGGCCCAGGCTGGCAACCACATGGCCCGCCTGAAAGAGGTTCTCTCCCCGCTGCGCGACTCTGGCCATTTTGACTACGCCATTTTGGACACCCCGCCCTCCCTCGGCGTGCTGATGACGGGCGCCCTGGCGGCGGCTGACGAGCTGCTCGTGCCAATCCAGTGCGAGTACTTTGGCCTCGAAGGACTCTCCAAGATCGTGAATGTGGTGCAGCAGATCCGCGAGTGCGGGGCGAATCCGAACCTGCTGCTGGAAGGCATCGTCATGACGATGTATGACAGCCGCGCTAATCTGGCCAACCAGGTGGTCAATGACGTGCGCAATTACTTTGCCGAAACCTGCTACCAGACGCTGATCCCGCGCACGGTGCGTCTGGGTGAGGCGCCGAGCTTTGGCAAGAGCATCATCGAGTATGAGCCCTCCGGCCGTGGTGCTCAGGCTTACCGGGCGCTGGCGGATGAATTTCTGGCCCGGCGTGCGGTGGCACAAGCTCCTGCGGTGGCGGCAGCTTAGCCAGGGAGGAGCGGTGGGATTTTGCTGGGAGCGCTGGTTTTTAACCGGCTCTGGGCGAACGTCCCAAGGCGAGGTGCGAGGTGGAAGCTATGGAGGCGGCGAGGAAGCGGTGGCCAGCGTGACCGCTTCGGCCAGTTAAAAACTGGCGCTCCCAGCAATGAGGGCCATGGCCTTTGCGGCGTGGGCGGCGTAAGATCACCTATGTCTTTGGATTCGCCCCATGAAGAATCTCCGCGCGGCGTGCCGAACGTGAAGGGCATTCGCGGGCGCGGGGCTGCGGGGAATCCGGACCAGCGGTTCGCAGAGCTGCATGTGGACTATGATCCCGGTGAAGCGCCGGAGAAGGTGGCCACAAAGTTTCTGCGCGATCACTCGTCGAGCATCATCTCGCGCAACCGCAGCCCGGATCTGCCTTTTGAGGCCAGCCTGAATCCCTACCGTGGCTGTGAGCATGGCTGCGCCTACTGCTACGCGCGGCCCACGCATGAGTACCTGGGCTTCTCCGCCGGGGTGGACTTTGAGTCCCGCATCATGGTCAAGGAGAACGCCCCTGCCCTGCTGCGCGCCGAGCTGAGCAAGCTCTCCTACAAGCCGGAGACTCTTTCGTTGAGTGGCGTGACGGACCCGTATCAGCCGATTGAGAAAAAGCTGCGGATCACGCGGGGGTGTCTGGAAGTGCTGGCCGAGTGCCGGCATCCGGTGGTGCTGATCACGAAGAACCACCTCATCACGCGGGATGTGGATTTGCTGGCGGAACTGGCGCGGCATTCGGCGACGGCAGTGTATATTTCGATTACGACGCTGGATTCCGAACTGGCGCGCAAGCTGGAGCCGCGTGCGTCATCGCCCAAGATGCGGCTGGAGGCGATCCGCCTGCTGCATGAGGCGGGCATTCCTGTGGGCGTCTCCACCGCGCCGATCATCCCCGGGCTGAACGATTCGGAAATCCCCGCGCTCATTGAAGCCGCGCGCGCTGCGGGGGCGCAGTTCGCGGGATACACCGTGGTGCGCCTGCCCTTTGCGGTGAAGGACGTGTTTCGTGCGTGGCTGGACCAGCACTTTCCTGGCATGCGGGACAAGATCCTCAGCCGCATCGAGGAGACGCAGGGGAAGACGATGTCTCACGGTGAATTTGGCAAGCGGCTCAAGGGCATGGGTGTGTGGTCGGAGCAGATCGCGGCGATGTTTAAGGTGTCGATCAAACGCGCTGGCATGCTGAATCGGAGGCCGGAGGTGAGTGCGAAGGCGTTTCGGCGGCCGAGGGATGCGGGTGGGCAGATGGAGTTGTTTTGAGGATCGACAAAGTACTCACGAACTTTAGTTCGTTCTGGATTCTGGAATGTGTCGCAGGCTTCCAGAATGAGCTAAAGCTCATGAGTACTTTATTTTGCCATTTTTGACGAGGGCGCGTATTAGGTGGCGAATGCCTGACGTCGCCAAGCCAGCCCATGCACCGGCGGACAGAGCCACTCCGGCTTTCTGTGCGCCGAGTTTATCGAGCATAGAGGAGCACTACAAGCTGCTCAGCTGCCTGCTGGATTACATTCCTGACCGCATTTATTTCAAGGACAAGCAGGGGGCGTTTGTGCTGGTGAGCCGGTCTGAGGCTGAGTATCTGGGGGCGTGTGATCCGGCGGAGGTGATCGGTAAAACGGACTTCGATTACTTCGAGCCTGCGCTGGCGCAGGCCGCCATGGAGGATGAGCAGGAGCTGATGCGGCTGGGCAAATCCATCACCGGCAAGGAGGAGAAAAAGCGGCTGCTGGACGGACGCACGGGCTGGGCGCTGGTGACGAAGATCCCGCTGCGCGATGCGGATGGCGGGATCATCGGCACCTGCGGAATTTCGAAGGACATCACGGCGCTCAAGGAGACTGAGGAGGCTTTATACAAGGCCAATGCCGCGCTGGCTTCGCAGAAGGCGCTGCTGGAGCAGTCCATGGCGGAGCTGCAGCAGACGAAGCTGGAACTGGTGCAGCAACTGGCGCTGCGCGAGCGCGTGGAAGATGAACTCGTGCGCGCCAAACGTGAGGCGGAGGAGGCCAGCAGCGGGCTGGGGCCCTTCTTTCAGGTGGCGCTGGACATGCTGTGCATCGCGGGCATGGACGGCTATTTCAAGCGCATCAATCCGGCCTTTTGCACCACGCTGGGCTACACGGAGAAAGAGATGCTGGGCCAGCCCTTCCTCGAATTTGTGCATCCTGAGGACCGGCCGAAAACCGTGGCGGCGGTCGAGCGGCTGGAGGCGGGGCTGAACCTGGTCAATTTCGTCAATCGCTATCAGCACAAGGACGGCGGCTACCTGTGGATCGAGTGGACCGCTGCGCCGAATGCGGGCCAGACGGCGATCTATGCGGCGGCGCGAAACATCACCCAGCGCATTCAGGCGGAGGACGAACTGCGCATGGCGCGTGCGGCGGCCGAGGCGGCGAACCAGGCCAAGAGCACCTTCCTCGCGAACATGAGCCACGAGATTCGCACGCCGATGAACGGGGTGCTGGGCATGACGGAGCTGCTGCTGAACACGCGCATGACGGGCGATCAGCGCGGATATTTGAACCTGGTGCGGCAGTCGGCGGATTCGCTGATGACGGTGCTCAATGACATCCTGGATTTCTCCAAGATCGAGGCGGGCAAGATGGACCTGGACAGCCATGAGTTTGATCTGCGCGACTCCATTGGGGACACCCTGCAAACGCTGGCGGCACGCTCGGCGGAGAAGGACATTGAGCTGGCCTACCTGGTGAAGCCTGACGTGCCTGACTGCCTGATCGGAGACATCTGCCGCCTGAGGCAGATCATTTTGAATCTGGTAGGAAATGCCATCAAGTTCACGCCGCGTGGTGAGATCGTGGTGGAACTGCGCGTGGAGAACCGGACCGAAGACCGGGTGACCCTGCATGTGCAGGTGTCTGACACGGGCATCGGCATCGCCAAAGACAAGCAGGCGAATGTGTTTGAATCCTTCACCCAGGCGGAGAGCTCCACGACGCGGCGCTTCGGCGGCACCGGACTGGGCCTGACCATTTCCAGGCAGCTGGTGGAGCTGATGCAGGGGCGCATGTGGCTGGAGAGCGAGCCGGGCAAGGGCAGCGTCTTCCACTTCACCGCGCAGTTTGAACTGGGTACCCAGAAGCCGAATGCCGCGCGCATGCTGCCCGATCAACTGCGCGACTTCCAGGTGCTGGTGGTGGATGACAATGCGACGAACCGCACGATCCTCGAAGAGATGCTCAAGACTTGGGAGCTGCGACCGGTCCTTGCCGCCAGCGGTGCCGAGGCCTTGGATATTTTGGAGCAGGCCCAGGCGGAAGACACACCCATCCCGCTGGTGCTGCTGGACTACATGATGCCGGAGATGGATGGCGCGGAAGTTTGCCGCCAGATCCGGGAACGCTTTGGGGATGCCGCGCCGAAAATTTTGATCCTGTCTTCGGGTGGCAATCTGACCGCCGAGATCGGGGATGAAGATCTGGGCTATGAACGCTGCCTGACCAAGCCGGTGAAGCATTCGGATCTTTTCGACACGATCAGCCGCGTGATGGGCGGGCTGATGGCCGATGACAAAACGGGCAACGCCTATGACATGCCGGGGCTGCAGAGCATGGCGCCGATGAAGCTGCTGCTCGCAGAGGATGGCCGGGTGAATCAACTCGTGGCCATCAAGATGCTGGAGGATCGGGGGCATGAGGTCACGCTGGCCTGCAATGGGCGCGAGGCTTTGGAGCTGCTCGCCAGCCAGACTTTCGACGCGATCCTCATGGACATCCAGATGCCCGAGATGAACGGCTTTGAAGCGACGCTGGCCATCCGCCAAAGCGAAGCCGGCACCGACAGGCATGTACCCATCATCGCCATGACGGCAAACGCCATGAAGGGTGACCGCGAGCAGTGCCTGGATGCGGGGATGGATGACTACATCGCCAAGCCCATTCACTCGACGGAGCTTTATCCCCTGCTGGAAAAGTTTGCCAGCCTCAGCGAGAACCCGCAGGCGGATCCCCTGCCCTTTGGTGCTGCGTGCCATGCGCCTGTGTTCGACGCCGACACTTTCTGCGACAACATTGGTGATGGCCCGCTGATGCTGGAGCTGATCCGGCTGTTCTTTGAGGAGTCGCAGCCCATGCTCGGCCATGCCTGTCTGGCGCTGCATGAGCTGGATGCGGAAGCGCTGCATGAAGCCGCCCATTCTTTGCAGGGGCTGGTGGGCAATTACGCCGCCGCACCGGCCTTCAATGCGGTGTCGGCTCTAACTCAGTGCACGCGGAATGGCAATCTGCTGCAGGCGGGCAAGCTGCTCGCGGAGGTGACGGATGAGATCGCGCGGCTGAGAGAAGCGCTGGCGGAGTTTGCGAAGGAAATTGAGTGAGGGGGATGGTGAAAACCTCCGTACCACGGGTGATGGGCTGGAGGACTTCAGAAGCTCCTCGCGTTTGGATCAATCCTTTGGGGAACTGACTTGAATGCCAAACTGGCAAGTTGTTGCATCGGGCGCTTTTTACATCTCGCATTACATCGTGCCTACCACCTGCACTTGATGCTGGATAAGTCCGAATCTCCTTCTGCGTGGGTTCGACGTGCGTGACCTTTGTCAGCTGAGAGGCCGTGTGCGGAGCTGTCGCAATGTGTAGAAGGCCTCGTCTGACTCAGCCATGCGACGGCTGCCACGTTTTCGCTTGGGTCCGAAGTGCTCACGCTGCTCCATGAAGAGGCCTTCCACGAACTCCTTGCTCCCGAGCGCGATGCCATCGCTGAAGTAGCGCACCCACAGGTGCACGAGTTCCGCAGGGCTGAGCTTGCCGCCTTTGGCCAGAACGGCACGTGCCGATTCCACGCTCACGCCGCGCCGCACCACGTTTTCGTTTTGCGCATCCTTCACCTCGCGACCCTCCGCATGCAGCAGGCAGCGATACGCCTCCGCTGCGCCCGCACTTTTCCAACCATCCACTGGTTTGCTCAGGGCCTTGCAGAGTCCGCGTTGCGCTCTGCGGCTGCCGCCCAGCGCCTCCGCGTAGCCGCACCAGCGGTAGTCCTTCGGGTCCTTCACGAGCCCAGCGCGCACGGGATTGAGATCGATGTAGGCCGCCATCGTCCGCAGAGCTTCGCCTTTGCCCTCTACAATCACACTTTTAAAGCGATCCATCCACAGCGTGCCGCGGCGACCGCGCCGTTTGTTGAACCAGCGGCTGAAGCGCTCTTTTACCTCTTTGACGAAGAGGGAGAGATCGCAGAAGCGCTTCTTCAATGCGTCCACGCGCTGCTCCGCCAGCACGGCCATGCCGCGTGCGCGCAGATCCTTCAACTCATCCCGCAGCAAGCCTAGGTAGGCACGGCTGTAGAGCGTGCGCAGGTGATCAAACAGCTTCGCCTCGCCGTCCACTCCCTCAAACCGCTGCAGCCACGTCTGCCGGTGCGGCACCTCCGCCAGCAGGTGGAAATGATTCCCCATGATGCAGTAGGTCGCCACCTTGACCCCGGAGAATTCCGACATCCGCCAGATCACGCGGCGCAGCGCCTCCTTCTCCACTTCATCAAACAGCACCTCCCCACCGCAAGTCCGCGACATGACGTGATAGCAATACGACTCCAGCGGCCCCTTCCCCAAGATGCGAAACCGCCCGCCGGACCAAGAACGCGCGCCAGGATAAAGGCCCGTTTTCGCATTCACGCCAACGAGTTGCTCTTCGAGCGGGAGCGCCTGGGGATCAGCAGACTGGGTCGATTTCATGCGACCAGGATAGATACAGTTTTTGGCAAAATCAATGACTAAATGCCTGGCATTATTTTATGTATGGCGATACCGCTTCGCGGGGTGGCGCATGTTGTGTGGTCGGCGCTACGTTTTGCCGGCGAAGGCGTATTCGCGCTTAGGTTTGCCGCACGCACTCCAGGACGCTGCGCGTTGGCGTGCGTGCGGATGGATCCGTGTACGGTTTCCGGGCGTGCGTCAGGCGTATTTGTGTGTCTCTGAGCGGAACCTGTCTGCGCCCCCCCCTGAGACCTACTTCCCGATCTGTGCCACTGCTTCGGACACCCAGCCGGAGTCTGGGAGGGCGAAGGGGCGGAAGGTTTCGAGGCGGGATTCGTGTTCGCTGTAGAAGAGGGCGCGGTGAAGGCCGAGCATGCTGGCTTTGGGGGAGTCGATGAGGCTGGCGGAGTCGTTGGCGCTCATCTGGAAGAGGACGCGCATGCCGAGCTCGCTGACGGACTTGCGGCTGAGCGAGCGATTGACGTTGTTGAGGGTGTCGAGGCTGGTGATGAGATGGATGCCGAGGGGCGGGCCTTCGGAGATGATCTCGTTGAGCTGGTTGCCGGGCTTGGGGGCGTCGTCGCCGCCGAAGGAGAAATCTTCTTCGTAGCGGAGTTTGCGGAACTTTTGCAGGCCGTGGATGAAGAGGTAGATGGGGGGATCTCCTGCGCTGCCTTCATCGCTGCGGCGCTTCATTTCGGCGTGGATCTCGGCGATGAATTCGGGGGCTTCATGGCCCTGCGAAATCTTGGCGTGGCCCTGGGCGATGCTTTCGAGGAATACGCAGTCGGGTGAGTCCGCGAGTGCGCCGTGGATGAGGTAGAACTTCGGCGGAGTGGCGCGCGGATGCTGCGCAGCGAGGGCGAGCATGCCGAGGCCGATGATGGCGGCGACGGCTTCGTCGTTCTGACCGACGAGGAGCAGATGACGACCGCTCTGGCGTGGGAACATGGCTTCGGTGGGGCCTTTGATGGCGTTGGGCATGCCGAGCCAGCATTTGGGATCGGCTGGGGCTTTGATGGGCGGATTTTCCAGGGCGGTGGTGAGCAGGGCGTTGTCGCGCACGTCGGCGGGCATGTTGCCTTCGAAGACGATGGGGCGCTTGCTGCTGAAGCCGCGTTCCTTGGAGAGCTGGGTGACTTTGACGAGGTTGGCATCCCGCTCCTCATCGGTGAGCCAGACGACCTGGAAGGGGCTGTTTCCTTCGACCGCACCGGCGGCGTCATTGTAGATGCCTTCGCCCGGACGCGAGAGCAGTCGCGGCGCGGTGTTGGTGTCGTCCATGATGAGGGCGGCGTCGGCCTCGTTGCACTGAAGGGCGATGCGGATGACCATCTGGCCGAGGGTGGTGCGGGCGAGGGTGTAGGCACCGCCGAGGGTCTGGGAACCGAGGAAGACATGGATGCCGAAGGCGCGGCCCTGACGCACGATGCGATCGAGCAGCAATGCTGCGCCCTGGGCGACGGCGTCGTCTTCGGTGAAGTATTCCTGGAACTCATCGATGATAAGCATGGCGCGCGGCATGGGCTCGCCGCCGCCGGCGCGCTTGTAACCAGCGAGATCCTGCGCGCCCGCTTTGCGGAAGAGTTCACCGCGACGGCGGAGTTCTTCGTCGATGCGCTGGAGAACGCTCAGGGCGAATTCGCGATCGCTCTCAATGGCGATGACTTTGGCGTGCGGCAGTTTGTTGTCTGCGTAGCACTTGAACTCGACGCCTTTCTTGAAGTCGATGAGATAGAATTCGACCTCATCAGGGCTGCAGGAGAGCGCGAGATTGGTGATGATGATGTGCAGCAGGGTCGATTTACCGGATCCGGTTTTACCTGCGAGCAGGGCGTGCTGCTTGGTGCCTTTGCCGATGGCGAGGTATTGCAGCTTCGTGGCGCCGGTGCGGCCGATGGCGATGCGGAGTTCGTTGGTGGTGCTTTCCGACCACAGCTCCTTGGGGGTGACGACACTGAACGGGACCTGCACGCGATTGGAGTCGATGCTGGCCTGGCCGATCTGATGGGCGAGATCCGCAGCGATGGCATCCGGCGGTGGTGCATCGAGCTCCAGGGTGCGAATGCCATTGAAGCTGACGACACCTTTTTCCCGCACGATGCGCAGGCAGTTTTTGCGCAGGTCTTCGGCGCTGAGTCCTTCAGGAAGCGGCTGGCGTTTGTCCCAATGAATGAGCACAAAGACGCCGCAGCGCGCGCCGCTCATGACGATGCTTTTCAGACGCGCCATGGACGATTCATTGAAGGCGGCGGGCAGTCCGGCGATGACGAGAAAGTGGTACTTCTCCGCCACGCTGCCGGCCTGCTCATTGTACTCGGTGATGGTCGCGTACTCGTTGCGCAGATACATCTGGATGACCTTCTCCACGTGCTCGTTGAGCTCGATGAGGCGCTCTTCGATCTGCTCCCGCTGCGTCCAGATGCGGCGGTTGATGAGGGCGGGCTCGTAGTCGGCCAGGTGCATGAGACCGGCGAAGTTCTGCCCGAGACCGACGGCGTCGATGATGGTGAAGTGGACCTTTCCGGGAGGTGACTGGGTGAAGAGACGGAAGATGACGTCGTTCATCACATCGGCCACCCACTTGCCGCCGTCGTCGTCGGTTTCGATGAGCAATGAACCCTCCTGCGGGAAGGCAAGCGCGAGAGGCAGGGTGATGCGCTCATGGCTGCTCAGATCGAAGGGCGTCTCTTTGGCAAACAACGCCGCCTGGGTGCTGAGGTCCAGCTTTAGCGTGCCAAAGCGCACGGCGTTTGGAAAGAGCTCATGCGGCTGGTAGGTGGTGGTCCAGGCTTCAGACTGCGCGGTGGGATCCTGCTCGATCTCCTCCACTGAGGTGAGCAGCGGGGGGATTTTCTGATTCCACTCGGCCTGCAGCTTGAACCAGCGCTGCTGGGCCGATGCCTGCATCGCGTGCATCGTGGCATCGTGCTGGTCATTGAGCTGCTGGCGCTGCAGCATGAGGGGGCCGCTGACCTGCGCGATGGCGGCGGCTTTTTCCACCTCGAAGCGCTGCAAATTGCGGGCGAGGAGGCGCTCATTGCGGGCGAGGCAGGCGGGGATCTGCGTGGCAAGCCTGCGCAGCATGGCCAGGCGGTATTTCTCCGCGACTTCTTCAGTGCGGTTCCAGTCGGCGGTGACGAGTCCATCGGTGTGGTCATAGTCCGCCTGAATCTGAGCAGCAGCGGCATCTTTGGCGGCATGCAGTTCCTGCAGGCAGGTTTCGAAATCCAGCACTGCGGCGCTGAGTTCCTGAAGATCCACACGTGGCTTGGAGAACATCTTGAACATGCCGGAGCTTTTGCCGGCGCCGAGCTGCTCTTCGAGGCCCTGCGCATGCCCCTCGATGTCGGCGATGCGGGCGGGGATGTCTGCCAGCGTGAGGCGGGTGTTCGGTGCGGGGGCGGTCTTGCGGCCGAGGCGTTCGCCGGTGGCCTTCAGCACGGCCAACAGACGCTCTTTGGCAGCGGTGAGACGCTCCATCAGGGCGTCGGTGTTGTGCTCAAGCTGCTGCAGGCCGCGTTTGCGAATGGCGTCTGCATGCACACGGCGCATCTGCTGGCGTCCGAGCCAGCGCTCGCGCTCCTTCTGCACCATCGCCTTGAGGTCGCGCTTGATGCGGTCCTCGTAGCGTTTGAAGGAGGTGGTGCGCAGCGCGTGGCGGGCGTGGATGGTCTTGACGTACTCATCCCACTGAGCCGCCACTTCGCTGACGGTGGTGCCGTGCTGCGCATCAAACGTCTCCAGCTGCTGGAGGTGGTTTTGTTCGGCGGTGTAGCGCTTGGAGCGGATTTCGCGGGCGATCTGCTCGCTGCGCGTGGCAAAGTCGCTGATGGTGTCACGCAGCGAGATGTGCAGGGAGGCAATGCGCGAGGAGCGGAGATCAAGGGAGCTGTTCACAGTCTTTGCGGATCTTTCGGAGCAGGTTTTCGAGTTCGTTGATCATGGCGCCGGTCTTGGTCATGAGACCGGGCAGCTGCTCAAGGTAGGTTTTTTCAAATTCCAGCGCCTTGGCGTCACGCCAGTGCACCTTGGTGGCATGCCAGTGCTCGGAGAGTTCGCGGGCGTTTTGGATGAGATTCATGAGCCGGTAAGCAGTCGAGAATAAGCAGCAGGTGCAAAAACGTTAGGCAGGAAGTGGTGAACGGTCAGGAGCGGGCGGTGGACGGTCAGAAGCAGGTGGCGGACGGCGAGCCAACGGGGAGGCCGTCAGAGGATCAAGAAGGAGAACTTGCGGGAGGGGCCGGAGTTTCGTTGTAGGCCTGAAGTATTTTCTGAATTTCGACGAGGTAGGCCACGGCCTTGGCGAGATCGCTGTCGAGGTAGTCGCGCAGGGAGTCGGTTTTGCGGGCGAGCGGATCAATGGTGCGGTCGAAATCACGCCCCCATGCCTTGGTGCGGTCGAGCTTGGCCTGGGCCTCCTCCAGTGCGGCGCGGGCTTTCCGCACGGCCATCTGCTGGACGGTGGGATTGTCAATGAACTCGGACATGCGTGCGCTCATGAGCTCCTGCTGCGCCTGATCGAGCTTCTTCTGCCGCATGCGGATCTGCTGCTGCCAGTAGTTTGGCTGCTCGGTCTGCACCCAGCCGCGAGTTTTCTTCACCGCATCCTGCACGGTGTCGAGCGTCTGGCGGGTCTTGTTGATGAAGACGATGAGGGCAACGCGAAAGGACTCGATGGAGTCGAGATTCGAGATGCGTGCCTGGTCAGCCATGGGTGCTGGGTACTAGATGCTGGATGCTGGATCAGCGCTGGCTGAGGTATTCCTCAATGCGCTGCGCCTTGCGGAGGAGGAAGGGAGTGTGCTGCTCTGACATCTCCATGAAGCGCTTGATGGCCTTCATGGTGGTGGTGAACTCGGCGGCGAACTTCTCGTGCTCGGCGTCCTGCCAGGTCTCGCCGAGGGCGGTGAAGCGGCTCTGCAGGGAGGCGGAGCGCTGCTGCATTTCCGTGTTGAAGCGTTTCAACTCCTGCGCGAAGCGCCGGACTTCTTCTGGATTCATGATTGCCTGAGCCATGCTGCAATGATGAAGTGAGAATGAAGATTGACGAATGGTTTTGATACGAATTTGAACGGCCACGTGCCGTGACCGCCCGCGCCCACGGCATCTTTTGCCTGTGTGCGGAATAATCTCGACACCGATGGAGGCGAGATGATAAAACGCTGCCATTCAACCTGAAAGGAGCGTGGATGCAGCACGCCATGCTTCCAATCCGGCACACAAGGCGATGAAGATCTTCAACTACAACACGGCCCATGCGTTTGCGCGGCCGTCCATGCAGGGGTGGCTGGTGGTCTTTGTGTGCGGCTTCCTCACTGTGTGCATCCTCGGGCCGGCGCTGTGCATCAGCGTGTGGCTGATTGTCAAAGTCTTGCGCCGGCTGCCAGCGGTCCCCCTCCCTGACTGGAATGTGACGCTGCTGTCCACCGCCGGCATCATCCTTCAAGTCGCGGCGGTCTTCGGAGGCTTGCTGGCCACGGTGATGGTGCTGGATTTGGCGCGTCGCAGGCGGCAGGAGGCGCGCGTCCCGGGGCACCACCCAATCATCGGTGATTACGAGCACTCGGCGTTTTACAAGACCTGGCATGCAGAGCCTGTGCTGCCGACGGGAAATCGGGTGAGATTGAGCGCCTATGGCAACGGCCCAACGCCTGCGCAGGCGGCGCTGTGGCAGCAGTTCATCGGGAGGTATGATGAACTGGTCGCCGCCGCCACGCTATCCCTGCTGGCGGAGGGGCATCCTTTGGAAGGGTGTGAGTCGGTCACGTTTGCTCCGAGCGGCATCACGCTGACGCGGGACGGGCAGATGCACCTGGGGTTTGAGTTTGCCACGGTGCCGGAGGATTTCTGGCTCTCCGAGCCCGAACGCCCCTACCCCACCGCCAGCTTTACGCGGGCGCTGGAATTGAAGAGCACGGAGTGGCTGAAGCCGTATGGGTGAGCGACAGCGGATCCATGCGACTGCGCAACCCTGAAAGGGTGAAGCTGCCGCTTTCGAATGTCTCGTGGTGCGCGTGGGGTGACGGGCTGGCGGAAGATCACCGGCTGCCGCCTTCGAACAACCCGTGGCATGCGTGAGACGATCAGCACGTCGAAAGCGGTAGCTGCGCTCGTTCCTCGCTGCGCGACCGCAGTCCATATCAAACACTGCGCCTAGTCCACATACAGCAGCGCATTGGAGCTGAGGAGGGCGTGGCAGAGGGCGGTGAGGCCGAGGAAGGCGGGATCGGCGGGGGTCTTGGAGGCGGCGCCGAGCTGGACTTCGAGGGGGGTGGGATTGGCCTTGTAGTACTCGGTCTGGGCCTGCACGAATTCGACGCTCTGCTGCACATCGGACTCCGAAGGGGCTTTGCCATCGACGAGTTTGAAGGCGTAGCGGACCTGATCGGCGGGGTCTTTGCCGCCTTCGCTCTGCACGCGCTGGGCGAACTGCTGGGCATGCACGCGCATGGTGGTGCTGTTCATGAGCAGGAGGCTCTGCGGACTGACGGTGGTGACGGAGCGGATGTCGCAGCTGGGCTCCATGATGGGGGCATCAAAGGTGGCGAACATTTCGAGCTGACGTGAGCGGCGGGCCTGCACGTAGATGCTGCGGCGGAACTCGGCGCCGTTGAGCGGGACGACTTTGCCGGAGGGACGGCCTGCGGTGTCGGTGGTGTCGATGCCGATGACGACCTGCCCTTCCTCATTGAACATGACGGGCACGGGCGCGCCGCCGACTTCGGGATTGAGCTTGCCGCTGACGGCAAGGAGGCTGTCGCGCAGGATCTCGGCCTCCAGGCGGCGCACGCTCATGCGGCTGAGGTAGGAGTTGTCAGGATCGATGCGATCACGTGTGGCATCCCGCGTGGAGGTCTGGCGGTAGGTGCGGGAAGTCATGATCTGGCGGTGGAGCTGCTTCAAGCTCCAGCCGCGTGCCATGAAATCGGTGGCTAGCCAGTCGAGCAGTTCGGGGTGCGTGGGCAGGCTGCCGAGGAGGCCGAAGTCTCCGGGGCTGGCGACGATGCCTTTGCCGAAGTGGTGCATCCACACGCGGTTCACCATGACGCGGGCCACGAGGGGGTGCTTGCCATCGGTGAGTTCCTTGGCCAGGGCGAGGCGGCGGCCGGTGGTGGGCAGCGCGGCGTTTTTCTCGGGGATCTCGATCTTGCGGAAGGCGGCGAGGACGGTGAGATCGCTGGGCTTCACCTTCTCTTTGGGCTGATCAAACTGACCGCGATTGAAGATGAAGGTGGCGGGCACGGCCTCGGGCTTTTTGGGGAGCTCGGTGAAGGCGTGGAGGAATTCCTGCTTGGGCTTGGTGGCGCGCACGGCGGCGGCTTCTGCGGCCATCTTCTTCAAGGTATCCGCGTGCTTGGTTTTGTAGGTGGTGTCGTAGAGATAGAGGGAGCCGGAGCTGAGCTGATTCACGCGCGGCCAGGCTTTGAGCAGCTTGGTTTGATCTGCCGTGCGTTTTTTCACCTCGGTGCGGTAGGCGGTGCGCAGGGGGACGCGGTCTGACTCGGGGGCTTTGGCGAGTTCCTTTTCCAGTACTTCGGTGATGAACTCCTCGGCCTTGGCAAGGCGTGCGGTGTCGAGCTTCTTGGCTTCGACTTCGATCTTGGCGGATTCGGCGATTTCCTTTTCCGTCAGCAATGAAACGAGGCGGCCGCCGGGGCCGCGCCAGGACTTGGTGTCAAAGCCGGGCTCAAACACGGCGCGCAGGCGGTAGTAGTCGGCCTGCGAGATGGGATCGTAACGATGATCATGGCACTGGGCGCAGCCGATGGTGAGGCCGTAGAGGGAGGTGCCCACCATCTTGAGGGTGTCGGCGATGTTCGCATTTTGCGTGGCGGCATCGTTCTTCTCTGCGGTGCCGTTCGGGGACATGCGGAGGAAGCCGGTGGCGGCGAGTTTTTCGATGGCATCAGGCGCGAGGTCTTTATACGGCATCGGCACCATCTCATCGCCTGCGAGCTGCTCGCGCACGAACTGATCGAAGGGCTTGTCCTTGTTGAAGGCGTTGATGACGTAGTCGCGGTACTTCCATGACCAGGGGCGCTCGATATCGCGTTCGCCAAAGCCTTCGCTGTCGGCGTAGCCAGCGGTGTCCAGCCAGTGGCGGCCCCAGCGTTCGCCGTAGTGCGGAGAGGCGAGGAGGCGGTCCACGAGGCGCTCGACACTGAGCTGCGGATTTTTGATGTAAGCGGCGACGAATTCGTCCACCTCGGCGGGCGTGGGTGGCAGGCCGATGAGATCAAAGCTGGCGCGGCGGATGAAGGTGACGGGGTCGGCTTCGGGCGAGAAGGAGAGGCCTTTTTCGGTGAGCTTGGCGGCGATGAAGGCGTCGATGCCGAGTTTCAAGTTTAAGGTTTCAAGTTTCAAGTTGGCCCCCTGCGGCGCGCTCTGGGAACTTGAAACTTGAGACTTGAAACTTGGAACTTTCGGCTTGGCGATGGGCTGCAGCGACCACCAAGCGCGCTCTTCATCGGTGAAGGCGTGCTCGGGCCCGAGCTTCTCAGGCTCGGGGCGTGCGGTCTTGGCACCCTGCGCCACCCAGGCTTCGAGGGTGGCGATGTCCTGATCCTTGAGCTTGGTTTTGCCCTTGGGCATTTCGCCTTTTTTGACGAGGTCGAGCAGGTGGCTCTCGGCCACTTTGCCGGGGACGATCACAGGGCCGTCCTTGCCGCCTTTGAGGATGAAGCGTGCGAGGCGCACATCCAGGCCGCCCTTCATTTCGCCTTCTTCGCCGTGGCATTGGAAGCAGTGCGTCTTGAGGATGGGGCGCACGTCTTTTTCAAACATCACGGGTGCCGCCGCTGCCCAGGCAGGCGCGGCTGCCAGCAGCACGAAGGCGAGGTGTGAATGGGGGCGGCGTGTCATGTGGTGAAATTACGGGGTGGCGTGCTTCGCTCTTGCATCCCAGTCTCAAACCGGGTGTCATGGAGCGAGCGAGCGTTTTTTATGCCAGCCCCGTCCATCCTTGCGCGACCCAAGCCGACCTACTGGCTGAGCTATCTGCTGGTCATGCCACTGGCGGGTTTCATGTTCGCGGCGGTCATTGTCGTGGGCGGCAGCGCGATGATGGGTCATAAGCCCACCCGCCCGGAGATTCTCAGCGCGTGGGCCATTGCCACCACGCTGGTCACGTTGTTTGCGCTGAACATTGACCGGCGGAAGCCGCACTTTGAGCTGACGGAAACTGCGCTGCGGATAGGTCGCGGCAGCTATGCGACGGTGATTCCGCTGGAGGAGATTGAATCCGCTGTGTTTGGTCTGCCGGAGTACACGCCATGGTGGTTCCGCGTGCTGCGGTTTGCGCCGCAGAGCAGCGGCGCGCACGATTTCATTTCCATGACACGGGCGAATACGTTGTTCATCCGCTTTGGCGAGCGCCGCTATGTGCCGCTGTGCCTGTACTACACGTGGATGCTCAATGGGCGTGAGTTGATGGAGGCGCTGCGGGAGAAGCTGCGGGAGAAGATCGTGGGCGCTGAGAGCTACACGCCGGCGGAGGTGAAAGCGCTGGGGCTGGCGAAGTTTAACCGGGTGGGGACTTTGCGGGGGTGATGGGTGCTGCGCTGGCGGGCTCATTTCCCATCGGGTGCGGATGGGACGTTCGAGTTTGCCGCAGAGGGGCGGAGAGGCAGAGGGAGCAGAGAATGGATTCAAGCTCTGCCAACTCTGCACCTTTGCTCCTCTGCGGCAGAAACGAATGGCCCTGCAACCCT
Organism: Prosthecobacter debontii; assembly: GCA_943371875.1. Taxonomy (GTDB): domain Bacteria; phylum Verrucomicrobiota; class Verrucomicrobiia; order Verrucomicrobiales; family Verrucomicrobiaceae; genus Prosthecobacter; species Prosthecobacter debontii_C. The sequence goes on along the minus strand of CALRWM010000080.1, from coordinate 6,611 downwards.
ACTTCCCCTCACGGCCCTGCATTTGACGCTCCAGCACCTCGCGATCTGCGGGTGTTGTGGGAGGCCAGTTCTGATAGATGTTCCACTGACACTTCTCCAGCAGGTGCTTGTTCTCTGCATCGGCGCGGTAGAGCATGTGGGTGTCCGTAGCGTAGTGCTTCGTGGTCAAAACATACATGTAGCATCGGGACTTCGGACAGAAGACGGCATGCCAGAGACTGCCGTCAAAACCACTCTCGCGCGAATCCCTTGATGCCATGCGGGCGAGTGACCGGTTGATTTCGTTGTCCTTCAGCGGCGGGAGTACCAGTTGGAAATCAGGCACGCGTCTGGCCATCTCCTCCGCAGTGATCATGGGCAGCAGAGACGGATGGAGACTGTGCCATTCGCGCATGATCATCACCGCTCCGATGAAGCTGATGATGAGCAGACGGATGACCTGCCCTTGGGTTAAATACATGCAGCCACTTTCATGCGGGCGTTCTGTCTCTCAAGCCCGGACGCACCGGGTGTGTGTTTTGAGAGGACCGACTGAAAGCGCGACACTCGCCCGGAGCCGATCAAATATCGGCGCTCCCAGCCATGAGGCATGACAAGCAAAGAGCTGCGCCCGGCATGACCCGATGGCGCAGCTCGCAGCTATGACTTGCCTGCCCTACTTCCCGGCCACGGCGTCATCCACGGCGCTGTCGAGGACGTCGCAGGCTTCGAGGAGGGCTTCTTCGGTGACGGTGAGGGGTGGGCAGATTTTGACGGTCTGGCCCCAGGCGCCGACGGGGGCGAAGAGGAGGAGGCCGCGCTGGTAGCAGAGCTCGATGATGCGATGGGCGAGATCGTGGTTCGGCTCTTTTTTGTCCGGGTGGATGATCTGCATGCCGGCGACGAGGCCGACGCCGGTGACGTTGCCGACGACACTTGGGTGGCGTTTTTGAATGGCCTTGCAGCGGTCCAGCAAGATGGGGCCGAGGCGGGCGGCGTTGCCGGTGAGGTCTTCGTCGAGGAGTTTTTTGATGTTGGCCACGGCGGCGGCGCAGCACACGGGATTTCCGGTGTGCGTGCTGGTCATGCTGCCCGGTGGGAACTGATCCATGATGGCCTCACGACCAATGACGGCGCTGAGAGGCATGCCGCTGCTGATGCCTTTGCCGCAGCAGATGAGATCCGGCGTGACGCCGTAGTGCTCGAAGGCCCAGAATTTGCCGGTGCGGCCAAAGCCGGCCTGCACTTCGTCAAAGGTGAGCACGACGTTGTGCTCGTCGCACCAGGCGCGGAGTTTTTGGATGTACTCGACGGGGGCGAAGTCGGGGCCGACGCCCTGATAGCTTTCGATGATGACGCCGGCGATGTTGGCACCGGTGAGGCCTTTGTCGGCGATGGTTTTGAGGAAGCTGTCGAAGCTGATGTCTTCGGTCCAGTAACCGTCCGGAAAGGGCGCATTCAAAATCGCGGGATCTTCATTGACGATCCACGCCTTCTGCCCGGCCATGCCGCCGGCCTGCTGGCTGGCGAGGGTGCGGCCATGAAAGCCACGCGTGAAACCGACGATGCCGATTTTCTCTTTCCCGCCGACCTTGATGCCATGGGTGCGGCTGAGCTTGATGGCGCACTCGGTGGCCTCGCTGCCGGTGCTGAGGAGAAAGACTTTCTTCAAGCCATCCGGGGAAACGGAGGCGATGACCTCGGCGGCTTCGGCGCGCTCTTCGCTGGGGAAGACGTAGTTGTGAATGAGGCCGCTCTGGATCTGGTCGATCATGGCCTTGCAGATTTCCGGTGCGGCGTGGCCGGCATTCGTCACGAGCACACCGCTGCTCCAGTCGAGCCACTTGTTGCCGTATTTGTCGAAGATGTGGATGTCCAGGGCCTTGTCCCACACGATGGGCGGCATGCCGCGCATGGACTGGGGCTCAAAGTGACGCAGCTTTTCCAGAGTAGGAACGGAGTCGGGGTGCGGCAATGGTGTGCAGATGCGGCGGTGCTTGGTTTCGACGTGTGGAACAGTCTGTGGTGTGATGCTGAATTCTTTGCCCATGGAATGATAGTGGAGGTACCGGCTTCATGCTGCTACTCGCTTTGCAGCATGTCGCGGTATTTTTGTGCGCATACGAATTATCTGGCCGCCTATATAATTGTGATGATGAGACGGCCTGAACGCACGAGAAGCGGGTGCGCTTAGGGATTCTCAGCGCTCTTTTGCGCATGCAGCGTACCGGCTGCGCCCTCGGGCCAGAAAGCGCCGTCTTCGATCCACTCGCGCAGCATGCCTATCTGATCATCCGTGAGGCTGACCTCGGTGCGCGGCATCATCTTGGGGTGCGTGCCGCCACGCTGCACGGCGCTGATGAGCAGGCTGCAGTCGGGGTCTTCGGGCAGGATGTAATCTCTCCCGCTGGCGCTGCGCTTGAAGGCGGTGACTTTAGTCATGAGATTGAGCGAGGGCGGCGGCAGACTGCCGTTGTGGCATTTCACGCAGTGCTCCTGCAGCACGGGCTTCACCTGCGTGAGGAAGTAGTGCTCGCGCTCGTTTTTGCTGGCGGGCAGCAGCGTGCAGGCGGTGGCGATGAAAAGGAGGGGAAGGAAACGAAGGATCATGCCATGAGCCTAACGACAAGCGTGAAACGCCACTACGCCATCCTTGCGCAATCTTACGCTGAAGCTTGACGCCGCTGTGCTGCCGCGACCACATTGTACGAATGCCCCGCAAATCCAAACCTGAGTCCAACGGCCACTGTCGCATCGTTTTGACCGGAGGCCCCGGCGGCGGCAAGACGACGGCGGGCGATCTCTTTCGCCGCGAGATGGGAGATCAGGTGGTGATGGTGCCGGAGGCGGCGACGATGATGTTCACCGGCGGCTTCCCGCGTGTGAGCATACCGGATGCCGTCCATGCGGCGCAGCGGGCGATCTACCATGTGCAGATTCACCTGGAGGAGGCGGTGATGGCGCAGCACCCGGAGCAGATCCTGCTGTGTGATCGCGGCACGGTGGATGGCGCAGCCTACTGGCCGAGCGGACCGGAGGGCTTCTTTGAAGACATCGGCAGCACGCTGGAGCGCGAACTGGCACGCTACGATGCGGTGATCTTCTTTGAGAGCGCGGCGGTGGGCCACATGAGCATCGAAGGCGGAAACCCCATCCGCAACGAGACCATCGCGCAGGCCATCAAGCTGGACCGCAAGCTGCGCGATCTGTGGAGCCAGCATCCGAAGTTCATGCTGGTGCCGCACAATCCGTCCTTCTTCAAAAAGATCAGCTTCGGCCTCGGTGTGCTGGACAACATGGTGAGCGAACTGGGATGTCAGGAGCGGAAAAAGAAGAAGTAGGGGGCGGCGAGGATGCTGGGAGCTGCGCAGTGCGCCGGTGAGGCTGGGGGGGACCGAGGGACAAGGCGCGGTTTTTTGCCGGGTGGACTGCGCCATCTCCACGACATGACCGAAGCCTGGAAGCTTGTTCATGGTGTGGGTCATAGTCAGGACACAGCGCGCACCCTACCAAGCCTGGGTGGAACTGCCTGCTCACTGCTCATGGCAAGGTGGTAACAGTATTGTGACGAGGTAGTGTTTGAGGCAAGGGGCGTGCATCTCAATGATTGGAGCATGTTCAAACAACAATATAACGAACTCCATGGCTTCCTCGAATGGCGTCGTCAGACACGCTTTATCCGTCATTATGGCGGGCCGATCATGGCGGTGGGGCTGTTTGTGACGTGCGTGTGGTCGGTGTGGCGCGCACTTGAGAGTCGTCAGGCGCAGCAGGAGAGTACGCCGATTGTGGAGACGAAGCGACTGCAGGAGATTGACCGCACGCTGCATACTGCGAAAACGCCGAGGTGGTGAATCGGGTGAGGGGTGGGCGGGCCTCGTGACGAAAACGTTTTACTTGGTGTGTTTCCCAGCGGGCGGTGAAAGGCGATGTCTGGTGACAAGGTCGTTACTATTCACAGTGTTTCCGCGTGTTTTGCGGGCTGGATGGTGGCGGCGGAAACCTGACCTCTCCCCTACCCTTCTTTGCTTTCTATGAAAACGAAACTTCGTATCAAGACGCTGTTCATGTCGGATGTGCATCTGGGCATGGCGGACTCGAAGGCGGTGCAGGCGGCGCATCTGATCCGGCACTGCAAGTGCGAGAAGCTGGTTCTCAATGGTGACATTATCGATGCGTGGGCGCTGAGCGGTTCGGGGCGCTGGACGCAGGAGCACACGCACTTTGTGCGGACGGTGCTGAAAAAGATGGAGAAGGAGGACACGGAGGTGATCTACCTGCGCGGGAACCATGATGATATTTTGGAGAAGTTTCTGCCGTTCAAGCTGGCGGGTCTGTCGCTGGTGGAGGAGCACATTCATGAGTCGCCGCACGGGAGCTACCTGGTGGTGCATGGGGATGGGTTTGACCATGTGACGACGAACCACGTGTGGCTGGCGAAGGTGGGGGCGGTGGGCTATGAGCTGCTGCTGCGCCTGAACCGGACGTACAACGCGTGGCTGCGCTGGCGGAACAAGGAGGCGTTTTCTCTGAGCCGCTGGGTGAAGATGAAGGTGAAGGGTGCGGTGAGCTTTGTAGGGCGCTATGAGGAGCAGCTGCAGAAGCTGGCAAAGTGGAAGGGCTGCGACGGCATCATCTGCGGACACATCCACACGCCGGCGGACAAGATGATCGAGGATGTGCACTACCTGAACTCGGGCGACTGGGTGGAGAGCATGACGGTGGTGGTGGAGCATCTGGACCGGACGTTTGAGGTGCTCAGTTATCATGACTTCTGCCGCCTGACGGGACGTGAGCCGAAGGGTACGGACGTGAGCATGGACGTGAGAGACATCAGCAACCGGCCGCTGGGGCTGCCTGCGCCGGTGGTGGCGTCTGAGGCGGGTGAGGAGGAGGAAGCGGAGGAGATGGTGGGGGTGTAGGCTGGATGGCGGATGCTGGATGGGGAGAGGCGGGGACTGCGTTTGTTCCCGTTTGCGCAACCGCAGTCGAAATGGGGCTGCGATTAGATGCCGATTTCGTGCGTCTGATGGTTGGCTTAGTGTGACGGGGCTGTAGAGGGGTTGTCGGCTGCCGCATTCGAGTGGTTGCTGGTATGCGTGTGCCACCGAGGACGGCGAAAGCGGTAGCTGCGTTCGTCCCTCACTCCGTGACCGCAGTCCATATGGGAGGGCTGGGCCAGTGAGATGCGGAAATCTGGTTTTTGAGGGACTCTGATTTTATGATCGAAGGTTTGCTGGATTTAGTGGGATTGACTTGGATAGCTTCTGATCGCTTCGGCAAGTACGAATGCTTATAAGCAGATAGGCTGTGAGCCTATTTACACACTCTGAGTTATATAGATTGGCTGGTTTCCATAGGTGCTCCATGAGGTCTAGGACATATACCCATGTAACTTGGATTTACTTTAAAAAGGTGGTGTCTAGTATCGTGCCTCTTATGATATGCAGTCCCCGATCCGCTGTTGTGAGGTTGTTTGAATTCACTGAAACTTGTGAAGAGCGGAGGGTCCAGGTGGCCATGCGGGTGTTTCAGATGGGAGTGTGTTTGATGGCGGCTTTCACGCTGGGCGCGTGCGATTCCAAGAAGGGCGGGCATACGGAGGTGATGGTGCTGACGCACCCGCTGCAGCAGGACACCACGATCTCGCGTGAGTATGGCTGCCAGATCAACTCGTGCAAAAACATCAAGGTGACTGCGCCGGAGCGCGGGTATCTGAAGACGGGTGATTTGAAGGAGGGCCAGCATGTGAATGCTGGCGATGTGTTGTTCAAGATTGTGCCGGGGAGCAGCAGGATAACGCTGAACCGTGCGGAGGCTGTGGCGGAGGTGGCGAAGGCGGTCTTTGAAAACACGGAGCGGCGGCTGAAGAACCAGCAGGCCACGGATCAGGAACTGAGAGAGGCCAAGGACCGGTGGGATGAGAAACTGGCGCTGGTGAAGGTGGCGCAGAGTGATGAGGGCACGAACACGATCAAAGCGCCGTTTTCAGGACTGATGGGCCGCCTGCTGCTGCCGGAAGGGAACCTGGTGGATCAGGACGCTGTGCTGACGACGCTGACAGACAACAGCGAGATGAGGGCCTTTTTTAATGTGTCTGAGGCGGAATACCGGGAGTATGCGGCTCAGGGACAGCCGGAGCAGACCAAGCAGGTGACGCTGGTGCTGGCGAATGGCAGGGTTTTCGATCAGCCGGGGAGTCTTAACGTGACTGAGGGAAAGGTGGACGCGCAGAGCGGGATGACGCCTTTGCGTGCGGATTTTGCGAACCCGACGGGGCTGCTGAGGAATGGTGAGAGCGGGATCATCCGCGTGTGGAAAACCATCCGGCAGGCGGTGCTGGTGCCGCAGCAGGCGACGTTTGAAAAACGTGGGCACCACTATGTGTATGTGGTGGGGAAGGATCAGGTGATGAAGCAGCGGGAGATCAAGATTTCTGCGGAGCTGGAGAATTTGTTTGTGGTGAGCGAGGGGGTGGGCGCGGATGACACGATCGTGTTTGAGGGCCTGGGCCTGGCGAAGGATGGGGCTAAGGCGGAGGGGGTGGAATTTGAGGCGCCGGAAAAGGCGTTCGCGCATTTGAAGGTTCAGAGGGAGTAGTGGAGTGGTGAGTGGATGGACAGGATTAACAG
>CALRWM010000079.1:0-27222 GCA_943371875.1 Prosthecobacter debontii | reverse complement strand
ATCAGCGCCATGCCGCCAAAGGGCGTCACCGGCTTGTCAGAGTATTCAATGGGCAGGTTCACCATGACGGTGAGTGTGCCACATGCGTCAATCCCCTGATGGTTCAACCTTTTGCGCCTTCCGCTCCGCCTCTATTGCATGCTCCGGGTTGAAACCATCGACCACCTGACAGTTTAAGGCCCGTTGCGATAACCCGTGTAATACTCCAGTTCCATCTCTACGGCGCTGTGCGTGAATTTCGCCAGTTCGACATACCAACCATTTTCTTTTCCTGAATCCCATGATCCTACGGATGAATTATCCCCGACCACGGTCCCTATTCGGTCCAGCCAGCGGATAATTTTCACCGAAGCACCCGACACTGCAACACCGTCATCGACACTGATGCGCACGCGAGGGCCTCCCGATTTTGTTTCATCCAGCACAATGCCTGAAACTCCTGCCGTCCATGGAACGCGCACCTTGCGTGTGAGGAATTTCGCAGCAATCTGGAAGTCAACGATCAGCGCCACTGGCTTACCGCGAGTATCAAACATCCAGAATGCGGGATAGCCGCCATCGCCATGTCCACTGCCTACGACAACAGCGTTTGGATTTGCACTGCCATTCAATTTTAAAGAAGAAATATCATCTCTTTTGGTTCGCCTCATTGTCGAATTGACCCATGCGTTATAATCTCGCTCATACCCACGCTTAGTACCGGACATAAATGCTCTCGCATCGCAGATGCATACATTCCCAGCATCAACTCCAATTGTGGAACTATCGCCATCAACTGTGACTGCACGACGGTAAAGGAAGGGTTCTTGTCCGCTAGGATCAATTAGAACCCGAACTGCGGCGATAGTGTTTTCGAGAATGGCCACCTCCACCTCATATTCCCCCGGAGCGACCTTGAGAGACAGCGGTCTTGCGTCTTCTGGAGAATAGCTAAAATCACGCACCACAAGTGAACCGCTGGGAAGTGAAATACTACCCGCCCGCCTGATCTCCACTGCGGCAGGGGCGGACATGGCATCGCCTTTGAGAACCTGTCCCGCTTTAAACAAAATATTACAGTTTGGGCTGTCTCCGGACTCTGACGGAGGCGGATTGCAACTTTCCGACGCTTTGGCCAGCCAAGACTCCAAATCAATGGCATTGAAAGCAGACGCCGTTTCTTCATCGTAAAAGTCCAGCTTGGAGCTGATCTTCCATGTGTCTCTCTCACGAACAAGACTGTATTCAGTGAATTTTGTAAAAGGAGTCGTCCTTACGCTTGGTCTCGACTTTGGCAGCGTCACCATTCACGGCAACTGTGACTACCTTCTCAACCTCAGGATCGTGTTCTGGAGGTATTGAAATTCCGGACGAGTTGCCGGAACTGTCAATCCAATGGACAACACCAATCTCTGCGATGGCTGTTTCCCATTGAATAAGGAACGCCATGTTCATCATCATTGTGGGTGTCGGAGGACTGCCATTGCCTTGCTTTAACCAGCATTTGTGCCAGTCACGGATGTAAGCCTCCACTCGTTCTTCAGGTTTCATGATCTCTATCGGTGCGATTTCGTTTTTGATGGCGCGACCACAGGATAACAAGAACAGAGACGCAACAATCAATTTGCCAACAAGTGTATTGTTCACGCCACGAAGCTGAAGCCCTGACCTATATACGTCAAGTCGGCTGAAACAGCATTTCTCAGCCTCGCGTTAAAGTCTATCTATTGCTATGCATCGCATCCTTCTCACCCTTCCTCTCTTCGCCGTTCTCGCCTCCGCCGCCGAACCCGCGAAGCCGGCTGAACCCAAAAAAGAAAAGCCCTTCACTCCCGGTGGCATCTACCGGCAGGGCGACATGCAGCGGCCACGGCCCACGGTGATCACTCCACCGACGGCAACGACAGCACCCAGTGACGCCGTCGTTCTCTTCGATGGCAAGGACCTCTCCAAGTTCATCCGCAAGCCGCGCAAGGATGACAAGGATCAAAGCGACGTGCCCAACTGGAAGATCGAAAACGGCTACGCTGAGATCAAGCCCAAGGGCGGCGACATCGATACCAAGGACAAATTCGGCTCCTGCCAGATCCACCTCGAATGGGCCACGCCCGCAGAGTTGATGGGCAAGAGCCAGGGCCGTGGCAACAGCGGTGTGCTCATCCATGGCTGGGGCGAGGTGCAGGTGCTCGACTCCTATGAAAACGACACCTATCCCGACGGTCAGGCCGGAGCGATCTACAACAACTATCCCCCGCTCGTGAACGCCAGCCGCAAGCCCGGCGAATGGCAGAGCTACGACATCATCTGCGAATGCGCGCAGCTCGATGACAAGGGCACTGTGATCCAGCCCGCCCGCATCACCGTGCTGCACAATGGCGTCATCGTTCAACACGCCGCTCCGCTCGAAACGAAGGTGCAGGAGTTCGGCTTCGCCCTCCAAGACCATCACAACCCGACCCGCTACCGCAACATTTGGGTGCGTCCCCTGCACCGCCGCGATGAGAATGCGAAGAAGGATGAAGGCGCCAAGTAACGGGTGCCTGTGCTTTGCAGATTAGCGCAGCCAAAGGCTGGCTCTGGATAGTGGTCCGCACCTCGCGAAGCGCGCCGAAGGCAATCCCCTGTGCGGCGCTCCGCCATCCCCCAGCTCCATGCAAGGCTGACAGCATTGACTCTTTGGCGGCTTTTTCTGAGCAGTGAATCAAGAGACTCTTGCACGCCGCACAGAGGACTGTGCGGACCACTTTGCTGACGCCTCTCTCGATGCCCAGCGGAGTATTTCTCCAAGGGCCATAAGGCATGCTTTACTTCTTTGCCACCGCAGGCTTGCGCTGCTTCTCAGTCACCAGCTTGTGCGTCTCCTCGCCGATCCAAATATCGGTGCAGAGTGAGGGCTTGCCGGGCAGTTCTGCGGTGCGGTTAAAAAGCAGCACATCACCCGCTTTCAGATCCGCCAGCTTTACCTGCTGGTCTGCTTTCCACACGCGGGTGGCATCATTCACCAAGACGATGCAGCTGCCGATGTCCTGCGGGCGCTGCATGTCGCCATTGTAGTCCTTCACCAGCGGCAGCTGCCAGGCGACGTGGATACGGTCCCCGTGAATGGCAGTGACGCGTGCCGTGCTGGCATTCGCGCTGACGTGGCTGAAGTCATCGCTGATGAAGCTCGCTCGGCTGAAGGCACCTTTCGCGTCCTGATAGAGATGAAAACGGTAGCGCTGTCCGGTGGGCAGCTGGGCAAACTGAGGATCAGCACCGAGATATTTCAAGGTGTGATGCTTGATGAGCGTGAAGATCACAACCTCTCCGGTAAGCTCGGTGATGAACTTCCCGCTGCCAGTCTTGGCGTCGGCCTCCACAAGCTGTCCATAAACCACGTGCTCGGAAAAGGGCGGCGGCTTCACCTCATCCTTGAGCTGATACCACGGCAGCTGCGCATTGCTGAAATCCGTGCGGAAAGGGAACTGCTCAGGGTATTCCTTGGCGACGTTCTCGACCAACTCCTGATTCAGCATGCGGCCAAAGCCGTAGCCCATCAGGCTCTCGCCATAAAACTGATCCTGCACCTTCCATCCCGCCAGAAACACGCGCACAACGCGGCCACGGCGGAAGCCTTCGAGCATGTTGCTCACTTTCAGCGTCACCTGCACGCCGCTGCTGCCGAAGTAATCGGTGGGCACCTTGTTCACCTCCGTGATGGAACTGCCCTCCCCATCCACACCCGGATTCCACGTGCGCAGTTCGTCGTTTGCCACACAGAGCTTGCCACTTTTGCCCACGACAAGCAGTTCACCATACGCAGCTTGAAACGCGGCGGGATCACCGCTGAAAAAGGTCACCGTGACCGTATTGCCCTGCGTCTTGTCGATCCACCCGGCAATGCCGCGCTTCTCAGTGAACTCGCGGAACTTCTTCAACTGCGCCGCATCGGCAGACTCGCCGTCATCCGTGTTGACAAGGTGTGTAAGCTGCCCCGCCGCATCCGGCAGCATCAGAAAGGTCATCTTCGTTCCCAGTGGCACCTCGCGCAGATCCGCCTCCACGCCCTTGTACTTCATGATCGCATACGGCGGCATGGAGAACGGCATCAGTTTGCCATCATCTGCGCGGAACTCCCCTTTTCGAAGAATGAAGTCCACGCTGACCAACTCCCCGTGAATGCGCTTGGCATCATTGGGCGATGGAAACTCCATCGCCTTGGCCACAGACAGGGACAAGGCGGAGGCAAAGAGGAGGACGCAGAGAAGTCGCATGGGCGTTCGGTTGAATCGGATCACTTGAATTTCACGTCCACCTTCGGCAGCAGCGCCTTGATCTTGGTCTCCGTTTCCGGCGGATAGCCCTTCTGACGGTCGATGATTTTCAGCTCCTTGAGGAAGGTGAAGCCTTGCAACAGCGGCAGGCGTTCTTCCGGCATGGCAGGGCTGCCAAGTTCGAGGGATTCGAGCTGCGTCATCGTGGCCAGCACCTTGAGATCGTCGTCCGTGGTGGTCTTGCAGTTCGTCAGCGTCAGGCGCTTCAGCGTCTTGATCTCCTTCACGATGGGCAGCGACTCGGATTTGTCGAAACCTTCGCCAAGCTGCAAAGATTCAAGCGGCAGCGCATTGATGTTCTTCAGCGCTGCAGGCGTCGCATGCGCGCCGAGTTCCAGTCCCTTGAGCTTCGTCAGCTTGGCCAGATTCGGTGCTCCAACATCCGTGAACTTCGCATGCGCGAGGCTGATGCTTTCGAGATTCGGCAGGTGGTCGCACAGCTCCTTCAAACCCTCGTCGTCGATGCTGCTGCCACGATGGCTAACCTTGATCAGCTTGGTGAAGCCCTCAAATTTCGCATAAGCGCGCCCGGTGATCTTGGTGCCGACGAACGAGAAGGACTCAAGATTCTTCAATCCCGCAAGCTGCACCATGCCCGCATCCGTCAGCGAGCCGTTGTTGGTGAACCGCAGGGTCTTGAGGTTGGTGAGCTTCGCGATGTTCGGCATCCACTCGTCATTGAACTTGGTGGAAATGACATTCAGCGACTCCAGCGTGGTGATGTGGCCGAGATGCTCAAAAAAGGCGGCATCATACGGATCTTCCTTCCGGTGGTCATGTGGCCCCGTATTTGGCACGGCGAGATCAACCAGCTTCAAGCTCTGGCCGTCCTCCGTCTTTTCGACCTTGCCCTTCGCGCCTTCAACAATCTTGGTGACGGCTTCGACATGGGGGTCCAGAGCAAGGGTGGGAATGACTGCCGCGAAAGACAGCAGAGTGATGAATGAGAGGGTTGGTTTCATGTAGAGTGGTTGGGAAAAAGAGTGCAGGGTTTGGCAGCGTTTACGATCACACGATCTCACTGACCGGCCCGAGGCTGTCCACGAAGGTCTCGGCATTGACCTCCATCTTTTGCAGCATGGTCACCAGCAGGTTGCTGACGCGGGCATTGCCGTCCTTCGGCTTGCCGCAGAGGCTGCGCCATTCGTCATAGCTCAGGGTGTAGTCTTCTTTGAGACGCGGCCTGTTGTAGTCGAGGTGCTGGCCGTGTTTCAGGCCGAGCCCCTTGCCGCCCGCGAGGAGCATGGGCAGGTTGCTGTTGCAGTGGCTGTGGCCGTAGCTCATGCCGCTGCCAAAGAGCACCATCGTGCGGTCCAGCAGCGGTTCATCGCCGTCTTTGACCGCACGCAGCTCATCGAGGAAATGCGCAAACTGCTGCATGATGAAGGCATCGCTCTTGGCGAGGCGATCAAGCACCACCGGATCGCCATTGTGATGGGAAAGATTGTGCCGCGCCTGCGTGATCTGGATCTCCGGAATGGCCAGACCATTGCCCTCGCTGCCATTCATGTAGGTGACCACGCGCGTCATGTCCGTGCGCAGCGCCAGCACGATGAGGTCAAACATCGTGCGCCAGTATTCCCCGGCCTGCGCCTTCGGCACATCGCGCTGGAAGGGCGCGGCCAGATTCTTTTCCACCACGGGCTTCGGAATGTCCAGCCACGCGTCCAGACGCTCGGTGCGCTGCTCCACGTCACGCACGGCGTGCATGTACTCGTCCAGCTTCGTGCGGTCATCCGTGCCCAGCGCCAGCCGCAGTGACTTCGCATCATCGAGCACCGCATCCAGCACGCTGCGGCGTTTGGTAAGCCGTGCACGCTGCGCTCCAATGCCACCCACTTCCTCGCCAAAGAGGCGATTGAAAATGATCTTCGGATTGTCGTCCGCCGGCAGCGGCACGCCATCGCGCGAGAAGGCCAGCGTGTTCGAGTTGAAGGGCTGCCCGGTGCCCGTGGAGATGGAAAGCTCCAGCGAATTGAAGCGCGTCTGCTGCCCCCCCACCTCGGCCATCATCTGGTCGCAGGAGATGGTATTTTCGTATTTGCGTCCACCCTGCGCATCGATCTTCGCACCTGTGAGCCACGTATCCGCGCACACATGTGCCTGCCCCAGACCGTTCGGATGATGCAACCCGCTGAACACCGTGAAATCCTCCTGATGCTTCGCCAGCGGCTTCAGCGAGGGCGAAAGCTCATAGCCCCGCCCGGCCTTCGTGCACTGCCACGTCATGCCGTTCACGCCGTTGGGGATGTACACAAACACACTGCGGCGCGGCTTGGCCGTTGCAGCAGCACTGGCGCGCAATGGCACCATGGCATCCAGCAGCGGCAGCGCCATGGTGGTGCCGAGTCCGCGCAAAAAGTGGCGGCGGTTGATAAGCCAGCGTTGGGATTGGATGTTGCTCATGGCGATGAAGGTTAACGTTTCAAAAACAGCGGACTGGTGACGAGAGATTCGATGAGGGAGGCCAGCTTGTAGCCGTCGGCCTTGGATGATTCCGCGATGCGTTTCAGCTCTTCGCGATCTGAGAAGGTCATGCCACGGCGAAGGGCATAGGTGGCGAGCTTGTCCGTGACAGCAGCGGCAAATTTGTCCTGATCGTCGAGCAGGATCTTCTTCAACGCCACCGAGTCGGCAAACACGCGCCCATCCGGCAGCACGCCGCTGGGGTCCAGCGCCGGGTTGTCGCCGGTGCCGTCCTTGATCGTCTCCACAGTGCGCCAGCGGCCGATGGCGTCGTAGTTGTCAAAGGCGATGCCGAGGGGATCGATCTTGTTGTGGCAGGCTGTGCAGTTCGGGTCGGAGCGATGTAGCTCCAGCTTTTCGCGCACGGTGGTCTTTTTGGCCTTCGCATCCGGCGTGGTCAGCGCAGGCACGTTGGCGGGCGGGGGCGGTGGCGGCCTGCCGATGATGGACTCCAGCATCCACACACCGCGATGCACCGGGCGATGCCGCGTGCCGTCGGAGGTGAGGCTGAGCACCGAAGCCTGCGTGAGCAATCCACCACGGTGATCCTCCGGCTTCAGCACCACGCGTTGCAATTGATCCCCACGAACGCCTTCAATGCCGTAGTGCATGGCCAGGCGCTCATTGATCATCGACCAGTCGGAGTCGAGAAACTCGCGCAAGCTGCCGTTGCGCTTCAGCACTTCCTTGAAGAAGCCCAGCGTCTCCGCCACCATGCTCTGCTCCAGGTTCTCGTCGTAGTCGGGATACAGTTCCTTGTCCGGCGGGAACATGCCCACTTTGCGCAGTTGCAGCCACTGGCGCGGGAAACTGTCGGCAAACTCCTGCGCTTTGGGATCGGCAAGCATGCGCTGCACTTCGGCGCGCAGCGTCTTCGCATCGCGCAAAATCCCCTTCTTGGCGAGATCCAGCAGGTGCTCATCCGGCATCGAGCTCCACAAGAAATAAGAAAGCCGGGAGGCGAGCTCGTAATCGCTGAGCGTCGGCGCAGCCTTCGCGGCATCGCCTTCTTCCAGATAAAGAAAGCTCTTCGCGCACATCACGCCGATGAGCCCGTTCTTCACTGCCACCTCAAACGAATCGCCTAGCTCCAGCGACTTGTTCACGGGCTGCATCAGCCGCTCGATCTCCTTCGCCTGCACCGGCCTGCGCCAGGCACGTGTGGCAAACTGCGTCAGGATTTCCCGCGCATCTTTGCTCACATAGATTTTCTGATGCGCCTTCGTCGGCCAAGAATCCACGATGGGTCCATCCCACTCCACGGTGTCCACGATCAGCGTCGGCTGGATCGGTTTGAAGTCATCATCCGTGAGCTTGAGCTGCCACGGCACGCGGCTGCGAGTGTTGGTAAAGGCATTCGGCGTGCCGCTGTGGCGCGAGCGCCGGCCTTCGGGATTCGGCCCCGGCACGGAGTTGATGATGCGCACCGGATACTTGCCCGCCACCAGATGCACACGTGCCTCCACGATGATCGGCTTGTCTTCCGGCGCATCGATGTCCTGCTCGATCAACGTGGTGTTGATGCTCGACAGATACACCTTCAGGCGCGGCGCACGCCCGCCTGCGGGGCGCAGACCGCTGAGCTTCAGCCGCAGCAGGTAGTCGCCCGTGGTCTTGATCTCGATGTTCCAGGAATCCGTCGTGTAGTTCCTCGGCACAATCTCGATGCGCACCTTGTCGGCAATGCCACGCGCCTGATACTCCTCTTTAAAACCCTTCCAACGCATGTCGAAGGCCTCCCAGCGGATCACCTCGCGCTTCGGCTCTGGCCGCAAAGAAAGCGCTTCATCGAGAATCGCATCCGCAGCGGACAAGTATTTCTCAATGTGCGCAGGCGAAAGCGTCAGCACGGAGCCGATGCGTTCAAAGCCTTTCCAATCGGGGTCCTCCGGCAGTCCGCTCGGTGCTTTGACGTCAAAGTTCACCCCCAGCAAATCGCGCACGGTGTTGCCATACTCATCACGCGTCAGCTTGCGAAAGGCCACACGCTCGCCCGCCGAAGACTGGCGCACGGTTTCGGCCTCACGCAGTTGCAGCAGGATCCAGTCGGCCACCTTGGAAATCTCCTCCGGTTTCGGCCTGGCCTCATCCTCCGGTGGCATGTCACCGGAATTGATGCGGCTCATGATCTCCTCCCAATGCCCCATGATCTTCGGCGACTGCAGGTCCACGATGAGATTGTCCACGCGCAGATCCCCCTTCTGCTTCTTGGTGCCGTGGCAGCTGTTGCAGTGCTGCTCAAAGAAGGGGCGCACAAGGCCGGTCAGATCACGCGATTCAGCCCCCATGGCAGCATGGGAGGTCAGAAGTGCAGAAGCGGTTAGCGCAGGAAGCAGGAAGCGTGTCATCGGTCTTGAGTTCAAACGGTGCCCCGCAAAGCTTTGTGCAGCTCCCCCGAATGTTCGGGGGACCCTGCGGCAGCAGAAGGCGGTGGCAGGGCGGCACCCTCCTCGCTAGGCTCCCTTCACGGTGCGTCACCTCCTCCATCCATGCCTTGGTGTTCTCCTCATGCTGTGGGGCGGGACAGCCCATGGCGAGCTTTCATCATGGATTCCCGAAATGCGGGCTCTTGCAGCAGAGCGCACGGCGTTGCAGGAAAAGCTCAGCGCCATGCCCGCAGCACCGGAAGTGCAGCTCACTCAGCGCCTGGGCTGGCACAGCGAGTACTCATCCTCCCAAGACAAAGCCGAATGGGTGGAGCTGAATCTCGGGCAGGCGCAGCAGATTGATTCCGTGGTGCTCATCGCCCCGCCACCGAACGGTGCTGCCGTGGGCAAAGGCTACGGCTTCCCCATCCGCTTTTACGTCGAGCTGCTGGATGAAGGCGAGGACAATGAGCGCACCATCATCGCCGACTACACCGACGCCGATTTCCCCAATCCAGGCCTGCTCCCCGTGGTGATACCCGCAGGCGGACGCATGGCGCAAAAAGTACGCATCACCGCGACGCGGCTGTGCACCACCGGCGAACGCAGCTTCTGCGCCTTGGGCGAAGTGATGCTGCTGCAGGGAAAGCAAAACCTCGGCGCACGCCTGGAAGCCATCGGCCCCAATGCCGTGCGTGCCAGCAGCAGCCAAGGCACACGCCCCGACTGGGGCCGCATCAATCTCGTGGACGGCCACACCGTGCTCGGCCCGCCCCTCGGCACGCAACGCAGCCCCACCTTGGGCTTTCGAAGCGTGCCCACCAGCGAAGGCCGCCCTTACGACAACCCCTGGGTGGAAATTGATCTCGGCACCGTCAGGCCCATCGACGAGATCCGCCTCTTTCCATCTCACCCGCCTCAGTTCTCCCACAGCCATGGCTACGGCTTCCCGGTGCGCTATCAGATCGAGTTGCGCGAAGAGGACAATGAAGAGCCGCGCCTCCTGCCCACGCCCCAGTCCGGCAGCTACAACGCCCTTCCAGGAGACAATGTGGTCACCCTCGTCGGCGCGCATCGCGCACGCTTTATACGCCTGCAGGTTCTCGATCCGCATGTGAGCAACGGCTCCGTCGTCCTCGCCATGGCCGAGATGCAGATCTGGTCCGAAGGCAAAAACATCGCCACCGGCTGCGATGTGAATTCCCCCAATTCCACGGAACAAAACGGCTGGTCGCGTTCAGCGCTTGTGGATGGCTTCGCCAGCGGTGCGGACATCGTGGACTGGTCCGGCTGGCTGTCGGACCTTTCGCAGCGACGTGAGGTGGAGCACCAGCTTGGAGTGATCGAGAAGAAGCGCGAAACCCTCACGCAGCACTGGCAAAAGAACGCCCTCGGGCTGCTCATCGGCGTGGCCGTGGCAGGCGTCATCGCTTTGCTCCTGTGGCTGCAGCGTCAGCGGCGCATCAGGCGCGGAGAACTCGAACGCCTGCGCGAGCGCATCGCGCAGGATTTGCATGACGAGATCGGCAGCAGCCTCGGGAGCATCGCCCTCATCGCGCAGGATCTTCTCGCAGAGGGCGGACAAAGCCCTCAGTCACGCGAGGATCTGACCGACATCAAAGACATCGCCGCTGAAACCGTGGACGCCATGCGCGACATCACGCGCCTCATGCAGAGCGAACGCTACGGCACCGACGACCTGCCCACCCTCCTGCGCGAAACCGCCGACCGCATGCTGCGCGGCATCCAACACACGCTTGATCTCGACGACCACGCCCAGACCCACCGCCTCTCCGTGGACCGCCAGCGCGACCTCATGCTGATGTTCAAAGAAGCCCTGCACAACATCACACGCCACGCCGCCGCCACGGAGGTGCACATCACGCTCAAGCAGATGCACAACGACATCATCCTCACCATCCGCGACAACGGCCACGGCTTCGACACCACCGCCAAACACACCGGCATGGGCCTCACCAATCTGCATCGCCGTGCTGCCAAACACCAAGGCAGCACCGACATCACGTCATCGCCCCAAGGCACTGTTTTAACTCTCACTCTTCCGCTGCATGCCTGAGGCGGCACATTCCTGCGCATCACCACCTCATGAGTTCACCCTCCTCTGACATCGCTGCAATGATCCGTCAAAGACCCGGCATGTACATCGGCGATGCAGGGCCGCGCGGCGTGGAGCACCTGATTCATGAACTGGTGGCCAACGGCCTGGACCAATACCTCGCAGGAAAGGCTGACCGCATAGGAGTCTCCTGGCATGATGACCATTCCATCTGTGTCGCCGACAATGGCGAAGGACTGCCATTCGATGTGCCTGCCGCAGGGAACAAGACGCTGGCGGAAACCTATTTCACCGAACTCCATGCCACACCAACAGCAGACGGACACAGCCCCCACGTCCATCTGAATGCCGGAGGCGTCGGACTGATCGTGGTGTCCTCCTTGTCGAGCGTCGTTGAGGTTGTCTCTCACCGTGCCGGATTTCGCTTTGAGCAACGCTTTGAAAAGGGGCATGCTGCCGCCCCTCTGAGAAAAACAAAGTCATCCGCACGCGGAACCAGCATCACCTTTGTGCCTGACGCGGAAGTGATGTCTGCACAGGCCCCTCGATGGTCGATGGTGAGACGCAGGCTCTTCGACACCGCCCATCTGTTTCCAGGTGTGATGTTAGGACTTCAAGAAGAGACGTTTCACGCACCGGGCGGGCTGCTTGACCTCGCTGAGTTTGACTCTTCAGAAAAGGATGACGCCTTCACCAGCACTGATCAGTCAGCTTTTAAACTGAACGTGGAACTGGAGGATGTGCATATCAATGCAGCAGCCTTCGGAACCGCCAAAACCTGCCACTGGCGCTCCTGGTGCAACGGCATGCCCACGGCCCAACATGGCACCCATGTCGCAGGATTCAAAGATGCGCTCAAATCTGCAGACTGGACTCCGGCTGCGGCCATGATTCATGTCCTCCTCAAACGGCCGGAGTTCAGTGCTCCGACGAAGTCATCGCTCACAACAAAGCACGTGCGCTCAGTCGTGCGCCAGGCCGTGCTAGATCAGCTGAAGCGCGAAGCCCCGGCCCAAAATCAATCACCCACACCCCATGCCTGAAACCATCCACCTCTGGATCATCGAAGATCACAAGACTTACGGCGAGCGTCTCGTCCGGGCCTTGAACCGGCTCGACGGCATCTCCTGCACGCAGCGCTTCACCGCCTGTGAGGACGCCTTTGCCGCGCTCACCACGGAGCCTGCGCCTCAGGTGCTCCTGCTGGATGTCGGCCTGCCGGGCATGAATGGCATCGAAGGCATCACACGCCTGCGCCAACTTGCGCCAAATACCGCCATCGTCATCCTCACCGTGTTTGAAGAGGACGACAAAATCTTCCGCGCCATCTGCGCCTGTGCCGCCGGGTATCTTTTAAAGACGTCCAACACCGAGGACATCGCCGCCGCCATTCGCAGCGCTGCCGCAGGCGGCTCGCCGATCAATCCCCACATCGCACGCCGCGTGCTGGAAATGTTCTCCAAGGCCAACGTACCGCACAAGGACTACGGCCTCACCCCGCGTGAGCTGGACATCTTGAAGCTCCTCGTCAGCGGCAGCACCATCAAAGACGCCGCCGCCCAACTCGGCATCGGCTACTACACGGCGGATGAGTACATCCGCAGCGTATACGTGAAGCTCCAGGTGCGCAGCCGTGGCAGCGCGATTGCCAAGGCGGTGAAGGAGGGGCTGGTGTGAGGTTGCGTCTTTACGTTGATTTTCAAAACACACACCCCGGAAGAGCCGTTGCACAAACAAGGCAGTCTTCCTGGCTGATGGCGGAGCCATCAAAGCCTGTAGCGAGGGGTTGAGCGAAGCGACACCCCTCGATTCCAGATCAACGTCACACCTCAATGCTCATGCATCGCGTAGCGATGCCAGCGCAAGCCGCCCAGCGCTCGCCACCCGCCAGCGTCTCGGCACGGCAGAACTGCACAGGGAAGAAACGACGCGGATACGACGCAAGTGCTGGCATCACTACGCGATGCCTAGCTTCTGAGGAAACCTATCCTCTTGAACGAGGGGTGTCGCTCCGATCAACCCCTCGCTGCAAGCAGGGATGGCTCTGCCATCCGAAACCTCCCCACCCTACTTCAAATACGGCCCCACCACGGCCTTCCAGATCACATACCCCTTCGGATTCATGTGCAGCTGGTCCTCCACAAAGATGTCCGGCTTCGGCTTCCCATCAGCCCCGAGCATGTGCGGATACACATTGATGAACTGCAGCCGCTTGTCGGTCTTCGTGTACTCCTCCACCAGACGGCTGGCCTCGATCATCTTGTCGATCAGGCTCCAGCGCTTCGGATTCGGCGCGTTCGAGATGTAGCAGATGCGGCACTCCGGCAGCGCCGCGTGCACCTTGGCCACGAAGGCTTTGAAATCCGCAAACACCCGCTGCGGGGTTTTGCCGGCATTGATGTCGTTGCCACCCGCATACATCACCACCTGCCGGGGCTTGTACTTGATCACGGTCAGGTGCGCGTAGTTGAAGGAATCAAACACCTCTGAGCCGCCAAAGCCGCGATTCATCACCGGCAGTCCGGGGAAATCCTCCGCCAGGCTCTTCCACTTCACGATGCTGGAACTGCCGGTGAACACGATGGGATTCTCCGGCGGCGCCTTTTCCGCATCCTTCTTCGCAAAGGCCAGAATGTCCTTCTGCCAGCGGATGGCGGAGGTCACGACATCGTAACCGGCCTCGCTGAAGTGCAGCTTGTCCTCCAAGTAAAGCTCAGGACGGGGCTGGCCATCCGCACCGAGGAGCAATGAGAACACATCAATGAAAACGACGCCCTTCTTTTCGCAGGACGCGGCAATGAGCGCATTCGCCTTTTTGACCTGCTCCACTTCATCCCAGCGCGAAGGTGAAGGTGGAATGGAGATGAAGGAAATCGCAGTCTTTGGCAGCGCTGTGCGCACCTTTGTCACGAAGTCCTCAAACGCCGCCAGTACCTCCTCCGGTGTCTTTCCGGCATGCAGGTCATTGCCACCGGCATTGAGGTAAACCTGCTTCGGCTTGTATTTGATGACACAGCGCTCCGCGAAGAACGCCACGTCACTGAGCTGCGAGCCGCCAAAGCCGCGATTGAGCAGCGGCGTTTTCTTGAACCTCTCCGGCAGCGACTGCCAGCGGCGGATGTTGGAGGCACCCACAAACACCGTCACATCCTTCGGCGGTGCCTTGGCGGCATCCTCCGCTTCAAAGGCCAGGATGGCCTTTTCAAAACGCGCCGGGTCCGCCGGCTTGAGGGCGTGAGCCCAGGAGGAGCAGATGACAAGAAAAAGGACAAGAAAATGGCGATAAATCATGGCGGCATGGCAAACGTTGTGCGTTGTGGGTCTCATGCAACCTTTGCTCACAAGCTTGAAACGCAAATTTGCCCGGATGTCCACGCCCCCGCTCCCTGCTCGTGCGGCCGTCCCAGACGCCCCCTCCCCCGTTTCATTCGAAATCAGCGGAGAGCCACTGACTCCCGGCGTCACGCTGCTGCGTGAAAGCACCCGCTTCGTGGTGCACTCCCGCCACGCCGTGGCCATGGACCTCTGCCTCTTCGATCCCAAGGACCCCACCCGCGAGACCGCACGCGTACGCATGCAGCGCGCCGAATGCGATCTCTGGCATGCCACCGTGCGCGGCGTCAAAGCAGGCGCGCTCTACGGCTATCGCGCCCACGGCCCGTGGCTGCCTCAAAACGCGATGCGCTTCAATGCCAAAAAGCTCATGCTCGACCCCTACGCCCGTGCCATCCACGGCACTCCGGACGAGGCCGAGCACATGCGCACGCTGCCCGATCCACGGCACTCCCTGGGATGCATCGACAACGGCTCACACGCCCTGAAAAGCGTGGTGATCGATGAATCCTTCGACTGGACCGGCGATGCCAAACCCCGCGTGCCCTGGCAGGACACCGTGATCTGCGAGCTCCATGTGAAGGGCTTCACCCAAACGCACCCGGACGTGCCGGCCAAGCTGCGCGGCACCTATGCCGGTCTCGCGCATCCCGCCGTCACCTCCTACCTGCGGGATCTCGGCATCACCAGCGTGCAGCTGCTGCCCGTGCATCAGCATCTGGACGACGGCTTCCTGCTGGGCCGTGATCTCACCAACTACTGGGGCTACAACACCATCGGCTTCTTCGCCCCGCACAACACCTATGCCGCCGCCACGGATCCGCAGGAGCAGGTGCGCGAGTTCAAGGCCATGGTCAAGGCCATGCACGCCGCCGGCATCGAGGTCATCCTGGATGTCGTATACAATCACACCGCCGAAGGCAATGAACACGGCCCCTCGCTGATGTTTCGCGGGCTCGATGATCACAGCTACTACCGGCATCAGTTTGGCGAAAACGGCGCGGACTATGTCAACGTCACCGGCTGCGGCAACTCGGTCGATTCCGCCAGCCTGCCTGCCCTGCGCCTCATCCTGGACAGCCTGCGCTACTGGGTCACGGAAATGCACGTCGATGGCTTCCGTTTCGATCTGGCCGTGACGGTGGCCCGTGATGAAAATGACGGGTTCAACCGCCAGTCCCCCTTCCTCAGCGCCGTGGCGCAGGACCCCGTGCTCTCTCGCGTCAAACTCATCGCCGAGGCCTGGGACATCTCGCGCATGGACAGCTATCAGGTGGGAAATTTTCCCGAACCCTGGCGCGAGCTGAATGGCAAATATCGCGACACCGTGCGCAGCTGGTGGCGCGGAGACTCCGGCGCCACCGCCGAGTTCGCCAAGCGCTTCTGCGGCAGCCAGGACGTCTTCGGCTGGAACCAGCGCCCGCCCCTGGCCAGCATCAATTTCCTCACCTCGCACGATGGCTTCACCCTGCTGGATCTCGTTAGCTACGAGCACAAGCACAACGAAGCCAACAACGAGGACAATCGCGACGGCGACAGCAGCAACCACAGCAGCAACTGCGGCGTGGAAGGCCCCACCACAGATCCCAAGGTGCTGCAAACACGCGGCAGGCTCCGCCGTGGCCTGATCGCCACCATGATGTGTTCCCTGGGTGTCCCCTTTATCACCGGCGGCGACGAACGCGGCCGCACCCAGCGCGGCAACAACAACGCCTACTGCCAGGACAGCGACATCAGCTGGATCGACTGGCACGACTGCGACGAAGAAATGCTCGCCTTCACCCGGCAGATCACCGCCTTCCGCCGCAGCCACGAGGTGTTTCGCCGCAGCAGCTACTTCGATGGCAAGATCAATCCCGCCACCAGCCTGCGCGACGTCCTCTGGCTGGAAAGTGATGGCACCCTGCTGCACCATGAGGAATGGCATCAGGACACCCGCCGCTGCTTTGGTGCCCTGATGGGCGCTGTGAGTGCCTCCTCCAGCCCGCTGCTGCTCCTGTTCAACAACAGCGCCGCACCGCAGCCTTTCACCCTCCCCGGAGGCGCAGGCAATCTCTGGTCCCTCGTGTTCGACACCGCTTTGAGTCCCTCCTTCCCAGCCAAACCATCCCCCGGCTTGGCAGGCTCCCAAACATACCCGCTGCTGGCCCAGGGAATCGTGTGCCTGACCCTGTCCGCCGGAGACCCGGAGACGCTGGAGCCAAAGCTCTGAGATGGGTCTCGAAGGGCCCTCGGACAAGACAAAGCACGCTGCAGCCCGCGGTGGGGGATCATCCTGATCCCCCATCTGGAGCGCTTGAGATTTCCGCACCCGCTCGGCGATGCGCACGCATGAGGGATCGGGACGATCCCTCTCCTCCAGAGCTCGCTGCCACGAAGTGGTATCAAGTATCAACCGGCATCAAATCGGTCTCATTGATACCACCGGTCTCATGGTATCAAGGTATCACTCCCTATATATAGGGAGTGATACCTTGATACCTATCCCAACCCCCGACGGGAAAATACCAGCGTGGATTGCCATCCTCAATGCGCCCCTTGGCGCAGAGCCAGGGTCAGGTTCACGCAGGGTCAAATCAGGGTCATTGACCCTGTTGACCCTATCAGGCTCACAGGCTCACTACCTATATATAGGTAGTGAGCCTGTGAGCCTGAACCCAAAGGAAAACCGAACCCCAACGGGGTCAGAAAAACCTCCCGCTGCTGGTCCACCCCGTCGGCATCAGGTTCATAGGTTCAAAACACCTTTTTTGAACCCATTGGGGCAGTCTCAACTGCCAAGCATGGAGCCGCGCATCGCGAGTCCCACGCGTTGTGCGCGTCCGTAGAATCCTTCGTCCCAGCGTCGCCTGTCGGCCCAGTCGCGCCCCCCTTTCCTAAAAGCGCCCATCTGGCAGCGCACCGCAAACGCCTCAGCCTGCGAGCACCCTCGAAGTCGGGCGGTTTGGCGAAGGGCGCTTGGAACCATCAGAAAGCCCGGCACGCCAAACACGTCCGACCTACGTTCCGCCCCACCTCCCAGCCCATCCAGTCCCGCCTTCCGCGCGCCTTTCACCACCCATCAATACAAAGACAGCCCAGCCCATCACGACGCGCCCAAGCCCCTTAAAACACGCTTTAAACCCCTGCCAGTGAGCGGGTAAAAACCACCCATCCTCCCCCGAATCCCCCCCTAAATATCCCGACCTCAAGTTTGCTGAATCGTTTTATGGTGTTTATAGTTTACTAGAATGCCTGCAATCCGCCTCGCCCTGCCAGCCCCCCTTCGTGCCTTGCTCGCACGCGGGGCCGGGTCGGCCATGGTCTCGGGCTTTCTGCTTGTGGCCCTGCTCACGATGGTCGGCAAGATCGTCGCCTTCGCCAAGGACGCCCTCGTCGCCAACAAACTCGGCACCGCCAGCGAGCTGGATGCCTTCATGCTCGTCTTCGGCTTTTACACCTTTATCGGCTCAGTGCTCGGTGGGGGCATCCCTGAATCCTTCGTGCCCGCCTACGCAGAACTGCGCGAGCGCCGGGGCCTGCGCCGCGCCTATCGCCTTGGGATTCAGAGTGTCGCATCCCATTTCGCAGCGTTGCTGATCTGCGGCGGCCTGCTGGCTCTGGCGGCCCCCTCGGTGGTCGCATGGACGACGAAGGGCTTTGAGCCCGCCAAACAGGCGCTCGCCGTGAGCTTGCTGCGCGGTCTGCTACCCTTCCTGCTTTGCTTTGGCGTGGCCCAGCACCTCGGTGCCTGGCTGCGTGCCGGGAAGACCTTTCTGCTTGCGGCCTCCGCACCGATGCTCGTCCCCCTCGGCATCGTCATCGCACTGCTGGTCGCTGGAAATCAGGTCAATGCCTGGACGCTGGTGCATGGCACGGTCTGGGGCTCGGTGGCTCATCTCTCGGTGCTGCTGGTGGCCATCATCCGCCGCCTGCCGCGCCGCCTGAGCTGGTGGCGCTGCTCCCTGCGCCATCGGGAGCCGGGACTGCGCGTGGTGCTGCGCAAAGCCGTGCCGTTCCTCATCGGTGGCGTCGCCTTTGGCAGTGCGGTGGTGGTGGATCAAACCATGGCGGCATGGCTCACCGCCGGCTCCGTGGCCGTGCTGGGATATTCGGATAAAGTCTGCGCCATCGTCCTCGCCGTCACCGCCGGGCCCGCCTCGGACGTGCTCTTCCCCCACTTCGCCGAACTCGTTGCACGCCGCGATTGGAACGGCCTGCGCAAGCGGCTCTTCTCCAGCGCCGGGATCATTGTCAGCGCCTCGCTGCCCATGACGCTGGCCATGTGCTTTCTCGCCCCCTGGATCGTCCGCATCTTGTTTGAACGCGGCGCCTTTGGCCCGCAGGACACCCAGCGTGTGGCCGAGGTGCTGCGCTACGCAGCCTTCCAGATTCCCTTCTACATTCTGGGCACCGTGGCCGCACGGATCGTCATTTCATTGCAGGCCTCGCGCCACATGCTCACCATCGCGTTCAGCGCTCTCTTTCTGAATGCTTCGCTCAACTGGCTCTTCATGCGCCATCTGGGTGCAGCGGGCATTGCGCTTTCCACCACCATCGTGCACTGCATCTGCGCCTTAGCCACCTGCGGCACTTGCCTGCTGGTGATCCGCCGAAAGGAGGCCGCATGAACGCCGCCCCCATGATGCCCGCATTCATGCAGATCCCCGCGAAACGCCGCGAGCGTCTGGTGAAGTTTCTCCTCCTGGCCGCGCTCGCGCTGCTGGTGCCTGCCATGACCAAGGCCTTGTACTGGGCGGATGGAGCAGGGGTCATTCCCTTCAAACCACGCGACTACACCTTGCTCACGCTCGCCGCCGCTGGAGTAATGTCACTGCTGAACAAGCCCAGCATCTGCCCGCCTGCCTTTTTGATGCTTATCGTGCCGCTGCTGCGCGTGCTCGATGCCGCGTTTCTGCAGCGCTTCACCATCACCGCCCTGGGGGATCACAGCGTGGTGGTGATGTCCCTGCTCTCGAACTTCCTCGTGACCTTCACCACCGTGCTGCTGCTTTCCACAGAGCCATGGCGGCGCGTCGCCTTGTGGGCCGGCGTCTGCACCGCGTTGCTCTCCGCAGGCTGCGTCTATTACGAATGGCTGGGCTTCCGCTCCTTCACGCGCATCCCTGGCCGCATGGCCGGATTTCCGGACGACCCCAACGACCCGCCGATCATCATCACGCTGATGCTCTCGGTCATCCTCACGCTGAATCCCCGTTTCTGGTGGAATGTCGTGCTCATCGGCTTCGTCTCACCGGCCATCGCCCTCACCCTCAGCCGCAGCGGCATGGCGGTGTACTCCTGCCTGATGCTCTGCTACATCATTGGAAACCTGCGCCAGCACTTCATGGGCATGCTGCTCATTGTCGTCATCAGCGTTCCCCTCGCGATCGGTGGCGTGGCGATCCTGGCCCAGTCGTCCACCAAGGTCGGGATCATGACCAACAAGGACACGACGGATCGTCTCAAGGCCATCTACGAACTCGACTTCGAGCGCATCAAATCTCCCGAACGCGGCAAGGATCTGCAGGACGGCTGGGAGGCCGCCGGCAAAAAACCGCTCTGGGGCCATGGCACAGGCGCAGGCACCAGCATCTGGAAGCCGCACAATCAAATCGTCTCCCTCTGGATCGACATCGGCATCCCCGGCGTGCTGCTCTACATCGGCGGACTGCTGATGCTGACCGTCCGCTGCTTCATGCTCAAGATGCGTGGTTTTTACTGCCTCGTTCCGCTGTGGCTGTTCATCCCCTGCAGCCAGATTCTCGTGGAATCCCCGCACTACTGGTTCGCCGCCGCCGTATGCTGCAATCTGGTATACACCGGGCGCTTCCGCCTCGTGCTCTCCGCGCCTCCCAAGACGCAGACACATCCCCACACAGCGCTGCCACAGCCATGAAGATCGCCTTCATCATCCGCGATCTCGGCCACGGCGGCGCCCAGCGTCAGCTCGTGCTGCTCGCGGGTGGCCTTGTAAAGGAAGGCCACGAAGTCAGCGTGCTGCATTTCTACGACGGTGCCTTTCGTGCCGAGCTCGAAGCCGGCGGTGTGCAGACGATCTGCGTTGGCAAAAAAAGCCGCTGGGATCTCGCCGGCTTTTTCATCCGCCTTATCAAAGCAGCACGCAGCGTCAGCCCCGAGGTGCTCCACGGTTACCTCGCGGAGTCCAATCTCATGGCGCTGTTCCTGAAGCCCTTCTGCGGCTTCCCGCGCATCGTCTGGGGCGTGCGCGATTCCCAGTCAGACGCCCACCTGTGGGGCATGCTCAGCAAGGCAAGCTTCCGCCTCAACTGCCTCCTCGCCCGCTTCGCCGATCTCATCCTCTGCAACTCGCAGGCCGGGCGCGACTACTACGCCGCCCGGGGTTATCCGCTCAGCAGGATGCACGTCATTCCCAACGGCATCGACACCGAGCGCTTCAAGCCGCAGCCGCGCACTCCGAACGAGGTCCTCACCTTCGGCCTCGTCGGCCGCATGAATCCGATGAAGGACCACGCCACCTTCCTCGCTGCCGCAGCCCTCGATCCGCATGCGAAGTTCATCATCGTCGGCTCGGGTGATGACGCCTACGAGCAGCAGATGCGTGACCTCGCCGCCAGACTCGGCATCGCCGACCGCATCACCTGGCTGCCCGCGCAACACGACATGCCTGCCGTTTACGCGAAGTTCGACTGCCTCGTGAACTCCAGCGCCTTTGGCGAAGGCTTCTCCAATGTCATTGTCGAAGCGATGGCCTGCGGCGTGCCCTGCATCGCCAGCAACGTGGGCGACAGCGCCTGGATCATCGGCGACAAAATGCAGGTCTTCCCCGTCGGCGATCACACCGCGCTCGCCCAGTGCATGCTCAGATTCCAGCCGCACAATCCACGCCAGCGCATCGTGGATGAGTTCAGCGTGGCGAAGCTCATCGAACGCACCAGCCGCCTGCTTTCAAAAAAGGTGCTCTGGATCACCACCGGCCTCGGCAGCGGCGGCGCGGAGATGATGCTGGTGCAGCTCATTCGCGGCCTGCCACAGTTTCAGCACGTCGTCATCTCCCTCACCGCAGGCGGCAAACACGCCACCGCTTTGCGAGAGGCCGGCATCGAAGTCCACAGCCTCGACATGCCCGCCGGCAAACCCACGCTAGGCTCCCTCTGGCGCTTGTTCAAAGTGGTCCGGCAAACCCGCGCGGATGTGCTCATGGGCTGGATGTACCATGGCTGCTTCGCCGCCGTGCTCGCACGCTTCATGCGTTTCAAACGCGTTCCCATCATCTGGAATGTGCGCCAGAGCCTCTACGATCTGAAGCACGAAAAGCGCGGCTCCGCTATCGTCATCCGTGCCCTCGCCAAGCTGTCCTGGCTGCCGCAGCGCATCACCTACAACACGCAGACGGGTGCTCGTCAGCACGAGGCCCTCGGCTTCCGCTCCAGCAAAACGCAGCTCATTCCAAACGGTTTTGATCTCGACAAATGGCAGCCCGGCAAGCCCATCCCCGGACGCATCGGTCGCTTTGGACGCAATGCCCCCATGAAGGATTACGCCACCTTCATCGCCGCTGCGAAACTCATCGCGAAAAAACGCCCTGACACGCAGTTCATCATCGTCGGTGCTGACACCGAAACACTCGAAGTTCCCGCCAACATTAAGCTTCTCGGCGAACGCCACGACCTGCCCGAACTCACCGCCTCGCTCAACATCGCGGTCTCCTCCTCCGCCTTTGGCGAAGGCTTTCCCAACGTCGTCGGCGAAGCCATGGCCTGCGCCGTTCCCGTCGTCGCCACTGACATCGGCGACACCCGCTGGGTCACCGGTGACGCCGGCCACCTGGTGCCGCCGGGCGATCCCGCTGCACTTGCCAAAGCCTGCATTAAAATGCTCGAATCTGGTATCATTCAAGATCCCGCCGCACGCACCCGCATTGAGCAGCACTTCTCCATCGAAAGCGTCCTGCAAAAATTCGCCGCTTTGTTGAACTCATCTCACGAATCCGCCGCAGCTCCCGTAGCCCCGGTGCCGCATCCTCTCGCCACTCCCCTTCCCCATCCCTGATCCATGTGCGGCATTGCTGGTTTCTTCAATCCTCCCTCAGCGTGCCCTGGGCACGAGATGAACGCCATCGTCACCGCAATGACGGACGCCATCATCCTGCGCGGCCCCGATGATGCCGGTGCGTGGGTTGATTCCACCAGCGGCATCGCCCTGGGCCATCGCCGCCTCTCCATTCTCGACCTCTCACCCCTCGGCCATCAGCCGATGAACAGCGCCGATGGGCGCTTCGTCATCGTGTTCAATGGCGAGATCTACAACTTCCAGGATCTGCGCGCCGAACTCGAACCGCTTGGCCACACCTGGCGCGGCCACTCCGACACCGAGGTCATGCTGGCGGCCTTTCGCCAGTGGGGTGTCGTCGAAGCCACTCGCCGCTTCAACGGTATGTTTGCCTTTGCCGTGTGGGACAAGCAGGAACGCATGCTGCATCTCGCCCGCGATCGCATGGGCGAAAAGCCCCTCTACTACGGCTGGATCGGTGAGACGTTCGTCTTCGCTTCCGAGCTGAAAGCGATCCAGCGCTTCCCCGGCTTCAATGCCGCTGTGGATCGCGAAGCCCTCACGTCACTGCTGCGCTTCAATTACATCCCCGATCCGCTCTGCATCTATCAGGGTTTCAAAAAGCTGCCACCCGCTGCAATGCTGAGCTTCAAAGCTCCCTCTGAACGCCCGCAGCCCGGCTACTACTGGAGCCTGCCCCACGTCGTCGAACGCGGCCTCGACAATCCCTTCAAGGGCACCGAGGCCGAAGCCATCGACACCTTTGAGTCCATGCTCAAGAAAGCCGTGGGCATGCGCATGGTCTCCGATGTACCACTCGGCGCCTTCCTCAGCGGCGGCATCGATTCCTCCCTCATCGTGGCGATGATGCAGAAGCAGAGCGCCCGCCCCGTGCGCACCTTCACCATCGGCTTTCACGAAAAGCAGTACAACGAAGCTGAGATCGCCAAGAGCGTGGCCAAGCACCTCGGCACCGAGCACACCGAAATGTACGTCACCGGTGAAGACGCGCTGAATGTCATCCCGCAACTGCCCGCGCTCTACGATGAACCCTTTGCCGACTACTCGCAGATCCCCACGCACCTCGTCTGCAAGATGGCGAAGCAGCACGTCACCGTGGCCTTGAGCGGCGATGCAGGCGATGAACTCTTCGGCGGTTACGAACGCTACGGCATGGGCCGCAGCCTCCACAGCAAATTCGCCTGGATGCCGCCGGCATTGAAAAAGCTCACGGCAGCCGCACTCACCGTAGTGCCTCCCGGCCCTCTCAACACCCTCGGCTCCAAGCTCCTGCCCAAGAGCAAGCGCCACATTCCTGTCGGTGATAAGTTGCACAAACTTGCCGAAGTCGTCGCAGCTCCCGGCATGGAGACGCTTTACCTCAATCTCATGTCCTACTGGAAAAAGCCCACGAACATCGTCATCGACGGCAAAGATCCCGTCACCGCCATCACCAACACCATGGCATGGCCGCGTGTCAGCGATTTCACGCATCGCATGATGTATCTCGACATGGAGACCTACCTCCCCGGCGACATCCTCACCAAAGTGGACCGCGCCGCCATGGGCGTCAGTCTCGAAGGCCGCATTCCCTTGCTCGACACCAATCTCATCGAGTTCGCCTGGACCATCCCGTATTCCATGAAAGTGCGCGATGGCAAAGGCAAATGGCTCATGCGCGAAACGCTCTACCGCCACGTGCCCAAGGCCCTGATCGACCTCCCCAAGCAAGGCTTTGGCATCCCACTCGAAATCTGGCTGCGCGGCCCCCTGCGCGAATGGGCGGAGGATCTCCTCAGCGAGTCACGCCTCAAACGCGAAGGCTTCTTCCACCCCGCCCCCATCCGCCAAAAATGGCAGGAACACCTCAGCGGCACCCGCAACTGGCACTTCTACCTCTGGGACATCCTCATGTTCCAAGCCTGGCTGCAGGCGCAGCGCGTCTGAAATTTGGACTGCGGTCGCGCAGCGAGGAACGAGCGCAGCTACCGCTTTCGACGTGCTGAGTGAAGCACACGCACCATAGCCCCATCGAATGCGGGAGCTTGTGATTCTTCGCAAGCCGGTCAGCCCACGCACACCACGAGACACTCGAAAGCGGCAGCTCCACCCTTTCAGGGTTACGCAGCCGCACTCCAAATTCACCTCACGTAAACCGCCGCAGCCTGTCCCGCACCCACCGCATCGACGGCCGCTCAATGCAGACCGAGATCAGCCACGCCAGCACAATCATCGCCGCCACCGTAATGCCCAGGCGCAACCACGCCAAGTCCATCACACCACTCAGCGCATTCAGCAGCACCAGCCCGATGTTCTGATGAATGAGATACAGCGGGTACGAAATCGCCCCCAGAAACACCAGCGGCTTCGCATTCAGAAAAGGCAGCCAGCCCGTTGTGGCCAGGTGCAGCAGCAGACCAAACCCCAGCACGAACGCAAAGTGCAGCGGAAACGCCGCCTTCCAATAAGCCAGCGCCGCACAGGCCACCAGCACCAGTGTATGCCCAAGACTCCACGCACGCCGGCGGTGCGCATCGTATAAAATCATGCCCACCCCAAACAGGTGAATGTAGTCGAGACTGGTCACCGCCTTGATCTTCCCCGTCAGTCGATAAACCAATGACTCCGGCTGCCCATAACTGAGCACACCATGCGCCGCAGCCGCTGCACCGAGCCAGAGCAGCAACACCGGCACCGTCAGCTTCTTGAAAGCTCCCAGCCGATGCAGCACAAGCATGGCCACGTAAAACAAGATCTCAAACTCCAGCGACCAGTACGCACCATCAATCATCTGCGCACGCGCAAAACGCGGCAGCATCGTGATGTTCCAGAGCGCATCACGCTGCGAGACCTCCATCCCCGGCAATCCATAATTGGCAGTGACCAGCAGCGTGATCAGCGCGCAGGCCCAGAACGTCGGATACAACCGCGAAAAGCGCCCCACCGCGAAGTGCATCGCGGACCTCGCACGATCCAGCGTCATGAAAATGACGAACCCACTGATCATGAAAAACAGATCCACACCCATGCCTCCATACGGAAACTCAAAGGGCGGGTCGTACAGGTGAAACGTCCAGTTCTTCGCGATGCCACTGGTAAAGTGAAACAAGATGACCGCCATGGCAGCGATGCCGCGCAAAGCATCCAGTTCAGCGATTCGCAGCGTGGGATTGATCGACTTCATGGCAGTGCAGCAGGCAGTTTGAGAACAGGCGTAAGCTCACGAGCCAGCACGACATAACCCGCCTTGGAAAGATGCAAATGATCCTCCTGATAAAGCTGCAGCCGCTGATTGCCGTCCGCTTCCAAAAATGCGGACGAGAAATCAAAGAACTCCACCTTCTTCAGCCCATCGAGCTTTTTGAGCCCTCCGTTGATCTCAGCAATCCAGGGACGGATCGGCGATGCCGCTTCATACACCGGCAGCAGCCCCAGCAGAACAATCCGCGCCGTCGGATGCCTCGTGTGAATGCGCTCCACAATCGCTTCGATGCCACGTGTCGTATCAGCAGCGCTGAAATGCCGCCAGAAGTTATTGATGCCAATCATGAGCACCACCGTCTCAGGCGACGGCCCGTCCAGAATGCCATGCTCCAGCCGCCAGAGCACATGCTGCGGCCCTTCACCTCCAATACCAAAGTTCAGGGACTGTGCAGGTGCGATGCGCCTCTGCCAAACCTCCTTGTCCCAGCTTTCCGTGAGCGAATCCCCGATGAAAATGATTTTCGCCTGAGACTGCTTCATCGTCTCCGCCTGCTGCTTCACCGTGCTCGCCCAATACTCCGTGTCATCGCGCATCGCAGGCTCCCACGACACCTCCGCTGCATTCCCCACCAGGGCGGCAAGGCAGAACAAACCGAGAAGATGTCGGAAAAATGACATGGAAGCCGAAAAGCTAAGCGCCTGCGCTCACGAGATCAAGCCGCGTGGCAAACAACCAACAACCAACAACCGAGCGCCGCTGTATGCACCGGGCGTTCGTGAACACCTCAAAGCGAATCCCCTCTCCCCAGCGATGACAAGGCAATGCCCATGATGCCCTTTGGGGAGAGGCCGGGTGAGGGGTCATCCCATGCCGACGCAGGCTGTTCGTCGCCCCCTCACCCCAGCCCTCTCCCCCGAAGAAAAACATAGGCAGCCACCGTGTGTCAGGGGCGGGGAGAGGGAGCACCGCTTTCGCCCCCCCCCCTGGGGGTTTCGATTCCAGAATTATCGCCCCACCTTCTGCTCATACTCCCTCACAATCGCCCCAAAACACGCCTCCTGGCTGAACCTCGACTCCGCGATCTCCCGGTGATTCGAAACCCTCCCCAGCCCGCAATCCTGCGCCCATTGCCCGATCACACTTGCAAAACCATCCACGTCCTCCTTGCCCGCCGACCAGCAGTGCGACAGCCCCATCTCCGTGAAGTCGTTGTTCCCCGGCACCTGGCTCAAGATCACCGGCAGGTCACAGGCCAGCGCCTCCAGCACCGCGAAGGACAGCCCCTCGTAGCGTGACGTCAGGATCATCCCATCCAGCGCCTGATAAAACGACAAAGGCTCAGACAAGTAAGTCTGGCGAACAATGCGCGAACGAATGCCCAGTTGATCCGCCAGAGCCGCACACTCAGCCGAAAGCTCGCCCTCCCCCAGATGATACAGCCACAGCTCCGGCCTGCTTTGGCAGGCTTTG
>CALRWM010000078.1:0-27493 GCA_943371875.1 Prosthecobacter debontii | reverse complement strand
AAGTGTTTGTCACCTCCGCCACCGCGCACACCGGCTCTCCGGCAGCATCAAAGGCATAATAAAAGCAGACAGGGTTGAAGATGTACCCCAGCACCCGTGGAAAAGTGAGCAGACGAAGTCTGGCGATGCGCGCCGTATCCACCTCGTTCTCCGCCAGATACTTCAGGATGTTCGCCTTCACATCTCCCGCACCGAGATCAAGATGATCACGATCATAAAAGGAAAATAGGTTGAAGCGGTTGCGGCTGAAGCAGCGCAGCTTCGAAGCAAGGTAGTCAATTGCATCAAGATCCAGCCACAGATAAAAGACGTTGTAGTTGAACCGATGCACCTTCGGCTGCAGCCGGTGGTGCATCACCGCACATTCATAGATGGCGGATTCGGTTGGCATCACCACGGCTCCTTTCCGAGAAGGTCACGGCACAATGCCACCGCCGATCCAAACGCATCTTCATGGAACCCATGACGAAAGTAACTGCCGCAGAAATACGTGCTCTGGTCAGGGGCAAGCCTGTTCAGGTCAGGCAGTCTCTTCTGCGCATCGATCGCCGCCAAGTCGAAGAGTGGATGCTCGTAGTTGATGCGCTTCAGCACCTTGTCCGGGGCGATTTCATCCGCCGCATTGATCGCGACAAAATAGTTCGTCTTGTCGGACACACCCTGCAGGCTGTTCATCCAGTAGTGCGTGCTCGGCTCAATGCCGCCGCCCGCCGTCGGCTTGATGCGGTAGTTCCACGAGGCCCAGCACTTTTTCGATTTGGGCATGAAGCTCTCGTCCGTGTGCAGCGTGGCAATGTTGGGCTGGTATTTGAAACAACCCAGCAGCTCGCTTTCGAGATCCGTCGGCTTCGCCAGCATGCGCAGCGATTGATCCGCATGACTCGCAAAGATGACCTTGTCGAAAACCTCAACCCCACCGTCACGAGGAAACACCTTCACACCATCCGCATCCCGCTCCACGCTCACGACAGGCGCACCCAGCCGGATACGATCCTTGAATGGCGCGGTCAGTTTCTTCACATACGAACGCGCCCCATCCGTCACCGTCCGCCACGGATGCTGCGTGTTCAGACCGAGGAATCCATGATTGTGCCAGAAGTGGATCAGCGTGAGCGCGGGAAATTCCAGCATCAGTTCCGGCGGTGTGGACCACACGGCGGACCCCATCGGGATGATGTAGAGATTGAGGAAGTCACTGCCATAACCCCGCGCCTCCAC
Organism: Prosthecobacter debontii; assembly: GCA_943371875.1. Lineage (GTDB taxonomy): Bacteria > Verrucomicrobiota > Verrucomicrobiia > Verrucomicrobiales > Verrucomicrobiaceae > Prosthecobacter > Prosthecobacter debontii_C. The sequence goes on along the minus strand of CALRWM010000078.1, from coordinate 26,275 downwards.
GTACTCGCGTAGCGTCATGCGGGCAAACCGCTCCTCATTCAGCGCCGCCAAGGCCTCGGCGTTGAAGCGGTTGATCTGAAGAATGAATTTCCAAAATCGCGGACTGATCAGATTGCGGCGCTGCCCGAACAAATGATTCAGCGATGTGCCATTGTATTCAATGCCGCTTTGCAGATGCGCCACACTGAAGGACATCGAGGTCGGCTTCGTCGCCACATCCAGCTCTTTAAACAGGCGGCTCAGCAGCGGATACGTCACGTAATTAAACACCATGAAGCCCGTATCCACCGGCAGCTCGCGGCCCGCTTCGTTCACCGTCACAGTGTTGGTATGCCCGCCTGCATAGTCGTTCTGCTCAAAGATCGTCAGATCGAAATGCTGATGTAGAAAGTGTGCGCATCCCAGACCAGCGACACCCGTTCCTATGATAGCTAGGCGAGGTTTCATACGCCAGGATTTTGGGCTGATTGTTTGAGCTGTGCCGCTTCACGATACACGCTGGGCGGCACACCCTTGAGGTCCCAGATCAATCCCATCCAGGAGAGCATCTTGAGCAGGTAGTAGGACACATCGATCTCCCACCAGAAAAACCCCTGACGCGCAGAGCCCGCATAGCGGTGGTGGTTGTTGTGCCAGCCTTCCCCCAGCGTCAGCAGCGCCAGCAGAAGGCTGTTACGGCTGTCGTCGTCCGTCTTGAACCGCTTCGAGCCAAACACGTGGGCCAGCGAATTGATGAAAAACGTCGCGTGCAGCAGGATCACCGTGCTGATGAAAAATCCCCAGACAAACATCTGCGCACCATTGGTGCCAAGTCCGGGCGCATAGCGCTCCAGCAGCCATCCCGTGAAACAGAGGAACGCCCCATAAAGCACCGGCACGATCTGATCATGCCTATTGAGGAACACCAGCTCAGGAAACTGCTCCAGATCCCGAATGCGACTGTAGTCCGTGGGGAAGTTCTTGGGGCTCGTCAGCCAGCCGATGTGGGACCAGATAAAGCCGCGCACCCGTGGCGAATGCGCGTCCGGCACCTCATCCGAATGCTGATGATGATGGCGGTGCACCGAGGCCCACCACAAAGCCCCGCGCTGGCAGGAGGTGTTCCCCAGCACCGCAAACAAAAACTGCATCCCACGTGAGGTGCGGTAGCTCCGGTGCGAAAAGTAGCGGTGGTAAAAAGCCGTGATGGCAAACATGCGCACCGCATACAGCAGCAAGGCCGCCACCAGCGCCGCCCAGCTAAATCCCACCCACAGCACGCTCAGACACCCCAGATGCAGCACGATGAAAGGCAGGCAGCGCCGCCAGTCGATCCCGTCCTTCAGCTTGTCGTCCCCCTCCCAGCCTGGCGGGCGGTAGTCGGAGTCAAACCACTGCCTCATCATCACGGCGATCTGCCAGAGGAGGTTCCGTTTTTGGGGTTTATTCGCAGGGACTTCACTTTTCACGCCTCCTATTGCGTCTGCACCTTTCTTCTGGATTCAAAAAAATGGCAAATATCGGTGATCGTCTTGTGCTCAGCCTGTACGGCGTGGTATGAATCAGCATGAACGACTCCATCGCTCCCGGCGCACGTGAGTTTCACACCACCCGCTGGAGCCTCGTACTCGCCGCCCAGCAGGGCGGCGATGCCACACGGATGGACCGGGCCATGTCCGCGCTCTGCAAGGCATACACTGACACCCGCTGAAAACGTGACCCATGCCGCTAGAGCACGATGCTGCGCACACGTTCAGCGCAGCGCTCGGGCCGCATGCTGTTGATGTAGGTGCCGCTGCCGAGTTCAAAGCCGGCAATCTCGGAAATGCGTGCAACGATGGAAAGGTGCCAGTGGAAGCAGCCGGACACTCCTCCCACAGGAGCAGAACGAATCGTAAAGTTATAGTCCGGCGCACCTGCAGCTGCCTTGAGGCGGCGAAGCAGGCGGTTCAGCAGGCCCGCCAGTTCCTCGATATCCGCGTCGCTGATCTCATCAAACGCTGCCTGGTGCTTGCGCGGAAAAATCCAGGTGTGGTAAGGCGACAGTGCAGCATAAGGCATGAAGGCCACAAACGCCTCTCCGGCCTCGATGATGCGCTCTTCCGCCAGCAGCTCCTCGTGCAACACCGTGCAATACAAGCACCCACCCTCCAGTTCGTGAAACCTCCGCGCCTCCTGCAACCGCATGCACACCTGCGAGGACAGCACCGGTGCCGCCGTGATCTGCGAATGTGAATGCTCCAGGGAGCTGCCCGCGCGCTGCCCCTGGTTTTTGAAAATCACAATGCTCTCCACCATCGGGTGGCCGCGCAGCACCTGATAACGTTCCCGGTACATTCGCAGCACCAGCACCAAATGCGCCGCATCCATCTCTCCAAGGTCAAGATCATGCCGCGGATGTTCCACCACCACCTCATGCATACCGGAGGCGGACATGGATCGAAACGTGCCATGCTTCTTCCGCTGCACATCCAGCGTGGCGTCAAAAACGGAATACTTATTGGGCACCACGCGCACCAGCCAGGAGCCATCCGGGGCTGTCACGCGAGCGATTTCCGCCGGAGTCCGCGCTTCATTGCCAGTGCAGAATGGGCAGTCGTCACGATGCGGCGGCCGCGTTAGATGCGACGCCGCCTGCGGATGAAAATCATCGGGCCTCAGCGCGCGCTCCGGAGCCATGACAACCCAATCAAGCGTGATGGGATTGAAACGCATTTCAGACATGGGCAAGTGAGGGGTTGGATCTGACTAACGAGCAGAATCCACTTTGCTGGCAGAAAAAAGCCGCGCAAGTTTCCCTGCGCGACTTTATCTTAACTAATGCTGGGGCAAAGACCGTTGTCAGCTTACTTCGCAGCCTTCTTGAGCGCCTCGGCCTTGTTGGTGAGTTCCCAGGTAAGGTCCTGGTCGTCGATCTTGCCGAAGTGACCATAGTTGGTGGTCTTCGAGTAGATCGGACGCAGGAGGTTGAGCTGCTTCACGATGTCGGCAGGCTTGAATGAGAAGACCTTCAAGACGGCGTCGAGGATCTTGCCGTCATCAATGGTGCCGGTGCCGAAGGTGTCCACGTGCACGCTCACTGGCTCTGGATGACCAATGGCATAGGCAAACTGGACTTCGCACTTGGAGGCGAGACCGGAGGCCACCACGTTCTTGGCAACCCAGCGGCCCATGTAGGCGGCGCTGCGGTCCACTTTGGACGGGTCTTTGCCGGAAAAGGCACCACCACCGTGACGGCCCATGCCGCCGTAGCTGTCCACAATGATCTTGCGTCCGGTCAGGCCGCTGTCGCCCTGAGGGCCACCGACGACGAACTTGCCGGTCGGATTGATGAGGTACTCGGTTTCCTTCGTGAGCATTTCCTTCGGCAGCACCTTCTTGATGACTTGCTCGATGCAGAACTTCTCGATCTCGGCGTGGCTCACATCCGCAGCGTGCTGCGTGGAGATCACGACGTTCACGATGCGCGTTGGCTTGCCATCCACGTATTCCACGGAGACCTGGCTCTTCGCGTCAGGGCGCAGCCACTTCGCCAGCTTGCCAGCCTTGCGGATGCGTGTCAGCTCACGGCCAAGGCGATGAGCATACATGATCGGCGCAGGCATGAGCTCCGGCGTGTCGTCACAGGCAAAACCAAACATGATGCCCTGGTCGCCAGCACCCTGCTCGCCGTGCTTCTTGCCTTCGGCTTCAGCGGCGTCCACGCCCTGGGCGATGTCCGGGCTCTGGATGGTGAGGTAGTTGTTGATGAAAAGCTTGTCGGCGTGGAACACGTCGTCGTCATTGGTGTAACCAATGCCGCGCACGGCGTCACGGATGACTTTGCCGACGTTGATGACTTCGTCGATCGGCTTGGTGGTGCCGTTCTTCTTGTTCTGCAGTTTCGGGATGGTGATTTCACCACCGACGACGACCACGTTGCTCTTCGCAAAGGTCTCGCAGGCGACGCGGCTCTTCGGGTCGATCGCAAGGCATGCGTCGAGGATGGCGTCAGAAATGGTGTCGCAAACTTTGTCAGGATGGCCTTCGCCGACGGACTCGGACGAGAAGATGTAGCTACGGGACATGATGGTGGTCTTATGGGTTATATGGACGAATCATGATTTGATGATGCGTCTTGTGGAGCGGGGAGAGTATTCCCCAAACCGGGGGCGTCAATGTGGATTTCATCGTAGCGCAAGCCTCCGGCTTGCCAGTGGGGCCAGGACAGGTGCCGGTGGATTGTACAGGATAAGCCCGCTGCAAGGCCCTCGTTTAGATCCCCCCTCATCATGCGTTGTTTCCTTTTTTCAGTGCTCGTCACTGCTTTCCTAAGCCCAGCCTTCGCCGCAGAAAAACCCAATGTCCTCTGCATCCTCGTCGATGACATGGGCTGGGGCGATGTCTCCTGCTTTGGCGGACAGCTACCCACGCCAAACATGGACCGGCTGGCCAAAGAGGGCATGCAGTTCCGGCAGTTCTACGTGGCCTCCCCCATCTGCTCAGCGTCACGCTGCGCCATGATCACCGGACAGTTCCCGGCGCGCTGGCGCATCACCAGCTATCTGCAAACAAAGGCGGGCAATCGTGAATGCGAGCAGGCAGATTTCCTCGATCCGCAGGCGCCTTCCCTGCCCCGCGCCTTCCATGAAGCAGGCTACGCCACCGCCCACATCGGCAAATGGCACCTCGGCGGCGGCCGTGATGTGACGGACGCTCCCAAATTCGCCGCCTATGGCTACGATGTGGGCCTGGGCACCTATGAAAGCCCGGAACCCGCCACAGCACTCGGCCTGAAGACGATGCCTTGGGAAACCAAACGCGAACCCCAGCAGGTGCCCCGGCACGAACGCACACGCTGGATGGTGGATGAAACACTGAAGTTCATGCAGCAGCACTCAACCCAGCCCCGCTTCGTCAATTTATGGCTCGATGACGTCCACACCCCTTATCGTCCCATCGACGGCAAGGATGATCGTGCTCTCCCGGCGAAATACCGCGACGTGCTCGTCGAAACAGACCGCCAAATCGGCCGTCTCATCGACGCACTGCCCCCAAACACCCTCATCCTCCTCTGCGGTGACAACGGCCCCGAACCCACGCTGGAACACACCCGCACCAAGGGCCTGCGCGGCATGAAATGGAGTCTTTATGAAGGCGGCATCCGCACACCGCTCATCGTCCGCTGGCCCGGCACGGTGCCGGCAGGCGCAGTGAATGACACCACGGTCCTCAGCAGTGTCGATTTCATGCCCACCCTCTGCGCCCTGGCTCAGATCAAAGCTCCCGCAACCGATCAAGATGGCCAAGACATGAGTGGCGCTCTGCGCGGGGGAAAAATCGTGCGCCACAAGCCTCTCCTCTGGGAATACGGTCGCAAACCCGGCGAGGCAGGCAAAGTCAAAAACGGCTTTCCCTATCCCAAAGAGCCAGACTCCAAATCTCCCAACGTCGCCATCCGCGAGGGTGAGTGGAAGCTCCTCGTCAACGCAGACGGCACGCAAACCGAGCTCTACCACCTCGGCAAAGATCCCAACGAAACCACCAACCTTGCCGAGACTGAAAAAGACACCGCGGAACGCCTGAAAAAGGCCGCTTTGGACTGGCGGAAGGCTTTGCCGTGAAATTTCCCCTCGCCAGCCGAAAAAATGCCACTAGGATGCGCGCCCCCTTCCCCCAACCATGTCCGAACCCAAGAATATCCTCCGCCTGGGACTGCCCAAAGGCAGCCTGCAGGAGCCGACGCTTGAATTATTCAAGCGCGCTGGGTTCAACATTGTCGTCTCCTCCCGCTCCTACCGCCCCTCGGTGGATGACTCTGAGCTGGAGCTCCGCCTGCTGCGCGCTCAGGAGATCGGCCGCTATGTCGATCACGGCTTCCTGGACTGCGGCATCACCGGTCGCGACTGGATCGTGGAAAACAACGCGGATGTCGAGGTCATCACCGACCTGCGCTACAGCAAGGCCACTTCCTGGCCCACCCGCTGGGTGCTCGTCGTGCCGGATGATTCCCCCGTTCAGTCCGTCAAGGACCTGCAGGGCAAGCGCATCGCCACCGAAGCGGTCGAGATGACCAAAAAATACCTCGCCAAACACGGTGTCGAAGCCGAGGTCGAATTTAGCTGGGGTGCCACGGAAGTGAAGGTGCCCGAAATGGTGGATGCCATCGTGGACATCACCGAAACCGGCTCGTCCCTGCGCGCGAACAAGCTGCGCATCGTGGACACGCTGATGGAAAGCTACCCCCAATTTGTCTCCAGCAAACCTGCCGCCCGTGATGAATGGAAACGGCAGAAAATGGAGACACTCGTGCTGCTGCTCAAAGGTGCGCTCGAGGCCCGCCACAAGGTCGGTCTCAAAATGAACGTGCCCGCGAAACAGCTGCAGGAGGTGGTCGCATGCCTGCCGTCCCAGCGCTCGCCCACCGTTTCTACGCTCGCCAGCCAGGATTGGGTGGCCGTGGAAACGGTCATCGACGAAGCCACCGTGCGGGTCATCATCCCACGGCTGAAGTCGCTGGGGGCCGAGGGTATTGTGGAATACCCTCTAAATAAAGTCGTCCACTAGATCAACGCCAACACAACAGGAGAACACGAACATGGGATCGCTCAAAAAGCGGAGAAAAACGAAGATTAACAAGCACAAGCGCAAGAAGCGCATGCGCGCGAACCGTCACAAGAAGCGTTTGCGCTACAAGTCGTAACCGCTAGCCTTCCCGGCATGGCTCCTCTCCGCAGTGCGATTCGATTTCATCGAGACGCAGGAAGCTTTGTCATGCCCGGGTACGGCTCGGTTGGCAGGGCTCTGCGGCCCTGTCTCACGATGGGTCTTGCCGCCTTCTTTGGCTCCCTCCTCTCAGGTTATGCTGCAACGTCAGCTGACCTGTCCTTGGGAGCCAGAGCGGCAGACACATCAGACCTGCAACTATCTCCAGCATCTGCCTCCAGGGCAGATGTCTTGGCGCATTACACTGCCGCGCTCCAGTTTGAAGCCTCCGGGAAACTGAGGCAGGCGCTGGATCATTATCTGGCCGTTTTCAAGGCTGACCCCGGCAACTCGGATCTGGCAGCGCATACCGCCGGGATTGCCATGCAATTCAAAGGCCGCGAAGCTGCCGTCAAAATCCTCGAGGACGCCGTGCGTGCCAGCCCTCGCACTCCCGCGCCGTTGCTCAATCTCGCGCGCTTCGCCAGCACCTACCCGCCGGAGGACCTGTTCGTCAAAGACGACGTCCCTTCCAAAGCCGTGGCCGAGGCCTTGGCCAAATTTCCCACGCATGCCGAAGTCTACGAGACCGCCGTCATGCTGCACCTCACCCACAACGAGCGTGACAAAGCCATCGCGGTCATGACTCAGGCCGCCAATCAGAACAGCCGCGATCCGCAGTACTGGCTGGCCACGGGACACACCGCCGAACGCGTCTGGCCGCTCGGTCAGGCCGAGTTCGCCACGGAGTACCGCCAGCGCGTGGCCCCGTTTTTTGAAAACGCCCTCAAAACGGCCACCAAAGCCGAGGCCGAGCAGGTCACCCTCGAAGTCGCCCGTCAATACCTCCTGACCAACGATCCCGACCGTGCCCGGCAGCTCTGTGAAAAACTGGCGACCGAGTACAATAACCTCGACGCCCGCAAACTGCTCTACCGTCTTTACGTAGCCTCCGAACAAAAAGAAAAGGCGCTCGCCACGCTGGAGCAAATCGTCAAACAAGCACCGAACGACGCGGAAATGCAGCGCCTCCTGGCCAGTGAGTACGACAAACTCAAGCAGCCCGAAAAGGCCATCGCCCACCTCCAGGCCGCCATTCAAAACGGCGGCGGCGAGATCGGCGACTACGTCAAACTCGGCTGGGAGCTCTACCAGACACAGAAGTTTGATGACATGGTCCGTGTCGGCCAGCGCAGCGTGCGCCTGTTTCCCGATCATCCCCTCGTGCACTACCAGCTCGCGATCGCCCATCGCGCCCGTGAAGAATGGGGCCGGTCGGTGCAGCACTTCGCCGAAGCCGAGCAGTTCGCCAGTTCCACTCAGAACGAGCTTCTGGACCACCTCTTCTACTATCAGTACGGCATCACGCTCGAACGCCTGGCGCGCTACGAGGACGCCTCACGCATGCTGGAAAAATCGATCACGCTGACTCCGCGCGAAGAAGCCAAGGCCGCCGCCAACACCATGAACTTCCTCGGCTACATGTGGCTGGATGTCGGCACGCACCTCGACAAAGCAGGCGAACTCATCACCAAGGCCAACGAATTGCTGCCCGACCAGCCCGCCTACATCGACAGCCTCGGCTGGTTCCACTACAAAAAGGGCAACTACCCCGGCGCTCTCAAGGAATTTCAGCGCGCCGAAGCCCTCATGCAGCCCGTCACTCCGGAAGATGCCGAGATCCTCGAACACATCGGCCTCACCCATCAGGCCCTCGGAGACAAAGCCAAGGCGCTCGAGTACCTCGAACGCGCCGAAGCACTCAAGACCCCCGACTTGAAAGCCCGCAAGCGCATCGAAGATGAGCTGAACAAGTTCAAAAGCGGCAAGCCCGACACCGAGAAGAAATAAAGTCAGGCATGCAGCCGCTCTTCGGAGTCGATGAAGAACCAGCACACCCCGCCCACCAGATAGGCCACAGCAAACAGCGCGATGTTCACGCTCCAGTTGTTGTTCGTCGCTGCGAGCACCATCGGCACCACCATCGGCGCGATCGCGCCACCCGCGTTGCCCATCATGTTCATGCTGCCCGCCAGCGCCCCGGCATGCCGCCCTCCCACGTCCATGCACGCCCCCCAGGCACCGGGCATGGCTAGGTCGTTGCACAAAGCGGCAAGACCGATGGCAAGCACCGACGCAAGCGGCGCTTTCATCAGCATCGAGATCAACAGCATCACCCCGGCGAGCGTCAGACCGATCACTCCCAGCCACCGCCGCGTCCGCGCGATGCTGCCAAGCATCCGATCCAGTCGCGCCGAGAACATCCCGGCGGTCACGCAGCCAATGCCGCCGAAAAACAACGGCACGCAGGCCAGCAGCGCACGCTCCATTTCCGTGAGTGTGGTGAACTGCTCCTTCAGATAGGTCGGAAACCACGTGATGTAAAAGTACCACGCGTAGGACATGCAGAAGTACTGCGCCCACAGCATCCAAACCGTGCGCGAGGCAACCAGCCGCCCCCACGGCATGGCATGGTTGCCCGGCGGTTCGGTTTCACCGATGTGCGCCAGCTCCGCAGCGTTCACCGCCGGGTGATCTTTGGGATGATCGCGGAACCAGCGGAAAAACGACAGCGCCCACACCACCCCGAGCATCCCGAAAATCAGAAACACCCACTTGTAGTGCAGCCCGAGGCCCGCCTTGCCTCCGCCGCCGCTCGCAAGCATCCACCCCACCAGCAAAGGCGTGAACGCCCCGCCCCAGCGCGCACTGAGCCAGAGAATCCCCTGCGCTTTGACCCGCTCGGACATCGGAAACCACAGCGTAAACGCCTTCGTCAGATTCGGAAAACACCCCGCCTCACCCACACCAAACAGAAACCGTGACACCACCAGCGAACCAAGATTCCAGGCCCAGCCGGTGGCAACGGTAAAGATCGACCACATCGAAACCACCCGCATCAGCACCCGCCTCGGCCCAATTCGATCCCCCAGCCACCCGCCGGGAATCTCAAACAACGCATAAGCCCACCCAAACGCGGCAAACGCATAGCCCATCTGCGTCTTCGTCAGCCCCAGCTCCTCCTGCATCAGCGGCGCAGCCTGCGAGATGCACACCCGGTCGATGTAGGTGATCACCGCCAGCGTGACGGCAAAAAACAGCACCACCTGACGGGCGCGGGAAGGTCGAAGGGTGGATTCCATGAGCGGTTGGGTAAACGCGCATGCTGCCACGCGGCCTGACTCAACGTCAACTCCTCAAACATTCCATCACGGCTCTCCCACCGTAGGATTCTCCACCACAATCGCGCTCGCCTTCACCGCACGCGTCAGCACTTCCTTCGGCTGCTTGCCGCTGGGCACCAGCTCATGCGCCATGCCCCGGTAGCGTAGCGGTTTGTAGCCCAGCGCCAGCAGTGCATCCAAAGGTGCCTGCTTGAGGCCGGGCTTCCAGTAGTCAGGCGCACCGCCCGTTTCATAGTAGTAAATCCAGGTGTGCTGCGGGTCATACCACCCGGCGCAGAGGATCACGTGACGATGCGGAATGTTCAGCACATCACCCGGCTGCAACTCCTGCGCACTTCCGAGTTCCGTGCAAACCGCCGGCAACCGGCTGGTGTCATGCACGCTTGGCAGTTTCAGACAGCGTGACACAAACCCCGAGCAGTCCACCCCCGCAGCCTGGGCGCTCACAGCCGCATTGTCGGCACGCCGTTTCTCTGGCGATGACACATCACCGCCAGCACTGCCATTCGCGATGGCTTGATCAAACGACGCCGGATCATCAAACCCACCCCACTTGTACGGCACCCCGCTGTTCATCTCCCCCGGCACCCACCATCCTTTGCGCTCCTGCTGCGGCTCGTGAGTCACATCCGGCGTGTTGACGAGCACCCCAGCCTTGTCCTTTCCGTGCAGAATATTCCGCGCAAACGGCCGCCACGTGTGATTCGCAAACCGTTGTGCAATTGCCATCGCCTCATCCGGCGTGACCTGTGAAGGCGCAGCCGGATCTCCTGGAATCAGCGGCGCAGAGGCAGCGTCTGGCTTCAAGGTGGCGTTGCAGCTCGTCAGAACAAGCATCAGGGCGGGGAGGGCACACTTCATCGGGTCGGATGATGCGAGGTCTGCGCGCCGGGTCAACCGATTGCGCCCGTCCATGAGGTTGACCTGCCCGTTCTCGATTGCAGAATGCGTCCATGCCCTCCCATCTCCGCCTCGCTGGCTTCCTGCTGCTGGCCGCCTTCGCCTTGCAAACGCATGCTGCACCTGCCAAGCCCTCTGCACGCACCGCCCTCGTCATTGGCAATGCGAAGTACGAAGCCACTGTGGGTCCTCTGCGCAACACCGGCAACGATGCCAAAGCCGTGGCCAAAACCTTGCGTGATCTCGGCTTCGCAGTGATCGAAAAACATGACGTCACCCGCGATCAACTGCTGCGCGCAGTGGTGGAGTTCCGCGCCACTCTGACCGGTGCCGAAGTCGGCCTCTTTTATTACGCAGGCCATGGCATCTCCGTGGCCAGCTCAAACTACCTGCTCCCCATCAAATCCGGCTACACCTCCGAAGGAGCCGATGATGTGACGCTGCGCCTGCTGGCTGAAACAAAACTCTTCAATGTCGAGCAGGCCGTGGCCGACATGAAATCCTCCGGTGCCCTCTGCAATCTCGTCATCCTCGATGCCTGCCGCACCACAGCCGTCGCACGCACCGGACGCACCCGCGATGCCACCAGCCCCGGCGGTCTCAGCGAGATGAAACCACCCGCAGGATCACTCATCGCCTTTGCCACCGATGCCGGGCAGACCGCACTCGATGGCGATGGCACCAACGGCCTCTACACCGAAGAACTCCTCAAAAACCTGCGCACCCCCGGCTTGACGGTCGAGCAGGTCTTCAAACGCACCCGTGCCGGCGTGCTCGAGCGCTCCAATGGCGGACAGATTCCTGCGGAATATTCACGCCTCGTCGGCGATGACATCTTCCTCGCCGGCCAGGCTCCCGCCGCGGCACCCATGGTGGCTTCGCTTCCAGCTCCAGCCGCCCCCGTAGAATCACTCCCATCTCCACCACGGTCAGTCACTCCACCCGCACTGCCCACTCTGAAGGAGGTCGCAAAACTCGCCGCCGCAGGCAAGGCCCGTGAATGTGTCGAAGCCTTGCAGCAAATTTCAAAGTCCAAAGGCCCCGGAGACTATGCCTCTCTGCCCATCGAAGTGCTGCTGGATCGCGTGAAGGAAGACCTCAAAGACGCCACCACCGCCTCTCCCGCCGTCGAATCCGCCGCCACCACCTGCGAGCTCATCCTCCAAGCCCTGCGCGACTGCCTGCCACCGGATCATGAAAAGAAGATCCCCTTCACCGCCAAGGCGCTGAACCGTCGTGGCGATACCCTCCTGCTGCTCGGTCGTGCCGATGAAGCCCTCGAAGCTTACAACGCCGCCCTCCCGCTCACCCCCGACGATTCCTACATCCTCTACAATCGCGGCCGCGCCCACCTCGCCCTCGGCAGCACGGACGCAGCCAAGGCTGATTTTACCGAAGCCGCGAGCACCAAATACCATCAGCTCAAAGCCCGCAAACTGGCGGAAGAAGCCCTCGCAAAGCTCAAATAATTCCATCATGGCGAAATCCTGGAGCGAAAAGTTTGCCCATCCGCCGAAGCCCTCCGTCTCCCGGTTGGGAAAGCCCTATGCTGGACATGGCGAAGGCGAAAAGATGCTGATTCCCACCCCCGCCCTGGTGGCCGACTACGTGGCCCAGATTCCCCCGGGAGAATCACGCACCATGCCCCAGATGCGAGAAGATCTCGCCGCCGCTCATCATGCAGATTTCACCTGCCCTCTCACCGCCGGCATCTTCCTGCGCATCGCCTCCGAACTCGCCTGGGAGCAGCATCAAAACGGCAGACCGCTTGCAGAGGTCACCCCCTTCTGGCGTGCGGTGGATGTGAAATCCCCCATGGCCAAAAAGCTCGCCTGCGGCCTGGATTTCATCCTCCAGCAACGGCAGCGCGAAGGCATTGCATGAGACACCTCCTCACTCATGCCACGTCCGAGCCACACGCTCAATACTGAGCGCCTTGCCCGTGGCGGGATCAATCGTGATCAACGCCCCATTCACCCGCACCGCACCGCTCCCCACGCCAAAGCGCGTGGGCATCATGCTGTGAAAGCGCTCCAGCACCGGCTCGATCTGACTGCCGATGACGCTGTCCATCGGGCCGCACATGCCGGCATCGCTTTGAAAGGCGGTGCCCTTCGGCAGCACGCGTTCGTCAGCCGTGGGCACATGGGTATGGGTGCCCACCACCCCAGAGACTTTCCCATCCAGATGCCAGCCCATGGCGACTTTCTCGCTCGTGGCCTCAGCATGGAAATCCACAAAGATCACCGGGGTTTCCTCACGCAGCTTTTCCACAAGGGCGGTGATGGCAGGGAATGGGTTGTCGAGCTGCTGGTTCATGAAGGTGCGCCCCTGCAGGTTCACCACGGCCACCTTGCACTTCTTCGATTCCAGCACCACAAAGCCATTGCCGGGTGTGCCCTCGGGATAATTCATCGGCCGCAGCATGCGCGGCTCATCGGCCAGATATGGCACGATCTCCCGTTGATCCCAGATGTGGTCCCCGCTCGTCACCACGGCGGCCCCGGCACGCATGAGGCTGATGGCGATCTTCGGCGTGATGCCCCGTCCTCCCGCTGAGTTTTCACCATTCACCACGATGAAGTCGAGCTTCAGCTCCTCCTTAAGCACCGGCAGCAGCAGGCCCACCGCCTTGCGCCCCGGCTCACCCACCACATCGCCCAAAAATAGAAGGCGAAAGAGTCCATCCGCACCGTCAGCCGTGTTGTCATTCATCGTGGCGCTACTTAGTAGATGATGAAGCCGGGGATCAAGTCTAGGATGCACTTTATGATGATGAAACGAATGCTGTGTGGCTGCGCGCTGCCGGTCATGCTCGCGTCCGTAATGGTGACGCCGGGCAGGGCCCAGACGATTGTGCCCGCACCCACCCCAGCGGCCCCTTTGACGTCTTCCCAAGTGACCCCAGGCCCCGCGCCCGCCGCGCCTCCCCCTGCCCCCACGAGCCCACCCACACCGTCTGCACCCGCTGCCCTTGGCAACCCCACACAGGCTGCCCCCGCCCCCGTTCCGGCCACGCCCCCTTCTGTCCCGGCGCTTGCCCCCGTACAGCCCGCGCCTCCCCCACCCCCGGCACGTCTGGACCGCCTGAGCCCCCTCGGCACCAAGCCCGACTGGCTCAAGCTGCAGTCCTTTCATCAAACACTCACCCGCAGCGAGTTCGAAGCCGCCATGCGAGATGTCTATTCCGACGGCTCCCCCTTCCCGCCGCCGTGGAAGCTGGAGCCCGACGGCGTGGTCATCAAGACAGGTGACACTCTCACACCGGAAGCCCGCATCGCCTTTGCCACCCGCTCCGAAACACCGCTGCCAGGCACCCGCACCTGGAGGGCTGCGGCCGAAATGCCCCCGCTCAAAGGCCGCCCCCTGCTCAGCGACATTCACATCGCCATTGACCCCGGTCATATCGGCGGCGCTTACGCCCAGATGGAGGAGCGCATGCTCAGCTTTGCCCACGGCGAATCCATTCAGGAGGGCGATCTCACCCTCGCCACCGCTCAAGTCCTCGCCGAACGGCTCAAGGCTCTCGGCGCCTATGTCTCCCTTGTGCGCGACCGTGCCGAGCCTGTGACACCGCAGCGCCCCGCCGATTTCGTCATCCAGGCGCGTCAGCTCCTCGTCGATGCCGGCTTTCCGCTGCCCCAGGAAAATTACACCGGTGTCACCGGAGACGCGAAAATCCTCACCGTGCAGTGGCAGAGCGAAAAGCTCTTTTACCGCGTGAGCGAAATCCACGCGCGTGGCGAGAAGGTCAACACCACCATCAAGCCTGACGTGGTGCTCTGCCTGCACTTCAATGCCGAAGCCTGGGGAGATGCCACCGCACCGCAGTTCTCGCCCATGAATCACATGCATGTGCTCGTGAACGGCTGCTACTCCCCTCTCGAACTCGAGCAGCAGGACGTACGCTGCGAAATGTTCCGCCGCCTCTTCTCCCGCGTTCATCAGGAAGAGCTCCCGCTTGCCGAAGCCGTCGCCAATGGCATGCGTCTGGCCACCGGCCTGCCAGCCTACGTTTACACCACCCCCAATGCCCGGCGCATCGGCACAAACTCCTATGTGTATGCACGGAATCTGCTGGCCAATCGCCTGTATGACTGCCCCGTCGTCTATCTCGAACCCTACGTCATGAACAACGAGGAGACCTACCACCGCCTGCTGCGCGGTCATTTCCTCGGCCGCACCCTCATCGCCGGACGGCTGCAGACCAGCGCCATCGAGGACTACGTGCAGGGAGTCGTCAACGGCATCGTCGCCTACTACCAGAAAAACCGCCAGCCATGAAAGTGCTCATCGCAGGCTGTGGATTCGTGGGCGAACGCGTCGCCGATCTCCTGCATGCCGCCGGGCATGAGGTCATCGGTCTCACGCACTCGCCAGAATCCGCCGCACGCCTCGCCACGGTCAAACCCTGGCGCACGGAGTCCTGCGACATTTCAAACAGTGCCGATGTCATGGCACTCGCTGCCAGGCTCAGCGCCAGCAGCATTGACACCGTCATCCATTGCGCCAGTTCCAGCCGTGGCGGGGCAGAGATGTACCAGTCCGTCTATGTCGATGGCATGCGCCATCTCACCCAGGCCTTCCCCGCCGCCTTTCCGCTCTACACCAGCAGCACCAGCGTCTACCCCCAGGTGAACGGCGAAATCATCGACGAAACCAGCTTTGCCGACCCTGATCGCGACACCGGCCGCCTGCTGCGCAAGGCCGAGAACATCGCCCTCAATGCAAAGGGCGCCGTCGCCCGGCTCGCCGGCATCTACGGTCCGGGGCGTTCTTTCGTTTTGAAGAACCTGCTCGAAGGAAAGGCCGCCATCGAAGGCAATAATGGGCAGGGCCGCATCCTCAATCAAATCCATGCCGATGACGCAGCCAGCGCGCTCGCACATCTCGTCACGCAACGCCTGAACGGCATCTACAACATCGTCGACGATGCCCAGATGACGCAGCGCCAGTGTGTGGAGCGGTTGTGCTCCATCTTTGGTGTCAAAGTGCCCGGAACACGCGAGCCCGACCCCAATCGCAAACGCGGCTGGAGCCACAAGCGCGTCTCCAACACCAAACTGCATGCCACCGGCTGGACACCACGTTATGCCAGCTATTTCGATGCCCTGCGTGACGATCCCGACCTCGCCTCCTCCATCCTCGATCTCGTACAAACCTCCGGCGAAACTCCCCCGTCCCGCCAGCCCAATATTCTGCTGATCGGCCTCATGGGTTCGGGCAAGACCACCGTCGGTCGCATCGTCGCGCAGATGATCGGCTTCCAGATCGTCGACACCGATCATCTCATCGCCGACACCGTCGGGAAAAGCATCCCTGACATTTTCGCCACCGAAGGCGAGGCCGCATTCCGCCTGCATGAATCCGCCGCCCTGCGCTCACTTCTTGGCAAACGCGGCTGCGTCATCGCCACCGGCGGCGGCATCGTCACCCAGCCGCGCAATCTGGCCATCCTCCGTCATCTCGGCTACATCGTCTGGCTGGATGCCGATCCGGAACGCCTCGCCCGCCGCACGGCGATGAACACCAACCGCCCGCTGCTCAACGGGGAGGAAAATCCCAAGGCCAAACTCGAACGCCTGCTGAACGAACGCAAACCGCTCTACAAAAGCCTCGCCGACTTGCGCATCAAAACCGCCGAGCTCACGCCCCAGGAAACCGCCTACGGCGTCATGGAAAGCGCGCGCGTCTTCTTTGCCCGCAGGCAAAAAATCGAATCAGTGAGCTGACAGGTTCAGCTCCAGTTGATCCTCCGCCCCCAGCGCCCGCGCATCATGCCCGCGCAGACGAAGCTCCGCAGCAAACTCACACGTCGAACCATGCACCAGGTAAATGCGCCTTGGTTTCACCAACTCAATCGTTTCATGCAGTTCAGGGTGGTCCGCATGATCACTCAGCGGCAGCGCCAGATCGACACCATACCGATACTTGGCGCTCGGCTGAATCGCCCATCCCGACAGCATCGCCGTCCGCATTTTGGGCAGATCGAGTTTTGATCCCGGTGGAAACACCAGCACATGCCCTGCGGCCTCATCGGCCTTGAACAGCCGCCACTGCGGCAGTTTCCCCAGATGAGGAGCCAGCACCTCCGTGATCTGCGCCACACTCGGATGCACCATCACCGGCAGCCCCTCATCTCCCAGAGCACAAAGAATTTCCTGCGCTTTTCCCAGCGAGTACCCCTGCAGCACCGGGATGCCGCCATCACGCAGCGTATCCCGCACAAATGCCAGCATCTGTGAGATCACATTCTCCGCCGCAGGAAAGCGATACTTCGGTAGCCCAAAAGTCGTCTCCATGATCAGCGTATCCGCCTGCATCAGCTCGCAACGCTCCGCACTCAGCCCTTGCCTCAGTTTGTAGTCACCCGTGTAAAGCAAGGTCGCTCCGTCCGCCTTGCGCGTCAGATGCAGCATCGCCGAACCCGTGATATGCCCCGCAGGCAGCAGCCGCATCTCCCAGCCTTCCCACTCAAACACCTCCCGCATCTGCGGCGACACCACCTTCCCCGCTTTTTTCACCGATTTCCGCACCACCATGAGCTGATGTGTGATCTCCGAACAAATCGTCAGCCCATGCCGCGCCACATGGTCGCTGTGCGCATGCGAAACAAACGCCCGCTCCTTCCCAAAATGCGGATCCAGCCACAAATCCGCCTCCGGCAGATAAATGCCGTGTGGATGAGTGACTTCGATGAGCGGGGGCATGATCTCGATCATACGTCACCCGCTGCCAAACATCCGCCTGATCTTGGCCGCATCTTGCTGTTTCCTCAGTTCGCAGCAATGATAGAGGATGGCCTCCCTCGCCGATCAACTCACCTCTCTTCTCGGTCCTGACCGCGTTTCCATCACGCAAACCGACATCGCCACTCACAGCACAGACAAATGGTTTGCCTCGAACCCGCCTGACGTCGTCGTCCATGCCGAAACCACCGCCGAAGTCTCCGAGGTGCTGCGCTTTGCCAACGCAAATAAGATTCCCGTCACTCCCCAGGGTTCACGCGTGGGCTATGTCGGTGGTTGCGTGCCGCTGCAGGGCGGCATTGCTCTCTCGGTCGCCCGCATGAACAAGATCAAGGAGATCACCCTCGCAGACGGCGTGGCAGTGATCGAACCGGGCGTCATCACCGGCCATCTGCAAAGCGAAGTGCGCAAGCTGGGCTGGTTCTATCCACCAGACCCCGCATCCCTCAAAGAATGCTCCCTCGGCGGCAACATCGCCACAAACGCAGGCGGTCCGCGCTGCCTGAAATACGGCGTCACCCGTCACTATGTTCTCGGTTTGGAAGCGGTGCTGGCAGACGGCTCCATCGTGAAGGCGGGTGGCCGCTGCCACAAAAACAAAACCGGCTTCGACCTCGTCGGCCTCATGGTCGGCAGCGAAGGCATGCTCGGTGTCGTCACGGAGGCCACCCTGCGTCTGATCCCGCACCCACCCATGCGCGCGATGCTCTCCGCAGGCTTCAACTCCTTCGCCGAAGCCGCCAATGCGGTGCAGCGCATCCTCGGCAGCGGCTTCCTGCCCAGCGCCCTCGAAATAGCCGACAAGTTCACGCTGCGCGCCGCACGCGAATATCTCGGCGCCTCCGTCACCCCGGAAGGAGATGCTCATCTCCTCGTCGAGATCGACGGCCAGGCCGATTCGGTGAAAGGTGAGATCGAACAACTTGCCAATCTCGTCCAAAGCCTGGGCAGCATCTGCCTGAACAAAGCCATGGGCGATGAAGCCTGCGAAGCCTTCTGGAAACTGCGCCGTGAATTCAGCTACAGCCTGCGCAACACCGGCCTGATCAAACTGAACGAGGACATCGTCGTGCCACGTGGTCGTTTGGTGGATCTGGTCGATTTCGCCGAGACCCTCCAAAGCGAAACCGGCTTCCCCGTCGCCTGCTTCGGCCACGCCGGAGACGGCAACATCCACGTCAACATCATGGTCCCCACCATGGACGATCCCGCGATCAGCGAACGCGCCGAGGTCGCTCTCGACAAACTCTTCCATCAAGTCATCGCCTGGAACGGCGCCATCACCGGCGAACATGGCATCGGCATCGCGAAAAAGCGCTGGTGGCGTGAGGCGGTCTCCCCCGCCTCAAATGAAATGCACCTGCGTCTCAAGGCAGCACTGGATCCCAACGGGATCTTGAATCCCGGGAAGTTTCTCGGTTGATACCCCAAGCCTGCAAGATCACTCCTTCCAACGCTGTTCCAATCCAACCACCATGACCAAACTGCTCATCCCGACCCTGTTGCTCGCGCTTCCCTTGTGCGCGGCTGATTTGAAGTTCAAAAAGTTCACCCTGACCGAGGAATTTGTAGCCGAAGGCGCACACTTTGCAGATTTCGATCATGACGGTCAGAACGACATCTGCTCCGGCCGCTTCATCTGGAAGGGCCCCGAATTCAAAGAACGGGTTGAGTTTGCACCGAAGTTCGAAAAAGAGCCCTACGATCCGGCCAAGGGCTACAGCGATTTCTTCCTGACCTACAGCTATGACTTCAACGGTGACGGCTGGAGTGACATCATGGCCTACTCCTGGCCGGGCAAGGAGACATGGGTGTTCGAAAATCCGCAGAACAAAGGCGGAGAATGGAAGCGACACACCATCTTCGACGTCACGGACAACGAATCCCCCGATTTCAAAGACGTGAATGGCGACGGCAAACCCGAACTCATCTGCCACACCGGTGGTCAGCTTGGCTACGCCGAGATCGACTGGTCCAATCCTTTCGGCAAAGCCCGCTTCCGCCCCATCTCCCCGAAATCCCCGGAAAATGACAAGAAGTACTTCCGCTACACCCACGGCTATGGCGTGGGTGATGTGAATGGTGACGGCCGTCCTGACATCCTCGACAAGGAAGGCTGGCGCGAACAGCCCGCAGATACCAAGGCCGACAGCGACTGGGTGTTTCATCCTCAGCTCTTTACCGTGGCAGGCGGACGCGGCGGTTCCTTCATCCTCGTTTACGATGTGAACGGCGACGGCCGCAACGATGTGATCAGCAGCTATGATGCGCACGGTTACGGCTTCGGCTGGTTCGAGCAAAAAGCCGACGGTACCTTCGCTGAGCACAAGCTCATGGGAGCCACCGTCGAAGAAAGCCCGGTGGGTGTTAAATTCAGTCAGCTCCACGCCATGCAACTCGCCGACATGAACGGCGACGGCATCATGGACGTGGTCACCGGCAAGCGCCGCTGGGCCCACGGCCCCCTCAAAGACGATGAGCCGAATGCCGCACCTGTGCTCTTCTGGTTCGAAATCAAACGCAGCGGCAAGGAAGCGCAGTTCATCCCCCATCAAATCGACGACAACAGCGGCGTCGGCACCCAGGTGACTCCCGGAGACGTCAACAAGGACGGCAAAATGGACGTCGTCATCGGCAACAAGAAGGGCGTCTTCGTCTTCTTGCAGGAATAAGCAACTCAGTGCAGCACATCACCCGCCTGCAGCGGGTGCCCGCGCAAGAAGTCGGCGGCAGACAAACGTCTGCCGCCTTCTATTTGGACCTCGCTCAAATTGAGCACGCCGTTGCCACAACTTACCAAAATACCGTCGGCATTTGCGCTGACAATCGTACCCGGTGCCGGACAAGCATCCGCATTTGCGATGACCTGCGCGCGGTGAATCTTCATCTGCGCGTCTTTGAGCAGGCAGGAAGTTCCCGGCCAGGGGGTGAAGGCTCGAACGAGGCGATCAAGTTCGATGGCGGGACGCGTCCAGTCGAGGCGGCCGTCCTGACGGGTCAGTTTACGGACGTGGGTGACCTTGGATTCGTCCTGTTTTTCACGCGGTGGATTTCCAGTGGCCAGAAGATCGAGGGCTTCTTCGAGCGCTGCAGGGGCGCGCTGCGCGAGCTTGTCATGCAGACTTCCGCCCGTTTCATCGCAAGCAATGGCAAGACGATGCATCAGGAGGATGTCGCCAGTATCGAGACCCTCATCCATGAACATGATGGTGACACCGGTTTCAGTGTCGCCGTCGCGAATGGCGGCCTGAATTGGCGCGGCGCCACGGTGGCGTGGTAGAAGTGAGGTGTGGACGTTCAGACAGCCGAGAGGAGGCACATCCAGCACGGCACGGGATAGAATCTGACCGTAGGCGATTACGACAGCCACATCGGCATTGAAGGCTTTCAGTTCCTCCACGGCGTGGCGGATTTTCAGAGGCTGCAGGACGGTGAGTCCTGCTGCAAGGGCGCGCACCTTGATCTGCGGCGGGGTGAGCACCTGCTTGCGGCCCACGGGTTTGTCGGGCTGGGTGACGACTCCGACGACGGTGTGCTTGGGCGTGCTGAGCAGCCAGTCCAGCGAGGGGAGGCCGATGTCGCCGGTGCCAATGAAAAGAACTCGCATCGATTTGCGGTTAGACCTTCATCTTTTCCAATTCTTTCCAGGCTTCCAGCTGCATGACACCACCGATGATGTCGTAAAGCACCTTGGCGGGTGCCTGGCTGGCATCGATGTCGAGGATGCGGTCGCCGGCGTAGTAGTCGAGGATGGGCTTGGTTTCGGCTTCGTAGGTGGCGAAGCGCTGCTGGATGACGGTTTCATTGGCGTCGTCGAAGCGGTTGTCTTTGAGGGCGCGTTTGCGCAGGCGGCGGGCGAGTTCGGTGCGGTCCGGGCAGGAGAGATGGAAGACTTTCAGGACTTCGATGTGGGGTTCCATGAACCGGGCCTGCTCCACGTTGCGGGGGATGCCGTCGAGGACGAGGAAGTCGATCTCAGGCTTAAACTGATGAGAATCAATGCGTTGCTTGAGGTTGGCGTGCCAGAGTTCGACGGTCACGTCGTCCGGGACCAGTTCGCCACGGCTGGAGTATTCGACGAATTTCTGGCCGATGGCTGTGCGGGTGTCGAGGGAACGAAACACATCTCCGCAGGCGAGGTGATGGAAGCGCGGGATGCTGCCCAATACCTTGCCTTGCGTCCCCTTGCCACTTCCGGGTGCGCCGAGGATGAGGAAGGCTTTGATTCGGGCGGGTGGATGTTCGTCAGACATGATTTTTAGTGAAACTAGCACGTTACGATTTCGCAACAACTTGCGTGGCGGCCAATTTCACTTCGGCGGCGGACAAATCGGACAACTCGTGTGTCGGATTCCGCAAAAACTGCACCCAGGGCTGGGGTGGTGACCAAATGGAGGGATCGGTTGGACCGAACAAAAGGAGGGACGGGACCCCGCAGGCGGCGGCGAGGTGGGAGATGCCGCTGTCATGGCCGAGGAAGGCGGTGCAGGTGCTGAGGCGGGTGGCGAGTTCGGTCAGGGGGAGTGCGTGCCAGATGGGACGACCGGTGGGCTGGATGCCGCGCTCTTGTTCGGCTTCGCCGGTGATGAAGATGACTTCATCGTTGGGAAATTCATTGGCGACCTGGAACCAGCGGTCGAGGGGCCAGTTTTTCTTTTCGGAGCCGCTGCCGACGTGGATGGCGATGCGGCGCTGGTTATTGGGAGGGCGCTGGAAGTGGGCGCGGTGAAGGTGGTCGTCTTCCAAAAACATGGCGAGCTTTTCGAGGCCTTTGGCGAGTTGCCTGGAGGCATGGGGGCCGTCGGGGTTAACGAGGGGGGAGCACTCGATGAGGGTTTTGACGCCGACGCGTTCCATGCTGGCGCGGAAGAGGCCGTCGGGATCGTAGAGGAAGCTGACGACGAGATTGAAGCTGCGGAGGTGTTCGGCGAGGGCTTCGTCGATGGGGGCTGTTTTGGCGAACAGCGGGGCCATGGTGCGGTGCTCGAGGCTGCGGATGGAGTCGGCGAGGCCTGCGGTGCGGGCGAGTTCGGCGATGGATGGATAGCCGATGACTTCGAGATGGCAGCCGGCGATGGTGTCGCGCAGCAGGCGGAGAGCCGGGAGCGTGAGGATGAAATCGCCTATCGCGCCGCCACGAATGACGAGGACACGGGGCTGCGGGTGCATCAGTAGTACAGGAAGGCCGCGGCGAGGAGCACAAAGCCGTAGGCGATGCCGCCATAGACGGCGAGATTCCAGCGCTGCGGTTTGGAGATCAGGGTGTCCACCCAGTCACGCATGAGGAAGGGCATGCCGATGAAGAACATGCCGACGATGATCCAGACGTAGGCGAGAATGGGGAGGAGGAGGCGGCTGGTCTGGGGCTGAAGGAAGGCGGCGGTGAGGACGGGGCCGGCGACGAGGAGGAGGAGGGCGCCGAGGGCACGCACGGCGAGGAATTCCTTCACGTAGATGAGCACGGCGATATAACCGCCTGCGACGATCATCATGAACTTGTCGCGCATGTTGAAGAACTCACCCATGTCCATGTTGACGAGGGCGAACTCGCTCCAGATGAAGTCGATGGTGAGGAGGATGACGCCCCAGGAGTAGGTGCGGGGGAAGGCTTTGAGGAAGGCCTGGGTCCTGGCGGTGTTGTTGAGGGCCCAGCCGTGGGAGAGGATCAAGGCGAGCGCGACGACGATGCCGGTGCCCTTCAGCGGGATGCCACCGGTGGGGGCCAGGTGGTAGAGGTAGTCGTAGAGGTCTCGGAACATGCGCGGAGGGCGGGAAAAAGGGGTGGCACAGGTGGCGCAGACCCTGCTGGTGCGCAAACCCGTTGTTCGGATGCGGGGGAGCCGGAATTGAGTGGCCGCAAAAAGGCGCAAAAAAAAGAGGGGAAAAAAAGGGGATTCTGAAGGGACGGGAGCCTTCTTAGCCGAGGCTGCGAATGTGAGGGTGGTGGAGTGGTTCGCGGGGGCGTGAATCCTGTTCGGAAGGACACAAAGGACGGAAGGGACTTAAAGGACGGCGTGTTGCGCGACAGTTGGATGTTTGGCGCTGTTCGTGCGTAAACCTTGGATAGTGGTTGCCTCTGCGTTGTGCAGGGGCAGTTTGAATCATTGTTCACTCATGAAAGAAAAAAAAGAAACCATCCCGGCCTGGTACGTGGTGCATACGCGCCCGAAGTGCGAGCATATCGCGGCTTCGCTGATGGTGGGACTGGAGGGCGTGGAGACGTACTGCCCGCGCATCCGGTTTCAGAGGAACACGCGGCGGGGCAAGGTGTGGTTCGTGGAGGCGCTGTTTCCGAGCTACTTTTTTGCGCGCTTCATTCCGAATGATTCGATGCGGGCGGTGAAGTACTCGCAGAGTGTCATCAAGGTGGTGGATTTCGGGGGCAACCTGACGTCGGTGCCGGACTCGGCCATCGCGGCGCTGAAGGAGGAGATGAAGGATGTGGAGATTTGCGAGGTGGAGATCGGCGTGAAGGTGGGTGACACGGTGGAGTTGACGGAAGGGCCGATGCGGGGAATGAAGGGGATTGTGAATGCGATGCTGACCGGTGTGGAGCGTGTGCGGATTCTGCTGGAGTTTTTGGGACGGGAGAATGCGGTGGAAGTGCCGTTGTCGAAGATTCTGACGGAGCACACGCCACGGACGGTTTTGGCGGCGTCGAGGTGACCCGTTCTTCGCTCATCCCCCTTCGCTCTTCGAGCTACGGAGGGCAAGCTGCGCTTGGAATGCCGTGGAAGTGCCGCTGTCGAAGATTCTGACGGAGCGAAAGCAGGTCAGGAAATTTCACCGGTCGCCTTCAAGATGAGGTTGCGCAGAGATGTGCTAATCCAGAAATCGGCCTCTTTTTCCAAGCGGTCTAGGAGCGGAGCGACGGCGGGAATGAGGGACTGTTCTTTGGCATCTCGAAGTATGCCCAGCAGGCCTATCGTTCGAAGACCGAGGGAAGCAGCAGCGGCGCGGCCAGCCTGCTCGTCCATGAGCACCGCATCGGCCTGTCTTTCTACCGCCAGAGAGAGGGCGGCGACCTCTCCGGCATCCAACCTCGAGGAGGCAGTCAGCGCGGGCAGCAGTTGGAGTGGTGCGGCCTTTTCGATGAAGTGGGGGAAAGCCAGTCCCTGAAAGCGGGCATCCTCTGCGGCCAGCCGCTGAAACTCCACCACCACCATGGTGGGAGCCATGATTTTTCCATACAAAAGCCGCAGCAGTTCCTGCTGCCCGATGAGGCAGAGGTTGAGGACGACTGAAGTATCGGTGACGACAGTCACAGGCTGCGCAGGGCGCGAATTGATTCCAAATCCTGTGCCCACCGTTCCTCATCATAGGAAGGGATGTGTCGTGCGCAGAGAGTCTGGTCGAAGGCATGACGATCCATGCCCGCCATGCGGGCAGCCACGCCACGCGAGACATGACCTGCCGCATAGGCACCGCAGGCGAGGTCGAGCAAGATTTCAGCCTCGCCCATCTCGGTGAGCGCGGGATCATCTGGAAGCGTGATGGTCATGGACTGAAGATAAAGGAAAAGCAGGCGGAGGCAAGGCGAGGTCTTCGGTGGATGGCGGGTGTGGCGCTGTTGGTGGGCAAGGAGATGACTGATTTTAGACCTTGGGAAGCCCATCCTTTTGTCAATAATTTGCACACTGACCCCATCTTTCCCTGACCCCATCTTTCCGACGCAACCGCGGCCTGCATGTGTGATTGCCTCCACGTCGATGACCTCGCTGCCATCCTGGCTGAAAAGGGCCTCGATAAACGGCCTGAGGGCAAATAGCATTAGCTTCCGAGCGAGAAGATCAACGAACTTGCTGCAGCAAGCATAGTGATTCGCTTAACACCCGGTTCTGAAAAGAGCCGGGTGCTTTACTTTAGAGCTATGAGCTGAGAGACCACTTCATACTCACGAGTTTTCTTTGAGAGTTTTGCGTCCAGGTTAGAAATCAAATGTTCCGCCTCTTTGTGTGTCTCTTGGACTTTGTGGGTCAATCTGAGCATCCTGATGCGGAGCTTGGATTGAGTACCTTCGTTGATAGTAGGACATTCAGCGATGATAGCGTCGATCTCGTTGATGAGTCCCAAGGTATTGCGGTCGGTAAGTGCGTTCATACATTTCAAAATCGGTGGACGTTGGTTTGCGTCAATGACGTGCTCAATCGTGAAGAGGTCGAATTCTGCTTCTTTTGGGGTGTTTTTGGATGTTTTGGAATAAAGCAGACTGACTACGCACCCCTCACAAGCCAAAGCGTGCAGTGACTTTCCTGCAGACCTGGCTGCACCGAGCCGAAGAAGCTCTGGCTTGTCGTGGCCGTCATGAAACCGGTGTAGAGCATAGCAGACCGCTCAAAGCGTTCCCCTTTGGCTGGAAAGCCGGGGCGGAAAGGGAGAATGCAGCGACGGTAGATCGGCAGGTGCCACGCCTCGATCTCTAAACGCCAGCGCCAGCCGTCTGGATCTTCGCGGTCCTTTACGGGTAAGGCCCGGCAGCTCGTGACGCGCCGCGCCGGCGGATGAGGCAGCAGAATGTGCCAGGTGCCAGCCGAGACATAGCACCAGGGCACCCCTCGCTCGCGGTCGCGAGACGAGTAGTAGTCCGTGGTCAGGCAGCTGCCGTTAAAATCCATCTTCATGCGTTCGATTGAACAGTATTGAACAGCGCCGAAAATCAAGCTCGAACCGAAACCCGTCGTAACTGGCTTAACTGGCTGATCTGGCGCGGTGTGCCCTTCAAGAGGGTGGGGCAGCATGCTTCACAGCATGAACCACAAAAATGTAACGCTCGCTGCC
>CALRWM010000077.1:0-27663 GCA_943371875.1 Prosthecobacter debontii | reverse complement strand
TTGGTTCTTGTTTTCCGTCAGGACATTGAAGGTCATGACGCGCAGGGCTTTCTCATGGGGCGTGTCCGCCACTTCAGCCGTTTGATGGAAGGTATGGATGATTTGTGCATTCCAGAGCACGGAGATCAGTGAAATCAGCACGAGCCAGGTGCGACGGCGAATCAGCGCGTAGATCACCACGAGGGCGCATACGATCACGTATTGGAGCCGGAAGTGTGAAAGGAGATCGAAAAGCCAGCCATAGCGGCCCAGGCTGCCGAGCCAGGTGCAGGAGAGGGCCAAAAAGACGATGACATCACAAAGCCCGCCCAGTGAGACGGTCCTTTTGACAGGGATAGGTTTGTCGGCTGGCGGCGCGTCGTCACTCATCGGCAATGAGAGACCCTACGCATGCGCGGTGTCGATGCACCTTCTTCTTGCACGCTGAAGCATGCCGTTCATGGATGAAGGCATGGGTAAACTTCAAGATAAGATCGCAGTCGTCACCGGTGCCGGACGCGGCATTGGCAAAGCCATCGCCGAAACCTTCGCCGCCGAGGGCGCGAAAGTGGCCGTCGTCAGCCGCACACTGGCCAATGCGCAAAGCGCTGCGGATGCCATCAACGCCACCTATCCCGATGCTGCAAAGGCTTATGCGCTCGACGTGGCCGATGGGGCAGCCTGCGCTGAAGTGGGCAAGCAGATCCTGGCAGACTATGATCACGTGGACATTCTGGTGAACAACGCCGGTGTCACCAAGGACGGTCTTCTGCTGCGCATGAGCGAGGAAGACTGGGACTTGGTGCTGGACACCAATCTGAAGGGCGCTTTCAACATGGTGAAGGCGTTTCAGCGCAGCATCCTGAAGCAAAAGGGCGCGCGCATCATCAACATCAGTTCTGTGATCGGCTTGATCGGCAATGCGGGTCAGGCGAACTACGCGGCGAGCAAGGCGGGCCTCATCGGTTTTACGAAATCCCTGGCACGCGAGTTTGCTGGTCGTGGTGTTACGGCGAACTGCATCTGCCCTGGGTTCATTGCCACGGACATGACACATGTTCTCAATGATGCGGTGAAGGGTGAGATTTTGAAGAAGATCCCGCTCGGTGATCTCGGCGCGGGTGAAGACATTGCTGAAGCCGTTCTCTTCCTTGCCAGCCCAGCGGCCCGTTATATCACGGGACAGGTGCTGGCTGTGGATGGTGGGATGGTGATGTGATCTGGATGCTGGATGCTGGATGCTGGATCCTTGATGCTAGATTTCAGAATCTAGCATCAAGTGTCTTGGCGGTGTTGGACAACCTGCTTTGACGCTTACGTTGTCACGCTTGGACATAGCGGCGTTTTGTGTCACCGATACGCGGGTCCACGAATTTTGAGAGGGTACGGCTCCTAGTGCTTGAAGGCTGCAAACTCGCGGCGGGGCTTATTGCAGACGCTGCTGGTGAGATTAAAGTGTGGCGGAGTGCTGGGTTTGCTTCCCAGGCTGGTTGCCGGAACCCAGGGGAGCACTCGCTAGAGCTCGGCACCCCTGGGCTGAAATACGGAAGGCCGTTGGCCTTCAAGACAAGGATGTCAGTCGATCGCGCAAGTCTCTATAGTCATCCAATCGACGGATCGATTCAGGGGACTTTGTTCGGAAATGCGTTTTCGAAAATAGCTGTGGCTTCCAGAAGGTGGGTTCTAGGTCTTGTCTCCAAAGATCATGGCCAGGATGCTCACGGAATTGAAGACGGAGTGAAGGAGCATCGGCACCAGGAGGCAGCCGGTGATTTCGTAGGCGAGGCAGAAGAGGACTGCGAGCATCCACAGGGGCAGGAGGCTGCCGACGTGCATGTGGATGATGGCAAACATCAGGGATGAACTCAGTGCTGCGAACGGGGCATCGGTGTAGCGTTTGAGTACGCCATAGACGAAGCCGCGAAACAGGGTCTCCTCTGCCAGTGGTGCGATCACCACGGCCAGGAAGATCACGAGAAATTTGAAGCCGATGCCGTCTGATTTTTGGAAGGCTTTGACGGTTTCCTGGGGCTGGAGGTCGGTCCAGAAGTTCTGCAACCAGGTCACCGTAATGGCCGAAACCACATTCACGGAGATCAAGATGATGATGGTGAAGATTCCAAGTGTGACCGCCAGCGAGCGCCAGTGCAGATTCTGCAGGCCAAAGAGTTCGGCGGGATTCAGGCCGCGCACTTGGAAGAGGTAGAGCAGAAGCCCTGCGCAGACGGTGAGGTGGAACACCATGCCGAGGATCAGGCTGCCGTCGTTGACTGTGTCTCCTCCGGTCTGGCCCGACTCATGGGGCTGCATGGAGAGGATGAAAAGCAGGCCTATCCCGGCCAGCACCAGCAAATCCGGCGCGCCGTAGGGACGAGAGAGCACGGACCCTTCATGGTTCCAGGAGACTTCGGGACGCGCGTGCCGAAGCAGCCAGTAACTGACCACCGCGAGAGCGGTGGCAATGCTGGCAAAGACGGACAGATCGTGCAGGACGCCGAATGAATGCACATCCAGCATGATCAGTGGGCGAAGCTCGGGGGAAGGTAATAGGGCACGCCTGGCAGCAGCTTCGGCAGCAGGCCGCTGCTCAGATCCAGCTCCACCTTGGCGGGTGGTGCTCCTGCTTTGGCGGAGGCAGCGCCAAACACGTCAAAGAAACTGACTTCATGACGATACTTCACGACGCCTGCATCTGCGGCTTTGCCGAGGGTGCGAGCCAGAGCATACGCATCCTCCACATAGCCGATTTGATCCACCAGCTTGGCGGCGAGGGCTTCACGACCTGTCACCACGCGGCCGTCGGCCACGGTGCTCTTGAGCTGTTCTTTCGGCACGCCGCGTGCCTCGGAGACGATGCCGAGGAAACGGTCGTACATTTGCATCACCAGATTCTGCACGTAGGCCTTTTCATCTTCACGCATGGGGCGTGCGCCGCTGAGCGAATCCTTGAAGGCACCGCTGGTGAAGGCGGTCATCGAGAGGCCCACTTTGCCAAACAGCTCGCTGTAGTTCATGGTCTCAATGATCACGCCGATGCTGGCGGTCAGGGTGGTTTCGCTGGCCACGATTTTGGTGGCGCCGCAGGCCACGTAGTAGCCGCCCGAAGCCGCCATCGAATCCATGTAGACGACCACAGGCTTGACCTTGGCGGCTTTCTTCACCGCATTGTAGATGATGTCTGAGGCGGTGACCTCGCCGCCGGGGGAGTTCACCCGCAGCACGATGGCTTTCACGTTTGTGTCCGCCACGGCCTGCTCCAGCGAGTTTTTGAGCGACTCCACGCTGGGCATGGCTTCGGCAAAAAGCCCGCTCATGGTCATGGAGGAAATGACACCTTCGAGGTCGATGTGGACGATCTTGTCGTGCGAGGACTTCTTGGGGGACTCGACGGTGGATTCATGCAGATGGCGCTTGGGCCGTGCGGCAGAAAAGCTGGCGTCAGCGCCGACATCAAGATCCAGCTTGCCGAGGAACTGGCCCACATTCAGGCCGAGACTCACAATGAGTCCGATCAGCAGCAGTGCGATCAGGCATCCATAAGATTTATTGCTCATAAGGGGCGATACTAAGCGGCGTGTGCTGGCTTGCCAAGTGTGAATGGCGCTCAGTTAATGACGTTGTTCGTGGGGTTGGAAGTGGGACGCACAGGCAGCGATGATGCGGCGTTGAAAGACGCTGCTGGTGGGCGCGGCGTGTGAAGAATGCGGTGGGTTTGCTTCCCGAGAATGTGGGCATGGATCCAGGGCGGCCTCGCATAGGCTCGGCATGCCCTGGGCTGCGATAGGCCGCACCTTTGGTGCTGAGAGGCGGCAGCTACAGAGCGAAAAAACACTGCCTCAAGCTAGTAGTGCTCGTGCCAAGCATTGATGCCGCATCTCACTCCTCATTCGGAAGTGTGGAATATTGGTGGAATCAAACAACTGGCGGGCTGTCGCGGCTGAGTTATTTGAACAGGCCTTTGAGGCCCTTGAAGGTGTTGATCAGGTCCTTGGCTTTGTCTTCGATGTCATTGCCCAGCAGCTTTTCGAGCTTTACCTGGAGGTCGGGTTTGACCTCGGGATGGGAGAGTGAGCCGGTGATGGTGAGGTCGAAGGTGAGGCGGCCGCGGCTGTCGGAGAGGCCTTCCACGATGATCTTTGAGAGGGTGCGGTTGATGCCGCGACTGGCGATGCCCTGCATGAGGCTTTGCTTCATCGCCTCCCCACAGGACAGGCGGGTGAGCATGCCCTGCTGGTCTTTGGCGAAGTCCATCCAGGAGTCACGCTTGATGGTGTACTCGTAGTCTGGCAGTGCAAACTGAGTGTCTTCGAGGAAGCGCATCGACTGCTGGCGGTAGAGGATGTGGGCGTGGACGTCCTGCGCGAGCATGCCGCCGATGCGGACGGCGCTGAGGTCGATGCCGTACTTCATGAGCTTGTCCAGATGCTGGCCGGCGGTCTCGCCGATGGTCATGTTTCCGCCGACGGAGGAGCCTCGGTCAATGATGAGGTTCAGATCCGCCGCTGGGGACCACATGCGTGTGGCGGGATCCACGGGATTAACGTCTCCTTCGCCATGGAGGGTCATGTCGGCAAAGCGCACCTGCCGGGTCTGACCGCCGATCTTGGTCACGCCATCCACCACGGCCTTGGCGGCGAGGCGGACGTGCAGGCGGTTGTGTGCGGTGAGGTCTTCGGGGTCGATGTCGATGTCAGTGAGTGCGAGGCTGAAGTCGCTGATGTCGGCTTTGAACTGTGAATCCACCCCTTGATTGGTGATGCGGAAATGCGCCTGCTCGATGCTGATCTCCTGCAGGGACAGACGTTCGGCGCTGGGCTGGGGTGGCGCAGGTTGTTCTGAGACGGGTGGAGTGGTCAAAGCGGGAGCAGGTACTCCGGGCGAAGGCACGGCGGCCACGGGCGGTGATTGGACGGGGATGGCGCGAGGCACTTCTTCCTGCTGCATCTGCGCCAGCTTCTCTGGAGGTGGCTGGAAGAGCTTTTGCAGAGAGCTGCCTTCCTGCGGGCTGACGGTTTCAGTCACGTCCAGGCCGATGATGCGCAGCACGCGCGGATAAAAATGGCGGTGCCACAGGCCTTCGGGGACCAGTTCCAAGTAGGCCATTTCGATATTCACCGGTGCGTGCTGCATGGGCGGACGCGCTGCGATGGGTGTGCCGGCGTATTGGTCGCGTGGGCCGATTTTGATTCCTGAGAGGCGGAGGCTGGGAGGCCAGGAGAGGATCGAGAGGTTGACTTCATCAAGCTGGACGCGGGCATTGATGTTCTTTTCCGTCTCCAGGGTGAGGCGCTCCTGGTTCACATAGCGGCGCAGCCACCAGACGCCGCCGAGAGGGGCTGCTACGGCGAGCAGCACACCGAGACCGAACAGGATGAGCAGGATGCGGGTGATCTTCTTCATGCCGGTGAGCATAATCAGTCCTGTGAGATTTGAAATTTGAGATTTGAAATTTGAATTGGCGAATTCCGGCTATTGTCGCCACCCCCTGTTTTAACTCGTTCTGAGCGGGCAGGATTGCCCGCACTACTTCCTTCCACCTATGTCCATTCGCGTCCGCTTTGCTCCTTCCCCCACCGGTGATCTCCACGTCGGAGGCGCCCGCACGGCTTTGTTCAACTGGCTCATGGCCCGCAAGAGTGGCGGCACCTTCATCCTGCGGGTGGAGGACACGGACGGCGCGCGCAACACGGCGGAAGCCGCTGCGGGCATCATCAAAGGCATGCGCTGGCTCGGGCTGGACTGGGACGAAGGTCCCGAAGTGGGCGGTGACTGCGGTCCGTATTTTCAAAGCCAGCGCAAGGACATCTACGATGCGTATTTCAAAAAGCTGGAAGACGCCGGGCGCGTGTATGCTGAGGCCGATGGCGCGATGCGATTCAAATTCAGCCGCACGGCGATCACGGTGCATGACTTGGTGTGTGGCGATGTGACGTTTGCGCCGACTGAGGAGCCGGACATGACGATTCGCCGCCCGGATGGCAGCTACATTTTCCATTTTGTGAACGTGGTGGATGACATTGAGATGCGCATGACGCATGTGCTGCGTGGCGAGGATCATTTGTCCAACACCTGGAAGCACATTGATCTTTTCAATGCCTTTGGTGCCACGCCGCCGACTTACGCGCACATCCCGCTGATCCTGAATCCGGACGGCAGCAAGATGAGCAAGCGTGATGAAGGCAGTGCCATCGAGCACAGCTACATGAACGCGGGTTTCCTGCCTGCTGCGGTGTTCAACTACCTCTGCATGCTGGGGTGGACGCCGAAGGCGGAGAGCGAAAAGCTATCGCGTGAGGAGCTGACGGCGCTGTTTGATGCGGATGCCATTCACAGCAGCAACGCGAAGTTTGATCTCAAGAAGGCGCTGTGGTTCAACGCGCAGTATTTGCGTGAGCTGAGCCCGGAAGAGTTGCTGCAGGTTGGCCGGACTTTCCTCACTGCCAAGGGGCTGAACTGGACCGATGACGCGATGGCTGCTGCTGCTGTGCACAGCGTGCGTGAGAAGGTGAGCCTGCTGACCGAACTGCCGGAGTGGGTGCATTACTTCTTCCGCGAGGATTATCCTTTCGAGGCGGATGTGGTGACGAAGCTCAAGGCGAAGCCTGAAAATGCTGGGCTGCTGAAGGCTGCTGCTGAGCAACTGGCCCAGGCTGCGGAGTGGACTGAGCAGGGCGTGCATGATGCCGTGGAAGCGGCAGCGAAGGCGTTGAGTGTGAAGCCGGGTGCGATGATGCCGCTGCTGCGCTTTGCGCTGAGCGGGCAGTCACGCGGGCCGGGGGTGACGACGATCGCGCATTTGATCGGGAAGGAGAAGACGATTGCGCGGATTGAGCGGGCTTTGACGGAGGTGATGGGTGCTTAACTGGTGTTTCTTCGCGAATAATCGATTGTTCTTCTGGAGCCATGACACGATCAGAAATGGCTTGTTACATTCGCAAAGCTGTAGAAGAGGAAATTCTTCCAGCTGAGTGGGAAGCCATCATGGTCAATCATTATGAAGACATCGAGACCGAATCAGCAAGAGCTGCTGTGGTCAGAGTCTTCCAAAACAAACACCTTTGCGATCCAGATGAATTCAAGAGACGGCTGCAAGGCTTTGCTGGTTCTTTAGAACTTCCTGTCAATGAGAACACCTTTTACTATCGAGGTGGTGGCGCGGGAGTTTTACAGACCCTCATGCTGGGAGCAGGGGCGAGCACAGTCGTGTATGAACCGCTGCGAAGCGGATCACATTATGATCTGCACCGGGCTATCGAATCCGGTGAGCAGCCAATCTGCGAGTATATGAAACAGGGGCTTCGTCAGAGTTTCCGCGTAACCAAGGCGACAGAATACGGCCGACTAACAATTCAGGTGTGACATCTTACACAAGGCTGGACCCCACCCAGCGGGCATACTCTTCCGCAACCTGATCTGGTTTCAGGGCCACGATTTCAGGCACGTCGTAGGGGTGGAGTTCGCGGAGGCGGGATTCGAAGAGGGGCCAGGCGGTGGGGGTGGTTTTGAAGATGGCGAGGACTTCGGCGGAGGTTTCGACTTTGCCCTGCCAGCGGTAGATGGATTCGACGGCGGGGATGAGATTCACGCAGGCGGCGAGTTGCGATTGTACCAGTGCCGTGCCAGTCTCGCGGGCTTTCCCGATGTCGGGGAAGGTGCAAAAGACGATCAGGAGGTCGTTCATAATCGCCAGCCTATGAGATCTGCCTTCATTGACAAGCTTATCAAACGCATGGACCGCCTCGAACCGGGGGAGGTTCAGGGCATCGTGCTGGAGCTGGTGCGGGAGAAGAAGTTTCAGGAGAAGGTCTTCGAGGCGCTGCAGGAGGGGGTGATCCTGCTGGATACGGAGGGGAAGGTGAGCTACGTGAACCGGGCGGCCTGCACTTTCTTTGGACTGGAGCAGGATCAGGTGATCGGCCAGCGACTGGCGCAGGGGGTGCGGGGGCTGGACTGGAATGAGCTGCTGAAGCCGGGGACGGTGGTGAGCCGGGATCTGGAGGTGTTTTACCCGGAGAACCGTTACCTGAATTTCTACATCACCAGCATCGATGATGATTCGGCGCTGGGTTTTGTGATGCTGATCCGTGATGTGACCGAGACGCGCAAGCGCACGGAGGAACAGCTGGAAAGCGAGCGGCTGAATGCCTTCACGCTGCTGGCGGCCGGGGTGGCGCATGAATTGGGCAATCCGCTCAATTCTTTGACGATCCATCTACAGCTGCTGGAGCGACGCCTCAAGAAGATGGGGGCGAAGGGGGCCAGCCTGCGGGAGCACCTGGATGTGGCGACCGGAGAGATCAAGAGGCTGGATTTCATCATCGGGCAGTTCCTGGCGGCGATCCGGCCGACGAAGCCGCAGCTGCAGCGGGTGCAATTGCGCGAGCTGCTGGATGAGTGTGTGCGTTTCCTCCAGCCTGAGATCGAGGCCTGCAAGGTGAAGCTGAAGCTGGACCTGCGGTCTGATTTGCCCGCCATGCCGCTGGATGCGGGGCAGATGAAGCAGGCGGTGTACAATCTTATCCGCAATGCGTGCCAGGCCATGCCCAATGGTGGCACGCTGACGATCAACGGCACCTTTACGGACTTCGAGGTGCGCCTGAGCTTTGAGGACACGGGGAAGGGGATCAATGCGGAGCAGATGGGCAAGCTCTTCCAGCCCTTCTCTACGACCCGGACCACGGGCACAGGCCTAGGGCTGCTGATTGTTCGCCGCATCATCCGTGAGCACGGCGGGGAGATCGACATTGAGAGCCGAGAGGGGCTAGGAACGCGGGTGAGCCTGTGGCTGCCGCTGGTGGAGAAGAGCATACGGATGCTGGAGGCTGGGCGGGATACGGGGGCAAAAGCCGAGGCGTAGGCGTAGGGCTGAGTGCGGGCTTGCTACGCGGATGGCCTATTGAGTCTTAATATTGCAGAAAGCATTATAATTATCACCTCGGATCAATCCGATGCATCACGGAGGTTGACCGTAGGGCAAAATTCGGCCAGCATTTACCCCCATGTCTGACTCAACCAATCCGAAACCCGCCCGCAAACTGAACCCAGCCCTCAGCAAACCCGTCCAACCGGATGAGATTCTCGCGAAAGTGATCGGTTCCACACCGCTCTCCCGCGGCGAAATGACCAAGAAGCTGTGGGAATACATCAAGAAGAACGGTCTGCAGGACCAGGCCAAGAAGACCAACATCAATGCTGATGAGGCGCTGAAGGCTGTCTTTGGTGGCAAGAGCCAGGTGACCATGTTTGAGATGACGAAGCTCGTCTCGGCTCACGTCAAGTAAGCCCGGCATCCGCAGTTCCCTGAGTTTCGGGGAAATCGCTGCGAAATGCACCCTTTCCAAAACCCGCAGATCAGGCTGATCTGCGGGTTTTTTGCGTCTGGGTGAAGCTCCCCACGGGGAGAGGAGAGGGCATTGGCCGAGGCTGCCGCATGAGCGCTCAAATCTCCCTTGCATCGCTCGCTCTTCCGCGTCATCTCAAGGGAACCTGCTCGTCACCACCACACCTTGGCAACCACCGACTCTTCACGCACCCTCGTAGCCATTCCTGCCCGCTGGGGTTCCACCCGCTTCCCAGGCAAACCGCTCCACCTCATCGCCGGCAAACCGCTGGTGCAGCACGTCTGGGAACGTTGCCAGGAGTGCCGGCAGATCGACGACGTGATCATCGCCACGGATGACGCCCGGATTGCGGAGGCTGCGGCTGGATTTGGGGCGAAATTTGTCCTGACTGCCCCGGAGCATCCGAGCGGCACGGATCGCATCGCCGAGGCGGCGAATTCGTACCCGGAGCACCGGGTTATCATCAATGTGCAGGGGGACGAGCCGCTGATCTCACCGGTGCTGATTGATGAACTGGCCCGCACGCTGCGCGACGACCCAAGTGTGAAGATGATCACTGCTGCCGCGCCGATCCAGGATGCCGCGCAGATCAGCGATCCGAACGTGGTCAAGGTCATCTTCGACACGCAGGGCGATGCGCTGTATTTTTCGCGCTCGCCGCTGCCATACCTGCGCAATCCTGAGGCCTGGCCGCGCAGCTACCGCCATCTGGGCATCTATGGCTTTCAGCGCAGCTTTCTCTTCCAGTTTGTGGCGTGGTCGCCTTCGCGGCTGGAGCAGACTGAGTCTCTGGAGCAACTGCGTGCGCTGGAAAACGGCTCCCGAATTCGTGTGGTGCTGACGGACGAGCTCTCGCCCGGCGTGGATACGCCGGAGCAGGCCGACGCGATTGAAAAGCATCTTCAAAAACAATCTTCTTGAACTGCGCCCCGACAACCTCCAACCGAAGAGAATCCATGAAATACATTTTTGTCACAGGCGGCGTCGTTAGTTCACTTGGCAAGGGGCTTGCCGCCTCCTCTCTGGGCACGCTGCTCGAACTCCGTGGCCTGCGGGTCATCATGCAGAAATTTGACCCGTACCTGAACATCGACCCGGGTACGATGAATCCGTATGAGCATGGCGAGGTGTATGTGCTGGATGACGGAGCGGAGACCGATCTGGACCTGGGCCACTACGAGCGCTTTACCCACACGAATCTTTCCAAGCTGAACAACCTCACCTCCGGGCAGGTGTATCAGAGCGTGCTGGACAAGGAGCGTGCCGGGAAATATCAGGGGCGTACGGTGCAGGTGATCCCGCATGTGACCAACGAGATCAAGGCGCGCATGCACGAGGTCGCGGAGAAGATGGGCGGAGACGTCATCATCACTGAAATCGGCGGCACTGTGGGTGACATCGAAGGACTGCCTTTCCTGGAGGCCATCCGTCAGTTTGGCCACGAGGTGGGTGCTGGGAATGTGCTCTACATTCACGCGACTCTGGTGCCGTACATCAAGGCTGCGCAGGAACTGAAGACGAAGCCCACGCAGCAGAGCATCGCGAAGCTGCGCGAGATCGGTATCGCCCCGCACATCATTCTTTGTCGTACCGAGCATCCGCTGGACCTGGATGTGCGCGAAAAGATCTCCCTGTTTGGCAACGTGCCCATCGAGGCCGTGGTCGAGGTGCGGGATGTGAAGCACACCATTTACGAGGTGCCTTTGAAGCTGCATGAAGAGCGGCTGGATGACAACGTCTGCCGTCTGCTCAATCTCACCACCCCGCAGCCGGATCTCAGCCGCTGGCGCAATTTTGTGCAGCGCGTCATTCACCCCACGCACCATGTGCGCATCGGGGTCGTGGGCAAATACATCGAGTTGCAGGACGCTTACAAGAGCATCTACGAATCTCTCACGCACGCCGGCGCCTCCCACGACTGCAAGGTGGACATCATCCGCGTCGATGCTGAGAGCATTGAAAAGGCCGGTCCAGAACTTTATCTCACGGGTCTGCAGGGCATCCTCATTCCTGGTGGCTTTGGTGACCGTGGCACGGAAGGTAAGGTGACTGCTGCCCGCTATGCCCGTGAAAAAGGCATTCCGTTCTTTGGCATCTGCCTCGGCATGCAGATCGCCGTCATTGAATTTGCCCGCAATGTCTGCGGCTTGAAGGGCGCGACCAGCACGGAGTTTGACAAGACCACCGCGCATCCGGTCATCAGCCTCATGGAGGAGCAGAAGAAGGTGAAGCTGCTCGGCGGCACCATGCGCCTCGGCTCCTGGGTCACCGATCTGGTTCCGGGCAGCAAGGCCTATGATCTTTATCGAAGCGCCACCATCACTGAGCGTCACCGCCATCGCTTCGAATTCAATTCCGATTACAAGGAGCTCATGGAACAGAAGGGCATGCTCATCTCCGGTACGTCACCGAAGGGTGATCTGGCCGAAATCATTGAACTGCCATCGCATCCCTACTTTGTGGGCTGCCAGTTCCATCCTGAGTTCCTCTCCAAGCCTAACAATCCGCATCCGCTGTTCTTCGGCTTCGTCAAAGCCGCGATGCAGCACCATGCGGTGGCGGATCCGGTTTGCTGAGGGGGGGGCAGGACGAATCAAGTCGTGCCGCCGGGGCCCAGATTGTCGTGCCAAAAACGGCGCGCATAACGGCAATGAGTTTAGCAAACCGTTATAAGGGTAGCCGACTTGTTGCGTCCTCAATTCCACGCTCCTTGGCTGGCTATAAACCTCGCTGCAGGTTTTCAAAGGCAGCCTATGGTGACAAAGGCTGCCACTGATTCCAGGCGGATGTACGGGGCAGGTTGGTGGCGGCAAGCTCGGCGGCGGCGATGGCCTTTGGGGTGAGTTGCTTGCGGGTGGCACGCACCATTTCGGCGGCACCTTCCACATTCTCGGATTCGGCGCGGATGAACCATGCCAGGGCACGTACGGGATCTGCCGGCAGCTCGGGGTGATCCTCCAGCAGGAACCGGCCCAGATGCATCTGCGCGGGGCCGTGCCCCTGGGCGGCGGCTTTGGCATACCAGCCGGTGGCCTGCTTGGGGTCTTTCCAGATGCATTCGCCCTTGGCGTAGGCACTGCCCAGGTAGTCCTGTGCATGGGGAAAATCCTGTATCGCGGCCTGCTGAAAGTAATGGATGACCAGGCCGGACTCGAACGGAACACCGCGGGAGTTCAGATAGCAGCGGCCCAGCGCTGCCTGGGCGGGGGCGTAGCCCAGCTTGGCGGCCATTTCGTAGGCTTGGGCGGCTTTCAAATCGTCCTGCGGCACGCCCAGGCCTTTCGCATGGCGAAGGCCCATTTGATAAAAGGCGGGCGAGTAGCTGGCGGCCACGGCTATCTGCAGCCACTTCACGGCTTCGGCATCGTCCTTGTCCACGCCACAGCCATGCTGGTACATGAGGCTGATACGATATTGTGCGGAGGGCAGGGTCTCCCAGTGCCGGTAAACGGAGAGGGCGTACTGGTAGTCGTACGCCACGCCAAGTCCGTCGCGGTGGCAGTCGGCCAGCCGGAGGGAAGCCACGGGAAAGTTGCGGCCATTTGTCAGGCTTCGTAACAGGCTCACCCCTTTCTTGATGTCGGCAGGGCGGCCAATGCCGTCGAGATAGGTGCAGGCGAGCATGTAACTGGCCATGAGGTGATTTTGCGAGGCGGCTTTTTCCAGCAAACGGAGGCCCTCGGGGGCGGCTGACGGAGGGCTAGGGGGGAAGAGGAGCATCTTGGCCCGGAGATATGTGGCTTCGGCATCGCCCTGCTCTGTGGCCTCATGGAACTGGGAAGTGCCTGCAGTGAGGGGGCGCGGAGTGCTGCCATTCCCAAATGGGCTGCCGTTTGGCCCATAGGTGCCATAACGGTTGCCGCCTGGTCTTTGGCGGAGGGTGGAACCAGCAGGCATGTTGGCGACTACGGTGCCGTCAGGAGCCGTTGTCACGACGAGACGGCGTGAAGAGCCGCCCTCGTACGCATTTTCGGGAAGATCGCCACCTGCGAAGACTCCCCTGAGGGCTGCAGCCGCTGAGGTACTGACAAGTTTTGTAGCCGAGGTGCCGCTGGAGGCCACCGACTGATTGGAGGAAAGACTGCCCCCTTCAACAGGCGTACGCCTGCCTGAGGGGTAAAAATACTCGGCACCATACCATACGCTGACGCCACAAGCGATGATGAGCACCGCCCAAACCATGCCCCCCAGCCAGGCGGAAAAAGGCCGCGAGGACTCAGCCGAACGGGATGCGATGGATGCAGGACACTGTGGTGACAGCGGCGGTGTGGTGAGTGCCTGAGTTCCAGTCTCCCAAGCGGGCAATGCCGCAGACTCCATGGTCGGAGCTTGGACGGCCATGGGCGGCATGCTCGCGTCTGGAGCTGGAGGCATCTGCTCTGCCACCAGAGGTGCCACCATGCGGTGGGGCTGCAGGTGCTCGGGGCGCGCCAGCAGAAAAGCATGGGCTGCGCGGACCTCACCCGCATAAGCATAGGCACGAGCGGCTAGGTCTGCATCCGCAGGCGAGCGGCGTACGAGGTCCTCCAGCCGGTGCATTACAGCATGCGCAGCCCTGTCCACCCCTTCAGGAGTTATGGGGGCGGCAAGCTCAAGAATGCGCATGGCGTCAAAGAAAGTCATGTCCGTTGCAAGGAGGGAGTGAGATCAGGGGCTGGAAGAGGCTCGTGCTGGAGACGGGATAAGATCAGTGTGGTTTCGAGATGGTTGTTACATGGCCCAAGTAAGAAGATGTTCGAGTTTATTGTGAATATTATTGAAAATAGAGTGGATTTCCACCAAAAGCAGCTTGGAATTCCCTGAATTGCAGGACGCGGAGCAAGCAAATCAGGTTTCTACTCACGCTCGGAAATCCCATCAAAGTCCCTTTTCGAACCCGCTCTCACGGTCCCGATGACCCCATGTACCTCACAGGGCGGAACATCGCTTTTGCCGGTGACGAACAGCCTCAAAGCCTCTCATTGACCAACCCACGGGGTGCCTTGTAGGTTGTGGCTGAAATTAGACACACCCATCATGCGCACCTCCAATCCCACGCTTAGTGACCATGTCTTTGAGAAATCACGCTCCGGTAATCCGGCTGATGGGGTGATGACACTTAACGGCACGGTTCTGAAAACCGCTATTCTCACCCTGCTGCTGGTCACGTCGGCCAGCTTTAGCTGGAAGCTCATCATGGGGGGCAGTCCTCCTGCATGGATCGGCTCCGCGCTTACCTATGGCTGGATTGTTCCTCTGGTGCTTGGGCTGATCATTTCCTTCAAGCCCCGGACGGCACCCGCGCTCGCGCCGGTTTACGCGCTGTGCAACGGCTTCTTCGTCGGCATCATCTCCGCGATGTATGAGAGCGCTTTCGGCGGCATCGTCCTCACCGCTGTCATGCTGACCTGCGGCATTCTGTTTGCTTTGCTCGCCGCTTATTCGACCGGCATGATCAAGCCGACTGAGAATTTCAAACTAGGCATCGTTGCCGCCACTGGTGGCATCTTCCTGTTTTATCTCGCCACCATGGTGCTCGGCATGTTTGGCATCCAGATTCCCGGTTTGTTTGGCAACGGCTGGGTCGGCATCGCTTTCTCTGCCTTCGTGGTCATCATCGCGGCGCTGAACCTCGTGCTCGATTTCGACTTCATCGAAAACGGCTGTGCTGCCGGTGCGCCGAAGCACATGGAATGGTATGCCGCCTTTGGTTTGCTGGTCACCCTCGTCTGGCTCTACCTTGAAATTCTGCGCTTGCTGAGCAAGCTGCGCAGCCGCGATTGAACATCCTTCATAATGGTGAACTCCAACCTGCCTCCTGCCATGAAAACATCCCTCTTCTTCAGCCTCCTGCTGGCCAGCGCTACATTGAGCCACGCCAATCCCGAAATCGCCACGATCATTGATCAGGAATACGGGGCCGCGACCTCCGAAGGCGTGGTGCTGCTGCAATCACCGGCCAGTGCCGCTGACCCTACGCAGTGGTCCGTCTATGCGCGTGATCCCTTCCGTCAGGGCGAACTGGTGCGTGCCATCCTCACCGCTGAAAAAAGCGGCTGGGCACCCAAGGCTGCCGGTGGCGGTACCAAGCTGCTCACGCGTGTGCCACCGCAGGTCATCGCATTCAACCGCATCAGATTCCGTTCATCCGACGCACTCAAAATCGCGCAGCAAAACGCGGCGCTGGCCAAGACGAACTTCGTCACTGCTGCGTACCAACTCGCCGCCGACGCTACCACTGGAGCACCCCAATGGGGGCTGGCGCTCAATGGTACGGATGGCAATGAAGTGGGTTTCATCGTCATCTCCGCCGAGACAGGAGCGGTCATTCATCAGCAGTGGGACAACGGTCTGGCCAGCAATGTGCCCGGAGCGCCTGTTTCTTCACCAGATCCGGGATCCAAAGGTGAACGTGCCGCCGACAATGTGAGGCGTGCGGCCCGCAACGCCTGGGAATGGACTGGCGACACAGGGCTCGAAGTCGGGCACTTCTTCAAGCGGCTGTTCAAGAGCGGTAATTGATGCTGATGATGATGTGGGCACTGCTGCCCGCAGTTCGAGTGTTATCATAAGTCGTGCGGGCAAGAGTGCCCGCAGCACTCAATGCCTCCCTTCACTGCTCCTTCGTCCGATCTGCATCGCAGTCCTTTAGGGTTCCAGTTTTGACATCGGTGACCTGGATTCCTTTGAGAGGTGCCGTGGAATCGAATGAGGCCCGATGATTCGTAAAGGAGCTTGTCTGGGCGTCACGATTGTGATGAAACTGTACATATTCAACGGTGAAGAGCGAACCGTGCCATGAGGGTCTGCCTTCAGAGAGGTCACAGTCAATATCACTCCAGCAAGATTCAAACTGCACCGACTGTGCTGCGACCAGGGTGGAACCACGGACCTTCAGCCAGATGAGGTAAGATTCCATGCCTCCTCCGCAGCGTGAATTGGGATTGCCCTGTCGGGACGGCTCAGAATACGAAATCAACAGATAGCGGCTGTCTCCACGAAGTAGATTGGCATGAACGACGCCATTCTTGATCTCGCCCTCTTTAACACCTTTGGCACAAACGTAGGTTCGGTTGATCAGATCCGACTGCACATCGTAAACCGTCTGCTTTTTGGCGACGACTTTAGAATCGGCGGCTTGTATGGTCGCCGTTAGAATGAACAAAAAAACGATGAGGAAGGGGGTGTTCATGATGCGTCTTTACAGTTCCACCGCCTGGTTCATCACGGCGATTTTCACGCTGCTTTCTCCATGCCTTGCATCCAATGCGGCTTTGAGGGCGCTGGAGCGGTCGGGTTCGCCGTGGACGAGGAAGACGTTTTTCTTTGGACCTTGGACACGATTGAACCAGCCGAGCAGTTCGTCGTGGTCGGCGTGGCCTGAGAAGGAGTCGAGGATTTCGATGCCGGCGTGAACCTCAAACTCGTCGCCGAGGATGTTCACGTGTTGATGGCCTTCGCGCAGCTTCCAGCCGAGCGTGTTCTCCGCGCAGTAGCCGACGAAGAGGATGATGTTGTGGTCGTTGCCGACGTTGTTGCGCAGGTGGTGGAGGATGCGGCCGGACTCGGCCATGCCCGAGGCGGAGATGATGATCGCCGCGCCTTTGAGTTTGTTGAGGTTTTTCGACTCATTGACATCACGCACGAGCTGCAGCCCCTCAAAGCCGAACGGGTCGGAGCGCATGAAGGCTGCTTCGTGCACCGAGGGTTTGAGCTCATCGACGTGCAAGCGGAAGATCTCCGTGGCTTTCACCGCCAGCGGGCTGTCCACAAAGGTGGGGATCAGAGGGAAGCAGTTTTCGTGGCGCAGCTGATCCAGCGTGTAGAGGAGCTGCTGCGTGCGCTCAACTGCAAAGGCGGGGATGATGAGCTTGCCTTTCTGCTGCAGGATGCGGCGGATGATCCGGCAGATGTGCTCATTGGAATCCGTGGCCAGCTCGTGGTGCCGCCCACCATAGGTGCTCTCCATGATGATGTGGTCCACCTTTTCGCAGGCTTCGGGATCTGCCAGCAGGTCATTGTTAGGACGGCCGATGTCCCCGGAGAAAAGCAGGCGAGATTTCTTGCCGGTCTGGCGGTCGTCGATGTCGAGGATGACCTGCGCGGAACCGAGGACGTGGCCGGCATCGATGAAGGTCATGGTCACGCCGTCGGCGATGATCATGGGGCGGTGATAGCCCACAGACACAAACTGGCGCATGCACTTCTCCGCATCCTCCATGGTGTAGCTGGCTTCCAGCAGCGGCAGGTTGTCGTTCTTGCGGTGGCGGTTCAGCCAGTTGATGTCGCTCTCATGAATGTGAGCGGCGTCCGGCAGCATGATGCTGCACAGATCGCGCGTGGCAGGAGTGGCGAAGATGTTGCCTTTGAAGCCGCGTTTGCACAGGTGTGGCAGATTGCCGCTGTGGTCGATGTGTGCATGTGAGAGCACGACCACATCAATCTGCTGCGGGTCAAAGGGGAAGTCGCGATTGCGCTCAAAGGCCTCGCTGCGCCTGCCTTGGTAGAGGCCGCAGTCCAGCAGGATGCGCTGGCCGTTGACGGTGATGAGATGCTTGGATCCGGTGGTGGTGCCTGCGGCACCGCAGAAGGTCAGTTTCATGGTTGGAAATTTTTTGGTGTGCCCGAAGCGACGTTGAATCAACGAAGGCGCCGGGCTGAAGACAACACAGCGAAGTTACTCTGGCCTGCCATTGCAAAGCCATCTTTTTATTGTCCGGATTCGGCCTGTATGAATGAAGGGAAGGGGCCGGACGGTGGGGTAGAGCATTTTAAAAGATTTTATAGTCTACTTGGCTCATGCCATTCTGCGATACAAAAGCGAATCCCCTCTCCACCGACGAAAAGGATTTAGTGTCTGTCGTATGCGAGGGGCGGGGAGAAGGAGAGCCGCTTTGGCTGCCCTTGATTCAGCGAGCACCTAATTATTTAAAATGCTATTAGGCGGCAGAAGACTTTGCACGTTGCGAGAGCGGTGCTTCCGAGGCAAGGGTTTGCCCTTGCCTCTCAACCACCGCAGTCCGGGGACGCTGGCGCGCACTTGCAAGTGCCAGTGTTTACGTGCGGGGGGGCAGGTTTGCCATGGTGAAGGCAAAGGTGTTTGGAAATTCGCCGGAGAGCTTGTCATGATGATCCAGGTAGGTGATGCGGATTTAGCGCGCCTCGGCATCCTTTCTCGGGGATACCTTGCCTCATACCGGCACCGGCAGGTCGCGCTGCAGCACCATTTAATCGGTGAAGATGGAAGGCATTTGCACTGCCGCATGCGTGGTGGTCAAAACAGCAAGACAGGCGCAGAGAAGCAGCGGTTTCATGGTTGGCCGCGAATTCTGGCGGCTTGCCGAATTACGCCAGCAAAACGCTGCGATGAATTGCGTACTCATTTCCTGCTTGGC
This sequence comes from Prosthecobacter debontii, assembly GCA_943371875.1. Classification (GTDB taxonomy): domain Bacteria; phylum Verrucomicrobiota; class Verrucomicrobiia; order Verrucomicrobiales; family Verrucomicrobiaceae; genus Prosthecobacter; species Prosthecobacter debontii_C. The sequence goes on along the minus strand of CALRWM010000077.1, from coordinate 8,969 downwards.
ATTCACCACGCAGTCCTTCATCGTCCCAATTTCCAACCATGCGCATTCTCCTCACTCTCGCTTTTCTCGTTCAATCCGCCACCGCCGCCGAATGGACCATCTCCACCTTTGCCGGGAATGGCATCAAAGGGGGCAGCGGTGATGGTGGCCCTGCCACTGCGGCGCAGATCGACAACCCCTTTGGTGTCACACGCGGGCCGGATGGTGCGATCTGGTTCTGCGAATACACCGGTCAGCGCATCCGCCGAGTGGCTCCGGACGGCACTATCAGCACCATCGCAGGCACCGGGAAAAAAGGTTACACCGGCGATGGCGGCCCCGCCTTGCAGGCCACCTTCAATCTGCCGCATGAGCTGCGCTTTGATACGAAGGGGGATCTGTATGTCGTCGATATGACGAACCACGTCGTGCGCAAGATCGACATGAAAACGAAGATCATCACCACCTTCGCAGGCACCGGCGTGGCAGGCTACAGCGGGGATGGCGGCCCGGCGGTCAAGGCGCAGTTCAAACAACCCCACAGCATTCAGTTTGGCCCCGATGGCAGTCTTTATGTGTGCGACATCGGAAACAACGTCATCCGCAAAATCGACATGAAAACCGGCGACATCAGCACCTTTGCCGGCACCGGCAAACCCGGTGCGACACCGGATGGCGCACCCATTGCAGGCACGCCGCTCAAAGGGCCGCGATCACTGGATTTCGACAAGGCGGGCAATCTCTGGCTCGTCACCCGTGAGGGGAACCAGGTCTTCAAGTTTGACCTCAAGGCGGGCAAGATTCATCACGTGGCAGGCACGGGGGCCAAGGGCTTCACTGGCAATGGTGGCCCTGCCAAACTGGCGACGCTGAGCGGTCCGAAGGGGGTGGCGATAGACGCGGCAGGCAATGCCTGGCTGGCCGACACGGAGAGCCACAGCGTGCGCATGATCGATGCGAAAACGGGCAACCTCGAACTCATCGCTGGTACCGGTGGCAAGGGCGACGGTCCCGATGGAATTCCCCTCCTGTGCAGTATGGCACGCCTGCATGGCATCTTCTGCGATGCGGACGGCAGCGTCTATATCGGCGACAGCGAAACGCACCGGGTGCGTCTGCTGAAGCAGAAGTAATACTGCTACGAGCGGTGGAAGGCAGAGATGGACAGATTTGCCTGACGCAGGCGGGTGGCGATTTCCTGCGTCATTTCCTGCAGCAGTGTGATTTTGAGTGAGGGATTGCGCTCGTTCAGGGAATCAAACCAGACTTTGGTGATGACCACGCATTCCACCGGCTCCAAGGCCACGACATCTGCCGAGCGCGCTGAGCCGTCCAGAAAGGCCATCTCGCCCACGGTCATGCCGGCGGTGAGTACGTCGATGCGTTTGCGTGTTTGATGATCGGTATGGATCTGCACCTCAACGGTGCCGCCAACCAGCACCAACATCTCGGTCGCCATCTCTCCCGTGCGGATGATTGTCTGATCGCTCGCATACTGACGCCGCTGCAGTTCTTTTTCGAGAAAGGCGATATCCTCGTTAGTACACTGGCTGAAGAGGGAGCAGGATTTAAGCGACAGCGGTGCATGCGGCCGCCACGAGACGCCTGAGACTTCGAGCAGCAGGGAGTCCTCGCAGTGTTCCAATGCGGCATCCATGGTGGGGAAGATGTCCGTTTCAGCGATGCCCACCGTGCGCAGGGAGGTCGTGAGCTTGGCGGGCTGGCAGAAGATCACGCGGACTCCGTGAGGGGCCAGCCGCGTGCCGAGGTTGGCCAGCAGGATCAGGCTCACGGAGTTGGCGTTGACGACTGCACGCAGGTCAAAGATGATGTGCTTGCATTCTGCGGCCAGCGACGTGGCGTGGCGAATGACCGGCTCGATGGTGGTGAAGGTGAGCCCGCCCTGCAGTTCCATGACCTGGATCATGGAGCCGTTCACACGCAGCAGCTCGCGCGCTTGTGGTGTCAGCCGACGGCGTGAAACAACCTCGCCGCCATGATAGGCCAGACGGATGGCTGAGAGAGGAGTCGCAGTCGGATTGAGCATGTGCAGCGCCAGTTCGCGAGAGAGATCCATGCAGACTTTGATGCCGCGATCGCTGTTGCCCTGTTTGTCCAAAGGAGGTGAGAAGATGCCGATGCCGAGTTGTCCGGGGAGCACGGCCAGGATGCCGCCGCCGACCCCGCTTTTGGCGGGCAGGCCCACCCGGTAGATCCATTCGCCGGACCAATCATACATGCCGCAGGTGGCCATGACGCCCAGAACGTTGTCCACGTACTCGGAGGGGATAACGCGTTGGCGCGTCACGGGCTGGATGCCTTGATTCGCCAGCGTGGCTCCCATCAGCGCCAGATCCCGGCAGGTGACTTCTACTGAGCATTGCTGGAAATAAGTTTCCAAGGTCTCATCCGGGTCTTCATCCAGGATGCCGAAATTGCGCAGCAGCCAGCCGATGGCGCGGTTGCGGTGTCCAGTTTCGCTCTCACTGCGATAGACAGACTGGTTGATCTCCAGCGGCCTTCCGGCAAAGCCGCTCAGGTAATTCACCACTCGGTCGATGCGGCTCTGGCCGTCTTTTTTCAAGACCTGTCCGGCGGTGGCAATGGCACCGGCATTGATCATGGGGTTGAACGGGGCGCCGGTGCCTTCTTTGAGACTGATGGCATTGAACGCTTCACCTGAGGGCTCCACGCCGATTCGCGACAAGACATGGCTTTCGCCGCGGTCTTCCAGCGCGAGACCATAGACCAGGGCTTTGGAGATGGACTGAATGGTGAAGGCATGGCGGGTGTCGCCAACTTCATACACATGGCCGTCGCGCGTGGCGATGCAGATGCCAAACAAGCGTGGATCGGCCTTGGACAGTTCGGGGATATAATCTGCCACATGACCGTCCATGCTGGACGCGTAGCGTGAATACAATTGTTCGACGTACTCTTGGATGGGAGAGAGCATCCTTATTTTAAAGCATTCCTCATGCCGAGCGCGTAAAATTCTGAAAATGGATGCTTTATCTTCGAGAATATCGGTTGGAAAAAATCAGCGCTTCATCAAGTATCTCTTCATCACCATGATTTCACTCCGCACCTGCCTCTTTGCCCTCGGTCTGCCCTTCATCGCACATGCGGATCAAATCGTCCTCGTCGCCGGTGGCGGTGCGCAGGATGCCATGGACATCGCAGCGACGGATGCGGTGTTGAAGGAACCTTTTGGCACCGCCTTCGACTCTGGCGGGCATATGTGGATCGTCGAGATGGTGTCAGGCAACCGCCTGCTGCAGGTGGATGGAGGAGGCACCATCCAGCATGTGGCCGGACAACTGAAGCCGGGAGACAGCGGTGACGGTGGGCAGGCCATTCGTGCGCAGTTCAATGGTCCGCACAATCTGGCCGTGCTGCCCAATGACAATGTATTGATCGCTGACACCTGGAACGGCCGGGTGCGCGTGGTGGACGTGAAGGCGCGCATCGTTTCCAATCTTGAAGGATGGCATGCCCCAGCTGGAAAGGAAAAGGGAAATGGCCCTTATTGCATCACGCTGAACTTTGAGGGAACCAAGCTCTACATTGCGGATCTGCTGAGAGTGTATGAACTCGATCTTGCCACGCACCAGAGCAAGGTGATCGCTGGCAATGGCAAACGGGGCAAGCCTGAGGACGGTGCCGTGGCCATCGACGCCCCGCTTTCAGATCCACGTGCTGTAGCGCCGGACCGTCAGGGAAACATCTATATTCTCGAACGCGGTGGCAATGCGCTGCGAGTGGTCGATAAAACCGGCCATATACGCACCGTGGTCAATGCCAGTGGCAAAAAGGGAGGGGAAGGGGATGGTGGTCCAGCCCTCGAAGCCACAATGAACGGCCCCAAGCACCTTTGCGTGGACAAGGACGACAGCGTCATCATCGCGGATGCCGAGGCGCATTTGGTGCGCCGGTATGTTCCGACCACGGGCAAGATCGAGCGCATCGCCGGGACAGGCAAGCATGGCAGCGCAGGAGTGGGTGGGGATCCCCGGCAGTGTCAGCTTGCACGTCCGCATGGCGTCACCATCAAGCCGGACACTGGGGAGCTTTACATTACTGATAGCTACAACAACCGGGTGCTGAGGATTGTGAGGCAGTAGGGGCTTAAGTTTAAAGTTTCAGGTTTAAAGTTTCAAGTCTCTGGAGCCGCGATGCTAATGTTTGAACTTCCATGCTGCATCACTTCAAAATTGGTGCTGGGCTGATTTTGAGGACGAGGGGGCGGTGATCGCTGGCTTTGTAAAAGTCGTGGTCGGTGTGTACGTAGGAGCTGCGGGTGTCGATGTGCGGTCGCAGGAGGCGGCTGGTGAAGCAGTAGTCGAGGCGTGAATAGATGTCCGCTGTATCCCAGAAATGGGTCCAGACCTCGCCATTGGCATCGCGCAGGAGGAGATCAGTCAGGGATGTTTCAGCGGATCGCGGGCTGCCCATGATTTCCGCGAGGGAGGGCTCGTTGCGGTGGGCGTTGAAGTCGCCGTAGGCCAGGATGCAGGCGCCTGGCTCCTGGGTGAAGATGGAGTCGATGTGCAGGCGCAGCAGACGTGCTTCGTTACGGCGCATCTCGGCCTGATCGGCCTCGGAAACCGTGCGCATGGACTTCAGGTGCACCCCCAGCAGGTGCAGATCAAAGGTGGGCGTGATGGCAATCGTCACATCGAGAATGCCACGCTGAAACGGCAATGTCTGGGCACCGATTTGATAGGTGAGCGTGGTTTGCGTGTTGCGTGTCTTGATGGGCAAACGCGAAAGGAGGGCGAGACGGCGTGCCGGATCGCCTCCATGGGCAAGTTCGGTGTAGGGCAGGTCCACGCCGGCTGCTTGCAGGCGCTGCTGCAACTCTGCCACGTCATCGGCGGTGCCGATCTCACAAATGCCGAGGATGTCGGGGTGAATGGCGGCCAGCATTTTCACCACCTGGGCGCGCTCAGTCTCGGGCTTTGGGGTGGCAGGCTTGCCGATGGATCGCTCCATCGTCAGCCAGTTCTTCAAATTGTAAGAGCAGAACGTGAGGCGCTCCGGCTCGGCGGCGGACAGGAGTGCCGCAAGAGCAAAAAAAACGGCGGGTCCCAAGACCCGCCGCGTGAACTGTGGAAGTGGCAGCATGCCAGCGGTGGATTCGACTAGGAATCTTCGACGTTGGCGACGGGCTGGCGCTTTTCCTGAGGAGGGGTGATTTTCGGGCGCTCGACTTCTTCCTGGGCGTTATGAAGCTCGGCTTCGAATTCCGTGCGGGCCTTTTTGAACTCACCCATGCTCTTGCCCAGGCTGCGGGCGAAGGTGGGGAGCTTTTTCGCGCCAAAGAGCACGAGAATGAGAATGCCGATGATGATCATCTCAGGCGTGCCGAGAGGACCGATTGCAAGGATGGATGTGGGGTTCATGATGGTACTAGGTTTGCATTGTTCGTGGTGACGTGCAACGCGGACTTTAAGTCGTTCCCAGTGGGGCCATGGTCCTATGCGCGGAGTGAAAACGACCCGGCAGGAACGCCGTGGTGATGTCTTCTGTGTTATTTAACGCCGCAACAGGCTGGAGGTTAGCAAAAAACACCCAATTCAGATGTTTTTGTTCGGCCCAGCTGCCTGAATGGCCCCGTCTCAGCCTGGTCCTGCGTTGGAACCAGAGTTTGGCGATTGCACAGGCTGTCTGTGCGCGTACCAATGCGCTCACTATGATTCACAATGTTTATTTCTGGCTCAAGCCTGATCTTTCTGCGGAACAACGCACCACTTTCGAGACGGAGCTGATGCATCTGCTCGAAATCGACTACCTCGTGCATGCCTTTGTGGGCAAGCCGGCGGACACGGAGAAGCGGCCGGTGACCGACCACTCTTTCAGCTACTCGCTGACGCTGCATTTCAAAGACCTGAAGGATCATGAGTTCTACCAGAAGGAGTGCCCGAAGCACCTGCGCTTTGTGGCGGCGTGCAAGACGTTCTGGGAGCGGGTGGTGATTTACGACAGTTCTCCGCTGCATTGATTTCACCCTTCCACGGCCATGTCCTACACTTTTCCGAAATCCGCGGAGCTCTTCGCCCGCGCCCAGCTTAGCATTGCAGGTGGCGTCAACAGCGGCATCCGCAAGATGGAGGTGCCGGTGCCTCTGTATTTTGACCACGGCAAAGGCTCGCGCCTTTTCGATGTCGATGGCAATGAGTACATCGACTTCCAAATCGGGCAGGGGGCCATTCTTTACGGTCACGCACCGGAAGGCATGGCCGATGCCATTGGCACCCAGGCTCACAAGGGTACGCACTGGGCGGCGCAGAGCGAACTGGAGATCGACGTGGCCGAGCGGCTGCAGAAGATGATCCCGGGCGCGGAACGCGTGCGCTTCAACAACAGCGCCACCGAGGTGGTGCTTTCCGCGCTGCGACTTGCACGTGCCCATACCGGCAGGTCGATGATTTTGAAGTTTGAAGGTCACTACCACGGCTGGAGTGATGAGGGACTCGTGGGCTACGCACCACCTCCGGGACAGTGGGGCACGGAGGATGACCCCACCCGCCTGCATCCCAGCAAAGGCGTGATCCCCGAAGTGCTGAACACCTTTGTCGTGGCCCGCTGGAATGATCCCGCGCATCTGCGCCAGCGGGTGGCGGAGCATCACGATCAGATCGCCGCGATCATCTTTGAGCCGGTGCTGTGCAACACGGGCTGCATGCCTGCGGTCGCTGGCATGCTCGAAACGATTCGTGAGTTGTGCGATGAGAACGGCATCGTCATGATCGCTGATGAAACCATCACTGGGTTCCGATTTGGTGCGGGCTGCGCGCAGTCCTACTACGGCTTTACGCCTGATCTGACGATTCTCGGCAAGGCCATCGGCGGCGGTGTGCCGTTTGCCGCGCTGGTGGGCAAGGAGAAGATGTTTGCCAAGATCATGAGCGGCGAAGTGGTACATGCGGGCACTTTGAATGCGAACCCGCTCTGCCTTTCCGCTGCGAAGTGGTGCCTTGATGAAGTCATTGCACTCGGTGACAAGCATCCTGCCGGTATGATCGCACTCGGCGAGCAGTTGATGGCTGGTTTGAGCAAACTGGCTGCGCAGCACGGCATCCCGCTGCAACCGCAAGGCCCTGGTCTCGTTTTTCATGCCACCATGCTCAAGCCTGGGGCGCCTGCTGGACCCATCACGAACTACCGCGACTACGCTCTGCGTCAGGATGCGCCGCGCTGGGCCCACCTGCGCCGCTGCCTCCTTGAAGAAGGTGTGCGAGCCATCGAGCGCGGCCTGTGGTTCATCAGTCTTGCGCACACGCAGGCGGACATTGATGAAGCCCTGCAACGTGCCGCGCCCGCCTTTGCCCGCCATGCGGCGGAGTGGAAAGCCCCATGCTGATCTCCGAGACCTTTTATTCCGTGCAGGGTGAGGGATCGCTTGTGGGCGTGCCTTCGGTGTTTGTGCGGACTTCTGGCTGCAATTTGCGCTGTACGTGGTGTGATACGCCGTATGCCTCGTGGAAGCCGGAAGGTGTCGAGATGAGCGTGGAGGAAATCGTTGCGGTGGTGCAGCGTGAGCCGACGCGCTTTGTCGTTGTCACAGGTGGTGAGCCGATGGTGGCGAAAGGGATGTCGGAGCTGCTGGCGCAACTGCGGGGAGCGGGGAAGCATATCACGATTGAAACGGCAGGCACCATCGCGCCGCAGGGCGTGGCCTGTGATCTGGCCTCCATCAGCCCGAAGCTGGCGCATTCCACGCCGAGCGAAACGAAGGCTGGCAAGGCATGGGCGGAGAAGCATGAGCAGTTGCGTCTGCAGCCGGAAGTGCTGCGTGCGTGGTGTGAGAACTATGACTTCCAGCTCAAGTTTGTCGTCGCCACAGAGGCGGACGTCGAGGAAGTGCGCGCGGTGGTGGCGTCCATCGGTGTGCCGGTGGCGCCGGAGAAGATTTTGCTGATGCCGGAGGGTATCACTCAGGAGGCGCTGCGGGCGCGGCAGGCCTGGCTGGTGGAGGTGTGCAAGCGCACGGGCTGGCGCTACTCCCCGCGGCTGCACATTGATTTGTTTGGCAACAAACGCGGGACATGAAACGGCGGTCGTCGAGCGGGTCGCGATTTTTATGGGGACTGCTGTGGCTGTCCCTTGCGCTGTTGCAGGCTTGGAATCATTACCGCGACAAGCCGGTGTCAACCCAGCAGCCGGAAGCGGAGAGCCGGTTTGTGGCACTGGCCGATGCCCAGCTCGTCGAGGATGCAGGCAATGATGGCGACAGCTTCAAGATCGCGCATGATGGCAGCGAGCACGTGCTGCGATTGTACTTTGTCGATTGCCCGGAAAAGCGGTTGTATGCGCTGGTGAAAAACCGGCTGAAGGATCAGGCGGCTTATTTCGGGGGCTTGAGCATTCCGCAAACGGAGAAGTTGGGGCTGGAGGCGAAGGACTTCACTGAGAAGCTGTTGCATGAGCAGCGCTTTTCGATTCAAACACGTTGGGAGCGCGTTTATGACAGCGCCCGCTCCTATGCGCTGGTGTTCTTTGATGATGGCGAGGAACTCTCTGAAAAGCTGGTGAGGGAGGGGCTGTGCCGGATTCACACCAAGGGGACGTGGATGCCGGATGGTCGCCAGGAATTTGACTTTGAAACGCATCTGCGTGCGCTGGAGAAGGAGGCGAAGGCTGCGAAGCGCGGTGCGTGGGGGAGGCCGAAGCCGGTGCTTTCTAAGTCAAACCCATGAGCAATGGCACATCTGCTGGGGCGAGATTGTAGCTCTTCAATTGCGAGCGCTCCGCCCACACCAAGGCGGTGTGTTCATGCGGATGGGGTTCGGAGCTTTCAGGAGTGAGTTCGCAGATGAAGGGGATGAGTTCGATGCTGCCCCAGTCGTAGGCGTGGACGAAGGGCGTGAGGGTTTGCGTGATGCGCACGGTGCAGCCGAGTTCTTCCTGGAGTTCACGATGCAGGGCGGTCTCGGCGGATTCACCGGATTCGACTTTGCCACCGGGAAATTCCCACAGGCCGCCGA
>CALRWM010000076.1:0-27902 GCA_943371875.1 Prosthecobacter debontii | reverse complement strand
TCGTAACCGTTGGTCAGGCGCACCTTGGCCACCTTACGCAGAGCGGAGTTAGGCTTCTTGGGTGTGCGGGTCATCACCTGAAGGCAGACGCCACGACGCTGCGGGCACTTTGCAAGCGCAGGAGACTTCGACTTTACCGCTTTATCTTTGCGGCCGTGTCTGACGAGTTGATTGATGGTGGGCATGGTGTGAAAGAGCTGTGAACCGTTGGCTTTATTCGTAGCCAGTTTCGGGGGACAGCGCGCCATGCTCACAATGAGCACACGCAGACTTTTCCGGTTCTGGTTCCGATAATGAAGAGCCTCCGTGGAGGTTCTTGATTTGCCGGTCTCGTTGAAGAGGCCGGGCCTTGGGGAGCGCGCATTCTGGCGAGTCCCCAGCACCCCGCAAGCTCTATTTCACACTTTTTGAAATAATTATTCACATTGCCTCTCACTTGTACACAAATCTGCGCACTTATTATTGCTCCTCTATAAGCTCAATTCACCGCAATCCGTGCATTTGCGTCACCGCCACTTTACGCCACACTGATTGCCATGCGCACGCTTATCTGTCTCCTGCTACTTACGGCCAATCCCCTGTCCGCCCAGCAGCCCGTCGCACCGGAGCGCAAGCTCGAATCCCTCCTGCTCATGCCTGAGCCAAAGGCCATGCGCGGCGCCTATTCCATCATCCTGCCGAATTCGCAGCAGACGGTGTTTACCTGCTACAGGGAAAGCACCAGCGCTGTCAGCGGGGTCGAGCCTCACTCTGTGGATACCTTCACCAAACTCGGTCTCAGCGTCGAATCTTTTACTGCCCGCGCCAAGAGCGCCGCAGACAAGCGCCTGCTTCAACTCAAGCCCGAACTCATCAAAGGCGATGACGGCAGGATCGCCTACGCAGTCTATCGCGGCGATTCCCCGCTCTACGCCACATTGCTCATCGCGCCTTCACTGCCTAAGATTTTTGCCGAACTTTTTGGTCAGGAGATCTGGGTGGTTACACCCGATCGCCACTCACTCTACGTCTTCCCCGCCAAGGCGGAATTGCTCGATGAATTTGCCGCCGACCTCGCCGAGCGCTACACCAGCGACCCCTTCGCCGCGAGCAGCGAAATCTTCGCGATCAAGGCTGGCGCTGAGCCAAAAGTAATCGCCACTTTCACTGGAGAGGCCCCCTAGCCGCTTCGTCGTAGGCAGAAGCAGGTCCGGCCAATGATTCCTTATTCCCCTATGTGTGGACAATGATCATTCCCACAGCATTCCGCAGTCTGAGCCTTCACGGCCCGTCAAACACCACCCCATCGTCAGCCGCCTCTTTGGCCGCTCCTTTTTTGTGCTCCAGCCCCTCGGCACGCCGGCGGCGGGCCTCGGCGAAGAACTCCTTGAGGATGCGGACGCAGTCGTCGTTCAGCACGCCTGGTGTGATCTCAGCGCGGTGATTGAGGTTCGGAGCCTGCAGGAGGTTCCAGAAACCACCAGCGGCACCACCTTTGACATCAGGGCAGCCGAAGATGACGCGACGCACACGGCAGTGCATGATGGCCCCGGCGCACATGGGACAAGGCTCCTTGGTGACGTAAAGGTCACAATCGGTAAGCCGCCAGTCGCCCAAAGCACTCTCCGCCTGGGTGAGAGCAAGCATTTCGGCATGGGCCGTGGCATCCTTGAGCGTCTCCACCTGATTCCAGGCGCGGCCAATGACGCTGCCCTGATGCACGATCACAGCGCCAATGGGCACTTCGTCCTGCTTGGCAGCCTTGCGCGCCTGGCGCAGCGCATCGCGCATGTAGTACTCGTCGTTGAAGGGATTGATGATCAGGGGCTCGTCCACGGCGTTTTATAAACGCAGTCCGCATCAACTCAAACCTTGAACTTTAAACCCTTAACCTTATCTCAAGGCATGGATCACAAGACGAACCTCATCCTCCCCTCCCTGCTGGCTTCCGACTGGTCGAATATTGACGCCCAGGTCAAACGTGCCGCCACCGCAGGGGCACAATGGCTGCACCTGGATGTGATGGACGGAAACTTCGTGGACAACATTTCCTTCGGCCCGCAAATGGTGCAGGTGGTGCGCAAATGCACGGACATGTATCTGGACGTGCATCTCATGATTCACCGCCCGGATCACTACCTGGAGCGTTTCATCAAAGCCGGCGCGCAGAACATCACCATCCACGTCGAGGCCAACTATGATACCAGCGTAGCCGAGACCCTGAAGCGCATCCGTGCAGCCGGGTTGGATTGCGGCATTGCCCTGCACCCCAACACGCCGTTTGAAGCCGCGCTGCCGTTTGTGCGTGACATTGACCTGCTGCTGGTCATGACCGTGGTCCCAGGATTCGGCGGTCAGCCCTTCATGGAGAAGGAAACGATGCCGAAGCTGGCTGCAGCACGTGACTACCGCGACGCACACGGTTTAAAATTCCACCTCGAAGTGGATGGCGGCATTTACACCAACACAGCCCCCATTGCGAAGCAGCACGGCGCCAACCTCTTCGTCTGCGGAACCTCGTCCTTCGGCCCGCCGGACATGAACCAGTCCATGCGCGATCTGGCAGCCTCAGTGGCATAAAAGAAAAAGGGCAGGAAATGAATCCTGCCCTTCGTGGTGATCTTGGAGTTATTCAGCCGCTGGTGGCGGTGGCGCCTCAGCCTGCACCGGTGGCGGAGCCGCATCAGCGTGTTCCGTTTCCGGGTGATGGGCGTCACCATGATCATCATGGTGATCCTCATCATCGTGCTTGTCTTCACGCGGGTCATGCCCCTCTTCGTGGAGGATGTCCTTGTGTTCAGTGACACCTTTGAGGTGCGTCTTGAACTTGCGCTGGCGCTGACGCTCCGGCAACGGACTGAGCTGCATGTTGATGTTACGGCCCGCCATGCGCGGATCCTGATCGACGTGGCCCATGGTGAGCAGGTCGGCCTTGATCTTTTTGGCAAGCAGGTGACCCAGCTCCTGATGCGCCATCTGGCGACCACGGAACTGCAGCTGGATGCGCACCTTGTGGCCTTCCGCGAGGAAGTCTTCAGCGTGCGTGATCTTGATCAGGTAATCATGCGGGTCGATGCCGATGCGGAATTTCATTTCCTTCACCTTGCCGCCCTTCTGATGCTTGTGAGCCTCCTTCTTGTGCTTCTCCTGGATGTACTTGTACTTGCCGTAATTGACAATCTTGCACACGGGCGGATCGGCGTTCGGGGCCACTTCCACCAGATCCAGACCACGCTCTTTGGCAATGCGAATGGCCTGTGAAGTCGGGATAACACCCAGCTGATGCTGGCCATCTTCCTCGACGACACGCACCTTCGGCGCACGGATGCGCTCATTGACACGGGTTTGATCCACAAAACGACCGTTGGGTCGGTCACGCCCCCCGGGACGACTGCCGCCCGGACGAAAAGCTCCGCTAGAACCTTGGTAGCCACCTGCTGGACGGGCCGGTCCTGCGGGCCTTGGTGCTCCTAAGGCGGGTCCGGCGGGTCCCGCTGGGCGCGGTCCCGCTGCTGGTCCGGGCGCTGAATTGGCGGGGCCGGCCGGACCCGCAGGCCTCGGTGGGCCGCCTGTGCCTTGGTTTTGCTGGGGACGTGGCGCAAAATTGCCGCCGCTCAACTGCTGGAATGGATTGCTTATAGGATACCTCCGGGTGTGTTCGAAACTCCAGGCCGCCTTGTGGCAGGCACCTGGAAAATTAGTGGGGAAAGGCGCGCTGAAAAAATCATATCAGCACGGACTCGATTCCGACATGCACGCGCCTGCTCCTGCCCGATCATGCGGGGTGTGTGGACGCGACAAAGAAAAAATCATGCGGAGAAAGTCAGAATAAAAAGCGCTTTCATTAGAAAGCCGCTGGCGGAGCCGTGGACTCAAACGCTGGACATAAGTAACGACTTTCAAGAGATTCAGCAAGCCGATTTATTTTCCTACGTCAAATCTCAGGGAATCACTGATAAAAGCAAGGCTTGGAAAAAAGCGCTTTCCCAACTCCTACCCGCCGCCCCTCCTCCGAATAGAGGGGATAGCAGCAGAAAATCAACGACGCAGCGTCTCAGTAGAGATTCCACCAGCCGGTGGTTTCATGGTCAAATCAGTGGTCTTTCCCACACACCCTGCAGGCAAAGCGGTTTCCACCACCAGGGATTTCGTAGCTTTTTCCGCCGCAAAACGGGCAGCTCACCGCCACGAAATTCCTCACAAACCGGCGCGTGACCATGCCCACCACCAGCCCTCCCACCAGCATCGTCACCAGTGGGGAGATGTGGTGTCGCTCCAGCCAGCTCCAAAATAGCAAAATGAAACCGCAAAAGACTCCGCCAGCGACGACAGGCCCCAAAAAGCTGAGAACAAAATGGCGCGAAGAACTCATGCGACCACGCACTATGTCACTCCATCACGGCTTTCTGCAAGCCTGCACGCATGACTTCCAGCGGTGCCGGGCGGTCAAACCAGTGCTCAAAAGAAATCCCTCCCTGATGCAGCAGCAGAGTGAGCCCGTCCACGGTCCGGGCCCCAGCCTGCCGGGCATCTGCCAGCAACGGGGTCTCTCCTCCGGCCCGATAAACCATGTCAAAGACAAGGTGCTGTGCACGCAGCGCATCCGCTGGCAGCAGCTTGGCATCGTCAGGCTTCATGCCTAATGATGTGGCATTCACGATCAGGTCGGTGTTTGCCAGCGCATTTCTTAAAGCATCATCATCCCATGGCACCACCGTCACATCAGGATAGCCGCCAAACGCCTGAATTTCGCCGGCCACGGTTTCAGCCTTGGTCTGGGAACGATTCACGAGCTGCAGCTTCTGACATCCGCTGAGAGCGCTTTGCACCGCCACCGCACGCCCTGCGCCACCGCCCGCACCGAGGATGAGTACCCGCAGATCTTTCACGTCCGCGCCAAACGCCTCCTTCACGCTGCGCAAAAAGCCGGGCCCGTCGCTGTTGTAGCCATGCAGTTTCCCATCGCGGATCGCCAGCGTGTTCACGGCACCGAGCTGACGCGCCAGCGGGTCCAGCACATCCACGGCATCCAGCGCTTCAAACTTGTGCGGGATGGTGATGTTTACGCCGAGAAACCCGCAGGCGGCAAACTGCCGAAACGCCTCGGCCACACGGCCCACCGGCACCTGCACGCGAATGTACTGCGCGTCTATGCCACAGGCTTGCAGCGCGGGATTGTGCATCTGCGGACTGCGCGAGTGCCCGATCGGATCACCGATCACCGCAAGCCGCGCCGGCGGCGTGAAGCGCCCGGACACCGCATTCCAGTCCATCAAATCTTCGAATGATAAAAAATCTCCCACGCTCCAGACATGCCGCAGAACCACGGCCTGTCAAAGCTGCCCGCAATTTTCCCGCTCGACATCCCGTTCCATCCGCGCTGCAATCAGCACCTCCGTTCCAAACCAAGCCTCCAACCCATGCGACTCTTCTTTCCCCTGCTCACCCTCGCCGTTTCTGCGGCCCTCTTTCTCGCCCAGGCCGCCGACACCGCCGTCAAGCCGCTGCGCGTCCTCATCGTCGCCGGAGGCTGCTGCCACGAGTATGACAAGCAGCACCTCGTGCTCAAAGAAGGCATTGAGTCCCGCATCAACGCCATCGTCGATGTCGCCTACAACCCCGACAAAACCACCAAGGCCACCTTTGAAATCTACAAGGCCAAGGATTGGGCCAAGGACTTCGACGTCATCATCCACGACGAATGCAGCGCCGATGTGACGGATCCCGCCTACGTCGGGGCCATTCTCGATGCCCACAAGGCCGGCAAGCCCGCCATCAATCTCCACTGCGCCATGCACAGCTACCGCTGGGGCAACTTCCGCGAACCTGTGAAAGCTGGTGCCGACAATGCCGGCTGGTATGAAATGATCGGCCTGCAATCGACCGGCCACGGCCCGCAGCAGCCCATCGCCATCACCTTCACGGACAAAACCCACCCCATCACCCAGGGCCTCGAAAACTGGACCACCATCAACGAAGAGCTCTACAACAACATCCAGGTCCTCACCGGCAAGCCCCTCGCCTCCGGCGTGCAGATCGTGCCACCGAAGGCCAAGAAGGGCGAAACTCTGCCCCCTGACGCCAAAGCCACGGAAGCCACCAGCGTCGTCGCCTGGACCAATGAATACGGTCCGAACAAGACCAAGATGTTCAGCACCACCATTGGCCACAACACCGCCACTGTCGGTGACGCCCGTTACCTCGACCTGATCACCCGCGGCATCCTCTGGACCACTGGCCACATCAACGAAAACGGCAAGGCGCAGCCTGGATACGGCAAATAAGCTCTCACTCGGCTCAACTTCGCGAATGCCCGGAGGATCCCTCCGGGCATTTTTATTTTCCAACTAGACACAGTTTCTCATCCCGAGCAGCGTTTTAGCAGTCCCCCCATGCGCCACTTCATCGTTCCCGCCCTCGCTCTCGCCATCGCCTTTCACGCTCATGGAGACCCTGGCCACTCCGCCAACGGGGAAGCTTTCAACGAAGGCCCGCGTCAGGCGGCGGTTTTCATTCCCGGCTGCGGCGATGCTGTGAACTTCCCCATCAGCTCCAAGAAACCCGACGCGCAGAAGTTTTTCACCCAGGGCGTCGGCCAGCTGCATGGCTTCTGGTATTATGAGGCCGAGCGCTCCTTCCGTCAGGTGGCCGCCATCGACCCCGAATGTGCCATGGCCTACTGGGGCATGAGCATGGCCAACGTGAACAACGAGAAACGCGCCAAAGCCTTCATCAAGAAAGCCACCCCGCTTAAAGCCAAGGCCACGCCGCGTGAGCAAAAGTGGATCTCCACCCTCGAAACTCTCTACCGCGACCCCGACAAGCGCGACAAAAAGCAGAAGAGCCTCGACTGCATCAAGGACTTCGAAACGCTGGTTCAGGACGACCCCAAGGACATCGAAGCCAAGGCCTTCCTCGTCTGGCGCATCTGGTTCTCCCGTGAAGAAGCCCCCATGTCCAGCCTGCTGGCCGTCGATGCCCTGCTGGATCAAATCTTTGCCGCCGTGCCGAATCACCCCGCGCACCACTACCGCATCCATTTGTGGGATCAGACCAAACCCATCTTTGCCCTCAAGTCCGGAGCACTGTGCGGGCAGGCGGCCCCCGGCATCGCCCACATGTGGCACATGCCCGGCCACACGTTCTCCAAATTGAAGCGCCCCGACGATGCCGCATGGCAGCAGGAGGCCAGCACCCGCGTTGATCATGCCTACATGATCCGCACCTATATTTTGCCGGATCAGATCCACAATTACGCGCACAACGAGGAATGGCTCACCCGCACCTACAACGACCTCGGCCGCGCCAAAGACGCCGCCGCGCTGGCCCGCAGCCTCATCGCCATTCCTCGCCACCCCACCTATAACTACCTCGACAAGCCCTCCACCTCCGCCAGCTACGGCCGCACCCGCTTGATCGAAACCCTTCTCAAATGGGAAAATTGGAATGAAGTCAAAGCCTTCACGCAGGTTCCCGCAGGCCAGGCCACGCACGACATCACGCGTCTCCATGCCCTTGGACTCGCCAGTTTTCAACTTGGCGACACTCCCGCCTTAGCCGCCGCATTGAAGGATCTCGAAGCCCTCGTCATCCCTGCCAAGACTACCAAGACGGAAGACACCAAACCGGCTGCCGAACCCAAAAAGTCAGACGCCAAAGAAGCCTCCACAGACACCAAGGCGAAGAAAACCCCAAAACCTGAGGTGAAGGCCAAAGCCAACGCCATCGCCGAACTCAAAGCGCTCGTCGCCCTCGGCACCAAGGATGGGTCCGTCCGTCGTGCCGAAACTCACAAGCTTCTGTCAGACCTCAAGCCTCTCGACATCCCCAAAGAACGTCTCGCCCGCTACTGGCTCAAGTTCGACGACAAAGTCCAGGCGGCCGAACTCACCAAAAACTTCACTCAGGACCTCGTCAGCCTCGCCATCAAAACGGAAGTCCTGCAGGCCTGCGGAAAAACAGAAGAGGCTAAAAAAGCCTTCGAGGAAACCCGCAAGCTGGCCTTCGCCATGGATCGTGATCTGCCCATCGCCAAGCGCCTCGACACCCTCGCCAAAACTTTCGGCATCCAGGGCGACTGGCCAGCCGCCACCCCCAAGCGCACGGACAGCGGCGTCCGCCCCGAAATCGCCTCGCTCGGCCCCGTCCACTGGAGCGCCCCCAAGGCTCCGGTTTTTGAAGCCCTCACGCTGGAAGGAAAGACCGTGAAAAGCACCGACTTCACCGCAAAAAAACCCACACTCTTCCTTTTCTACCTCGGCCATGACTGCGGACATTGCGTCGAGCAGATCCAGGCCTTCGCCAAAGCCACCCCCGACTTTGAGAAAGCGGGCATTCAACTCGTAGCCGTCACGCTCGAAACCCCGCAGGTCGCCGAAGGCATCCGCCCCAAGCTCAATCTCAAAGCCGACCAGCCCCTCCCCTTCCCCATCCTGAGCGACAGCAGCCTTGCAGCCTTCAAAAGAGTGCGCGCCCATGACGACTTCGAAAACGAAAATCTGCACGCCACCATCCTCATCGACACCCAGGGCAAGCAGCGCTGGCAGGACATCAGCTGGGAACCCTTCAAGGACGCCAAGTTCGCGCTGGAGGAATCCAAACGCCTGCTGCAGCTCGACACCCCAGCCGCTTCCACCGCCCAGGTCAGCAAGTAAGCCGCACCCTCGGATTTCGCTGATCCGTGACGTTGCTGCGTGCGGCATTCGCCGTTATGGCTGCGCATGATTTTCCCACGCGCTTTTCTTCGGACCACTGCTGCATTCGCAGCGCTCATTCTAGCCTCGTGCGAGCTGCCTGCGCCGCAGCAGGCGTATCAGCCACAGGCTGCTCAGGCGGGGCCGTTCATGCTCGGCATTGATGTGCTGGCTTCACGCAACTTTGATCTCATTCAGGGCAAGCGGGTCGGCCTCATCACCAATCAGACCAGCATGACTGGCCGTGGGGAGCGCACACGCACCGCCATGCAGCGTGCACTGGGTCGGAATCTCGTCGCGCTCTATGCGCCGGAACATGGCATCGACGGCACCATCGGCGCCGGCGTTCACGTCAGCACCCGGCGCGACAACGTCACCGGCCTAATCGTCTATTCGCTTTACGGCCCCACTCGCAAACCGACTCCGGCGATGCTCGCCCCCATTGATGTGCTGGTGTTTGATTTGCAGGACATCGGCTGCCGCAGTTACACCTACATCAGCACCATGATCGTGGCCATGGAAGCCGCCGCCGAATGCGGCAAGCAGTTCGTGGTGCTTGACCGTCCGAATCCCCTCGGTGGCTGGCGTGTGGAAGGACCGCCGTTGGAATCCAAATGGAAATCCTTCGTCGGTCAGATCCCCGTCCCCTATGTGCATGGCATGACCGCTGGTGAACTCGCCATGATGGCAGGTGCGCGAGGCTGGATGGCTCATACACCACGCCTGAATGTGGTCAAAATGCAGGGCTGGAACCGTGGCATGGTCTGGCAGGATACCGGACTGCATTGGTATCAAACCTCTCCCAACATCCCGCACGCCACCTCCCCCTTCTACTATGTCGCCACCGGCATCCTCGGTGGGGCCACTTCTGTGGATATCGGCATCGGCACCGAGAACCCCTTTGGCTACGCCGGTGGCAGCGGTGTGAATCCGCAGGCGCTTTATGCGTATTGCCAGCGGCTCAACACTCCAGGCGTCAGTTTTTCACCTTATTCCAAGGACGGCTTTGGTGGTGTCCGCATCAATATCTCGCCTCGTGCCACCGCAGACATCACCGCACTTGATGTGCTTCTCCTTGCTGAAATCAACCGTCTCACCGGCGGCAAGGTGATTGGCCGCATGGGTGGTTCCAAACTGAACCTCTTCAACAAAGTTTACGGCAGCGAATCTCTCTACTCAGACCTGCGCCGCGGCGTCCCCGCCAACAGCATTGTGGCGCGCTGGCAGGGGCACAATCAGAGCTTCCGCTCCCAGCGGCAGCGCTTCCTGCTCTATCCCTGACCGCGCCAGCGTAGCCCACGCCGCTAATGGAGCACTTGGGCTGGCCTGCAAGGTGACCATGCAGACGCAGGCGAGAAAGAGGCAGAGATGTGGTTTCATGGTGCCGGGAGAGTGGCGCATGAGGGGAGGCTTGCGTCAACGCTGCATGAACGGAGTGTAAAAGTTCTGTCAAAAGACTCAAATCAGTGCTTATGGCTGTGCGTTAGATACTACACAACCATGGAAGACCTCGAAATCGCCCGCGCCTGCGCCCTTTACGCCGATGACAAAAAAGCGGAGAACATCCGCATTCTGGACCTGCGCGGACTCTCGCCCATCTCCGACTACTTCGTGCTCGTCACGGCCATGTCCACGCCTCAGCTGCGTGCCGTGCGCGACGAAATCGTCGAGCGCATGAAGGATGAGCATGCCACACCACCCGACGTCAAAGACGGCAATTTTGAGAGCCAGTGGATCATCCTTGTCTACGGCAGCGTCATGGTTCACATCCTCACGCCGGAGAAGCGCGAGTTCTACGCCCTTGAAGAACTCTGGGGAGACGCCCCGGAAATGGCGCTGAACCTTGAGCCCCCTGCACCGCCACCGGAGCCGAAAGCGCCAAAACCCAAGGCTGCCAAGAAAGCTGCGGTGAAAAAGGTGGCTGCCAAAAAAGCTCCGGCCAAGAAGGCCGCTGCAAAGAAAGCGGCGAAGAAGAAATAGCTCATAAGTACGATGGGCACTCCTGCCCGTCGGCGAGCGTGCCGCCAGAACTCGTGATTCCCAAACAGACCCACGGTGACGCCCAGCAAAGGCATGGACTCTCCACACCTCCTTTCGGGGCAAATCGCGAGCCAGTGAGTTGACGGCAGCGTTGATCGACGGGCAGGAGTGCCCATCGTACTTCGGAAGTGCAAGCGGGACGCTTGCACTGCGAGGCTGAATTCGCTAAAACAGCAGGCATGCCCGCCCGCATCCTGCTTGTTCTCGTTTCCTGCGCCCTGAGCGTCGTCATCGGCCTCGTCATCGCTCGCGGTGGCGCAGGCGTCACGGCGGCAAGGCAGAGGCCGCTCATCGGCCTTTCCATGGACACGCTCAAGGAAGAGCGCTGGCAGGTGGACCGTGATCTCTTCACCGCCAAAGCGCAGGCCGCAGGTGCCGATGTTCTGGTGCAGTCCGCGAACAGCAATGACGCCGTTCAGTTGCAGAATGTCGAGAGCCTCATCACGCAGAAGGTCGATGCTCTCGTCATCATTCCACACGACGGCGCGGCGATGGCCAAGGCGGTAAACCTCGCGCATCAGGCCGGCATCCCCGTGCTATCTTATGACCGCCTAATCACTGACTGCGATCTCGATCTCTACCTGACCTTTGACAATGTGAAGGTCGGCGAACTGCAGGCGAAGTTTCTCGCTGATCGCATCCCCGCCGGTGGCAAGCTGCGCCTCATCCGCATCTACGGAGCGAAGACGGACAACAACGCCAAGCTCTTCAAGCAGGGGCAGGACAACATCTTGCTGCCACTCATCGCGGCAGGCAAAGTCGAAGTGATCTTTGAAGACTGGGCGGAGGATTGGAAACCCGAAAGCGCCAAGAAGATCACCAATGCCGCCATCACCAAAAACGGCCCGAACTTCGACGCCATCCTGGCCAGCAATGACGGCACGGCTGGCGGAGCCATCCAGGCGCTGACGGAGGAAGGACTCGCCGGGAAGATCATCGTGACCGGTCAGGACGCCGACCTCGCGGCCTGCCAGCGCATCGCCCGGGGCACGCAGGCCATGACGGTGTACAAACCGATCCAAAGCATCGCGACGCAGGCGGCGGATCTCGCGCTGAAACTGGCACGCCGCCAACCCGTCATCGCGCGTGATTCGGTTGCCAACGGCAAGACTGACGTGCCTTCCGTCCTGCTGGATATTATCTCTGTCACGAAGGAGAATCTGCGCGAGACCGTTGTTAAGGATGGTTTCCGCAAGGAGAGTGAAGTGTTCCAATCCTCCCAGCCATGATTTTACGTGCTCAAAACATCACGAAACGCTTCCCCGGCGTCACCGCCCTCAAGGATGTGTCCTTTGATCTTCGTGAAGGTGAGATCCACGCCCTCTGCGGAGAAAACGGCGCGGGCAAGAGCACGCTGATCAAGCTGCTCTCCGGCATTCATCCTCATGGCAGCTACGAGGGTTCCTTCGAGGTGAATGGGACTGAAGCGCGTTTTGAAACGATCAAAGACGCGGAGAAGGCCGGGCTGGCGGTAATTTATCAGGAGCTGGCGCTCGTTGAGGAGATGACGGTGGCGGAGAACATTTTTCTGGGTCGTGAGCCACGCCGCTGGGGGGCCTTCATAGACTGGCCTCGCATGTATCAGGAAGCGCAGGTGTTGCTGAATCGTTTCAAGGTCGATCTCGATCCAGCCGCGCCCGTGCGCACGCTGGGTGTGGGACAGAAGCAGCTCGTCGAAATTATCAAGGCGCTGGCCAAGGATTCGAAGATTTTGATTCTGGATGAACCAACCGCAGCGCTGGCCGAGCACGAGGTTTTGATCCTCCTCGACATCTTACGCGATCTCCGCCAGCGCGGCATCGCGAGCGTCTACATCTCTCACAAACTCGATGAAGTCTTCGGCATTGCAGACCGCATCACGGTGCTGCGAGATGGTTCAACCGTGGGCACCAAAAACGCCGCTGACACCAACAAGGCCGAAGTCATCCGCCACATGGTAGGCCGAGAGATCGGGGATCTCTTCCCCCGCCGCACCAGCCAGCCAGGAGAAGTGATTCTGCGCGTGGACTCTCTGAGCGTGACCGACGCAGAAACCGGCAGCGCGAGGCTGCACGACATCAGCTTTGAACTACGGGCCGGTGAAGTGCTGGGCATTGGCGGGCTCATGGGCGCAGGCCGCACGGAATTGCTCATGCATCTCTTCGGCGCCTGGGGCCGCCATGTTTCCGGCAGCGTGGAACTGAATGGCCAAACTCTCAACCGCCTCACGCCAGAAACGATCATCCAACGCGGCATGGTACTGGCCTCCGAAGATCGCCGCCGCTACGGCCTGCATCTTGAGCAGGAGATTGGTTTCAATCTCTCGCTGTCTTCACTGGCCAGCGTCGTGCGGGGCGGATTCATCCAGCGCAATGCGGAAATCCGGCGCAATCAGAGCATGTTCGATTCACTCCGCGTCAAAGCGACCGGACTTGAGGCAATCGTCGGCAAGCTCTCGGGAGGAAATCAGCAAAAAGTGGTGCTGGGCAAGGCTCTGCTCACGGAGCCTACGGTCATTCTTCTCGATGAACCCACACGTGGCATCGACGTGGGAGCCAAGCTGGAAATCTACGAAATCATCAACCAGCTCACTGCTGCAGGCAAAGCCGTGATCCTCGTTTCCAGCGAACTGCCGGAACTCATCGGCATGAGCGACCGCATTCTCATGCTCAACGCCGGCCGCATCGGCGGAGCCTTCAGCCGCGCCGAGGCTACACAGGAAAAACTCATGGCCGCGGCCATGGGGCATGCGGGGTGAAAACAACCTTCCAGACAATGTCAGAAACAAAACGAGCCACCATCTTTGTGGACCATCCTGATGACGAACGTCCACCAGATTTCATTTGGATGTGTGACTGGCTGGAGAAGTGGGAGGGCAAAGTCAAAGTTGCCAGTTACAGTTCCGGTGGATGGGAACATCTTTGGGATGTTGAAGGCCCAACCGAAGCGATTGACGAGATTCCTGAACATATCACCTGCTGCAGTGCATGGGCGCAGCCTGAAATATTCGGCGACCGCCGACCCGGTGAGCATTATTAGATGAAAACGCCTTCGGTTTCAGACGTTCGACAGTCAGCATTTCGACCAACCCATTATGATCCGTTCTCTCTTTGCCTCCCTCCTGCTCGCGTCTGCCGCCAGCGCCGCGCAGCCGCCGAACATCGTCTTCATCTTTTGCGATGATCTGGCCTATCAGGCCATGAGCTGTTACGGCGACAGTCGCAAGCTGCTCGAAACACCGAACATGGACCGCATCGCCAAGGAAGGCATGCGTTTCGACCGCTGCCTGGTGACAAACTCCATCTGCGGCCCAAGCCGGGCGGTGATTCAGACCGGTAAGTACTCGCACGCCAACGGCTTCTACAACAACAGCAACAGCAAGTTCGACAGCAGCCAGCCGACCTTTCCCAAGGTGATGCAGAAGAGCGGCTACCAGATGGCCATGATCGGCAAGTGGCACCTCATGACGGACCCTCTAGGTTACGACTACTGGAACGTGCTGCCCGGCCAGGGCGTGTACTACAACCCGCCGATGGTCGACAACGGCAAGAATGTGAAATACCAGGGCTACACCACCGACATCATCGGTGATCTCACGCTCGACTGGCTCAAGCAGCGCGACAAGACCAAGCCCTTCATGATGATGTGCCAGCACAAGGCCCCGCACCGCGAGTGGGAGCCGCCGGTGCGCTACCTCGACTTTGACAAAGGCCGCGTGTACGAAGAGCCCGAGACCCTGTTCGACAGCTACTCCGGCCGCAGCAAGGCGGTGAGCGATCACGACATGGGCATCGACCGCACCATGACTGATCGGGACGTGAAACTCGTGACACCCGGCAATTTGACCGAAGAACAGAAGAAAGCCTGGGATGCCTATTACGAGCCGCGCAATGCCAAGTACCGCGAGGCAGCACCCGCAGGCCGCGATCTCGTGAAGTGGCGCTACCAACGCTACATGCACGACTACCTCGCCTGCGTGAAAGCGGTGGACGACAACGTGGGCCGTGTGCTCGACTACCTCGATAAAGAAGGGCTCACGAAAGACACCGTGGTCATGCTCAGCAGCGACCAGGGCTTCTACCTCGGCGAGCACGGCTGGTTCGACAAACGCTGGATCTTTGAAGAATCTCTGCGCACGCCGTTTCTCGTTCGCTGGCCCGGTGTGATCAAGCCCGGCAGCACAAGCAGCAAAATCGTGAGCCTGATCGACTTCGCCAGCACCTTCCTCGACATCGCCCAGTGCCCGAATCTGCCAGATGTGCATGGCCGCAGCCTCGTGCCATTGTTCAAAGGCGAAACGCCCGCCGACTGGCGCAAATCGCTCTACTACCACTACTACGAGTATCCGGTGCCGCACCATGTGCGCCCGCACTACGGTGTCATCACGGACCGCTACAAACTCATCCACTACTACAAGCCAGACGTCGATGACTGGGAGCTGATGGACCGCGAGAAGGACCCGCTCGAAACCAAAAGCTTCTACGATGACCCAGCCTACGCCGACACCGTGAAGGAACTCAAAGCCGAAATCATCCGCCTGCAGGCCGAGGTGAAGGAAACGATGCCCCCTCCACGCTTTGCCTTCGGCAACAAAGCCTTCGATGGCGAGGTCAATCCGCCCGAACAACCCAAAGGCAAGGGGGCTGGAAAGAAGAAGGGCGGGGCGAAGAAGGCGGAGTGATAGCAATCCGCAACCCATGACACCGACAGAGATCAAACAGCTAATCGACGCCATGTCAGATGAGGATCGCTTCCTTGCGGCGGCGTATCTAGAACATCTTGCTAACACGAAGGATGAAGTTCATCGCATGACTCTGGCAAAGCGCATGCTGCGCATGGATGCAGGCCGGAAGGCCCCCATTACACCTTCACTCGCTTTGGCATTGAAGGACACAACACTGACGCCTTCGCCGCCGTCTCCGCGCTGCCTTTGAGGAAGAAATGCAGCGCCCCTTTTTGGTCGCAGAACCACACCTCCTCAGCACCCGCTGCGAAGTAAAGTTCACGCTTGTTCTCCATCTCCTGCCGGGTGTTCCCCGGCGACACGACTTCGACGCAAATTTCTGGCGCGATCGTCAGCACATCGTCCTTCAATCCACGCTTCACCCGGCTCGCCGAAATCCAACCCACGTCAATGCCTTTGATGCCGTCTTCGGTAAGCACCGCGACTTCGACGCTCGCACCCGGAGGCATGGAGGTCAGCAAGTGAGCAAAGATCGCCGATTGACGCGTGGTGTGTGAGAATCCAGGTGGCGGCATCATGACGATGTGTCCGTAGCGGTTGGTTTCGATGCGGTCCGGCAGTCGTTTCAGGCTGGGATCGGCGCATACCTTCCGCCAGCGCTCCAGATGGAACGCGGTTGCATCCTTGATGCTGGGGATCTCGAGCAGCGCCGCCATGATGACGAATGGTAGGGGTTCGCGGACATGCCTTCAACCCGAAACTTGGGTTGAAGAATCACTTGCCCGGTGCTGAGCGTGCGCTCACCGCCACATCGTCTTGCTCACGTACCATTCCACAATCGGCGGGCCGTAGAAGACCCAGAGTGCGGCGCCCAGGGCTAGGTAGGGGCCGAAGGGGATCTTGGCGCTCCATTCGGCCTTGCCGAGAATGCGGGGCACAATGGCAGACAGGGTGCCGATGACCGATGCCGCAAAAATGGTGAAAAGCACCGCCTGCCAGCCGCAGAAGGAGCCAATCATCATGAGAAAGAGCACGTCGCCAAAGCCCATGGCCTCACGTGGAATCACAACCTGAGACACCGTGCCATGGAGAGTCTTCACGCCTTCCAGCGGAAACTCCTCTCCAGTGCCCTCGGACTTCACGAGCAGTTTCTCCATCCACATCACTGCGGTGACGTTCTGCCAGGTGCGGTCATTGACCTTGAGATCATCACAAGTGATCACCATGTGGTCGGAGTCACGCATGCCGAAGATGTCCCCCCACTCCATTTTTTTACGGCCGATGGACACCACTGGTGGCAGCTCGTCATCTTCCTGAACGACGCTCCATTTCACGGATCCATCCAGCCACTCGCAGCCCATGAGTTTTCCCACCAGCTTGCACATTCCCGTCGAGGCTGATTTCAAGAAGGCGGGTTTTTGCCGGTGATTCACTTTGCCAAAGGCCAGCTTGCCCAGTTCCACCACAATCCACAGACCACCGAGGCCCAGGGCGGCGCTCGCCAGCGAGATCAGCAATCCGCGTGTATGGGTGGTTTCAGCCACCAGAGCGGGCACCCACCAGGAGGCCAGCACGCCGACCACCGTGCCACCGATGGTGATCCGATGCGGCAGGATGAAGTGGTCGATGTCGATGAACGTGCCCGAGATCAGCAGACTCATGAACACCCACAGGCAGAGCACGTGCGGCCCCCAGGCTTTGATCATGAACCAGGGATTGCCGCCCGCCGCATACTCCCCGCTGATCTTCAGAAAGACCAAGTAGAATGCCACGCCGGTCAGCAACTCCACCAAGAAGTAGCGGATGGAAATTTTGCCCCCGCAGTTGGCGCATTTCCCACGCAGCAGCAGCCAGCTCAGCAGCGGGATGTTCTGCCACATCGGGATCTTGTATTTGCAGGAGGGGCAGAAGCTGCGCCGGGGATTGTTCACCGAAATTCCCAGCGGCAGGCGGTAGATGACCACATTGAGGAAAGAGCCGATCCCCGCCCCCATGTAGAAGGCCAGAATGTGCAGCAGGGTGTTGAGGATTTGAAAGCGCATGAATGTGGGCTGAAGTTTGCAAACTTGGCCTGCCGTGCGTGAATACGGAAGCAAAAATTAAGCATGACTTCAGATTCCTGGCGCAGCCTGCGCCTCATTCTCCTCGGCTTCGCCGCCCTCAGTTCCTGTGCCAGTCCTCAGCAGGGGCGCGGCACGTTGTATGCAAGCAGCACCCTTGATGCTGGCCGCACCCTTAAACTGGCGAGGGAGCGCGGCCTCGTGGATGTGCGCAAAATGATTCCGGGCATCACCATCGATCTGCGCTACGCCACTGCGGACAATGTTACCGGTCAATCCATCTACCCGACCCACATGCCCTGCCTGCTGCGGACGGAAACAGCGAAAAAGCTGAAGCGGGCCCAGGCGAACCTGCAAGTTCAGGGCTACGGCCTGCGCATCTGGGATGCGTATCGACCGCCGGAGGCGCAGGAGACGCTGCACAAGGCAGGCGGCAGCACGGGCATGTTTCTCTCCCCGAATGCGGGCTGGAGCCGCCACTGCGGAGGCATAGCGGTCGATCTCACACTGGTCGATGCGCAGGGCAACCAGCAGCGAATGCCCACCGGATTTGACCAGGACTTCGCTCATGCCGGCATCAACTACCGTGGCAGCGATCCCGTGGTGGCGCAGAACCTCCGAATTCTCCAGGCCGCCATGAAGCAGGCCGGATTCATCCAGTTGGAGTCCGAGTGGTGGCACTTCGATGACGCAGAATACCTCAACAATCCCCAGCCCATCGTCTACGGCTGGCGGATCGCCCTTCCCGGGATGTCACCACCGTGAGCATTCGTAACAACGCCACCTTCACTGTCATCGACGAGACGGACGGTTACATCGTGGTCAACAAACCCGCGCCGCTGCAAATCCATCCGGGAGATCCGAAGGGGCCGTCCACGCTCTGGCATCGTGTGTGCGACCTGCTTGCGTATGAAATTGCGAACGGCGGCCAGGTGTCCATCATCAATCGCCTCGACCGCGAAACCAGTGGCGTGGTGCTCATCGCCAAGAATCACGAACTCGCCCGCCTCTTCGGCATGGCGATGCAGGAGCGCAAGATTCACAAGACCTACGTGGCCCTCGTGCATGGCTGGCCGGAGTGGGAGGAGCTGACGCTGGATGCGCCGATCTTGAATGCACGCGACGTGCAGCCCTTTGACATCTGGGTGAAACAAATCGTCCACCCGCAAGGTGCCGAATGCCGCACCGGCTTCCGCACGTTGCAGCGTTTTGAGCGTGAGGGTGCGAAGTTCGCCTTGATCGAAGCGAAACCGGAAACCGGTCGCATGCATCAGATCCGCGTGCATCTGCACCATCTGGGCCTGCCCATCGTAGGGGACAAACTCTATGGCCGCAGTGACCGCTGCTACCTGGAGTTCATCGAGACCGGGTGGACGGAGGCGCTTGAGGCTAGGCTCATCCTGCGGAGGCAGGCCCTGCATTCCTCTCGGCTGGAACTCAATCTCGAAGGATTCCCATCTGGATGGGATGCACCGCTGCCCTCGGAGTTTGCTTTGTAGTACGACAGACACTCTTGTCTGTCAATCAGCGGCACCGCTGACAGACACCGTTCACGCAGGACCTCGGTGACCAAGAGCATTGCTTCGCCGTAGCGATGTCGCTTGCTGGCTTGTAAGCCGCATGTGTTGGCGAAGCGCTGATCGACGGGCAAGAGTGCCCATCGTACTTATGCCCAGCGGCGCACGCGGCTGTCGAGCTGGAACACCTGGCCGCTCACGTTTTCCAAGCTGTGCAGAAAGGCGATGAAGCGTGCTACGTCCTGTGCGGTGTTCAACCGTCCCAAGGTGTGCTGGCTCATCAAGCTCTCGCGCCATGCGGCATCGTCCAGCAGATGGCGCGTCATCTTGGTTTCCAGAAAGCCGGGCAGAACGCAGTTCGCGCGTATGTTTCGTGCGCCGTATTCCTTGGCGATGCTTTGCGTGAAGCCGATCAGTCCCGCCTTCGCCGCCGCGTAATTCGCCTGCCCAGCCGGACCGCTCAGTGCTGAGTAGGAGCCGATGTTCACGAGGTGGCCGTGGCGCTGTTTGGACATCAGCTTCACCGCCGCCTGCGCCACTAGAAACGCGCCTTTCAGATTCACATCAACCACTTGATCGAACTCCTCTTCGCTCATCTTCGCCACGGAGACATCATGGCAAACGCCTGCGCTGTTCACCAGTAGATCGAGCCGCTTCAATCCCGCGAAAAAGCTGCGCACGGAGTCGGCGCTCGTCACATCGAGCGCGTCACGTCCGGGGGCCAGCACCTCAAACCCAGCCTGCCGCAGCTCGGTGGCAATCGACTGCGCCAAATCCCCTGCACCGCCGGTGATGACGGCGATGCGGGGCGATGATTCGGACGAAGCAGGCATGCAGGGCCGAAGTTAACCAATTGCGACGCAACTGGCCAACAATATCAACCCAAGGTGAAGGCGGGCAATTTCACAATCTTGCCACCGGCCAGCGCGGACTGATGGGCGCAGAGACCCACGCAGGTCCAGTTGGCGGATTGCGCCGCGTTCGGGAAGGGCTGGCGCTTTTCGGCGAGAGCATTGGCGAACTCGTTGGCCAGATGCGGGTGGCTGCCGCCGTGGCCGCTGCCCTGGGTAAAGCTGAGATGGGTCTTCTTGCCAAGGTCGTAGACGCCCTTCGTCGTGAAGCGCTGGATCGGCTTCGGCAGGCGTTTGGCGAAGTCTGGAGTCTTGATCAGTTTCGGGATCTTGTGCTCGGGCAGTTTGGCGCGGTGCAGAATGAGCGGTTCGTGCTCGATGAGCGGCCATTCGATGGAGGCTTTGTCGCCATAGACGTCGATGCTCTCACGATACTGGCGGGCGGTGTCAAACAGGCTGCGGATGATGCGGGCGCTCACATCGGTGCCCTTGAATTTGATGTGCGCGGTCTCGACGGCGAAGGGGGAGCCATAGCACTTCTGCAGTTCTTTGCGCACAGTGCCGGAGCCGAAGCAGCTCACGTATTCGGCAGGCTTGCCGATCATGCCAGCCACGGGGCCGACGCAATGCGTGGCATACCACATCGGCGGGAGGCCGGGCCAGTAGTTCGGCCAGCCGTCCATGTCCTGCTGGTGGGAGGCCTGCACAAACTGCAGCTTGCCCAGCTTGCCCTGATCGAGCTGCTCCTTCATGAAGAGGTACTCGCGGGCATAGACGACGGTCTCCATCATCATGTACTTGAGGCCGGTCTTCTTGACGAGGTCGCAGATCTTTTTGCAGTCTTCGATGCTGGTGGCCATCGGCACGGTGCAGGCGACATGCTTGCCCGCCTTCAGCGCCTCGATGCTCATCCAGCCGTGGTCGGGGATGGGCGAATTGATGTGCACGGCGTCGATGTTCGGGTCCTTGAGCATCGCCTTGAAATCCGTGTAGCGCACGTCCACGCCGAAGGCATCGCCGATGGTCTTGAGCTTCTTCTCATCGCGCTGGCAGATGGCATAGCAGGTGGTCAGCGGGTGGCGCTGCCAGATGGGGATGAATTCCGCCCCGAAACCGAGGCCAACGACGGCGATGTTGAGCTTTTTGTCTGACATGATGATTGGAAGGATGACGCGGTTCTTATAGGCGGGAACGGCGGGACATGGGAAGGACAAAGTTTGGGGGAAATCGGACGGGGAAGGCGAAGTTTCAGGTTTCAGGTTCAAAGTTTCAAGTTAGGGAAGAGCACCGCATGCTGACCTCCGACTTCGACTACTACCTGCCACCTGAACTCATCGCCAGTGAACCGCTGGCGGAGCGTTCGGCGTCGCGGATGATGGTGCTGCATCGCAAAGAGGGGACGATTGAGCACCGGATGTTCCGGGAAGTCGGCGAGTTCATTTCGCGTGAAGCCGGGGATATGCTGGTGCTGAATGACACGCGCGTGGTTCCGGCGCGCTACTTCACCAATCATGGCCACGAGGTGCTGCGTCTCAACCCGCTGACGCCCACGCGCTGGCGCTGCATGGTGAAGCCGGGGAAGAAATTCCGTGTAGGACACACGGTACCGATTGGCGAGGCCACCGGCACCGTGGTGGAAATCATGGAGGACAATGGCGACCGCATCATCGAGTTCGACCGTGTCGTGGATGAGTCCAAGCACGGCCACCTGGCCCTGCCTCACTACATGGGCCGCGATGATCAGCCTGCCGACCGCGAGCGTTATCAGACGGTGTTTGCCCGCAGCGAAGGCTCCATCGCCGCGCCAACGGCTGGCCTGCACTTCACACCGGATGTCCTGAATCCCCTGCCCCACACGTTTGTCACACTGCATGTCGGAGTCGGCACGTTTCAACCGGTGAAGGTGGAGAACATCGCCGATCACAAGATGCACTCGGAGGTGTATGAGGTTTCAGAGGCCACAGCCGAAGCAGTGCAATCCGCCAAGCGTGTGATCCCCGTCGGCACCACCGCTCTGCGCACGCTGGAGACCGTGGCGCGAGACCACGGAAAAGTCATCGCCACCCAGGGCAGCACGGACATCTTCATTCATCCCGGCTTTGAGTTTCGTGTGGCGGGCGGGCTGCTGACCAATTTCCACCTGCCGAAGTCCACGCTCATCATGTTGGTGAGCGCCTTTGCGGGCAAGGACCTGGTGATGCATGCGTATGAGGAGGCGATCCGTGAACACTATCGCTTCTTCAGCTATGGGGACTGCATGCTGATTGTGTGAGGCAGCGCGAAGCAAAGTTGTCCAGTTGCGGCGCAACTGGAGTCTTCTTCCCAAACCAGTTGCGGCGCAACTGGGCTACTTTTACATCCCAGCCTTCGCAATCTTCTCGCAGTTCTGCACATCCAGCTTGCCTGACGCCAGCACCGGAATGTCACTCACGCGGATCATCTTTTTCGGAATCCACAGCGGCGGCATGCCTTTGTCGAGGAGGCGGTAGCGGAGGTCGAGGATCTCCTGGTGCTCGGGGCCGCCGGGCATGCTGGTGAGGAGGATGAGGGCCTCGCCCTTGTCGATGTCGGGGACGCCGACGACGGCGATCTTGCGCACGGTTTCATTTTCGAGTCCCATGGCTTTCACCAGGGCTTCTTCGACGGTTTCATGCGGCACCATCTCACCGGCGATCTTGGAGAAGCGGCTGAGTCGGCCTTCGATGTAGAGGAAGCCGTCGAGATCGACGCGACCGATGTCGCCGGTGCGGAACCAGCCGTCCTTCAGCACTTCGGCGCTGCGTTTCGGATCGTTGAGGTAGCCTTCAAAGACGTTCGGGCCCTTGAACCAGATCATGCCGCTCTGATGCAGAGGAATGGGCTGGTCGGTCTCTGGATTAGTGATGCGGACCGCCATGCCGGGCACGACGTGACCGACGGACCCTTGACGATGGCTGGGCAGCCAGCAGTAGCCGCTCTCTTCATCGCCGAGCGCTTCAGGATCGGGCAGGTTCAAGTTCGAAGCCGGGGAGGTTTCAGTGAGGCCGTAGCCTTCGAGCACGCGCTTGCCAAAGCGGGTTTCAAACGCGTCCGCCACCGTGCTGGGAAGTTTTTCAGCGCCGGTGACGCAATACTTGATGGAGGCCAGAGACTCACGATTCACGCCGCGCAGGTAGCTGCGCAGGAAGGTCGGCGTGGAGATCATCAGCGTGATGCGATACTTCTCGATGAGCTGCGCGAGCTTCTTCACCTCCAGCGGAGACGGATAAGTCACAAGATGCAGCCCGTAGATGATGGGGAACCACAGGGTGACGGTGCAGCCGAAGCTGTGAAAGAGCGGCAGGCAGCCGAGGATGCTGTCGTTGCTCTGCATGCCGAGACGGCTGCCGAACTGCATGACGTTGGCGACCAGATTGCGGTGCGTGAGCGCGACGCCCTTGGGCTCGCCGGAACTGCCACTGGTGAAGAGCAGCAGCGCCTCTTTGCGCCCGCCCTTCTTCGAGATGCCCAGCATGGCAGCCAGAATGGCAGCGGGCAGGATCTTGCTAAGCACCAGCCATTTGGCGATGGCGAGCTTCATCTTCGGCAGGATGCGCTCGATGAGAATGAGCTGCTTGCTCGGCGGCCAGGGGAAGCTCTGCATCTTGCGCACGAAGATGTCAGCGGTCAGGAAGCGGTCGATCTCGCCACGGCGGATGGAGCTTTCAATGGCGGCGCGTCCGGCGGTGAAGTTGAGGTTCACCGGGATCTTTCCGGCCATGACGACGGCCACGTTGCAGATGAGACCGCCCAAACCCGGTGGCAGGATGATGCCCACGCGTTCCTTTTTGGTCTCCTTCTTCACGACCTCTGACAGCGCGAGTGCGGTGGCAAAAACCTTGTCAAACCGCAGGATCTTGTCGTCCTTGCCATCCACCACGCTGTTGCGGGTGCCATGTTTTTTAAAGCCCAGGATCAAGGCGTAGCCAAGGCTGAGATCGAGTGCAGCGCATTCGTTGATGCACTGCTCAGAGAGCAGCAGCAGGCTCTCCTGATAATTGGGGAGATTCGTGTCGTCCCCCTGCAGCAATTTGCCAAAATTGAAGATAACCTCGGCATCGCTGTAGCGCCGCTCGATCGGCAGGGCGGTGTCCTGACGGCGGTGCACATGCAGCGGCAGCACGGGGATCCCAGCTTTGAGCAAAAATTCCAGCTTCGTGCCCGGCACCGTGGTCATGGGGGAGACCATCGTCGCCGCCTCAGCAGGCAGATAGATGATGACCGCCCCGCTTTTGGCAGCGTCTGCCATGGCGCTGCGGTAGGCGGAGGTCTCGGTCTCACCCGGGGTGAACTCCATTGCGTGGACGCTTTCCCGCTCCAGATGCACCCGCAGCAGCGGGTGCAGGGCGGCACCCTTTTTCAGCACATAAACGATCTCGCGACCTGCCAGCACGAGTTCGAGTCGCAACAGATCAAAGTAACCCAGCTGGCTGGGCAGGATTAAGAATCCCCCCCCTGAGGGAATGTTCTCTTTGCCGAGGATGGTGAGGTCTTTGAGAGTGACGGGCTTTTCAGAGGCCATGGTGTGTGAGCGGAATGCAGGCTTACCTAAGCGGGGAGCAACGCGCATGCCAGCGGGAAAAGGGGCGGAGGGGAAGATGACGGTTGTTTGCTGTGGTTTGCGGTTGTTTGCAGTTGTTGGCTGTGGAACAGAGTTCTTCAAACCACTGCCAGCGCTTGCGCAGCGAGCCTTCAGCCATCGTCAACCACCGTCAACTTCAGCCAATGCCCCCTCCCCCGCGTTATCCCCGCCGTGAATCTCCCGCTCCGCCCCCTGCTGGCAGCGAGTCTTGGCTGCGGCCTTGGGCGCAGATGAAGTACTTTTCGTTTCATCCGGCGGTGTATCCGAACATGCTCCGCGCTGTATCCCCGGACGCCGGCGCGGGCGATCTGGTGAATGTGTATGACAAAGAGGGTCAGCTTTTTGGCAGCGGTTTCTTCAATCCCAACGCCAAGGTCCCACTGCGCGTGCTCCAGCATGGCGATGATGTGCTCACCGAAGAGGCGCTGGACGCCCGGGTGGATGCCGCGCTGGACCTGCGCCTGAAGACCCTCCGGCTCAATGAAACCACCGACGCCTGGCGCGTCATCTCTTCAGACGGGGACGGCCTCAGCGGCCTGACGGTCGATCGCTATGCTGATGTGCTTTCCATCGAAGTCACCACGCTCGGCGTGTGGCGTCGCTTGTCCCGCTGGCTGCCCAAACTGCACGCCGCTCTCGGCACCAAGCAGCATCTCATCGAGGTGGACCCGGACATCGCCCGCATCGAAGGCATGCGCTACTCGGAGGTGCCGGAAGCGGACGCCCCCGCCCCGCGCGGAGTGCGCATTCGCGAGAATGGCGTGCGCTATCAGGTCGGATTCGAAGACGGGCACAAGACCGGCTTCTTCTGCGATCAGCGTGACAACCGCCTGAAGTTCGGCCATCTGGCCCGTGGGCGGCGCGTGCTGGACCTTTGCAGCTATACCGGGGGCTTTGCGCTCAGCGCACGCATCCATGGTGGCTGCGAGGACGTGACCGCCGTGGATCTCGATGAAAAAGCCATCGCCCAGGCGAAAAAGAACGCCGATTTGAATCAGGTCCGCATCGACTGGGTGCATGCCGACACCTTCACCTGGGGCCGCCAGATGCAGCAAAACGGCGCCCTCTGGGACGCCGTGGTGCTCGATCCGCCGAAGCTCGTCTTCGCTCGCGACCCCGAGGAAGGCCAGCTGGGCCGCAACAAATACTACGACATGAACGCCGTGGCTCTGGGCCTGCTGAAGCGCGGCGGCCTGTTCGTCACCTGCTCATGCTCCGGCCTGCTGGATGTCGCTGAGTTTGAGGAAATCGTGATGCGCGCCGCCCACCGGAACAAGCGCCGCCTGCAGATCATCGACCGCACCGGAGCCGGTGCCGACCACCCGGTCATGTCAAACTGCCCCGAAAGCCGCTACCTGAAGGTGCTGTGGTGCATCGCATGGTAAACCCGGGAAAAGTGTGAATGAATCGTTACAGGTTTCCTTTGCTACCTTATTCTGACTGTTTACTCTTAGCGTCCCATGAATCCAGAGGTGCAAAACATTGTGGCCGCAGGCAAGCTCCCTGCTGCTGACGGCGAGAAACTTTCCAAACTTGAACCCGGAACTTTCGTTCTCCACAAAAGCTGGGGCGTCGGCAGGATCGCTGAATGGGATTTGCTGGGCGACCGCCTGCTGCTCGATTTCGAAGGCAAACCCGGCCATCCGCTCAAGATCACCTTTGCGATCAGTTCGCTGGACATCATCTCCCCAGATCATCTTCTCGCCCGTCGTCTGGCCGATCTCGATTCACTCAAGGAAATGGCGGCAAAGAACGCCCCGGAGCTGGTGGAACTGGCCCTGAAGAGCAGCGGCAACACGCTTCATCTCGACGATCTGGAAAAGCTGCTCAAGGGCCGCATCGTTTCCGACGCCGACTACAAAAAGTGGTGGGAAGCCGCCAAGCGCGCGCTCAAAACCCACCGCCACGTGGTGGTGCCTGCCAAACGTTCTGAAAAGCTGGTGCTGCGTGACCAGGCTGAGAACGCCGGCACCCAGATGGTGAAGTCCTTCCTCGCCGCGCGCGATCTGAAGACCAAGCTTGCCACCCTGGCCAGCATCCAGAAGGACATCGACCTCTTCTCCGACCCGAAGACCGAGCTGATCCCCGTCTTCCAGGACATCTCCGACTCCGCCCGCAAGAGCGTGAAGCTCAACCTCAAGGAGTGCCTGCAACTGCTTCTGGCACGCGATGAACTCATCGAAAACCTCGCCGCCACCGCGCCGATGGGCTCGATGAAGATTTCCGATCTCATCACCGAGACGAAGGAAGTGCTCGCGGATTCCATCAAGGGACTCTCCGCCAGCCTGCTGGGCCGCATCTACCGCGCTTTCCCCGAAGCTTTCCCCAACCGTGGCTGGGTGCCTGAGATCCTGCACCACCTCACCAAGACCGGTGGCCGCGCCGTGGCTGAGATCGCCACCGTGCTGGATGCCAACGACGAACTCGACGTGCTGGCCGATGCCTTGAAGAAATCCCTGCGCAACCGCATGCTCTCCGCCGATCTGCTGATCTGGATGGCCCGCGAGCGCAAAGGCCTGGCGGAATCCGTTTTCGACATCGACCTCGGTCATGCCATCCTCGGCGTCATTGAAAGCGACCACATGGAAGGCGGGCCCAAGCGCACCGGCCGTCTCCAGGATCTGCTCTCGGATGACAAGACCCTGCTGGGCGAAATGGTGGCAGAAGCCGAAGACGAAGACGTCCGCCTGCTGGCCAAGCGCCTGATCAACGGCTCCCTCTTTGACGAACTGACCCGCCGCTCCCTCATGGCCCGCATCATCAAGGTGCGCCCTGAAATGGAAGCCATGATGGACGAAAACGCCGGAGCTCACAAAGATGACTCCCTCATCGTTTCCTGGGAAAGCCTGGAAAAGAAAAAGCAGGAACTGGAAGACCTCGTCAACGTCAAGATCCCTGACAACAAGAAGGAGATTCAGATCGCCCGTGACGAAGGTGACTTGCGCGAAAACGGTGGCTACAAGGCCGCCCGTGACCAGCAGTCCGTCCTCCTGCGCATGCAGGGCAAACTTGAGCGCGAACTGCGCAAC
The DNA here is from genome assembly GCA_943371875.1 of Prosthecobacter debontii. Lineage (GTDB taxonomy): Bacteria > Verrucomicrobiota > Verrucomicrobiia > Verrucomicrobiales > Verrucomicrobiaceae > Prosthecobacter > Prosthecobacter debontii_C. The sequence continues at coordinate 470 of CALRWM010000076.1, read as the reverse complement.
GCCCGTGGCACTGACTTCGCGAATGTGCCCACGGACAAAGTCGGCATCGGCACCGTCGTTGACATCGAAGACCTCGCTTCAGGATCCAAGGAAACCTTCACTATCCTCGGTGCCTGGGACGGTGATCTGGACAAGAACATCATCAGCTACCTCTCGGAATCCGCCAAAGCCCTCATCGGCAAGGCCGTCGGCGAGGAACTGGAACTGTCCACGGACAGCCAGCACGTCACCCGCAAGGTGAAAGTCACTGCAGTTCGGGCTTTCAAAGCCTAACCAGCGGTGCCTCGACAAAACTCTCCGTTGCCAGCGGAGAGTTTTTTTATCCCGGATCATGCAGTAGAGTAGGTCAGAGGAGCGACGAGGGAGTCGATTTTGTGGAAGATGGCGTCCATCCAGGGGCGTTTTTTGCGCGGCAGTGAGAGATTGAGCACCGCTTTGCGTGCGTGCTGGCTGATCCAACCGCCTATTGC
>CALRWM010000075.1:0-27934 GCA_943371875.1 Prosthecobacter debontii | reverse complement strand
GTCATCACTTTCAACGAGGGGGCCATGGACATGACCCGCACCGGCTCGCCAAGGAACAAACAGGGAACAGACTGGATCGTGGAGCAGGAACTGCTTGGCACGGAGGGCAAAGATCTGCTGGCTCCTTTTGTGGCCGCGTCCTCCAAGCCTCTGATGACCGTGAAGTCGCCCCTGACTCTGCAGAACCCCGTGAACTCAGTGATGGCCACCAACCGGCATGTCAAAGCTGCGCCAGTTGTGGCGGCGGCTCCTGCGCCTGCCGCTGCACCCGCTCCGGCTCCTTTGCTTCCTACTCCAGTGCGTGACTGGAAAGACACCTCCGGGCGCGTGATGCAGGCGTCTCTGGAAAGCTTCACCACGCCCGCGAAGGATGCGGGCCGCTTCAAGCGAGCGGATGGACAGGCCTTCGAGGTGCCGTTTTCACGACTGTCTGCGGAAGATCAGGAGTTCATCCGCGGCATTGCAGCGCAGTCGAAGGCGGCTCCGTAGCAGGGGTAGCGGATTGGCCGCAAAGAGGCTCAAAAAGGAACAAAAAAACTGATCAAGATCTGATCTGTTTTTTGTGGCCATCGATCCTTACTGCTCCAGCACCTTCAGTGCATTGCGCAGCAGCGTAAGTCCTGCTTCCTGGCTCTTCTCCGGGTGGAACTGCACGGCCACGAGGTTCTTCTTGGCGATGCCGCTGATGAAGCTGACGCCGTAGTCGGTGCGGCAGAGGGCGAGGGACTCGTCCTGCACGTCTGGGTAGTAGGAGTGCACGAAGTAAACGTATGTCGGATTCGGCAATCCGGACCACACGGCAGACTGCTCAGGAGCCCACTGGGCGACGTTCCAGCCCATGTGGGGGATTTTGAGGCCGCTGGTGGGGTCGAACTTGCGCACCAGACCTTTGGCCACGCAGAGGCCTTCCACGCCGGGGGATTCTTCGCTGCTTTCAAACAGGAGCTGGTAGCCGAGGCAGATGCCGAGGTAGGGCTTTTCTGCTTTCAGCCAGGCCTGCAGGGGCTCCCAGAGGCCGGTTTCCTTGAGGATGCGGATGGAATCGCCAAAGGCACCCTGACCGGGGAAGACGAGGACATCGATGGCGTCGAAGTCTTCCGGCTTGGTGACGAGGTTGGCATGGGCGTCGATCGCATCAAAAGCATTCAGCACGCTGCGGAGGTTTCCGCCGCCGTAATCAAGCACTCCGAGTTTCATCACAGGACGTCCTTCGTGCTGGGGATGCCGGTGACGCGGGGATCATGCTTGGTGGCTGCATCCAGTGCGCGGGCAAGACCTTTGAAGATGGCTTCGGCCATGTGGTGCGCATCGCGACCACGGCGAATTTCGACGTGAAGCGTCGCCAGCAGGCTGGAGGAGAAAGCGCGGAGGAATTCTTCCACGAGCTGGTAGCTGAAGCGGTTCACGCCGCCGATGGCTTCGACACCTTCAGGCGCGTGATAGCTGAGGAAGGAACGGCCGCTGAGGTCGAGCGCGACTTCGGCGAGGGTTTCATCCATGGGCAGGAGGAAGAAGCCGTAGCGCACGATGCCCGCCTTGTTGCCCAGGGCTTCGCGGAAGCAGTTGCCGAGCACGATGCCGGTGTCTTCGACGGTGTGGTGGTAGTCCACCTCGATGTCGCCCACGCACTTCACCTTGAGGTCAAAGAGGCCGTGCTTGGTGAACAACGTCAGCATGTGGTCAAAGAACGGCACTCCGGTGTCGATCTGTGATTTGCCGGAACCATCGACATTGAGTTCGATCTCAATGTCGGTCTCGGCGGTTTTGCGGTGCTGCTTGGCGGTTCTGGCTTGGCTCATTTTGGGAGAGGCAATGAACACGCGTTTCCCCGTAGTGCAACCGTCTCGGTTGCCTCATCAACGGCGTCAGGCGAGCAGGCCCTTCACGACTTTGCCTGCTACATCCGTCAGCCGGTAGCGTCTGCCTTGGAATTTGTAGGTGAGGCGTTCGTGGTCGATGCCGAGCAGGTGCATCAGCGTGGCGTGGAAGTCGTGGATGTGCAGGCCGTCTTTGACGGTGTTGTAGCCGAAGTCGTCGGTTTCGCCATAGACGGAGCCAGCCTTGATGCCGCCGCCTGCGAACCAGGCGCTGAAGCAGCGGGGGTGATGATCGCGACCGAAGTTGGTGCTGATCTTGCCCTGGCAGTAAGCGGTGCGGCCAAACTCACCGCCCCAGACGACGAGGGTGTCATCGAGCAGGCCGCGTTGTTTGAGGTCTTTGATGAGGGCTGCAGCAGGCTGGTCGGTTTCTTTGCAGAGCTTGGGCAGGGCACCGGGGAGTCCGCCATGGTGGTCCCAGTCCTGGTGATAGAGCTGGATGAAGCGCACGCCTTTTTCTGCGAGACGACGCGCCTGCAGGCAGTTCGCGGCAAAAGTGCCGGGTGTTTTCACATCGGGGCCGTAGCTGTCGAGGATGTGCTGCGGCTCATCGCTGAGGTCGGTGACTTCGGGGATGCTGGTCTGCATGCGGAAGGCCATCTCGTAATGGTCGATGCGGTTCTGAATCTCCATGTCGGGGGTTCCGGCAAACTGGTGCTCATGCAGTTCCTTGAGGCGGTCCAGCATGAGTCTGCGGCTGTCGGCGCTCACGCCTGCGGGATTGCCGAGATAGAGCACGGGATCTTTGGCGGCGCGGAAGAGCACGCCCTGATGTTTCGTTGGCAGGAAGCCGCTGCCCCAGAGATGGGAGCCCAGTGGCTGTCCGCCTTTGCCTTTGGTGATGAGAACGGTGAAGGATGGGAGGTTGGCATTCTCTGCACCGAGTCCATAGCTCAGCCATGAGCCAATGCTGGGACGTCCTGCGATTTGGGATCCGGTTTGGAAAAAGGTCACGCCAGGGCCGTGATTGATCGACTCCGTGTGCATCGACCTCGCCACGCAGATGTCGTCGGCGATGCTGGCGGTGTGCGGCAGCAGTTCGCTGAACCAGCCGCCTGCCTGACCATGCTGGGTGAACTTGAAGGGAGAACCCACCATGGGGATGGAGGACTGATTTCCCGACATGCCAGTGAGTCGCTGCCCCCCGCGCACGGAGTCGGGAAGCTGCTCGCCGTTTCGTTTGTTCAGCAGAGGCTTGTAATCAAACAGGTCCAGGTGTGAAGGACCGCCGGACATGAAGAGGTAGATGATGCGCTTCGCCTTCGGGGCAAAGTGCGTGCCGCCGAGAACGCCGTGGTCGGCGGGTTCGGAGCCCTGGGCCAGCAGCTCATTCAAAGCGATGCCGCCGAGGCCCATGCCGAAGCGGTTGAGGAGGGTGCGGCGGTTGATAACACCTGAAGGATCAGAGTTTGGAACCACTGACTGACACTGACTGGCACTGATGGGATTCATGATCGGGCGAAATTTTGAGTTAAAGAACGAAGCGCCGCCATTCAGCGCGCTTGAGCGGGGCGAAATTGATGAGGTAGCCGACACTCTTGCCGGTCAGGCGCATGTAATTGAAAAGCTGGGCTTCATGCTCCGGCAGCAGGTGCGACACGGCTTTCAACTCGACCACCATGCCGTCATGCACATAAAGATCCGGAACGTAGCAGCGCTTCAATTCGCGGCCTTTGTAGAAGATGGTGAGCTCCTGTTTGGCAATGAATGGAATGCCGCGCAGCGACAATTCAATTTCCAGGCTTTCCTGATAGACTTCTTCCGCAAGACCGCCGCCCACTTCGTTGTGCACTGCAAACACCGCTGCCATCAGGTCAAACCCTTCCTGCTGGAAGGGTCCGTCTTCACGCATCTCGATCTTGGTCCGTTTTTTAGTGATGGGCATGGGAGCGGTTGGAGTTAAGAGGGGAAGGGAACCACTAATCGGACACTAATAAAACACTAATGATGATCCAGAAAGAGCAGGTGGGATGGCTGGGTGATTTGCAGGTGAGGATGGCTGGAAAAAATGAAAATGCAGAAGGGTGCCCGATATTCTCTATCTCGATCTTGGATTGGTCATTATTAGTGTCCGATTAGTGGTTCAAAATCTCACCGCTTCACGACACAAGCATCGTGGTTCAACAAAGCCTGCGCCAGCACAGCGGCAGCAGCGGCTTGTGGAAAGGGAATGGTGGCATCACGTTTGGCGTTGCCTGTTTTGAGCAGTGCTTCAGCTTCTTTGGGCACCGTTTTGAAATGGGTGAGCTGTTCTTGGTAAAGCTGGGCGCAGATCTGGATTTCTTTGGTGTCGGGCTTGCGGCTGAGGCAGCGGAGGAAGCCGAGTTCGATCATCTTGGGGAGGTCGCCCTTGGTTTCGAGATGGAGCTTTTCGCCGAGGACGCGGGCGGCTTCGACATACTGCACGCCGTTGAGGAGGATGAGTGCCTGGAGGGGGGAGTCGGTGCGTTCGCGTTTGGAGATGCAGACGGCGCGGCGGGGGGCGTCAAAGGCGACCATGGCGGGCGGGGGGCTGGTGCGGCGCCAGTTGGTGTAGATGCTGCGGCGATAGACGGCATCGCCTGCGCTGGGGCCCATGGGCTTGAAGGCTTCGGTCATTTCATAGGGATAGACCGGCGCACCGCCCATGGTGAGCTTGAGCAGGCCTGCTGCGGCCAGGGCGTTGTCGCGGATCATCTCGGCAGGCAGACGGAAGTGTGGTCCGCGTGCGAGCCATTGATTCTCGGGATCGTCGGCCATGGTCTTGGCATCTGCGATGCTGCGCTGGAGATAGACCTTGCTCGTGACGATCTCCTGAATCAGCTCCTTCACATTCCAGCCGCTTTGAATGAACTTCATCGCGAGGTAATTGAGCAGTTCTGGATGGAGTGGGCGCTCTCCCTGGCTGCCAAAGTCTTCTGCCGTCTTCACCAGCCCACGCCCGAAGAGGCTGAGCCAGATGCGGTTCACGGTGACACGGGCGGTGAGCGGATGATCGGGTGCGGTGAGCCACTGCGCGTAGCCGAGGCGGTTCTTGGGTGCGTTTTTGGGGAAGGGGGGCAGGAATGCGGGAGTGGCAGGGCCGACTTCGTCTCCGCGCTTGTCATACTCACCACGTGTCAGCACATAGGCTTTCTTCGGCTGCGGAAGTTCCTGCATGACCATGATTTCCTTCTTCGCATCGGCAAAGGCGGTGACCTCTGCGCGTGCGGCTTTGAGTTCAGCGAGCAGAGGCTCCAGCTTGGCATCAAAGGGCAGGGAGAGGTCGCGATTGAAAATGCGCAGGTCATCGACCAGCCCGTTTTTGAAACCGCGATCCCGCATGCGCTCGCCGAGGCTGATGTTGTCATGGCCGCCGCCGGTGATGTTCTTGGTGAGGTGGTCTTTGATGATGTCCACGGTGGCGAGTTTGCCATTAATGAAGATCTTCAAACCGGAGGCGCGGCTGCTGCCGTCGTTCGTCACGATGACCTGCGTCCATTCATTGAGCGGCACCTTGGCCTGCGTGCGGACGGAGATGGCATTGCCGGGCCAGAAGTGAATCAGCGACCATTTGATGCGGCCGTTTTCGATGAGGAGTTCATAGCCACGGCTGGCGGCGTCTGTCCAAGCCTGGGAGCGATGCAGCACCACGGCGCGGTCCTTTTCGTCCCGGGTTTGCAGCCAGAGGGAGATGCTGAAGGGCTCATGGCGCTGGAAGTTTCCCAGCGGTGTGTCCACCGAGTCATCGCCGGTGAACTGGATCGCGCTGCCGAGCTTGCCGGAGACGAGTTTGTTTCCGCCTTTGAGGATTGCCTCGGGGCCCGGGGGCGGAGCTTTGGCGTCTTTCTTTTTCTTGGGGTCAGCTTTGTCTTTGGCCTCAACTTTTGGCTCAGCTGGTGCTGGTGGCGGCGCGGGATGGAGGGCGTCGGCGAGCTTGTTGCCTTTGAGTTCGTCGAAGGTGAAATGGGCGATCTGGCCTTCGAGGGATGCAGGAACTCCTGCCTGCAGTTCGAGCGCTGTGCGGGCAGGAGTGCCCGCATCACTCAGCTTCGCTTCCAGTGCTTTCACCTTCGCGTTTAGCGTCGCCATCTTTTCCTTGGCCGGTGTGTCCATCATCATGAGCGCAGGCGTGGGTGGGGAAGGGGTGAAGAAGGAATAGAGTCCTGCTTCGTCGATGTTCTGCAGCATGGAAAAGAGGCCGTAATAGTCCTTCTGCTTGATGGGATCATATTTGTGATCGTGGCAGCGTGAGCACTCAAAGGTGAGGCCGAGGAAGGCGGTGGCGACGGTTTGCACGCGGTCGGCAATGTATTCGACGCGATACTCTTCCTCGACGCTGCCGCCTTCGTTTTCCTGCTGGTGGAGGCGGTTGAATGCGGTGGCGATGATCTGTTCGTCGGTGGGGTTGGGCAGGAGATCGCCCGCGAGCTGCCAGGTGATGAACTGGTTGAAGGGCATGTTCTCGTTGTAGGATTTCACCACCCAGTCGCGCCAGGGCCAGACCTCGCGCTCGCGATCCACCTGAAAGCCGTAGCTGTCGGCGTAGCGGGACACGTCCAGCCAGTCCACGGCCATGCGCTCGCCATAGTGAGGTGAGGCGAGGAGGCGGGTGACTAGATGCTGGATGCTTGATGCTGGATTGAACTCGTGTTCGGTGACGAAGGCGCTGATTTCGTCAGGGGAGGGGGGGAGGCCGGTGAGGTCGAAGCTGAGGCGGCGGATGAGGGTTTCGGGTGTGGCTTCGGGCTGCAGTTTCAGGCCGAGCTCTGAGAGTCCAGCGGTGACGATCTTGTCGATGCTCTGATCCTTGGTGGATTCAGGTTTCAATGAAATGAAGGCCCAGTGTGCCTCATACTCCGCGCCTTCATTGATCCATTGCTTCAAGATGGCGATTTCAGCGGGCGTCAGATCGCCGAGCTTGGACTTGGCCGGTGGCATGTGATCGTCGGCATCGGTGGTGAGGACGCGCTGGATCATCTCGCTCACTTCGGCTTTGCCGGGCAGGAAGGCCTTGGCTTCGACGGCGGCATCGCGCTCATCCAGTCGCAGATCGGCTTCACGCTTCTTCGGATCAGGCCCGTGGCAGAAGAAGCACTTGTCCGAGAGGATGGGCCGCACATCGCGGTTGAACTTCACCTTCGCGGGTGCTGCCGGGAGCAGGGAGGGGAAGGCGAGGAGGAGAATGAGAAGCCGGTGCATGAGTGGAAGGATGCTGCCAGAACAAACGGCGGCCGCCTATGCCTCTTTATGGATGTTTTGTGTCTTATTCTGCTGCTGGATATGCGAAAAGCTGGTGAATGAAGGCTGCGATTGCGTATCTGATTCCATAGATACGCATGCCGATCCGCCGCAAATACCTCAACTACACCACGCCGTGGGGCGTGGATCTGGCGCGTGTGGCGCAGTCGGGCTGGACGCCGTTTTTGATTCATGAGAGCGGCTATCAGCCGGCGCTGGAGGATTGGAATCATCAGGGGGTGGATTCACCCTTCTGGCGCTTTTACTACAATCCGAAGCCGGGCTGCCATCTCGTGTTTGAGGGACGCAAGATTCCGCTGGGGCCGAAGTGCGCGATGTTGATTCCGGCGGACACGGTCTTTGACTGCTGCGGCCCGGTGAAGGCGAGCCACTTCTGGCTGCACTTCACGACGGCACGGCCGGGGGTGTCGATACCTGCGGCTCCCATCGTCATTGAGGTGGATGACGTGTTGCGAGTGATGCTGAGCCAACTCGTTGAAACGCATCGTGAGCCATTCACTGAACTGCGCGATCATCGGCTGCATCATTTGAGCGCGGCGTTGCTGCATACGGTTTTTGCTGGCTTGGAAACAGACGCGCCGCCAGTGATGCCGGAGCGGCTTGCTGAAGTGCTGGCGCTCATTGTACGTGCGCCGCATGGCAAGCTGACGAATCCTTTTTTAGCGGAGCGTGCAGGGATGAGTGTGGAGCGGTTCATCCGTGCTTTTCGCGAACACACGGGACAGACGCCTGCGGTGTATGTGCTGGGCACACGGTTGCGTCTTGCAGGTGAGGCGCTGGCGCTGACGGACAAGACGATTGAGCAGATCGCCGTGGAGTTTGGTTTTCCGAACCGGCACTATTTTAGCCGCATGTTTGCGCGGCAGGTGGGCTGCGGGCCCTCTGAGTTTCGTGCGCGGCAAAGGGAGCGGAAGGGAAGATGAGGCTGGAAAGCAGCAATGCTGGAATCCATTCGTGACAAACTTCGCCCCTGCTGTCCATTCCGCTCGTAATCACCTGATGCGTGGGCGAAGAAGGAATTCTTGATGCTGCGTTACATTCTTCTCTGGTTCGTCATGCTGATCATTGCGATCGGCAACGGCGTTCTTCGCGAAACGACGTTTGGCAAAGTGATGACCGAGCTGCGTGCGCACCAGCTTTCGACACTCATTGGAGCGGTGCTCATGGGCGTGTTCATCTGGTTTGTCATCCATGAGTGGCCGCCATCTTCCGGAGGAGCGGCCTTAGCCATTGGCGCTGTTTGGCTGTGCCTCACCGTTGTCTTCGAGTGTTTCATGGGGATGGTGCTGCGCAAACGTCCGCTGGCCGAGGTGCTGGCCGACTACAACCTGCTGGCAGGTCGCGTGTGGGTGCTCTTGCTGCTCTGGGTCATGATCGCGCCCTGGCTCTTCTTCGTTCTGAACTGCTGCGCTTCGCATCGACCCACCCTTTGATTTGATACGCCATGCCTCAGCCATTCTCAAATCGCACAGTCGTCGGGGCACTCGCTGTGCTCGCAGTGTTTCAGGCGCTGTCTGCCTTCTTCGGTGCTTTCCTCGCGGTTGCACGCGATGGCGCTGGCGTTCCCGTGGAGCATCTGGCGGGCAGCCCGTTCACCAGCTACCTCGTGCCCGGCCTCATCCTTGGCGGGGTGGTCGGCGGAACCCATCTGGCCGCTGCGGTGGCGCTGCTGGCGAAGCGGCGCGTGGCGCTCCTGCTGTCGGCTGTGGCAGGATTCGGCATGCTCATCTGGATCTTCGCGGAGCTAGTGATCATACGTCAGTATTCCTGGCTCCAATCCGCGTATTTCGCGATAGGCGTGCTGGAACTGAGCCTCGTGCTGGCCTTGCTGGGAATTGCACCCACACTGTTTCAGCCGCTGCAGTGGCCGGAGGTGAAGCTTTCCGGTTCGACAGACCTCCTTGACGAGGAATAGGTCAGTGTTGAGGAAGAATTCCCACCATGGATGACGACTTCATGGATCATCTAGATCGCCGCAGAACCAGCGAGACAGGCAGCAAAGTTCTCGGCAAAGCCTGAGTGATTTGAAATGGCAGGTGGGTTCAGCGCTTTGCAGCTTCGCCTTATGCCAGCACACCCTTCACAACATTCCCGGCAATACCTGTCAGGCGCATGTCGAGGCCTTGGAATTTGTAGCTGAGGCGTTCGTGATTGATGCCGAGGAGGTGCATGAGGGTGGCGTTGAGATCGTGCACGTGCACGGGGTCGCGGACGATGTTGTAGCTGTAGTCGTCGGTTTCGCCGTAGGTGGTGCCTTTTTTGATGCCGCCGCCGGCCATGAAGAGAGAGTAGCAGCGCGGATGGTGATCGCGGCCGTAGTTGGTGGCGGTGAGGGTGCCCTGGGAGTAGATGGTGCGGCCGAATTCGCCGCCCCAGACGATGAGGGTGTCATCGAGCAGGCCGCGCTGTTTCAGATCCTTGATGAGCGCGGTGGTGGGCTGGTCGGTGTCGCGGCACTGACCACGGATGGCGGCGGGCAGGCCACCGTGATGGTCCCAGCCCATGTGGAAGAGCTGGATGCAGCGCACATCGCGTTCGGCGAGGCGGCGGGCGAGCAGGCAGTTTGCGGCAAAGGTGCCGGGCTTTTTGACCTCGGGGCCGTAGCTGTCGAGCACGTGCTGCGGCTCTTTGGAGGTGTCCACGAGATCGGGGACGCTCATCTGCATACGAAATGCCATTTCATACTGGGAGATGCGTGCGGTGGTTTCGGGATCGCCGAAGGCTTCGAAGTCGCGTTGATTGAGCGCGGCGATTTCATCGAGCATCTGACGACGCATGGGGCGGTCCACGCCTGCGGGATTGGAGAGATACAGAACGGGGTCGCCTGAATTACGAAAGCGCACGCCCTGATGCTGCGTGGGCAGGAAGCCGCTGCCCCAGAGTCGGTCGTAGAGCGGCTGGTCATCGCGACGGCCGGTGCCGAAGGAAGTCATGACGACGTAGGCGGGCAGATCGCGATTGGCGCTGCCGAGACCGTAGCTGAGCCAGGCACCGATGCTGGGCCGACCTGCGAGCTGGGAGCCAGTCTGGCAGAAGGTGATGGCGGGATCGTGATTGATCGCCTCGGTGAACATGGAGCGGATCACACACATCTCATCGGCCACGGTGGAGAGGTGCGGGAACAGTTCGCTGAGCCAGACGCCGCCCTGACCATGCTGTGCGAATTTGAAGATGGATGGGGCGACGGGGAAGGCCTTCTGACCTGAGGTCATCGTGGTGAGGCGCTGGCCCTGGCGAATGCTGGCGGGCAGATCCTCGGCGCGGTGTTTTTCCATCTGCGGCTTTGGATCGAACAGATCGAGCTGAGATGGTGCGCCGGACTGGAAGAGATAGATGATGCGCTTGGCCTTGGGCGCGAAGTTCGGGAAGTAACGCGCGGGGGATGCAGCGGCGGCTTCATCCTGAAGGAGTGAACCGAGCGCTGCAGCACCGATGGCAGCCGAGGAGTTCTTGAGGAAGATGCGGCGGTTGAGCCGGTCTTGAAATTGAAGGGCAGGATGATTCATATCAGTCTCGTGTGATGACGCGGTCGAGGTTGAGGAGGACAGCTGCTGTCGTGGTGTAGGCGGCGAGTTCGGCGGGAGGAAGCGTGGCGTCGGCCTTGGTGGCGCCTTGGGAAATGAGGGCGGTGGCTTCGGCGGGTTTGGCTTGGAAGTCCGTGATGCGTTGTTTCAAGCCAACGGTGAGTTGCTTGAGCGCTGTGGGGTCGATGGCTCGGGCGGTGGCGCGCTGGAAGCCGTAGGCGATGCGTTGCTCGGGTGTGGTGCCGCCGTGCTGCATCATCTGCTGGGCAAGACCGCGTGCGGCTTCGACGAAAGTGACTTCATTGAGGAGTGAGAGGGCCTGCAGCGGTGTGTTGGTGCGGCTGCGTTTCACGGTGCAGATTTCACGCGTGGGGGCATCAAAGAGCAGCATGGTGGGCGGTGCGGCGGTGCGTTTCCAGATGGTGTAGAAGCTGCGGCGGTACAGGCCTTCACCGGTGTCGGCCTTGTAGCCGCGCAGGTCGCCGTATTTGCTGGTATCATCCCACACGCCGTCGGGCATATAGGGCTTTACGCTGGGGCCGCCGAGTTTTGAAACCAGCAGTCCTGCGATGGCGAGTGCCTGATCTCTCACGACTTCACCGGGCAGACGGAAACGAGGGCCGCGTGCGAGCAGGCGGTTTTCAGGATCTTTTTCGAGCAGGGCAGGCGTTAGCTTTGACGACTGGCGGTAGGTGGCGCTCATGACGATGAGCTTTTGCATGGCTTTCATGTCCCAGCCGCAGCGGATGAACTCCGTGGCCAGCCAGTCGAACAACTCAGGATGCACGGGATACTCCGACTGCGTGCCGAGGTTCTCGGTGGATTTAGACAAGCCGTAGCCGAAGAATTTCTCCCAAGCGCGATTCACCCACACGCGTGCGGTGAGAGGATTTTCAGGAGACACGATCCACTGGGCGAAGCCGAGGCGGTTGCTTGGCGCATTCTTCGGCATGGGTGGCAGCACGGCGGGCGTGACCATGCTGACCTTGTCTCCGGGCTTGTCATACTCGCCGCGTTTGAGGATGAAAGCATCGCGCACGGGGCCTTCTTTCATGACCATGACGGAAGGGACGATGCGATCGTATTTTTCCAGCTCTGCTTTGGCTGCGGCGAGGGCGTAGTCGGCATCGCGCAGGGGGCTGTCCACGGTGGCGCGGTAGTATTTTTCAAGCTCGCTGCGCTGCTGTGGCGTGCGGTTTTCGGTGGGCGTTTTCATCACGGCCAGCACGGCGGCAGGAGGGCCGCCTGTGCCATCGATGCTGGCGAGTGCGGGCTCGGCATCGGTGGTGGAAAGGCGGAAGCGGCCCACATTGTGTCTGGCAAAGGTGGACTGATGCAGCAGGCGCACGGTCAGCGTGGCACCGGCGGGGACTTGCACGGCTTTGTCCACGATGAACATGGCATTGCGCTCCACGCGTTTCTTGGGGTCGTTGCCGTCGATTGCCCAGCCGTTTTTGGGATCTTTGTCGAGCAGCAGCTTCACATCGTAGCCCTTTTGCGCGTAGTCGGCCTCGGCGCGAGTGAAGGTGATTTTGATGGGGGTCTTCAAGGTGGGAGCGGAGATGGTGCCCTCGATGCCGGTGAGCACGAAGTTGCCATTGGGCGCGCGGCCCAGGCTTTGACTGGGCAGCGTGGGATCTGGCAAAGCCTCCAACAGCAGGCCGGTGAAGCTGCCTTCCGCGAGCGGTGCGGTGACGGTGTAGATGTCAAAGTCGGGATTGCGGCCGCCGGCGATCCATGAGGCATCCGGCAGCTTGCGCAGAGCGGCTCCGCCTTGGGATTTGGCTTCACTAATCGGAAGGACTTCCCACATGGGCTTTTTGGCTGCTTCCGGATTTTCCATGTCGGCCTCCCAGCTGGCGACGAGGTTGGGAAGTTGGAGCTGAGTCTCAGTGACTTTGGCCTGGGCGGTGTCGATCTTTTTGCGAAGCAGGGCGAGCTGCTGCTCTTCCTCTTTGTCCGGCACTTGGATCACCGGATCAGAATTGCCACCGCTGCGATTGGAGGTGCCCTGAATGGTGCCGCTTTCGGCGATGTTGTTGAAGAAGGCGAAGAGCGAGTAGAAGTCCTTTTGGGTGAAGGGATCATACTTGTGATCGTGGCAGCGGCAGCAGTTCAGCGTGAGGCCGAGCCAGGTGAAGCTGGTGGTTTCCACACGGTCGATGATGTTCTCGATGCGCCACTCCTCGGCGATGATGCCGCCTTCGCCGTTGAGGCGGTGGTTGCGATTGAAGCCGGTGGCCACGATTTGATCGCGCGTGGCATTGGGCAGCAGGTCTCCGCCGATCTGTTCCAGAGTGAACTGATCGAAGGGCTTGTTGTCGTTGAAGGCTTTGATGACCCAGTCGCGCCAGGGCCACATGGCGCGGCTGCTGTCCGTCTGGAAGCCATGGCTGTCGGCGAAGCGGGCGAAGTCGAGCCACTGCATGGCCATGCGTTCGCCGTAGTGGTCGGATTTGAGCAGGCGATCTACGACGGCTTCATAGGCCTTGGGGCTGGTGTCTTTTTCGAAGGCGGCGATCTCTTCCAGAGTGGGCGGCAGGCCGGTGAGATCGAGTGTGACACGGCGCAGCAGAGTGGCGCGGTCGGCTTCGGGAGATGGGGTAAGGTTTTCTTCCTGAAGGCGCTCGGCGATGAAGGAGTCGATCTCGTTGCGAATGGTGAATTTCGGATCGGTGATCTTGGGCAAGGGGGAGCGCTCAGGTTTGAGGAATGCCCAGTGGCCCTGATACTCGGCGCCCTCGCTGATCCATTGGCGGAGGATGGCTTTCTCCTCAGCGGTCAAAGGCTTGCCATCTTTGTCGGGCGGCATCACGTCGTCATTGTCGTGCGGGAGTTCCACACGTGCGATGAGCTGGCTGAGTTCGGGCTTGCCGGGGACGAGGGCGATGTCGCCGGATTTTGCAGGCTTGATGGCGTTTTCGCGCAGATCCAGCCGCAGGTCGCCTTTGCGGTGGCCGGCATCGGTGCCATGGCAATGAAAGCATTTTTCATTGAGGATGGGCCGCACATCGCGGTTGTATTTCAGTTTGCCGGACTCCGCCGCGAGGAGGGCGGGGAAGGCCAGGAGGATGAGAAGGGCTTGGCGCATGGGTTGGACGTTGGTACGCTAACGTTCTTCAGGCCCCGCCTTTTCGTGGGATTGTGATGCTCTATCTTGCTCGGAAGAATGCGAATATTCGACTCAACTATTCTGTTTAAGCGTTATTTTGCCTTGTTTACGGAGTGAGCAGAGGGAGCGGACAGCGGAGATCACAAACCAGATACTGAGCAGTAGATGAAGGCTGCCAATCAACCAGAAGCCGAGGGAGGCATGAACTTGATCAAGGACAACGGCGATTAACCAAGCGGCAAGAGGATAGACGGGTATGACGGGTAGAATGGAAACACCCCCTGCTTCACCTCTCGCGGCCCGCTGCCAAACGCAGGCTGGAATCCAGAAAAGCCAGACAGCGAAGAGGAAAATGGGAAATAGGATTGTCATGTTTTCTTCCACTTGCGTTTACCCAGCCATCTGATCCGCGACTTCTTCCGCCGGGTAAGTCCAGATCTCGCTCAGCGTGGGATGATAATGCGGGATGGCCATGAACTGCTGCACGGTGGCGCGGAAGTTCATGGCGATGACGACTTCATGGATCAACTCGGTCGCTTCAGGACCGACGACGCAGGCTCCGAGGATTTCGCCGGTTTTCATGTGCGCGAGCATCTTCACAAAGCCGGCGGTTTCGCCCATGACCATGGATTTGCCGTGATCATTGAAGGGATAGCTGGCTTCGAGGAACGGGATGTTGTGGGCTTTGAGTTTTTCGGTGGTGGCGCCGACGACGGCGACCTGAGGGTGCGAGAACACGCCGAAAAGGGTGAGGCGGTAGTCGATGGTTTCGTCGGCCGGTTTGCCCTGAATGAGTTTCGCGGCATTGCGTGCGGCGATTTCGCCCTGATGGATGGCGATGTGTACGACATCGAGCGGGCTGCAGACATCACCAGCGGCAAAGATGTGCGGCTGGGAGGTCTGCATGCGGTCGTTGACGATGACCTTGGATTTGTGCAGGGCGACTTTGGCGGCGTCCAAAGCGAGGCTCTTCGTGGCGGGCACGCGGCCCATGGCGAGGAGGATTTCATCGACGAGGATCGCGTGGGTGTGGCCGTCTTGGGTAAAGGCGATGCGCTTGCGGCCTTCATGCGTGGAGACGTTGCTGAGGTGCGTGCCGAGATGCACTGTTATGCCGCGCTCGGTGTAGGCTTTGGCGATGACTTCGCTGCATTCGCGGTCGAGGCCGGTGAGGAGCTGGGTGTTGCGCTGGAGGAGCTTCACGTGGCAGCCCATGGCCTCGAGGTAGTGGGCCATCTCCAAGGCGATGGCACCGCCACCGAGGACGGCGATGGTCTTTGGCAATGAGTCGGTATCGAGCACGTCATCGCTGGTCCAGTAGCTGGTTTCGGCGAGGCCGGGGACGTCGGGGACCATGACTTCAGAGCCGGTGGCGATGCAGAAGGTGCGGGCGCTGGCCTGAAAGGAGGCGGAGCCATCGCGTGGCAGGACTTCGACGGTGTGGGCATCCACAAAGCGGGCGTGGCCGCGATAGAGGGCGAAGCGACCGTCTTCGAGCTGGCCCTGACGGTAGCTGGCGAAGTCGGCGATGAGGGTGCGCTTGCGGTCGCGGATGGTGCGGACATCGACGCCATGGGAGGTGGCTTTGAGGCCGAACTCCGCTGCGTGGCGGATGTGAAGCTGGCGGTTGGCGGATTCGATGAGGGTCTTGCTGGGCATGCAGCCGCGCAGGATGCAGAGGCCGCCGAGTTCGGTGGCACCATCGATGACTGCGACACGGAGGCCGGCGCTGTGGGCGGTGCGGGCTGCTGCATAGCCGCCGCTGCCGCCGCCGATGACGATGAAGTCGAAAGAGTGTTCTGACATGAGGAGAAGTGCAGGGGAGTTACGGATTGCGCAAGGCCCTGGCTCCATTTGTCTGATTTCGCCCAAACTTTGTCCTTCAAAACACAGGGGCGGATTTCGTAGCATTCATTAACCAACCCTTTGCTGCCACCATGAAGACTCGTCGTTCCTTTCTGTCCCAGATCATCGCCAGCGGTGTCGCGCCGGTGTTTATTCCGGCGCATGTGCTGCGCTCGCAGACGGCACCGTCGAACAAGATCACGCTGGGGGTCATTGGGGTGGGTTCCCAGGGGACGCACGATATGCGGGCCTTTTTGAACCATGAGGATGTGCGGGTGACGGCGATCTGTGACGTGAACAAAAAGAACATTGAGCGTGCGCAGTTGGCGGTGGCGGAACGTTATGGCAGCGCAGATGTGAAGGTGCTGAGTGACTTTCGTGAGCTGAACCGCGACAAGTCGATTGATGCGGTGCTGATGGCGCTGCCGGTGCACTGGCACAGCATCCCGGCGACGGACGCGATTCTGAATGGCAAGCACATCTACCATGAGAAGCCGATGGGCATGTCGATGCAGGAGTCCAAGCACGTGCGCGCGGCGGTGAAGAAGACGGGCGTGGTTTTTCAGTTTGGCACGCAGCAGCGCAGCGATCTGAAATTTCGCTGGGCCTGCGAGCTGGCGCGCAATGGTCGCCTGGGCAAGCTGAAGGAGATTCAGGTGGGCGTGCCGGGAGGGAAGATCGGGGCGGATTTTCCGGAGCAGCCGGTGCCTGAGCATGTGGACTGGGAGCGCTGGGTGGGGCCTGCGCCGATGTCTTCGTTCAACGTGGAGAAGCTCAAGCGCGACAATCATGAGAACATCACGAATTTTTCACTCGGCATGATCTCATGCTGGGGGATTCATCATCTCGACATCGCCCAATGGGGCAACGGCACGGATGAGACCGGGCCGATCAGTGTGGAAGGGGAGGCGACGTATCCTGACAAAGGAGGCTGCGATGCGGTGCTGACGTGGAAAATGCGGATGGAGTATGCGGATGCGGCACCGATCACGTTTGTAAACGAGAAGAACATGGGCATCGGCCATGGCACGCGGTTCATCGGGGAAAACGGCTGGGTGCATGTGCTGCGGGGCAACATCAAGGCGAGTGATGACGCGATCCTGCGCGATCCCGCGAACAAAGAGGGGACGATGCCGATCAAGCTCATCGCCAGCATCGAGCACACGCGCAATTTTGTGGATGCGATCAAGAACAAGCAGCGGGCGATTTGTGACATCGAAACGGCGGTGCGTTCGGACACGCTGCCGCAGCTCACGGCGATGGCGCTGAAGGCGAAGCGCAAGCTGCTGTGGGACCCGAAGTCAGAGACTTTTACCAATGACGAGGCGGCGAATGCGCTGATGAATGCGCGGCCGTTCCGTGGGGAGTGGAAGCTGCCGGAGATTGGGTGAGTGTAGGTAGGTTGGGTGTGTTTGGCGTCGAAGGTATTGCAACGTCCAACAACACGCTCCGCCAAACCGCCCGACTGTGAGGACATTCGCAGGCCATAGTGTTTGCGGCACGCTGACAGACGGGTGGGCTGTCGCCACACCCATCCTACGGGCTGCTACCGACGCTGCCGCACGGCTTCAAACAAGATCGCGGCTCCGGCAGCGGCGACATTGAGGGATTCGACGGGGGAATGGAGGGGGATTCGCACGCGGGCGTCGCAGGCCTGCATGATCTCGGGGCTGGCACCACGGCCTTCGTTGCCTAGGATGAGGAGGGTGGGCTGGCGCCAGTCGTAGTCGTAATGGAGAAGATCGGCTTCGCCGGTGGCGACGACGGTTTTGAGACCACGGCTGCGGCAGGTCTCGATGGTACCGAGGCCGGAGACATCCGGGAGGATGGGCAGGCGGAAGGCGGAGCCCATGGAACTGCGCAGGGTCTTGGGAGAGAAGGCGTCTGCGGAACCGGCGAAGGAGAAAAGGCTGCTGACGCCGGCGGATTCAGCGGTGCGCACGAGTGTGCCGAGATTGCCGGGGTCCTGGATGCGGTCGAGGCCGAGAATGAGGGGAGCAGGGCTGGCAAAGAGGGCATCCAGTGCCGGCCACGGGCGCTCCGCAATGACGATGATTCCCTGGGTGGAGGTGGTGTCGCTCAAGGATTCGAGGACGGATTCCGAGAGCTGGAAGACCGGACAGGAAATGCGCTCCAGCAGGGCCAGCTGGGAAGCTGAAGGCGCGGCGGCGGTGAAGCAGGCCTGCAGTGGGAGGCCGGACGACACGCACTCGGCCACGAGGCGTTCGCCCTCGATGAAGATCAGGTCGCGCTCACGGCCTTCGCGGACTCTGCGGGCGTGTTTGATGCGTTCGTTGGAGGAGCTGGTGATGAGCATGCGGGGGAGGGGACCATCTATCGGCTAATCCTGTTGTAAATCCATTTGCCGAATGAACTCGGGCGTTTATTATGACTGCCCCTCACGAATGTGCCTGCATAGCTCAGTGGTAGAGCAGCGGTTTTGTAAACCGCAGGTCGTCGGTTCGACCCCGACTGCTGGCTCCATTTGAAAACTTTCCAAGACACTTGGTGGTGCCAATGGGTTAGTGGGGGAGAAGGGGCAAAACGACCTTTCTCGAATGGGTAAAAGTCTGGCATTTCGTGTCAGCCTGCAAAACTGCCAGAAGCCGACGGATTCTTTCATCTTAGGCCTTTCATGCCGGATATGAGAAATCTCGGCGCGTGGTGCCGTACCTCTCCAGCCCCGGGGTCTGCACGGGGCATGTTGCCTGTGGCAGCATTCCATTTGTCACTGACAGCCACTGTTTATGAACATCCTCCCGACCTCGCGCCGCCGGTTTCTTCAAGCCGGTGGCATCGGCGCTCTGAACCTCGCCATCCCCGGACTCGTCGTCGGGAAGGACAAGCTTGACGCCTCAGGCAAAGCGGTGGCTTCGAAGAAGCGCTGCATCTTTCTGCTGCTGTGCGGCGGCCCGAGCCAGCTCGACACCTGGGATCTCAAGCCAGACGCACCGTCGGAGATCCGCGGTCCGTATAAACCCATCCGCACCAAGGTGCCGGGCATGCACTTGAGCGAGCTGCACCCGATGCTCGCCAAGGTGACCGATCAGTTTTGCCTCATCCGCTCGATGACGCACCCGGGGCCGATCAACAATCACTTCGACGCGATGCACAACCTGCTCAGCGGACAGTTGATCGAGCGGGTAAAGCAGGGCGAGCCCGACGGCCTGCCCTATCTCGGCTCCGTGGTGGCCAAGCATCTGCCGAGTGAGGAGAACCTCGTCTCCAACGCCTGGCTCATCAAATGCGTGGGGCCGCCCGTCTTCTGCGCGCCGAACATCGGCTCCGGCGGGTACCTGGGATCTGCGCAGGCGCCGGTGTTCATCGGCTCCGAGACCAACCATCCCGCGATGCCGAATTTCACGCCGCCGGAGATTTATAACATGGGCGATCCCGAGCGCCTGTGGGAACGGCGCAAGCTGCTTGCCGATCTGGAATCCAAGCTCCTGGCGGACAATCCGCAAGGCAAGGACTGGAACGAACTCCGCGAGAAAGCCTACGACTCAATGACCCGTCCGGAAGGCCGGCAGGCGTTTGATTTGAAGAGTGAGCCGCTGGCCGTGCGCGAACGTTATGGCATGCACCCGCTCGGGCAGAATTTGCTGCTAGCGCGGCGCATGGTCGAGGCAGGCGTGCGCTTCATCACCGTCAATGGCTGGGTTGGTGCCGCGCCGGATGAAAAAGGCGGCGGCCCGCCAAGCTCCAGCTGGGACATGCATGGCGGCAACATGGGCATGGGCAACGCCTTCGGCGGTGGATCTTATGGCATGAACTTCTGTCTGCCTCGCCTCGATCAAGCGCTCTCCGCGCTCCTCACCGATCTCAAGCAGCGCGGCCTGCTCGAAGACACCCTGGTCGTTGCCGTCGGCGAATTCGGACGCACGCCCATCATCCTGACGCAGGGGCCACCCGGACGCCAGCACTGGCCCAAGTGTTTTTCCGCCATCGTCGCCGGTTGCGGCATTCGCGGCGGTGCGATTTACGGCGAATCCGACAAGACTGCTTCCGCTCCGGTGAGCGATCCCGTCACCGTCCAGGATCTCCATGCCACCGTGCTCCATGCCTTGGGTGTGCCCTTGAACGATCTCACCATGAACACCGGCCTCTCCCGTCCGCCTTTCTCCACCGGCAAGCCGGTCATGGGGCTGTTTGGATAATCTGATGCAGACAGAGGAGGGGCGAAGCGAACGCAGAAGAAATCAACGTCCTCCCGAACCCGACCGGTCCCCTAGGTTCGCTTTGAGGCTCGAAGAAAAGGCTGTTGCGGACCGTTTGTCGCTCATGAGACTTCTTCTGGTTCTTCTTGTCACGAATTCGCTGTGCGCCGCTGAACTCCGCATTGGCTCAGCCACAGTCAGCATCACGCCGGACAAGCCGGTGGCTCTGGCTGGACAATTTGGCACGCGCATTTCGCAAAGCGTGGAAGCTCCGGTTATCGCCGCCGCCGTGGCGATTGAGTCGGTGGAAGGAGGCAAGGTGGTCGATCAGAGCATTCTCATTTCCTGCGACCTCGTGGCGATCCATCATTCCGTGCTCGTGCAGTTTCGGCAGCATTTGAAGCCGCTGCTGCCCGATTTCGATGTGCGGAAGGTCATCGTGTCCGCCACGCACACGCACACCGCGCCGGTAACATCCGAGATTCCAGAGGAGACGCTGATCACCTATTCGATCCCAAAGGAAGGTGTCATGCAGCCGGTGGAATACACTGCGTTTCTCGTCGAGCAGCTGTCGCATGCCGCTGTACAGGCTTGGAAGAGCCGGAAGCCGGGTGGTGTGAGCTGGACGCTTGGGTTTGCGCAGATCGGCGAAAACCGCCGTTCGGTCTTCGCTGATGGTCACGCACAAATGTATGCGAAGACGAATGACGCGCGGTTCCGGCATCTGGAGGCCGGCTCCGATTCGGGTGTTGAGACGCTGTTCTTCTGGAATGCGGAGAAGCAGCTTCAAGCCGTCGCGATCAACATCGCGTGCCCATCACAGGAAGTGGAGAGCCGCAGCGCACTCAACGCCGACTTCTGGCATGATGCACGGGAGCAATTGAAGGCCAAATTGAACATGCCTGACCTCACAGTGCTCGGCTGGTGCAGCGCGGCCGGTGATCAATCGCCGCATCCGCAGTACCGCAAGGACGCCGAGGCACGCATGATCGCTCTGCGTGGTCTCACGCGGCAGCAGGAACTCGGTCGTCGCATCAGCAATGCCGTTTACGACACGGTCGATGCTGCAAAGGCTGACATCCGCACTGATGCACCCTTTGGCCACATCGTTGAAGACCTGCCACTGCCGCCGCGCAAGATCCTCGAACGCGAATATGCGGACGCGAAAAAGAACATCGCGCAATACAGCGTCGTCGAGAAGCCGGACAACCGCGTCATCACGATGCTGAAGCTTGAGCAGGGCATCGTGAAGCGGTTCGAAGAGGCGGACAAGCTGCCGCCTTACGACATGGAGCTTCATGTGCTGCGACTCGGCGACATCGCCATCACCACGAACACGTTTGAGCTGTATCTCGACTGGGGCATCCAGATGAAGGCCCGCAGCCCAGCGCAGCAGACCTTTGTGCTCCAGCTTACGAATGGCTGCGGCATGTATCTGCCCACCGCGCTCGCCATCGAAGGCGGCAGCTACAGCGGTCTGCCGCACGTGAACAAGGTCGGTCCCGAAGCCGGGCAAATCCTCGTCGATCAAACCGTGCGTGCCATGCAGGCCCTGTTTCCATCACCGACCGTGGTGAAATAAGACATGTCGTCGCAAGATCACACTCTTCGCAAAGGTTGAGAAAAGAGCATGTCCACGATGGGGATGCGGGAGCGAAGTTCGGCACCGCCTGAACTGGAGAAATGAGCCTTTCCTCCCGTGGAGCGGCGGTCATGCAGGAGGGAGATGTCATGGACATTCAGGTCACGCATTTTCTCGGCCGTCAGAGGCTCTCCGCCAAGGTGCGTGTCCGGATAGGCGAAGGCCTCCACCCGCACAAACGCCGCCACCCATTGGCCGGCGGCGTCCCTATGCAAAGGAAACTCGGCCTGCGATGCATCGACCACCAGCGCCACTCCCTGATCGGTCACAAAACGAATCTGCACCTTGGGCCGTCTGAGGCTGTCGTTGCCTGTGACTGCAACCTCGATAGCGGTCGCCTTGCCAGCGGTATCTCGACGGACGACGATGCGTGTGAAGCGAAAGGTACTGTAGTCATAAGGTGGCACCACGGCCCCCGCGTCGTTGACCGCCAAGGCAGACACCGCTCCGAAAAAGGCTCCCTTTCTGTAGGCCCGCAGCGCCTCCACTTCCGCGTCGGCTGCGTGCTCTCCAGTGTTTGGGACCATCAGCACATTGCGACCGCGCCCGAAGGTGTTGTGATCTTTGACAAAGAAGCCCCAGCAGCGCCTGCCAGTGCGCAGCAGGTCGTCCCACAGCTTGTAGAAGTGCAGATGCGGCTCCGCGCTGTCGTCGTAGAATCCTTTGCTGGATCCGAAGCCTGAAGTCAGTTGATTCCATACTTCGATGCCCAGCACGCGGGGATCAAAATCCAGAAACATCTCATACAGTTTACGATCCTGCGTGGGATGGTTGAGCGTGATCCCCCCGCCATTCGCATGCAGCAGTCCGCCGGTGCGACGACCATCGATGGTTTCTCCATCCAGCGCTGCGCGGAAAACTTCGCGCCAGGGGCGGTTGGCACCCTGCATCAAGCGACACTGAGTTACCATGAGCTGCTGCTTGTCATAGACCAACTGCGTGTGCAGCTGCGGTTCGGTCGTTCTGAAATAAAACGTATGACTGCCTGCCTTCAGGGGCCTGTCATGCACCGGCGCTTTGGCGGCAAATGTACCGGTGAACTCGCATTCGGTGGCACCTTGGACCGTCAGTTTGGCGAGCCCGCCTTCGGCGATGGCCGTTAAAGTCAGGTCCAGGCGATACACGCCTGCCCATGGGCGGGCCTCATGGAAGACCTGCAGGCCGTCAAACTGATGGACCAGCGGAGCCGCACGGAGCTGCGCAGCACTGAGACTGCTGCCATACCCGGTGGCGAGCAAACTGCCGAGCGAGTTGAAATGAAGCCCCGCGTCCGGCATGGAGTGCTGCTCCGCGTTCGGCGCAGCCACGACATCGGAGTGCTTTGCCAGGAAGGCCTGAGGGAGTGGATACGTGGGCGCAGAGGGATAATAATTGCTGAAGGCAAAGTGGCGGTAGCCCATCGCATAAAACTCCTCACACGATGCCGCCGTCTGCCCCGTATGCTGGTGTGACATTGAGTGCAGATAATCGCACTTGTCCCAGTCCACGTCCGCATAGGGGTCATGCAAATCGCCTTCGATCTTCGGCTTTGCCGCCTGGGCGTCATGACGCAGCAGTGCCTGGGCGCCATACAAGCTGGCCATGGTGGAGAGTATGCGCCTTCGTTTCATGGCTGAAACCTACGAGACCACTGCGGGATTGTTTCTGCCGGCGGTTTACGATCGGACATTGATCAACTCTTGTCCGGCATGGTGTTGATCCACAGGCGCAGCATTTCGAGTTCGGCGGGGGTGATAAAGGGGCCCTTCTTTTTGGGTGGCATCTCCTTGTAGTGGATGAGTTCGATGAGGAGGCTTTTTTTGGCGTTGCCGGGTTTGATCGCGGGGCCGGTCACTCCGCCTTCGAGCAGGGCTGCCAGGGTGCGCATGTCCAGCTTGCCATCGCGGCGTTTGGCGCCGTGGCAGCGGATGCATTTCTCTTCGAAGACGGGCAGCACGTCCTTTTGGAAATCGGGCGCGGCTTGCGGCTTGTCTTCAGCGAGGCTGCCGAGCAGCAGCCCGCTGAAGAGAAGGGGAAGGAATGTCCGCATCAACTGCAAGGGACTCAGGCCTGGCCGACGACGTTCACGAAGCAGTGGACGTGGGGGAGGACGCGATAGTTCCAGACGAAGCCGGGGCCTTCGATGCGCCAGGCGTCCCAGCGGTCGTTGCCTTTTTCTGCGTTGTCTTTGTAGAAGGCGAGGCGCAGTTTTTCCATGCCGCCGTTGGTCTTGATGAGCTGCATCACTTCGTCGCCGTCTTCCTGACGGAAGGGGTTAAGGAGCTTGCGCATCACCGTGGCGACGAGAGTGCGCTGGGATTCATCGAGATCGCCGTAGCCGACGCCGGTGGCGGGTTTTTCTACCAGCTTGGGCTTGAGCGCACCGACGCCGTCTCCCGGGGAGCCGACGATGACGGCCTGCTTGCGCTGGGGCTCGTTGAGCATGTCAAAGACGCTCATGACTTCCTTGGTCTGGTCGTTGTAAACGTTCATGTCGCTGTGGCCGTTGGCGGAATGGCCGTAGTACATCGGGCCGCCGAAGGCGGTGTTGGGCTGGGAATTGCCATCGCAGCGGAGGGTGAGGTGATGGCCGGCGAAGACCCAGGAGAAGGGATCCTTGCCGGAGGGATCGCCGAAGATGGCGATGCCGTTGCCTTCAAAGGAGCCGCTGCTGTCCCACTTGCCATGGCGGCTGATGCGGTCGTAGGCCTCGTCGCCTGAGAGGATGGATTTGAAGGTCTGTTTGATGAGGTCTTGCTGCGGGGTGGTGAACTGCTCGCTCAGTTTCTTGCCCAAGGGCGCGGCGTTGTGGGTCTTGAGGCGTGTGGGGATGCCGCCGGCTTCTGCGCCATGATCCCAGGGGCGTACCATGGCCGTTTTCTGCTCGGCGCTGAGGGTGGCGAAGAGTTCGCGGATGAGTTCTTCGGCGGGCTTGGAGGTGCGGGGAGTGTCGGCCGGGGCGGCAAAGCCAGTGCTGATAGAAGAGGCGCCCATGACTCCAAGGGCACTGCCGGAAAGCACCCGGATGAAGTCACGACGTCCGAGATGCGAGGGCTGTGAGGCATGCTCGCCACACTCTGGGCAGAACGGTTGATTCAAATCAGAGGAGGATGGAGTTGGGTTGGCATTCATGGCGAGGACTTATACAGCCGGGGCTTTGGGCATCTTGCTGGTGGCGGGGAGGAAGATCGTTGTGTGTCGGGGGTGCAGGAACCGCGCAAAGAGTGAACGGCCGCGCGAAGGAGCGATTTTCCAGATGCATCTGGAGAACTTGCCGAACACGCATGAGGCTCGTAAAGGGCTAGAATTCAGAGGGTTCGATAGCTTGCACTTGATACTGTTCTAAAGAACAGTATCAAGTGAGCATGATCAATCCCTGCCAAACTCGCGCTTTGAATCTCCTTTGGCTCTCCGAAAGCCGTTCCTGGATCCGGCATCAGGTGCCGTTCTTGGGCAGCATCATTGCAGGCAGGCCGGAGATTCAGGATGGGCGGGTGGACGGGTGCATTGATATCGATCCCACGACTTTGCGGCTGCCGAAGAATGCGCGGACTTTTGCGCTGAAGGTGAGGGGGGATTCGATGCGCAACGCGGCGATTTTGGAGGGGGACATTGTCATTATGGAGTTTCGTGAGGCGAAGCATGGGGACATCGTGGCGGCGCTGATCGACGGGGAGACGACGCTGAAGCGCTTCGTTATTCAGGGGGGGGTACCCTACCTGCGGGCCTCAAATCCGAAATACCCGGACCTCATTCCGGCGCGGGAGCTGGTGATCCAGGGGGTGCAGATCGCGCTGCTGCGGCTGTCAGAAAGGTGATCTGCCATGATTCTTCATTTCGATGCGGATGCGTTTTTCGCCTCGGTGGAGCAGGCGGCGGACGTCAAACTGCGCGGGCGACCGGTGGCGGTGGGTGGCGAGCGGCGGGGCATCATCGCCTCTGCCAGCTACGAGGCGCGCAAGCTGGGGATCTACACCCCCATGCCGACGGCGAGGGCGCGAAAACTGTGCCCCAGCCTGATCGTGCTGCCCTGCGATTTTGAGAAATACGAGCGCTTCTCGCGGCTGATGTTTTCGTATGCCTATGATTTCTCGCCGCTGGTGGAACAGGCTTCGATTGATGAGTGCTACCTGGATCTCTACGGTGCCAAGCGCACGCGGGCGGGGGAGACGGCTGCGACGATTCAGAAGGCCATCGCCCAGAGCCTGAAGCTGTCGGTTTCGGTCGGGGTGGGGACGAACAAGCTGGTGTCCCAGATCGCCAGCAAGCTGCGCAAGCCGCATTGTTTCATCGAGGTGGAGCGGGGAAATGAGCAGGGGTTCCTGTGGCCGCTGGAGAACCGGTGGCTGCCGACGGTGGGTCCGCAGCTGGCCGCCAAGCTGAACACCGCCGGGCTGCGCCAGATCGAGCACATTGCCCGAACGCCGGTGGATGAGCTGTCCCTGCTGGTGGGGCAGGGGGCGCCGGTGCTGCATGAGTATGCCATGGGGCTCGACACCCGCCCCGTGGTCTGCGATGCCCCGGAGGCGAAGAGCTACGGCGAGCAGGACACCTTCAGCCAGGACACCACGGACCAGGCTTTCATCATCGCCCGTCTGAGAGCCATGGCGGACACGCTGATGCGGCGGGTGCGGCAAGATGGCAAAAGCATCCGAACAGTGTTACTGCGATTACGTTACAATGATATGGATGAGGTGACGCGCTCGACCAGTCTCGATGAGCCGACGGACCTAGAGCATGATGTCTATCCGCTGATCACCGGCCTGCTGAAGCGGGCCTGGGAGCGGCGTGTCAGCGTGCGGCTGGTGGGGCTGCGCTTTACCAAAGTGTATGAGACGGGCGGGCATGCGCTGCTGCCGCTGGAGCAGTCTGACATTACGCGAGAGCGGTTACATAAAATCGCGGGGGTGGTGGATGCGCTGAGGCATGAAAACCGCAGCATCATGCGGGGGCATGACCTGTGGCTGTCAAAGCACAGGCATGCTCCCCGGCAGACGTTGCCTAAGCCGCAGCTTGTCTCTGATGTAACGCCGCAGGCGTCGAGTCGGACATTGAAGGAACGACCTGGGCTAGGTGTTCAAATAATAACGAAGCAATCGTTACGTAGTGTGGTGCCTGCTTTGAATGTGAAAAGCTGCTACAGCTTCCTCGATTCCACGCTCACCATTCCGGCGATGATCGATGCGGCAGTCGAGAGGGGCATGTCTGCCATGGCGATCACCGACCCGAACCTGCATGCTGCGGTGCCCTTTTTCCAGGCAGCCAAGGCGAAGGGCATCAAGCCCATCATTGGGGCGGAATTGCGCTGTGATCAGAAGCCACTGCTGGCCTATGTGAAGAATCAGCGAGGCTATCAGAACCTCTGTCGGCTGCTATCATTTGGTGACGCTGGGCACGTTACTGTTGAGCAAATGCATGATCATGAGGAGGGTTTGATTGTTGTACCTGCAGATGCTGATTATGTAATGTTTAAGCCGATACGTTACCGAGGCAAAAAAGACCGGGTGTTCTTCGATATCCTGCAAAGCATGAAGACGCTGACGCTCTTGCATGAAGCACATCCGAGTAAAAGAAAGGGGGATTTTTCTTTTCACGATTCTGGCGTGTTATCGAGTGATATTTCTATTGGTGAGATGAATGTTATCAGCACTATTTACGCAGAATGTGAATTTGAATTCGACTTCAAAACGTTACGATTTTCGCGTTATTCTCCAAGGGATGGGAGCACACCTGCGGCGATGCTGCACCGGCTGGCGCATGAGGGACTGCGGAGGCGGTATGGGAAGCGGTCGCGGCAGCATGAAGCGCAGTTGATGGAAGAGCTTTCGATCATTGCCGAGGTGGGGTACGAGGAGTACTTCCTCATGGTCTGGCAGCTGTTGCAGGAGTGTGAACAACTGGGCATCGGCTGGATCACCCGGGGCAGCGCGGCGGACTCCTTGGTCTGTTACGCTTTAGGCGTTAGCAATGTTTGTCCGATTCGTTTCGATCTTTACTTCAAGCGTTTCCTCAACCGTGACCGCATGGCGTTGCAGAAGCTGCCGGACATTGACATCGACTTTGCGCATGACCGCAAAGATGATGTGGTAAAGTTACTGTTAAATCGTTACGGATCGGAGCATGCGGCCATCGTGGGAGGGTTCAATACTTTCCAGGCGCGCTCTGCTTTTGGGGATGTGGCCAAGGTGCTGGGGGTGGCTGAAAACGAGATCCGCCAGCTGACCGAGCACATGCCTTGGACCGATGCGCGGCATGCGGCGGACGCGGTGGCGCTTTCGCGTGAGTGTGATCTTTCGGCCTGGCAGGAGGAACCCATGCGCACCGCCCTGCTCATGGCTGGAATGATGGATGGACTGCCCCGATATGCCAAAATGCATCCCTGCGGAGTGGTGCTGTCCCGCGACCCGATCCGCGACCAGACGCCCACCTTCATCAGCGGCAAGGGCTGGCCGACCACGCACTTTGACATGGATGCGGTGGAGGCCGTGGGGTTGATCAAGCTGGATATTTTGGCGCAGGGCGGGCTTGCCGTCTTGCGGGACACCCAGATTACCCTCCGATCCCAAGATCGGGCTTTG
>CALRWM010000074.1:0-28118 GCA_943371875.1 Prosthecobacter debontii | reverse complement strand
TGGGACGCAACCGTCGCTGCCGCCAGCCAAGCCTCGGTTTGAATGACCTTGAGCGCGGCTTCAGGCAGGCCGGAACCGGCAGGCAGGGCCAGGAGAAAAGCCGCCGTATCATCACGCAGATGTATGTAGACGGAAAAGCTGGGTTCTGGCAGCGCCATGCCTCCCAAAGCCGGGTTTAGCGAAACCCGCTCATGAACAAATCCGGCATACTTCAGCGCCACTTGGTTCATCGATTCATTATTGCCCGCCACTGCTCCGGCCTTGGTGGTGGGAAACCATTCGAGCAGCACTTCCAGCTTCCCCTGCGGAGCTTTCGTGGGTTGGGTGGCAGAGGGCTTGCTTTCTGCTGCGGTCATTGGAGGTGCTGCACTGGCGGCCTTGCCCTCCGGCTCATCCGTCTGGCCCAGCACCGGCAGCACTGCTCCCGCTGCGTGAGGTTCAAAGTAGGTCTCAAGCCTTTTCTTCGCATCGCTTCCGGAGTAGCGCCGCTCGATGCCCGCCTCCCAGTTTTCATCCGACTCCTTCGCCGCCTGAGCCGTGGCATCCGTCAAAGGCCCTTCCACCACCTCGTCATACAGGAAAGCTCCGCGCACCCCCACCGCCACGCGCTGAGGCCGTGGTTTCAGCTCGGCCGCATGCAGGCTGGCCACTGTCCACGCCATTCCGACCATGTACCGCTTCGCGTCCTCGGTGAATTTGCGGAGGTCAGGCACATGCACCATGAAGACACACGAGTCCGGGTTGATCCGGCAGTAGCTCAAAAACTTGCCGTGGGAGAGGCTGATCGTGGGTTTCTTCTTGGTCTTCTGCACCCCCATCTCACGTCCCATCATGACCATCTCGGAAAAAACCGCCGCCAGCTTTTCTGCATCCGGCGTGTTTCCATAGGCCGTCTTTCCCTTGTCCATATCGATCAGATTGTTCGCCTCCGTGAAGGCGGCGCTCCCTGGGGAACTTCCCCCTGACTTCAGATCGCTCAGGAGCTCATCCGCCGGCTTGTTGAAAGATTCCACGGTAACCACGCAGGCCATCAGAGCCGTCAGCACGGCCCAGATCATCGGCGAGATAAAAAACAGCGAGTGCGACTTCTTGATCGTCACTTGTTGGTGCGTGGCCGGGTCCAGGTAAGTCTTGATCACCGTCTTGCCGATCGTCCTGCCATACAGCCAGATTCCCAGCACCACGCCCCAGGCATTGGCAGGTTTGAGCAATCGCAGCATCCACTCCCAATGCGTGGCCGCGTAGCCGGCAGCAAACGCCATTCCCGTCAGCAGTGCACCCAAGATGCCAAACACCAAGATCAATATTCCGTGGCCTTTCCAGATAAGCATGCTCCGGCGGTAGCATTCCAAGAGTTGCTTGGGAAGATCTTTCTGGCAAAAAAATCGACAGATGCCTAAGCGGATTCCTCACCCTGAAAAAGAGACTCAATCCTCACACTCCCAGTTAGACGATCGGTAGTGCCGCCTTCAAAATGGCCTCCTGCCGCTGCGCCATCTC
The DNA here is from genome assembly GCA_943371875.1 of Prosthecobacter debontii. Classification (GTDB taxonomy): domain Bacteria; phylum Verrucomicrobiota; class Verrucomicrobiia; order Verrucomicrobiales; family Verrucomicrobiaceae; genus Prosthecobacter; species Prosthecobacter debontii_C. Next base: position 26,618 of record CALRWM010000074.1, on the reverse strand, counting down.
ACGCGCCTCTTCGGGCTCGTGATCGTCCCAGCCAGCGAGGTGCATGAGGCCGTGGACGAGGTAGAGGGCGACTTCGTGGTCGAGGGTCTGGCCGTGCTCGGTGCCCTGGCGCAGGGCGGTGTCGGCGCTGATGAGGATCTCACCGTGGTGGAAGGTGATGACGTCCGTGGGCGTGGGATCGTCGAGGAAATCGGCGTGTACGCGGGCGATGTCAGCATCATCGACGATGGTGATCTCAATCTCAGGCAGCGAAGCAAGCGGGGCGTCGGGAGACTTGAGGGCGGCGAGGCACCCGGGCAGCGCGGCTTTGCCGATGCGCCGCAGCCAGGGCAGCGGGATGGCGTGGGCTTTCTGCCGGTTGTAAATGCGGAGCTTCGGCAGCGGCATCAGGCGGCGGAGGCTGGCGGAGATTTGCGGCTGCGGGGCTTCTTGACGGGAGCCTCGGCGGCGGGGCTGGAAAAGGAGGCTTCGACGATTTTTGTCGATTCCTCTGTTTCTTCATCGCCCACCAGCAAGGGCCTTGCTTCATCCCGCACATGAGCCTGCTGTGATGAAGGCTTGGACTCAATGGCCTTCTGATACTTGATGCGGCCATGCATCATGCTGAGCAGGGTCTTGGCAAAGCTGGCCTTGATTTTGGCCAGTTCGGCGATGGTGAGATCACATTCATCCAGCTGGCCGTCCATCATGCGTGCCTGCACGATGTCGTTGATCATGGTCTCAATGCGCGAGGCATTGGGTTTGTCCAGCGTGCGGGAGGCGCTCTCCACGGCATCGGCCAGGGAGATGACGGCGGATTCCTTGAACTGCGGACGCGGGCCCGGATAGCGGAAGGTTTCCTCGCTCACCTGCGGCACGTCGTCTTCCTTGGCCTTGGACTGTTTCACCAGACGCTCCACCTCGGCTTTCTGATTCAGCGCCTGACGGTAGAAGAAATAGGCCAGCGAGTTGCCGTGGTGCTGCTCGATGACATCGATGATGCGCGAGTTGAGGTTGTGCTTGATGGCGAGATCCACGCCGTCTTTGACGTGCGCGATGATGACCAGCGCACTCATGCGCGGCGTGAGGTCCTCATGCGGATTGGCCGAGGGGTCCATGTTCTCGATGAAGTACTCCGGCTTGCTGAGCTTGCCAATGTCATGGAAATAGGCGCACACACGGCACATGCTGGCGCTGGCACCGATCTTCTCCGCAGCGGCCTCGGAGAGATTCGCCACGACGAGGCTGTGATGGTAGGTGCCGGGCGCTTCGATGCTGAGGCGGCGCATCAGCGGGTGGTTCAAATCTCCGAGCTCCAGCCAGGACACATCCGTGGTGACGCCGAAGACGCTTTCCATCACTGGCAGCAAGCCGCCCACGGCCATGCCGGTGACGATGCCGATGAGCAGCGGCAGGCCCACCATGCGGCCGATTTTTTCCTCCATGATCACGCCGGCGGCCTCATGCAGCAGGAGCGAATAAGCCATGGCCACCAGCCCGACGTAGAGCCCCGCCATGAAGAGGCGGTTGCGACGGCGCACATGCTTGGTGAGGAGCACTCCGGTGAAGCCGAGCAGGGCCGAAGTGGCCATGTAGGTGGGTGCAGAAATGGAAATGCAGACCAGCACACCGAAGAGGGTGGCGTAGATGGCCCCAAACAGGCCGATGCGCCGCCCCAGAATCACCGACAACACCACCGGGCCAAAGGCATGCGGCAACACGATGGCCTTGAGCGTCTTGCCCCAGCTCTGGCTGAAGGACAGATCCAGCATGAGCACCACGAGGGCGAGGTGGGTGAAGATGGTACCCAGCACGAGCAGGAGCACGCCGTTGTCACAGATATCATGCCGCAGCGCCACGCGCTCATGCACCACCATGGCAAAGCCAATGGCCGCAGCATAGAGCATGTGCAGCCAGGTGACGGCGGGCAGTCCGGCCTCCACCTGCGTGCCGAGGCGCATCAGGACGCCGATGCCGATGAAAAACAAGACGTAGGCCCCGACCGTGCCCGCCGGATGCGTGCGCATCTCGTCAAGCAGATCCCCTTCCTGGTGCTTTCGGCGGGTTTTACCGCAGGAAAGCCCTTCGCGTTGCAAGCGGGCACGACGAATGGACTCAAACATGTGTTAAAAAATAGGGGGAACGGCTATGATGTTATCATACATCGGGGCTGGGACAAGAATCTTTCCCCCGGCCTCAATCCTGTTTGGGCCATTGTGTCTCATTTTTACGGCTCCGCCCGGATTGATAGGCTTCAATGATACGCTGCACGACCGGCAAACGAACGATGTCTTTCGGGGCAAAAGCCACGAAACGCACGCCTTCGACGTCCTGCAGCAGCTCGACGGCCTCCTTCAATCCCGACTTCACATGACGACGCAGGTCGATCTGTGAAGGGTCTCCCGTGACCACGCAGCGTGCCCCATCACCCAGACGGGTCAGGAACATCAGCATCTGCTCGGTGGTCGTGTTCTGCGCTTCATCGAGGATGATGAAGGCATTCTTCAGCGTTCTCCCGCGCATGTAAGCGAGCGGCGCGATCTCGATACTGCCGCGCTCGATGAGGCGCTCTGCCTCCTCGGGCTCCAGCATGTCATAGAGGGCGTCATACAGCGGACGCAGGTAGGGGAAAATCTTCTCCTTCAAGTCACCCGGCAGAAAGCCCAGCGCCTCGCCAGCTTCCACGGCAGGACGGGTGAGCACCAGGCGCTGCACGACTTTTTCTTTCAGGTAGTGCAGCCCCTGCGCCATCGCAAGATAGGTCTTGCCGGTGCCCGCAGGACCGACGCCGAAGACGACTTCGCTTTCACGCATTGCCTGCACGTAGGCGATCTGCCCGCGCGTCTTGGCCAGCACGGGAGGGCGCTTGCCTGAGCCGAGCAGTTTCAGCTGCATGATCGCATCCGCCGGAGCATCGCCCGTTTCACGCTGCACGCTCTCGATCACCAGACGCACCATGCCGGCAGACACATCGCCACCATTGCGGCGCACTTTTTCGAGCTGGGTGAAAACTTCACGAACAGCCGTCAGCTTGTCGTCATCACCTTCCAGCCGCACCCAGCCTTCACGGCTGGTCACGTTCACGCCAAACGACTCACCGATCAGCCGCAGACTGCCGAGGTCATTGCCAATCAGTTTTTGAAGGAACTGTGGCGTCTCGTAAGTGAGCGTTTCGACGGGCATCAGCGGTAACCATAGGCCAGCGCCCAGAGCACGCCGGCATCCGTCTTCGACTTCAGTTCAAAGACGATCTTGTAAGTGCCGGTCTTCGGCGGATTGACGCGCACGCTCATGAAGAACTTGTCCGCCTTCGCATTGATCTGCACCGGCTGGTTCTTTTCATCATAGACCTTCATGTCGAGCGTGACCCCTTCCTGGCTCGTGCCGAGCCAGAAGGCGTATTCGTTGCCCTTGAAAAGCTGGTGGGTGATCTGGAGCTTCTGTCCGCTCTTCACCTCACCGTTCCAGTAGTCTTCACGCACGATGAAGCCCTGCTCCACAAACGGAGTCGCAGCCTCCATGGCAAAGTCATGGGACTCATCCACGGTCGCGTAGACGCACGTGGCTCCCAGCACCAGCAGGCAGGCGGCGGCGAGAACTTGAAAGCGGGACCAGGGGCGTTTCATTTGGGGGTATCTTTCGGAGGAGATCATGAAGGTGAAGGGCACCGACTACTTTTTCGCGAGGATTTCCGTCAGCAGGCTGTCGCAGGTTTTGCCGATGTCAGAGACCGCATCCTTGGAGAAACCGTCCACGGCGCCTTCCATCTGCTGAAGCACGGAGGCCAGCCCCTTTTGGATGGACCGCACCACATCGTGCTCGCGAGTGCTGCCGGGCATTTTCGCGATGCTGTTGACGAAGTGCTCCACCAGCATGGGCTGGTTCAGCAATTCGGCGCGGTCAGCGGAAAAACTCTTCTTCACCACGGAGGTCACGGAGGCCGTGCCACGCAGCCAGCCGCCGAGGCTGACGCACTGAGAGAGGTCCATGTCCTTCATCTGCTCCATCGTGTCGCGCACGGTCTTCTGAGTCTGGTCAAATTCCCTGCGGATGGCGCTCCACTGTCCCTTGTCCGCCGCATCCAGGATGGCCTGGGCGTGGGGCAGCACGGATTTGCTGAGGCCGAGGCTCTTGGCCAGGGAGATGACGTCATGGCCGATGTCCTTCACAGCTTCCTTGTCCTCGGCCTGCACAGCCACGAAGCCCTCGGCCACGGTGTAGCCAAAGAGGAGGGCGAGCTTGGTACGATCACTGGTGTTCGGCATGTCCTGCTTGCGCAGTTCCGCGTTCCAGTTGGGCTCGCCGAGTTTGTCGAGCACGGAGAAAACTTCGCTCGGGACCGGGACGATCACGTCATCGACGACCTTGCCCGGGAAAGCGAGCGGGTCGAATTCCTCCACCCCCTTGGTGCCCTTGGGGGCGGCGGTGAGAGGCAGAATGCCAGCCAGAAGCAAAGCGGCAGTCAAGGCGGGGCGAATGAACAGGGAGCGTTTCATGACAAAAAATAACCAGGGTAAGAGCGCAGATTGGGTCAGGCCAACTCAAACCCCATTACCCTTAAATCGCAAATGGTTTGACCACCAACCGTACGAAGCTCACGTCTTTTCGCCGAGGAGATCCCTCCGCAGTGCCAGCCGCAGCCCCAACCAGCCTGCATGGCAGAGAAAACGACAGGCCGCGCCACGTTTCCCGTTTCCCTCCCAGGGGGGGGGCGTGGTGGAAAAGAAGGCAGGGGGCAGGACGGTCCCACGGGTGTGATGGGTGTGGCGACAGCCCGCATGTCCTTCGAACCATGGAGTGCGAAGAATGGACCTGTCCGTGAGCTCACTGCAAGCACATGAGCCTGCGAACGCCCTCGCAGTCGGCCGGTTTGGCGAAGGGGCCTTCAGGTGGTTACGGCGGCAACCGCCCGCCAAACACACCCAACCTACGGTCAGAAAGCGTGGACGATGAATTCCCTACGCCATCCTCGGCAGCACCTCGACCACATCCGCCAGCACGCGTCCGCTGCCGTGGCGCAGCTCATTGCAGCGGCCAAAGAGCATCTGCCCGCTCGTTGCTCCGAGCAAATCCGCGAGGCGCTGATCCACCGAAATGCGGAAGTAGCCGCGGGGGTGGCTGGAGTGCGGGACTTGGTAGCGCTCCAGGATGGCACCGAAGGGTACGAGGCCTTCGAGCACGAGTTTCTGCGCTTCCTCAGGCAGGAGATCGAGGTGAATGCCGATGGCGCCAAACTCCACGGGCATGCCGTCCGTGTGCCGGTGCAGCACGGAGGCGCGCACGAGGTAGTTGCCGATGCGGGCACGGGCGGCGACATCCAGATCGATCTCGCTGGCGTGAAAATCCCGCAGGCGCGGCGTCATGTCTTTGTCATGCACCAGCAGGCCGCGCTCCTGCTCGGCCAGGTCCTGGGGCTCAACAAAGGTCACGCGCGGACGTGTGCTGCCGATGCCGTAAAAAAAGATCAGGGGTGCCAGGATGTCCTCGTCCTGCCGGGGTGCCTCGTTCATCGCCGTCGTTGTCGTTCGGTTGCGTCAGAGGGCTTCAGGTGTAGCGGGCGTACTGGCGGTGCTGCGGCAGGAAGAAATCGTGCAGCAGGCGGTCCACCTGCAGCAGGCCATCGCGCGAGAGCGTAACGCCCGCCGCATCCAGCGTGGCAAAGCCTTCCTTGGCCAGGTAGTCGAGCTGCGGGCCAAAGTGTTTGCGCGGATCTTCACCGAACTTCTGGATGTAGTAGTCGAACTCGCTGCGGCCAAGCTTGAGCTTGAGGATGAACTCGCGCACGAAGCGGTCTTCGGCGGTGGTTTGGTAGGCGCGGAAGATTGGCAGCTGGCCGGCATCCACGGCCTGCATGTAGGGGCCCACATCGGCCTGATTTTGGTAATGCACGCCACCGAGATGGCCGAAGGAGGCCACGCCGCAGCTCAAGAGATCGGCACCTTCCCAGAGCGAATCGCGATAGACGAATTTGATGCGCTTGGGGTCCTTCACCACGGTGTAGGCGCTGGTGACGGTGTAGCCGTCTTTTTGGAATTCATCGAAGGCGTAGCTGACCCAGTCGCGCTTGGTCTGCCAGTCGGCCACGGGTGCGGTGACTTTGCCTTCGGCCTTCATCTGCTGATACATGGTGGTGTTGTAGGGCACCTCCATCTGGTAGATGGTCACGGCGTCCGGCTGCAGCGCGATGGCTTTCCTGACGGTGTCCTTCCAGTTCTCCCAGGTCTCGTTCATCATCCCCGCGATGAGGTCGATGTTGATGTGCTCAAAGCCGAGCGTGCGGGCAAAGCGGTAGGCTTTCTCGATCTCGCCGCTGCGGTGCGCGCGACCGTTCGTTTCGAGGATGTGATCGTCGAAGTTTTCCACGCCGAGGCTCAGGCGCGTGACACCAATATCGCGGATGCCGGTGAGCTTGACTTCATTGAGCGTGCCGGGTTCGGCCTCGAAGGCGACTTCTTCCGCCTCGTCCCAGGGGATCATGTCCTTCATGCGATTGGTCAGATCCTTGAGCTGTGGCACGGAAAGGTAGCTGGGGGTGCCGCCGCCGAAGTACACGAAGTGCGCCTTGCGGCCCTTCAGATAGGGCTGGCTGGTGAAGCGCTCCATCTCGCGCATGCCGGCGTCGATGTAGGCCTTCACCTCCTGCGCATTCTTGTCCGTATAGACTTTGAAGTAGCAGAAGTGGCAGCGTTTGCGGCAGAACGGGATGTGGAAATAAACGCCTAGTGGGATGTTGGCCGGGGCGGGCTGCTTCAGCACTTCCTCCACCACGGGAACCTGGTCAGGCTTCCAGAATGAGAAGGGCGGATAATTGGAGACAAAGTAGTTTCCGGCCTCGGTCTGTTCGACCTTTTTTTCATGGGCAGGTGTTTCGAGCGCGGTTTGCATGATGGGGGTGAAAGAATAACGAGTGCCGGACGAAGTTCTACGAGCAAAACTTCCCGCGACACGACAAAAGCGGAGATTTAATGCCGAATGGGCCAGGAGATAGCCGCCGGTTTGCTGGCACGTCACCTCACACCCGTCTTCTTCCAGCTCTTCGGTGGCCGGTTCATGGGTGCGCAGCGTCATGAACCTGTGGCCAGACGATGCATGACTAAAGGTTTTTAGAGATGAGGACATGACATATCACCTATGAAGGTGACGGACCGGCCTCCATCATTGACCTTGAGTAATCCCCCTCGTTGGTGACAATCCACCCCCCGGCTATTGAACCTAAGGCCGCCCGATCATGAAAGCATTTCACATTATCCTTTTCACCGTGGTGGCGTTGGCGATTGCCATTCCTGCACACGCCACACCACTCTCCGGCACCATGACCATCGGCCCGACTGGTGATTATGCCTCCGTGACCGCCGCCATCGCGGATGTGCAGGCGCAGACTTTGGGCGGAGCGCTCGTGCTGGAGTTGCAGGCAGCCTATGTGAGCACGGTCGAGACCTTTCCCCTCACCATCCCGGCACTGAATGGCGCCAGCGCCACGAATACTCTCACGCTTCGCCCGCAGACGGGTGCCACGGGCCTCTCCATCTCCAGCTCGAACACCACCGCGGCGACGGTGGATTTGAATGGCGCGCAGTTTGTCACCATTGACGGGCGGCCCGGTGGCACCGGGACAGCCAAGGAGCTCACCCTCGCCAACACCAGCACCTCCGGCGTGGCACTGCGCTTCATCAATGAGGCCAGCAGCAACACTTTGCGCCACCTCACGTTCAAGGGCGTCAACACCAGCGCCAACAGCGGCACCGTCGTCTTCAGCACCACCACGGGGACGAACGGCAATGACAACAACACGCTGGACACCTGCGACATCCGCGATGGTGCCACCACGCCGACCAATGGCATTTATGCTGTGGGCACCGGCACCACCACGGCCAGCAACAACAGTGGCAACCTCATCACCAACTGCAACATCTTCAACTTCTACCGGAGCACCGCAGTCACTACGAGCGGCTTGAGTCTATACGGCGGGAACACTGACTGGACCATCTCTGGCAACAGCTTTTACCAGACCGTCAGCCGCACGGGAGTGGCTGCCATTGTGCGGGCCATCTATGTCGCCAACGCTTCGAACAACAGCCATACCGTCACCGGGAATTTCATCGGCGGCAGTGCGGCCAATGCGGGCGGCAGTGCTTGGACGAGCACCGGCACCACGCAGACGTACACCTTTGTCGGCATCTGGCTGTGGGCTGCAAGCAACCTCGCCACCAGCGTGCAGGGCAATGTCATCAAGAATTTCTCATGGTCCACTTCCAGCAATGAAACGTCTCAGCCAGGTCTGTGGTCTGGCATTTATGTGGAGACGGGCGCGGTGAACATCGGCACGGTCACGGGTAACACCATCGGCAGCGGCACGGGTACAGGTTCGATCTCCATCACCACCTCGGGCGATGGCGGCAAGACCTTCGGCATCGGTTCGGAGAGCAGCGGTTCGGTGGCCATCAGCAACAACACCATCGGTTCCATCACCTCCGGCGGCACCACCACGGGCATCAGTGCTTCGATCATCGGCATTCAGGTCTCCAAGGGCACCAACACCATCTCCGGCAATGTCATCGGCAGCACCACCACCGCCAGCAGTCTGAACGCCTCCACCAGCACTTCCTTCAGCGGCGCCGGACAGCTCCTCACGGGCATCGATTGCTCCAACGGCGGCACCAACAACTGCACCATCACCGGAAACACCGTGGCCAATCTCATTAACAAAAGCACCCGTACCAGCTCCCTGACGCGCGGCATCGTCACCGTCACTGGCACCAACACCATCTCCGGCAACACCGTCCGCAATCTGACCTCTCCCTGCATGAGCACGGGCGCTTCCGTGGTGGGCATCTGGCAGCTTTCCACCGGCAGCGGCCAGACCATTTCTCAAAACGTCGTGCATTCGCTGTACAACACCTCCAACGCAGCGATGTACCCCGCGCAAAACGTGGCCGTGGTGGTCGCCGGGATCTATTACGACGGCGGCATCAGCGGCACCAACATCATCGAGCGCAACTTCGTGCACAGCCTCTATCTGGACTCCCTTAACTCTTCAGCGGAGCTGAACGGCATGCTCTTCGGCTCCGGCTGCACCTTCACCGCGCAGAACAACATGGTGCGCGTGGGCCTGGACGCCAGCGGCGCCAGCACCGCCAGCGCGGCTGAGGTGCGCGGTCTTTTTGACAATGACAATGGCGCGAGTCAGGCGAGGAATTTCATCCACAACTCCGTGTATGTGGGCGGCACGGCCACTTCCGGCTCTGCCAAAACCTTTGCTTACAGCAGCTCCAGCCAGAACAACTCCCGCGACATCCGCAACAACATCTTCGTCAATGCCCGCAGCAACAGCGGCGGCACCGGCAAACATTACGCGATGACCAACGGCAGCGTCAGCGCCCCTCCTCCGGGCCTGACTTCGGACTACAACATCATCTACGTCACGGGCAACGGCGGCATGCTCGGCCTGTTCAACGGGGTTGACTGCAGCACCCTCGCCGATTGGCAGGCCGCAACCGGGCAGGATGCATCCAGCACCGTGGCGGACCCGCGCTTTGTCAATGCGACTGGCGCTGCGGCGGCGGTGGATCTGCACCTGCAGTCCAGCAATCCTGCCGAAGGCCACGGAGTGCTCATCGCCTCTATCACGCATGATTTCGACGGTCAGACGCGTAGCAGCCTGACTCCTGTCGATATCGGCGCTGACGCGGACAGCTTCACCTACGACCCAGCCCCCGCCATCAGCTACCCGCTGCTCTCCAGCGGCACCATGGCGGACCGCGTTCTCACCGGGTGGGCCACCATCATCGACGACGGCGGCGCTGTCGCCGGCCGTGCCAGTGCTCCGCGGCTCTACTACAAGAAGGCCACGGACGCCGATGCCTTCATCGGCAATACATCGGCGGACAATGGCTGGAAATACGTCACCGGCACTGACAGCGGCGGTGGCAAATACAGCTTCACGATTGATTACTCACTCATCATCGGCGGCGTCGTGACCCCAGGCCAGACCATCCAGTACTTCGTCGTCGCGCAGGATGCGTCAAACCACCTCAGCTCCTGGCCCGCCGCCGCCGCAGCCTCGTCCAATCCCCCGGTGCAGCACATCAGCGCCAAGCCCGCCACCGGCGTGTACAGCTACACCATCCTGGACACGCTGGGTGGCACCGTGACGGTCGGTCCTGGCGGCAGCTATTCCAGCCTGAGCGGCGCGGGCGGACTCTTCGCGGCCATTAACAACGGCGCGCTCAGCAGCGACCTCACCGTGAACATTACCGGCGACACCACGGAGGACGGCAGCGTGGTGCTCAACGCGCCCAGTTCGAACCTCTATCCCAATGCCTTCACCGTGACGATCCAGCCCAACAGCGCGACGATGCGCACCATCACCGGCACCGGCACAAACGGGCTGATCCGCTTCAATGGAGCGCAGCGCATCATTTTGGACGGCAGCTTCGGCGGCAGCGGGCGCTGGCTCACTTTCCGCAACAGCAACACCGGCAGCCTGGCGTGCACCCTCATGTTCATCAACGACGCCAGCAACAACATCGTGCGCAACTGCGTGCTCGAGGGCTCGGCGAACCCCTATGGGGTGGTGACTTTCCGGGCGGGCGCCGTCACCGGCAATGACAACAACACCATCACCGGCAATCAAATCCGTGACCGCAGCGATGCCACGAGCGTGCCCGCCTATCTGGTCAGTTCGCTCGGCAGCTCGGACCATGTGGCCAACAGCGGCAACACCGTTTCCGACAATGACATGTTCAATTTCGCCAGCACGGGCATCGGCGTTTTTTCCGGCAACAGCTCATGGACCATCACGGGCAACACGGTTTACCAGACCGCCGCACGCACAGGCACGCTGAACGGCATCGTCGTCAACAGCCGGGGGACCAATGCGGTGCAGGACAACACCCTCCACGATCTCACCTCCAGCGGCGCCACCACCGGCATCACGATCGGTTCCGCCTCCGGCAGCGCCACGGTGTCTGGCAACCGCCTGTGGAATATTGGCAACACCTCTGGCGGCACGAACACGGCCTACGGCATCCTCTGCCAGCATGCCTCCGGCCAGAACGTCTCGGTGGTGAACAACATGATCGCCCTCAGTTCCTCCGGCACCACGGCGCAGGTCCTGCGCGGCATTTATGACAACGGCACGGCCGGCAGCACGACCCTCATTGCGTACAACAGCGTGCTCCTCACAGGCAGCGGCGGCACGTTTCGAGACACCTGGGCCTTCACCTATGCCGGCGACTCCACCGCCACGGTGAAGAACAACATCTTCCTGAACCTGCGCACCGGCGGCAGCAATCACTATGCAGCGAACTTTTCCACCGCCAGCGCCGGCACCCTGGTGATAGACTGCAACGTTTATTCCGGAACCGGCCTGAACACTGCGGCAAACTTCTTTGACGCCGGTGATGGCGGCAGCGCCTCCGACATCCCCATCAGCTACGCGCAGTGGCAGACCAACGTCCCCGGCGACACCCACTCCAGCGCCGGCAATCCCGGCGGCAGCTACTCCAGCACGATGTTCGCCGCCCCCGCCACCGCAGACCTGCATCTCGCCGCCGGCGGCAACGCTTTGGTGAATGGCGCGGCCACGCCCGTCCCAGGACTGACCACGGATTACGATGGCGACACTCGCAGCGCCACCTCGCCGGTGGTCGGTGCGGATGAGATCCCCTTGCCCGACATCGTGGTGACGCAGACCACCGCCCTCACAGACGGCGCGGGCAGCGTGGACTTTGGCAACGTGAAGCTTGGCGACAGCAGCACTGCCAAGACCTTCACCATCACCAATCCCGGCACCCTCTCTCTTGCCAGCCTCGTCCTCACCAAGAACGGCACGAACGCAGGCGACTTCACCGTAAGCTCTCTGAGCGGCACCAGCATCCCTGCCGGCTCCGGCAGCGTCACCTTCACCGTCACCTTCACTCCGGGTGGCGTTGGAGCGCGGAGCGCCGCAGTTCACATCGCCAGCAATTTGCTCGGGGCGAAGAACCCGTTTGATATCGCCCTCATCGGGACGGGCCTGACGGCAGCCGACTCATGGCGGCAGAGCAAGTTCAACACCACCAGCAACACCGGCAACGCTGCAGACAGCGCCGACCCAAACGGCAACGGCATTGTCAACTTGATCGAGTACGCGCTCAACGGCGATCCAACGGGCAGCACCTCTGGCACCGGCATCCTGCCCACAGCCTCCGCGAACGGAACCAATCACCTGCAACTGGCCTTCACACGCTACCTGGATCGCAACGATATCACGCTCACCGTTCAGGGAGTGGACTCGCTGACGGCCACGTGGACCGACCTTGCCCAAAGCATCAACGGCGCGGCCTTCACCGTGCTGGCCTCCGGCGCAAGTGTGAATGAAACCGGCACGGGCAACACCCGAGCCGTGACGGCGGGCGATCTTTATCTGATGACCGATCCCGCCCATCCGCAGCGCTTCCTGCGCCTGCAGGTGACGCGACCATGAGGTGCCTGCGAGCCGTCCGCCCCTCAGTTCCTTGGGAATAAATGCCGGGCGTCCGTGGGCACGCGATGACGTACACTGATCGCGGGATTGGCAAAATGATTCACAGCGCCCTTATTTCCCATGCGCCAGCACCACGCGGAAGCCGATCGTGTTACGCCGTGTCTCAGGCGGCACCGGCATGCGGGCGGAGGCGAGCAGTTCATCTTGGGAGGCGGAGCGCCAGTTGCCGCCGCGCGTGGTGCCGAGAACGGGTTTCGCGGGGTCACCTGGCTTGGCGGGTGGCAGCGGCGTGTAGTCCGTTTCCACCCATTCGGAGACATTGCCCGCCAGCCCCGTGATGCCTCGGTCATTCGGGCGCAGTGCGGTCACGGGAGCGAGGAATGGAAATTTGTCATCGTAGCCGGGAATCGCGCTGTCGAGGCTGGCTTTACGCGCGCCGCTCATGTCGGCAAGATTGTCCACGTCCTCGGGCGGCGGCCATTCAAAGCCCCAGGGATAAATGCCACGGATGCGGCCATTGCGTTCCTCGGGTGATGAACCGCGCTCCAGCGGCAGGCCCACCGCACGGCTCCATTCTTCATCCGTGGGCAGACGGTATGAATCCTTCGCGCCGATCAGCCCGGCATTGCGCTCACGTTCCGTCAGCCACGCGCAGAAGGCCCGGGCCTCGTCGCGGTCCAGCCCCACCACAGGCAGTGTTCCGCCGCCTTTGTTGGTGCCGTCCACCCGCCCGGGGCGGCGCGCCTGGGTGGCTTTGCAAAACTCCATGTAGTCGCGATGGCGGGTTTCCCACGCAGAAAGCATCACATCCCCCAGCGGCACCAGATTCATGCCGAGACTGTTCGCCTTCCACTGGCGGCCAAAGGTAACGGCCTTGCGCGTCTGCATGTCGGCAATCAGTTCCGCCTGCTCCCCTTCTCTCACCTCGCCTTCCAGCACCACATCCGCGAAGCCTTCCTCACGCAATTCAAACTCCACAGGTCCGGTGCGCACACGGGGAAGCTCCAGCGGTGTCTCGCCCAGAAACTGATCGTGCTGAAACACGCGCACTTTTTCCGGCTGGCTGTGCACCACCACGCTGCCGTAGGTCTGCCGCTCCACGCGCAGGTGAAACGCACGCCAGTTCTTTTCCTCCGTCAGCTCCCCTTTGTCCATGTCCCGGCCATCCGGCATGTCATCGGCGGCGGCCTGACCGCTTTCCACAAAGTAGAACGGCTCCACCTCATAGCGGTGTTCCTGGCTTAGAAAGGCCTCGCTGCGGTCGCGGTCCGTCAGCCAGTAGCGAAAGGCTTCCGCATCCCCGTCAGGGACGACGACCAGATAGGCCGACTCCTGATCTTTGCCGCGCTGATACCGCACCACCTTGCCTTCAAATGATCGGCCGGTGGACTCCAGAAAGCGTTTGAAGAATTTCATCTCCACCGGCTCCGCGCTGATGTGTCCGCCCGGGCCGGGCTTGAAGACCATGCCGAGGCTGTTCGCCCAGCGCTCGCCCTTTTGCGGCAGCTTGGAGGGCTCCAGTTTCAGGTCAAACATCGCCGGCTTTTCATCCAGCGCGATGTGATCGATCTCGATCTGTTTGTAGCCCGGCAGGCGCAGTTGATAGATCACCGGCACCCCTTCAGCAGGATTGAGTTCCAGCGGCGTCTCACCGAGTTTTTCTTCGCCGGCAAAGACCACAGCGCCCGGAGGCGTCGTCACGATCTTGAGGCGCGGCACGGTGTTGTTCACCGCCATGAGCGTGCGCGTCCGATGATTCTGCGCCAGCCACATGCCAAATCCCACCGCCAGCAGGAGCGCCACCGAACCGACGGCGATCCACGACCACATCAGACGACGGGAGGAAGGCAGCGGTTCGCCACGCAGCGCCAGCGCCATCTCGCGCGCACTGACAAAACGCCCCTTGGCCTTGGGCGCACAAGCGGTGCACACCACATCCTGAAGTCTGCGCCAGACCTCCAGGCTGGACCCCGTGTCCGCGCAGGATGGCAGGTCCGGAAAATCCAGGCGGTCCTTCCCGGTGCTCGCCTCATACAGCACCATGCCCAGGGAGAAAATGTCGGAGGCCGCCGAGCCCGGCCCCTCGGGAGCCACAAAGCCCTCCGTACCCACAAAACTGCGCTGCCCCAGCAGGGCCACCAGCCCGATGTCCGCCAGCCGGCAGATGCCGTCGATGAAGATGAGGTTCGACGGTTTGACGTCTCGATGGATGAGCTGATTGCGGTGCAGGTAGTCCAGCCCCTCGGCGATGGTCGCGCCCAGCTTGATGCACAGATCGGCAGACACGCATTTGTCCCGCTTCATCTGCAGCCCCAGCGTGTGGGGCTTGTAGGTGTCCGCATGGATTTCGCGGCCAGTCTCCAGATCGTCCGCCAGCTCCATCACATAGTAATAGAAGCCCTCAAGGTCGTTGCGCCCCACCTGCAGGATGGGCACCAGCGCCTCATGACGGCGTGAGATGGGTTCAAACTTTTTGATCGCTTCAAACTCGCGCTCAAAGGAGTCCGGCCGGTCGTAGTCCTCCCGCCACACCACCTTCACCGCGCGCAATACTCCAGTGACGCTGCGCGCCAGCCAGACCTCGCCAAAGGCCCCCTGGCCGATGATACGAAGGGTCTCGTGATCGCGAATATCGGGTGCTGTTCGTGACTTGGACTGCATGCAGGAGGTTGGAATAACGGAATTACACCGCAACCACGCCTGCTTGTCGAGTTGTGAAGTGGAGAAATGCGGAAGGTCTATGGCACTGGCAGCCACAGATTTATAGGCCGGCACCGATCACAGCGCCTCTGGCAACACCATCAGGGCGTGGCCTTGATGCGGATGAGGACACGATCCCCGAGGGACTTGAGCACTTCACAGTTGTCGCGCAGCACGGAGCCGGAGGACCGGAAATGGTTCAGATCACGAATCAAGGCGATGCAGAGGATGCTGGGGTATTTGCTGGCGAATTCCTTTGTGCCGGTGTCTGCACGCAGCATGTGCAGCGGCGGATGCGGGGTGAAGTAGGGCTGCAACTGCTCCGGCCTGGAAGGGAAGAAGATGACGCCATCGGGCATGCTGCCGGTGTAGTAGGTCACGGCGCGGGCAATAAAGCTGGAGGAAATGATCGGCTCGCCGGGCTGGCGTGCTTTCATGGCCTCTGCGGCGATGCCACGGGTGGAGGTGTATTCCATGACCTTGGCATCCACCCCGTACTGCATGTACATGATGATGAAGGCCGTGACCAGAACCGTGGTTCCGGCCCAGGCAACGGTGCGCCGCAAGAGCATCAGCACCATCGGCACGCTGATGATCGCCGCCAGGACGTAGATGACCGGGGACAGGTCTTTGATGAAGGCGTTGCTGTCCTTGGGCAGCATGAGCGTGATCGCACTGGCGGCTCCCAGCACGAGAACGGTCTGCAGGATGGCGAGGGCGGAGACGAGGATGCGCTCTCCTTTGCCACGGAAGCCTTTGCCGATCCATTGATCAAGTGTGTGGCCCATCACCAGCGCGAGGGTGACGAAGAGGAAGAAGGTGTAGGTGGGCAGCTTGCTGTTGCAGATGGTGAAGAAGATCAGGTTGGGCACGAACCAGCACACCAGGAAGAGCATGCGGCGGTCGGTTTTGATGTCCTTCACGGTGCGCACCACGGCGGCGATGAGCAGCGGAATCCAGGGCAGATTTCCCGCCACGAGGATCATGAGGTAGTACCACCAATGGTTGCTGTGCTTGTGCTCGGCGCTGGTGAGGCGCTCCCAGTTTTCATGCACAAAGAAGCGGTGCCAGTATTCCATGCCGTACTTGGAAAACATGGTGGCATACCACGGGCCTGCGATCAGAAGCCAGGCAACGATGCCAAGCCAGAGGCCCTTGCCACGCCAGGGAGAGCGCTTGCCCGAGATCCAGAGATAGCAAATGGAGCCAAGCGTGGGCACCAGGAAGCCGACGGGGCCTTTGGTCAGCATCGCCAGCGCGGAGGCGATGAAGTGCAGGATCATCCAGCGGTCGCGTTTGTCCTCCTCCTCCGTGGCCAGCCAGAAGCAGAAGACCGAGGCGCTGATGCACAGCGCCAGAAAGATGTCGGTGAGCATGAGCCGCGACATGAAGGCGTACTCCACCCCCGTGGCGAGCACGACGGCCGCACAGAAACCGGCGCGGGGCGAGAACATGCGCCGCCCAAAAATCCAGGTGAGAAACACCAGCAGCGTGCCGGCGGCGGCGGAGGGCACGCGTGCGGCGAGCTCCGTCTGGCCGAAGATCTTCTGCGCGATCATGGACTGCCAGTAGAAGAAGATGGGCTTTTCAAACTGGCGCTCGCCAAAGATGGTGGGCGTGAGCCATTCATTTCCCTTCACCATTTCCGTCGTGGTCTGCGCGTAGAACGGCTCATCGGGGTCGATCAGGGGCAGATGCCCGAGACGCCACCAGAACATGACCGTACAGATAGCGAGAAGGGTAAGGAATTGGGAGCGCGTGGACATCAGGCAGGGTTGGATGGAATGAAGATTTCTAGATCGCGTGCATACCCGCAAAAGCGGGAGCTGCTAAGGAAAAGCTGGGTTTCGTGGCACTCGATGGCCGCGAGCTTGCGGGCCTTTTGCCTCAGCGTGAGCTGCAGGGTGAGCCCCGCCGCCTCAGGGCAAAACCAGCGTCGGTGGATGAGGTAGGCCCAATGCGGCAGGTCCATCCCGGCACGGTGCATGGACTCTTGAATAAGGTCGTAGGAGCCAACGTGGTCAGGGTGATTGTCATCCTGGGAGGGCACCACCAGCAGCGTGGGGCGGAAGGTTTGCAGCTCTGCCACGTGCAGATCCAAGGTGCGCGCGTCTTTCTGCTGCGACAGCCGGGTAAGCCCCTGATCCGGCAGGCCGAAAAAGACCGCCGCATCCGCCTGCAGGCCGAGAGTCTGCAAGGAGCGCACCGCCTCAAGACGGCGCCGTGCTCCCCAGCGCTGGCGGCAGGAGGCGTCGATGGTCCAGCGCTGCTCGACGTAGCGCTGCGGCCAGGGATTGTTGTCGCCATCGGTCTGAAAAATGACCCGCACCTGCGCACCCAGCGCCACGGCATGCTGGATCAGCCCGCCGCAGCCCAGTGCCTCGTCATCCGGATGAGGGGCAAACACCAGCACGCGATCCTTGGGTGAAAGCGTGAAGGAGGCAGGCATCAGGGGTTGGGTCGGGGAATGAAGCAGGAAGGGGGGAGGAACGGGAAGCTTTCCATACCCGGCTTCTTTCTGCGTGCGAGATGAAAAAAAATGTCACTTTAATTTTTTGTCACCAATTATTCTGGTTGGACAGGGTTGGGGAAACCGTGGAAGATTGCCAACCCACTTAATTCATGCAGGCCGCCAGCCAGACCCCAACCCCCGCGTGCAAGATCGCTGCACTCATTCCGGCCTACCGAGAAGCGATGGCCATTGCCGATGTGGTGCAGCGGACTATTCCGCATGTGGACCTGGTGCTGGTGGTGGATGACGGCTCGCCTGATGACACTGCGGAGCTGGCCAGGAAAGCCGGAGCTGAAGTCATCAAGCACACGGTCAACCAGGGCAAGGGCGCGGCCATGAAGACGGGCATGAAGAGCCTGACCGAGCGTGGCTTTGATTTTATTCTGCTCCTCGATGGGGACGGCCAGCACGCGCCGGAGGAAATTCCGCGCTTCACCGCTCCTGCACGCGATGGCTCCGCCTATGTGGTGGTGGGCAATCGTTTTGAAAACGTCAAGGGCATGCCCATGGTGCGCCGCTTCATCAACAGCCTGATGTCGCGCATCATCAGCAATGCCTGTGGGGTACGCATTCCGGACACGCAGTGCGGCTTCCGCCTTGTGCGCTCCAGCCTGGTGACCTACATCATGGGCAGCAGCGACCATTTTGACTTTGAAACGGAGATGCTGCTGCTGGCCAGCCGCGCCGGATTCACCATTCAAAGCGTGCCGGTAAGCACCATCTACGGTGCCGAAAAAACCAAGATCCGTCCGGTGCAGGACACCATCAAGTTCATCAAGCTGATGCGCCGGTGGCAGCGGCAGTCCGCCGCCATGCCAGCCGGCGATGCCGAGTTGCGTCAGGCTGCTGCTGAAAAGTAGTAGCGACTGAGGTCCAAGGATGAACTTCCGGGGAGGAAGCCACCCTCTGCATTCGCCTAAAGACTTCTTGAGATGAGGTGTCATGGCCTGCGGACTTGACTCTACCGCGTGCAGCCTATGGCCATGGCAGAGCCCCTCTCAGACCATTCGTCCCTTGCCGTTCATTCCCCCTCTCTTTTCTGCTGGCGTCCGTCTGCAAGATGGCGGGCGTATGATGCGTTGCCATTGTCCCCCCATTGACAGCTAGTGACACCTCCCTTGCGAAAGGTATGAAAATCGCATTGAAGCGCGGCGCGTGCTCACGATGTTTCATTTCCATCCTCCCCTCCCAATCCATGCACCACCGTCCCCGCCCCTCCTTCGGCTGTTTGTTTGCCGCCACTCTGGCTCTGACTGGAATCTCCCAAGCGAATGATTGGACCAACTGGCGAGGTCCGTTGCA
Organism: Prosthecobacter debontii; assembly: GCA_943371875.1. Classification (GTDB taxonomy): domain Bacteria; phylum Verrucomicrobiota; class Verrucomicrobiia; order Verrucomicrobiales; family Verrucomicrobiaceae; genus Prosthecobacter; species Prosthecobacter debontii_C. The sequence continues at coordinate 7,659 of CALRWM010000074.1, read as the reverse complement.
GACCGGCGTGAGCCTGGAGCATTACACAGATGCAGGGAAACTCTCCGACAAGCCCGCCTGGACTTACGATGCGCGCAGCCGTGGCACGCCGGTGGTGTTTGAGGGCAAGGTGATCCTGTGGGGCTACCGGGGGGAGACGACCGATCTTACCGAACTCATCACCTGTCTGGATGCGAAGACGGGCAAGAAGCTCTGGGAGCATGAGATTCCCGACTACCTGAGTGATTCGATCTACAACCGCTATTCCATCGGCGCGCCGACGGTCGATCCTGAAACGAAGCGCATCTACCTCGTGAGCAACGCCGGCCTCTTCTACTGCTGGGAGCTGGATGGCAAGAAGGTGTTTGAGATTCCGCTGATGGAAGACTTTGGCCGCATGACCTTCCCCAACGCCCGCGTGGGAAGCCCGGTGATCGAAGGCGATCTGGTGATGACGCATTTCATCTTCTCCAACTGGGGCGCTGACGGTCCTGCCGCCGACCGCATCTATGCCTTTGACAAAAAGACGGGCGAACTGGTCTGGTGGTCGCGCCCAGGCGTGGTGCCGCCGGTGGACAGCTCATTCTCCACCCCCGTGGTCGAAACACGTGATGGCCGCCGTGTGATGTATTACACCACCGGCTGCGGCCACATCGTGTGCGTGAACGCACGCAATGGCGAAGCGCACTGGAAAATGCCCATCTGCAAAAACGGCGTGAACGCCTCCGCAGTGCTGCACAAAGGCACGCTGATCACCATCCATGGGGATGAAAACTTGGACAATACGGAGAAGGGCCGCATGGTCTGCATCAAGCTGCCGGAGACGCTGAGCAATCCCACAGGCCCTGAGAGCCTGGTGCTTGAACCCAGCGTCGAAGTCTGGCGCCTGCCGCTGTCCGCCACCAGCAGCTCCCCCGTGCTGGTGGGAGACGTGGTGTACCAGCTTGATGACGGTGCCACGTTGTATGCGATCAATGCCACCACCGGCAAGGAGATGTGGAAGAAGAAGCTCAGCAACGCCAACCTGCACTCCACCCCGCTGTATGTGGACGGTCTGCTCTACTGCCCGATGATGGAAGGCAAGCTTGTGGTGGTGAAGCCCGGTGAAAAGGACGGCGAGATCGTGCAGGAGATCAAACTGGAAGGAAGCTGCCTCGGTGCGCCGAGCGTGTGCGACGGCGTGCTGTATGTCACGACCACGGAGCACCTCTACTCCTTCCCGATTCCGAACAAGGGCATCAAGGTGGATGCCGCGCCGAAGGTGGAAATCCCGCAGGCCGGCAAGGCGGTCGCATTGCAGATCATCCCGGCGGAAACGGTGCTGATGACCGGTGACAAGCAGGCCTTCCGCGTCCGCAGCATCGATGCGCACGGATTTGTGGTGAGTGACAAGGTCTCCGACGTGAAGTGGGAAAGCTTCATCCCGCCCACGGCGAAGGTGAAGGCCACCATGGATGCCAAGTTCAATGACAAAGGCGAGCTCGTCTCCGCAGCGGATGCCAAGTCCAGCGCCGGCGCATTCAAGGCCACCTCCTCTGACGGCTTGACCGGCACCATCCGCGGCCGCACGCTGCGCAATCTGCCGATCAAGGAAGACTTCGAGAAGTATGAGCTGAACGTCGAACAGCCGGAGGAGAAGATCAAATTCTCCTACCCGCCGCTGCCATGGATCGGCGCGCGCTTTAAATTCGACGTGCGCGAACTCAACGCCAACAAGGTGTTTGCCAAGACCTTTGACCGCCTGCTCTTCCAGCGCGCCACGGTGTTCGTCGGCGCCTCCCACTTGTCCAACTACACGATGCAGGCGGACGTGATGACAGAAGGCAGCGCCCGCTCGAAGTCCGACATCGGCATGGTCAACCAGCGCTACCTCGTCTGCCTGCGTGGCAACGCAAGCAAGCTGGAGATCAGCTCAAACCCCGAGCGCCTGCGGCAGGAAGCGCCGTTCAAGATGACGGCCAACACCTGGTACACGCTCAAGAGCCGCGTCGATGTGGCGGCAGACGGCAGCGGCGTCATCCACGCCAAGGCCTGGGACAAATCACAGCCTGAGCCCGAGGCCTGGACCCTGGAGGTCAAGGTGCCAAGAGCGCAGACCAATGGCTCCCCCGGCATCTTTGGATTCACCGCTCTCAATCAGAAGCGCGTCTTCCTCGACAACCTCAGCGTCACCTCCAACAAGTAAGCCCGAGTCATCCACCCCATCTGCATCCCTTTCGATCAAATGACCACGAAACTCACCCCCATCCTCGCTGCGGCCCTGGTTGCCTCGGCCTCGCTTCACGCCGCCGACTACCCCCAATGGGGCGGTGGCAACACCCGCAACATGGTGTCCGACGAAAAAGGCCTGCCGATCGATTTCAATCCCGGCAAAAAATACGGCCCGAAGGCCGCGCCCAAAGTAGCCGGACGCCTGCGTCCGAATGCGCAGGACGCCAACAAGGCCCCCGGTGCGGAAGACATCGACCTAAGCACCACGAAGAACTGCCTGTGGGTGGCCAAGCTGGGCTCCCAGACCTACGGCACGCCGATGGTCGCGAATGGTCAGGTCTATGTGGGCACGAACAATGAATCGCCGCGCAACGACAAGCAGATCGGTGACCGCGGCATCATGATGGTGTTTGATGAGTACACCGGCCAGTTCAAGTGGCAGATGGTCTCGCCCAAGATGGGCAGCGGCAAAGTCAATGACTGGGAATACCTCGGCATCTGCGCCAGCCCGACCATCGTCGGCGACAAAGCCTACGTGCCTGGCAACCGCTGCCAGATCGTCTGTCTGGACGTGAAGGGCCTTTCCAACGGCAACCAGGGCATGCAGGACGAAGGCGCCTTCATGGCTCCGCTCGATAAAGACGGCAAGCCCACCGCCCCCCTCACCCCCGGCGACGCGGACGCAGACATCCTCTGGGTGTATGACATGTACAAAGAACTCGGCGTCTTCCAGCACAATGCGACCGCCGGTTATCCGCTGGTGATTGACGGCAAGGTCTTCGTCCCCACCTGCAACGGCGTGGACTGGACGCACACGAACATCCCCGCCCCGAACTCCCCGAGCTTCATCATGCTGGACGCCGAAACCGGTGCGCTCCTCGGTGAAATGGATCACGTCGCCTCCGAGCGCGTGCTGCACTGCTCCTGGTCCTCCCCGAACTCGGTGGAAGTGAACGGCAAGAAGCAGATCGTCTTCGCCGCCGGTGACGGCTGGGTGTACTCCATGGCTCCTGAGACGCACAAGGACGCCGAGGGCCTGGACATCCTCAATGAATACTGGCGCTATGATGCCAACCCACCCGAGTATCGCAAGAACTCCGCCGGTGAGCCGATCAAGTACGTCGAGTACGACGGCCCCAGCGAGATCATCGCCACTCCAACCATCGCCGACGGCCTGATCTATGTGAACATCGGCCAGGACCCCGAGCACGGCGAAGGCGTCGGCTGCCTGAGCTGCATCGACCCCAAAGGCAAAGGCGACCTCACCGGCAAAGCCCTGTGGACCTTCAAGGGCATCGAGCGCACCATCTCCACCCCTGCGGTGAAGGACGGCCTCGTCTATGCTGCTGACTACACCGGCCGCGTCTTCTGCCTGGATGCCAAAACCGGCAAGGAATACTGGAAGTTCGACACCAAGGGCCACATCTGGGCCAGCCCGCTCGTTGCTGATGGCAAGGTGTGGATCGGCAATGAAGAAGGCGAACTCTTCATCCTCGCCGAAGGCAAGGAACTCAAAGAACTCGGCACCATCGAGTTCCCCTCCCCCCTCCTCAGCAGCGTCGTCGCCGCCAACGGCGCGCTGTATGTGACCACCCACACGCACCTCTACTGCTTCAAGGAAGGCGCGAAGACGCCTGAGGCGAAGTAAGTTTCCTAGCCGGACAATTCACGAAGGCGGGCCCGAGAGGGTCCGCCTTTTTTTTTCATGCTCACGGATCCATGCTGGCGGCGCTCGTCTGCCGGGGCAGTTGAAGATTGGCGTTTCGAAGCACGTAGTTTCTGAATGTTGCCCAGCTTTTCTTTGCCTGATGGAATGCGCCTCCGCACTGCGGCCCTGGTTCTGCTCGTGTTTTCCTCGGCGCGTGGAGAGATCCCCAAACCGGACGATGCGCCAAAGGCGCTGTCTCCGGCGGAAAGCGCGGAGCTGTTTCAGGTACCGGCGGGTTATCAGATCCGCCTGCTGGCCAGCGAACCGCTGATCCATGAGCCCTCGGGCATCTGCTGGGATGACAAAGGTCGCTGCTTTGTGTGTGAGCTGCACGGCTACAATGTCGAAGGGCAGTACGACATCGACGAACTCAACAAGACAGGGAAGCTCGATCTCGAAGTGCGGCGCATTCAGGCGAGCGAGGAGGCGAAGAAGAAGGCCGAGGCGGAAACCTACGGCACGGTGAAGCTGCTGCGCGACACCGATGGGGACGGCATGATGGACAAGGCCATCGTGTGGGCGGATCGCCTGCCGCCGTGCTACGGCATCGCCGCAGCGAATGGTGGACTCATCGTGGCCTGCGCACCGCACATTGTTTTTCTGAAGGACAGCGATGGTGATGACAAAGCCGACGTGAATGAGAAACTCTTCAGCGGCTTTGGCACGGGCAATCTGGAGCGAGGCATCAATGCACCCACACTGGGGCCGGATGGCTGGTACTACTTGGGACGCGGCTGGGCCGGGGGCGAGATCACAGGGCCGCATCTGGCGAAGCCCGTGACGCTGCCTGCCACGGACTTCCGCATCCGTGCGGATGGCAGCGCCATCGAGCCTGTGAGTGGCAGCACCAAGACGATGGGCATGGCCTTCACGCCCGGCGGCGAGCGCTTTGTCTGCACCACGACGCATCCTGGTCTGTACGTCACGCCCATCCCGTGGCGCTACCTCATGCGCAATCCGGACGCCGCCGCGCCGCTGCTGGATGCACCGGCCAGCGATGACACGCGCGTCTATCCCATCTCCAAACCGCACCCTTGGCGCACCAAGCGCGAGCAGCATGCGGAGTACTTCGCCTTCTATCGCAAGATCAGTCTCAGCGATGCTGCAGCTTCCGGCTACTTCACCTCCGCCTGCGGCCCGCTGGTGTGGCGCGGCCAGTACTTCGTGTGCGAGCCCGCGCAGAGTCTCATCCACCGCGCAGACATCGTGCGTGATGGCACGCGGTTGCGACTGGAGCGCGTGAAGGGTGAGGAGCAGAGCGAATTTCTCGCCTCACGGGATTCCTGGTTTCATCCCATGAGCCTCGCACGCACGCCCGATGGCAACATGGCCATCTGCGACTTCTACCGCGAAATCATCGAAGACTACTCCGCCATCCCCCGCCACCTGCAGCAGCAGTATGGCGTAACCCATGGGAACGACCGCGGCCGCATCTGGATCCTGGAAGCGAAGGAGCCATACACGCACCCAAAACTCAGAGCCGCCGAAGCTTTGGTGCAGCATCTGCGTAAGGAGGATGACAAGCCGCTGGATGCCGCGACGCGCGCACTCAGCCTCGAACAAGAGCTGGAGCCCAACCTCGCCTTGCAATTCGCACTCAGCGTTGGTGCCGACCAAGAAGCGCTCCTCGCGCTGGCGCAAAACCATGGCCAGCTCAAGTGGATGGATGCGGCGATCGCGAGCTCCGCCTATCATTTGGAAAAGGACCTGCTGCTGGCGCTTGCCGCAAATCCAGGAAAGAGCGAGCCGGTGATGAACAACCTCGCCGGCATCATCGCCAGCCGTGGCGATGCGAAGGAGATCTCCGCCTGCCTCGCGGTCGTTACCACCGGCAAGGCTGGCGACATCCTGCGCCTCGGTCTCGAAGAAACCAAGGCCCTGCCCCAACAAGCCGAGGTGCCTGTGCCCACCGCACCCAGCGCCGAGCAGAATGCCGCTTGGGAAAAGCGCGTGCCCGCCGTGCTGGCCTCGCTGAAGGAGAAGCCCAATCTCGAAGAAGGCCGCGTGCTGTTTCAAAGCATCTGCGGTGCCTGCCACAAGTCTCACGGCATCGGCGTGAGCGTGGGGCCGGATCTGGATGCGGAGTTTCAGCGCGCGCCGGAGGTCATCCTGAGGGACGTGCTTTTTCCCAGCGAGGCCGCGCGCCCGGGCTATGAAACGCTGCGCGTAAAAACGCAGCGCGGCGAGACGCTCCTCGGCATCGCCGCATCTGACTCTCCCACCAGCGTCACCTTGAAACTCCCCGGCGGCGCGGAACGCACCGTACTGCGCAGGCGCTCTGACATCACCACGCTGCGCAATATTTCGCTCATGCCCGCCGGACTCGGCGATGCGCTGAAGCCTGAGCAGGTGGCCAGCATCATCGCCTTTCTGCGCTCGGCTCCGTGAGAGTTGTCCACCAACCTCGTTTTCCTCCCATGACCCGATTTCTCCTGCCCGCTGTCTTCGCGCTCAGCACCACTCTCTTCTCCGCAGAGCCACCAAAGCCGCGCAATGGTTCGCTGGTCGTCATCGCCTATGACGATGGCTTCAGCTCCTTTCACAGCGGTCGTTACAAGCACGCGGAGGATTTGCAGAAGTCGATGCTCTCTTACAAAGACACGCAAGTCGCGGTGATGGAGTGGTGTGTCATCGCGGGCAGCCGCTCAAACTATCCCTCGAAAGTCACCGAGCTCTACGGCACCGGCCTGACGGAGTTCCCACGCCGTGGCGACAAGCTGGCGCATGAGACCGTGAAGCGCATGGCGGATGCGGGAGAAAACACCCTCGGCATCGTCACCGCCGCCTGCCACAAAGCGGGCATCTCATGCTATGCCTCCCTGCGCATGAACGGCGACTACGCGGAGAGCATGTGGGGCGGCAGTTTTCCACGCTTTGCCAACGGCAGATTCTGGTGGAAGCATCCCGAGTTCCGGGTGCTGGATGCGAAAGGCAAGCCGGGCTCTCACCAGTCCTTCGCCTTTCCCGAAGTGCGCGAGTTCAAGCTCAACATCCTGCGCGAGGTGGTGGAGCAAGACATCGACGGCATCAACCTCGACTTCCAGCGTCATCCCACGTTCTTCGGTTTTGAGAAGCCGATGAGCGATGCCTTCAAGGCGAAGTACGGCATTGATGCGAGCACTGTGCCGCAGGATGATCCGCGCTGGTTTCCGCTGCGCTTTGAGATGATGAACCGCTTTGTCCGTGACGTGCGCCAGTTGCTGGATGAAGCCGGCAAACGCAAGGGCCGGCACCTCGGCCTCTCCGCACGCATTGACTGGAAGAAGTACGCGACCTGGGGCTGCGACATCGAGAGCTGGCTGAAGGAAGGCATGCTCGACTACCTCGTCGTGGGCCAGTACGGGCTGGGTGGCTACGACTTCGACATCGCGCCGTTTGTGAAGATGGCCATGGGCAGCGGCTGCGCCGTGATCTTTGGCGAAGAAGCCACCGTCAAAGGCCACGACGTCACCGCCGAAGAAGACCGCCTCATCGCCGCCGGCAAGATGAAGCCCCCGCCCCACACCCTCCTCACCCGCGAGCACTACGAGCAACGCGCCGCGAAAGTCCGCGCTGCCGGTGCGCAGGGCATCCATCTCTTCAATGAAGGGCGGAAAGAGATGATGAAGGGGTTTTATAGCGATTTCCAAAACTGATTTCCGGATAACGGAGCAAAAAGTGCTGTACAAAACGGGCGGCAGTGCTTTGAGGATGGTTGTTGAGAGCGCAAGAACTCAGACCTGATGTGGACAACGCCACGCTGGAGCAACTCCAGGCGGCGA